>JAACSL010000059.1 GCA_009993955.1 Paraglaciecola sp.
CTTCATGCCTGTTCCTCTGTTGGTTCCCACTTTCTTGGTCGAAAGATCGGATCTTGGAACAGGCATTTAGTTCAATTTCTTAAACAGGATTGGGGGTTAGTTAATGATGCCAGCACTGCTACCCAGACGTAATGCTAGATAATGATCAATAATGTGACGCATGTGAGCGCCAGCACTGCCTGAAAAATGCGGGCTGACAACACCTTGATAATCAGTCTCTGTAATGGCGCTTAAAAATTCACGCGCTTGCTCAATGATCTCAAATTGACTGAGCAAGCAAGGCTCCAAGGGCTTGTCGGTAATGGATTTACTGCTGGCGTGTGCTTGGCTCATCATGGGCGTCCTACCATTATTATTTTTGTTTTGTGCTCAGACTGCTATGACCTAGCTTACTTATTTTTGCTTTCAAAACCAGTGATAAAAGCCTGAAGCTTTATTGTTTAACAAAAATTAACTCTTCCGTTGCATAGCCCAGTGCCTTGGCCTGTTCGACTAATTGTGTTTGTAAGGATGCATCTATGTTTGGGGTGCGCGCCAAAATCCACAGATAGTCACGGTCGGGGCCGGTGATCATGGCATATTGATAGTCAGTTTTATCCAAAACAAAAATAACGTAGCTGGCGTAGAACGGGCCAAAAAAAGACACTTTTAAATGGCCAAGCTGGTTATCGCCAACAAAATACGCTTTACCGAGGGCGTCTTGCCACGCATCTTTTTGCGGATTGTAACCTTTGTTTAAGACTTCTACCCCTCCGTCATCACGCAAAGTATAGGTGGCAGTAATCTGCTCTAAGCCCCTTTCAAAAGGATGATCGAGACGGGCAATTTCGTACCAAGTACCCAGATACCGTGACAGGTCAAAATCGTCGACTGGGCTAATACCTTCAGGCACCGATGTACAGCCCACCAGCAGCATTGCCGCCAATACATATCGTAAACGAACCACAATCCAACCTGATATTTTTTTAGCGTAACGCTCCATGATATGACTTCCTTATTTAGACAGGTAAATGCCCTGTCTTGACTAAAATGATGGTTTCTTGTGCTTTGACAAAAGGTTGGTGTTGACTGCGATGCGGACTGCGTATCCAGCTAAGTAGTGGATACTGGCCATGCTCGTCGCAAAACTCACCCTGCAACACCAAGATTTCTTCGCCGCCAAAGTGTTGGTGGGCATTAAACTTGGTATTGGCCGCCCAGCGCACCAATGCAGTGTGACTGCCAGCAAACGAATGCAGAGGCATCACACTCAGTCCTTCAACTAATCCGGGCAGCCAGTCTTGCTCCGTGGTATCAATGCATAGTTGCTGTTGATCAAGGGCATCGAAATAACACAGTTTCACAAACAGTTGGTAGCCTTGCTTGGAAAAAGGCGCATGGCTGCTACCCGGAGGATTACGCAAGTATGTGCCCGCGGGATAGACGCCATTTTCATCGGAAAACACCCCTTCCAAGACAAAAATTTCTTCACCAAAGGGATGATGATGGGTAGGAAAAGCCGAATCAGGTGCATAGCTAACAATAGATGTCGCTCGGCCTCGCTCGGCTTCTTCTCTCTCTAATTTTTTACGGGTAACGCCCTGAGCGGGTGAAGTTTCCCAGGGTAAGTCTGCTGTATGAATAACAACACGTTGACTATAATCTTGATGTAGCATGCAATAACACACCTGTGGTGACGACCCTCAAGGTCGAGATAAGTTGGCAGCAGCTTAGTCTAACCCGCAATAAACTCAAGTTTCGCTGGTCTGGGTCTTGGCAAAGCGTCGAGTTGCCCCAACGTTGCAAAGATGCAATAAACGTCACATCGTCAAAGAGAGATCACTAAACCATGCAAAAATCACAACAGTTATTTACCGAAGTTACCCACGACGGTAGCCTGAAACTATCCCTCAAAGAAGTCACGCTACCTGCGCCTAAACCCCATGAAGTCATTGTACGCATTGAAGCCGCCCCGATTAACCCTTCTGATATGTGGCCAATGTTTGGTCCTGCTACACTTGCTGCCGCGAGTTTAGAGCCGGCCACTAAAGTACTCACAGCACCTGTACATCACAGTATGTTGGGACGGGTGAGTTCACGGATTGACCAAGTCTTACCCATTGGTAACGAAGGAGCAGGTAAGGTAGTAGCGGCAGGTGATAGCCCGGCAGCACAGGCCATGATAGGTAAAACGGTGGGGGTATTGTCTGGGCAAACCTATGCTGAATATTGTTGTGTACCGGTACAGGCGTGCATCGTTCATCATGAAGGCACCAGCCCTCGACAAGCGGCTTCTTCGTTTGTTAATCCACTTACCGCCCTTGGCATGGTCGAAACCATGCGTATGGAAGGACACACGGCCTTAGTGCACACCGCGGCCGCCTCAAGTTTAGGACAAATGTTAAATAAAATTTGCCTCGCCCAAGGCGTTGCCTTAGTCAACATCGTGCGCAATCAGCAGCAAGCAAAGATACTCCATGACCTAGGTGCGACAATAGTATGCGACTCGTCTGCCGCCAGCTTTAAACAAGATTTGTACACTGCCCTTGAGAAAACTGGCGCAACCTTAGCGTTTGATGCCATCGGCGGCGGCGAGTTGGTGAGTGATATTCTGACGGCCATGGAAAAAGTCGGCAGCAAAGACGCCAAAGGTTTTAATACTTATGGGTCGGCCAGCAACAAACAAGTTTACATCTACGGTGGGCTCGACTTCTCGCCCACTATCCTCAATCGTGCTTACGGTATGACCTGGGGCATTGGTGGTTGGTTGTTAATGCGCTTTTTAGCCAAACTCAGTCCTGCCCGAGTTGCCGAGTTACATAAACAGGTGGCCGATGAGATCCAAACCACCTTTGCCTCAACTTACACCGAAGAATTGAGTTTTAGCCAAGCCATGCAGCCGGAATACATTGCTCGTTATAACGCCAAAAAAACCGGCGAGAAATACTTGATCAACCCTAGCAAAAACTAAGTTCCTTTGCCTATTTTTCTGGCAGCCAAACGCTGCCAGAGCCTTACCAAGCTTCACAATTTTACCTATCGTTACATTCTACACCTGTCATTTCTGTCAGCAGTCGCCAACACCGTCAAAAAAACAGACCATCTTTATGGAGTAACCGTCACGAATACTCTTTGATAGCGGGTTAAAGCAGGTATGCCACGATCAGTCACTTTTAGTATAATCTGCAACGTTTCAGATTTGGTCACCTTGGGCACATGCAGCCCAGCTCGATTCATGTTCTCAGCAGTCTCTATCTTGATAAGTTTGTTAGGTAGTGTGCCTGCCTCAGGATAATTGAACCAATAAAATTGCAGACTATCTCCATCGGGATCGTAAGAGCTTCGTGCATCCAAATGAAGATACTCGCCTGATTTTATCTTGAGGTGGTTGGAATGATTAAGTACCGGTATAGGAGCATGGTTAGCCTGATTGTAAGATTTAGTTGTCCAATCCATTCGTGCTGCAAAGTCATTTTGAAACTCATCACGCCAGCGATATAAAGTCGCGCGATAATCGACAAAACTCTTAGTTCCAGGTTTAAGAGCACGTCCATAAGCGCCCCTCTCTGGCGGCATATAGTTGTCTACAGCGTTAGTCCAGATAGCGCGTGACTCCAGCTTAATAGGTACGCCACCGTTAAAACCATTAGGATCCATGTCTGCTAAATTAGGGATTCTCAATTCATAACGACCGCCCCAGCCGCCCCATTCAGGATGTTCAGGCTGATTTAGGCCATTTGAAATTAAATTTAACCAGCTTGGTGTATCACCTTCAACACCATAGGCAACATCAGGATATTCGGCACCCAGTGGGCCATGACCTTGTTGAATATTATCGGCAATCCACTGATTACTGATGGTGGTATTATCCAGACCATCAATGAACGTATTGATCCCCGTCCATGTTGCAGCGCCATAACCACCTGGGCTGACAATATAAAACAATGATGGGAAGGTACTACGAATCCAGGTACCTGAATCATCCTGATCTGATATGCTATACACCCTTAATTTATTCAGCAATTCCGCAAGCTTCTGAGGATCTTTTGTTTGTTTTAAGCGAAATAAGGCCTGGGCTAAGGTGTTTGTGCCGCCCCATACTGTTATCCATAAAGGACGTTCATCTTTACGCTCAATTGCTTTAATTAACCAGTCAGACCCTTCTGAATCTTTATCTTCACCCACGCCAGACATGCCATAAACCGGTAAAGCTTGTTTGACTAAAGCATGCAAGGCTTTAGCCGCTGGAAAACCCGCTTCGTGTTTATTCAGGTTGTCGCGCACCTTGGCATAGGCATCAATGATTTTATGCATGGTCTGAGGCGCAACCATGTTTTTTTGGTGTACCGAGGTGGTAGCAACCATCCCTTCCAAGTCGATTTGATTAACATACAACAACAAACGTATCAGTGTTTGAGAGTCATCGGGATCCGCTTCGATATCGGATAATACCAGCATACGATTTTTAACTGATGAAGCCTTTGTACTTTCAGCGGCGCTCAAACCAACACAACAGCCCAGAGCTAAAACACAGCTTAATAAGCCGACTTTATTCACTATACGCATAATTTTAACCGTGTTTTAAACTCTTATTTCATGAAGATTTAAACACAAATAGAAATTATGGCATGTTATTAAAATTATCATCCAATACACAAAATCCGCTAAGCGCGTCTGCAATTATCAATGCTCATACGCTTACAAAAAGTCGGAATTCATCAACAACAGCAGATATTTGAGATAGAGATTTAGCGGTAAGTTACTGGCAGCCAAACGCTGCCAGAGCCTTACCTAGCTTCACAATTTTACCTATCGTTACATTCTACACCTGTCATTTCTGTCAGTAGTCGCCATCCATAATTTCTCCTATATTCGCGCAAAATTCAGGCCGCTGTTGTAGCGCTTGGAAAACCCAGCAGACATCACACAAAATATGAGGAAGTTATGACTAAATGGACAACTCGCACCTTACTAAGCATAAGTTTGGGCATCGTAGGGCACGCCAATGCAGGATTGATTGGCTTAGATTTAATTGACAATACGGACAATGGCAGTCAGAAAATTATTGGTGCATTGCTTAACGCAGATTCAGGCATCAATGTTGTTGCTGGCAGTGAAGTGTTTTTTGGTCAACGGGGAGCAGCATCCGCACCGGGAGATTCACAATCTGGCATCTTCTCTGGAGTGAATATCAGCAATGGCACAACCAGCGTTAAGCTTGGCCAAGGTGCTATTCTCACCACTGGCACAGCCAATGTTCCCGACAGCAATACCAGCGCCTTTTTTGGGCAAAGTGTTTTCTCAGGTCCCGACGCCGATTTAGAAGCAATACTTATCGATGCAGGTGCACCTAACAGTAACACTGATGACGTTAACTTCATTTCTTTTGATTTTACCCTGGCAGCCGGCCTCAATGCTGTGGCCTTTGATTTTATCTTTGGTAGTGACGAATTCCCCGATCAAAGTGTCACCGATGTCTTCGGTTTTTTTATTGATGGTATCAACTACGCGTTTTTTCCTGACAACAGCTTGGTGTCATTTGTACAGGGAGCCAACGAAACAAACTTCATCAGTAACATCGACAGAGACTTCAATATTGAATATGACGGTTTCAGTAAGGTGCTCAACGTAGTGGGTAAAGTGAATTCAAACTTGAGCACCCATACGCTAAAAATTGCCATCGCTGATACCAGTGACACGGTTTACGACAGTGCCGTGATGCTCAGCAACCTAACTGGCTTATTTACCACTGGCGGCGGTGGCGTTGGTGATCCACCAAGCTTAGTCTCTGCGCCCACCAACATGGCCTTTTTTGCGCTTGCGTTGTTTGGCATTGGCTTTCGCCAACGTCTTAAAACTAAAATACTCAGCCGCTAGTTAGCAACGAGCGAAAGGCGGGCATACAGGATTGAAATTCTCTACGACTGCTATGCCCTTTACACTTCATAACCGCTACACATAAATCCACCGCTAAATTCTTGCTTTGGTGTGCATATTGAGGGCAGCCCTGTGCGACCTTGAACAGTAGTTGGTCATACCATCCTGTTATCAACCTAAATAATTCTTGCTCCAACTTTACAAAGCATTTAAACTTTCATAAATTACTGAAACTTCAAAAGAAAAGATATGCAACTCACTCCTATGCTTGAATCGTTTGTTATGCACTTCGGTGAAATGGGCAGCCGCTGGGGATTTAACCGCACGGTGGGGCAAATTGTCGCCCTGTTGGTGGTGAGTAAAGAAGCCATCACCGCCAATGATATCGCCGAGGCACTGAGTATTTCCCGTGGCAATGTCAGCATGGGTTTAAAGGAATTGCAGGCTTGGCAACTCGTGCAACTGCAACATAAACCCGGTGACCGAAAAGAGTATTTTAAGGCCAATGGCAGCATTTGGGATATGGCAAATCGCGTATTTGAAGAACGTCGCAAACGCGAAATGGACCCCACCTTGAGTTTGTTGCGCGACATTTTATTGGATAAACCCGGCAACGATGCCGAGGTGTTTGCTCAAACAAAATTACAGGAAATTCATGACTTATTAGAAGGGATAAGTAAGTGGTCGATGGAGTTACAACGCCTTGGTCCTGACAAGCTTGGTACTTTGATGAAGCTTGGTTCAGGGGTAGGCAAGGTATTGGAGTTTAAAGATAAATTGTTGCCCCGGCCGGCCAACAATAAATAACCGTTACTGTTTCATCTAACTAGAGGTCACCATGGCTGATGTATTTTTGTTGTCGCGTTTGCAGTTTGCGGCCAATATTAGCTTTCATATTTTGTTTCCCAGCATAAGCATTGCCCTTGGCTGGTTCTTGTTTTATTTCAAATTACGTTACCTGCGTTCTGGCCATCCAGTGTGGATGCGCACCTACCGCTTTTGGGTAAAAGTGTTTGCGCTGACTTTTGCCTTAGGTGTCGTCAGTGGTATCACCATGTCCTTCCAATTTGGTACAAACTGGCCAGGTTTTATGGCAACCGTGGGGAATATTGCTGGGCCACTTCTGGGTTATGAGGTACTCACCGCGTTTTTCCTCGAGGCCACATTTTTGGGGATCATGTTATTTGGGATTAACCGTGTACCACCGTGGGTGCATACCCTGGCCACCTTGATTGTGGCGGTGGGCACCACCTTGTCAGCGTTTTGGATCATCGTTCTCAACTCTTGGATGCATACCCCAGCGGGCTTCGAAATGCGTGATGGTGTGGCCTACGCGACTGATTGGTTGGCGATTATATTTAATCCTTCCATGCCTTATCGACTGATGCACGTATTGCTCGCTTCAGGTTTAACCGCTGCGTTTCTGATCGCGGGTATCTCGGCCTATCGCATCAAACATGGCGATGCCAAAAAAGCCCCCAAACTCGCGCTTAAATCCGCGGTATTAGTGGCGGCCGTATTGATGCCCGTACAAATTTTGGTGGGTGATCAGCACGGCTTAAACACTCTTGAACATCAGCCACAAAAAGTGGCGGCAATGGAAGCCGCTTGGGAAACCAAACAAGGCTTACCCTTGGTACTGTTTGCCCTGCCCGATGAAAAAAGCCGCAGCAATCTAGCTGAAGTGGCGATACCGAATGGAGCGAGTTTGATTTTAACTCATGAGTTACACGGAGAAGTAAAAGGCTTAAATGAATTTGCCGGTAAACATCCTCCCGTGGCGCCGGTGTTTTATGCTTTCAGATTAATGTTAGCAACGGGTATGTTGATGTTAGTTGTCGCTTGGTTCACCAGTGCAAAGTTGCTGAGAGGGCAAAACCTATCCAACGCTGTGCTGACCGCTTTGATCTGCATGACCTTTTCAGGCTGGGTGGCCACGATTGCCGGTTGGTATGTTACTGAGATTGGTCGACAGCCTTATTTAGTCAGCGGTGTTTTAACCACAGCTGACGCCGTCACCGATATTGCGCCGGGTAACGTCGCTTTCAGTCTTATTGGTTATCTACTGACCTACGCTTTACTGCTAACGGCCTATATCAAAACTCTATTTCGCATGGCACGTAATGCCGTTGAAATTGAAGAGATTCAGCTCAGTGAGCGGCGTTTGCAAAAAGGCTTTGTGGCTCGTGCAAATGAACTTGAACAGGCAGGAGTGTAAACATGTTTGCTGACCAAAATTTACCCATCATCTTTGCCGGTTTAATGGCCTTGGCAGTGGTGGTGTACGCCATTCTTGATGGTTACGATTTAGGGGTGGGGATCTTATTGCCCCTGAATAATGACAAACACAGTGATCAAATGATCGCCTCAATCGGGCCGTTTTGGGATGCCAACGAAACGTGGTTAGTACTGGCGGTGGGTTTACTGTTGATCGCCTTTCCCGAGGCATACAACTTGGTGTTCAAAGATCTCTACATCCCTGCATTTGCCTTGCTGATTGGTCTCATTTTACGTGGTGTTGCCTTCGATTTTCGCACCAAAGTACGCGAAGTTCATAAAGGTAAATGGAATCTGATTTTCAAGCTAGGTTCGTTACTGGCATCCGCCGCCCAGGGGTATATGTTAGGTCTGTATGTCATGGGTTTTCAAAGTAGTTTGAATGCGCACTTATTTGCTGCATTAAGCGCGGTGGGAGTGAGTTGTGCTTATGCCTTAATCGGCGCCACCTGGCTGATAATGAAAACCACTGATGACTTGCAAGGGAAGGCTATTCATTGGGCTAAACGCGCAGGCCAGGTGAGTGTTATCGGTATCGTCGCGGTATGTTTGGTCAATCCATTGATCAACCCTGCCGTATTGGATCGTTGGACAACCGCGCCCACCGCTTATTTTTTAGCGATCATTCCCATCACCAGTTTTGCATTGTTGGCCTTGGGTTATACCGTGCTAAATCGCTTGCCACTCAAAGACGACAGTGGGTGTTGGTTGCCGTTTGTGATCACGGTGGTGCTATTTCTAAGCTGTTTCAGTGGCTTGGCATTTAGCTACTTTCCTTACATCGTGCCACAGCAATTAACCATTTGGCAGGCAGCGAGTGCTCCAGAGTCGCTGCGCTTTATCTTGTTTGGAGCCCTCGTGGTCATCCCCTGCATTTTAGCCTACACCGCATTTTCATATAAGGTATTTTGGGGCAAAGTTGAAAAGCTTGAGTATTACTAGAATCGGGGTTGTTTATTGAAGAGCGGTGGTTTGGAGCCAGAGTATGTGGCGAACGCGATACTCTGGTTTCATTCCTCTTAGCTTATGACACGTCATTTGTTGTGGTAGTTGGGTGACCAAATTCAGTATCAAAACCCTGCTCGCTTAACCAAGCTTTGCATTCGTCAATGGTAGCAAAAAAGCGCATATTGACTTTGGGCGATACGATTTTTTTCATCATCCACTTTGACACTGCTAGGTCTTCGACGCAAATCGCACAATTAGTCATGCCCATGTTCAACATCTGACTGGCTACTTCAGTACATTGTTCGATCTCTTGTGGCGACTTCACAGGCCAATTGCGGATGTCGTCGATAACCGCCCAAGCAGTATCCGTAAATTTTTCAGAATGCTGCAACATCGCTTCGGCGAGTTTGTTGCTGTATTGCTGATGATCCCAGTGCGGATCAATGCTCACCATCATCACATCTGAAGAACAGCTAATATGAAAATTGGCAGACACAAAGTGGTCCTCCAGTTGGCCGTAATCAGATAGTAGCCTGTTATTGATTATTTAAGAAGTGTGTCTTATTTACGACGCTGTTCTTTCACCAGCCCGTCACAAAGTTGTAACCGCAGTGCAATCTCACTGTCATACCCAAAACATATCCTGACGAAAATCATAAACTTAGCACAGGAAATTTCATGGAATTAAGAAAACGCTTTACTCAAACGGCCATTGCCTTGGTTCTCAGTACCAGCCTTAGCGGTTGTTTTTTAGACGGTGATGATGGTGCGGTTGGTCCCGCTGGCCCACAAGGCACGGCTGGCACAGACGGCAGTGATGGTTCTAATGGACAAAATGGCAGCAATGGTCAAAACGCCTATGCCGGGGTAAGTATGGCGCTAGTTGGACGAGTGCAACTCAATCCAGCCGATCCCGAAGGTGCGGCGGAAATAGTGCAATATCATGCTGCCAGCCAAATGATCTATGCCGTTAACAGTGCTGCAAGTCTACCAACGGTTGAAATGATCGACGCCTCTGGCTTAAGTGCAGAAGCATTAAGCAACCCACTCACGGCCGACACTCTCAGTGCGGCGGCCTTAGTATTGCCCACTAGCCAAAACAACATTGACTTGGCTGGCCCAACTAGCGTTGCTGTTAAAGGAGATTGGATGGCGGTAGCCGTGCCTGCCAAAGACAAAGCCAACGATGGCATGGTGCTTTTTTATAACGGCCTCAACGATGCCAGCCCCACTTTTGTCAAAGCCGTTAGTGTAGGCAACTTGCCTGACATGGTCACCTTTAGTCCAGATGGCAGCAAAGTGCTGACTGCCAACGAAGGTGAACCCAGTGGTGACTACGGTATTGATCCGGAGGGCTCAGTGTCAGTTATCGCGATGATTGACAATATGCCTGCAGATACTGCTCTTTCCATCGACTTCAAGGCTTACAACAGCAAAAAAGCCGAACTCGAAGCCATGGGTATGCATTTCCCTAATCCTGAGGGGCGCACGATTAACGGTAAGTTGATCACCACCAGCGTGGCCCAAGATTTAGAGCCGGAATACATTACCATCATTAACGATATGGCTTACGTGAGTCTGCAAGAAAACAACGGTTTAGCCATCATTAACTTGGCTGACAATAGCGTCACGATTAAAGGTTTGGGGTTTAAAGATTGGAGCAAATACCAACTGGATGGCATGGAAGATGGCACCGTGAGTTTTGGGCAATACCAAGACGTGTATGGAATGTACATGCCAGATACGATTGCATCTTATACGTGGAAAGGAGCCAGTTTTGTGCTGACCGCCAACGAAGGTGATGCCCGGGAATACTTTTTTGATACGCTAAATGCCGACGGTGAACAAGACGAAGATCTATGTGAAGCAGCTGGCGGACAAGACTTTGATAGTGACTATGGTTGTTTAAGTTTTACAGAAGAAACCCAAGCACGGCGCCTTGATTTTGCTCCCGGTTCAAACCTAGAAACCATTGCCGGTGGCGACCCCAGAAGTGCCGATTTTACTGCCCACCCACTTGGTCGTTTAACCGTAAGCAATGTTCTGGGTGACAGTGACAAGGACGGTGTCTATGAAGGTATTTATGCTTATGGCGCACGCTCTTTCACTATTTGGGACAGTAACGGCTTAGTGGTATTTGACTCAGGTGATGATTTTGAGCGCATTACTGCCTCTATTCACGGCAATGCCTTTAACAATGAAAATGATGAAAATGCCGGCGATGGCCGTTCTGCCAACAAAGGCCCAGAGCCTGAAGCATTGACTGTAGGTAAAATCGACGAGCGCACCTATGCCTTTATAGGTTTAGAACGTATGGGTGGTATTTTTGTCTATGACATTACCAATCCGTACGATACACGTTTTGTTGACTACGTGATTAATCGTGATGTGACAGAAGGAGGCGATCTGATGGGTGACAATGGCCCAGAAGGCATGGTGTTTGTTAGCGCTGCTGATAGCCCAACTGGTGAAGCCTTAGTGATTGTTGGTAATGAAATCAGTGGTACCGTGGGTATTTGGCAAGTCGTTGCCAACTAGTTATATCATTCTGCTTTGTACTGACACGACACATCCACAGCGATGTGCCGCGTCAGCTACTCCAAGTCCTGCCAATACCTGAGCTTAACTAGTCTTCTTTGCTGAGGTGAGTTCGCTTTCAGATAAGAAATTCTTACTTGAGAGTCAACAAATTTGCATTTGTCAGCCTCTGTTCCCTTGCATAATCTTAGCCCACGCTTTGATTTGTCTTCTTGATGATTCATTCAAAAACCGACACTACCAAGCCACACCAATGCGAAAAACACCAAGCTCGCATGTCTGATTTAGGGAGTACTGTAAATGCATTATGATACGCGTGTAAAAAAACAAATCGTTTTGTTGACCATGGTTTTAGGCACGAGCTTAGCGTCTCAAGCGACATTGATTATTGATGATTTCGAGTTTTTACCTTATGACCTGATTAACCATCCGTTTTTCAGTCCTGTCACCGCAAACCAAGTTAACCCTTCACAGTTTGCCAGTTCAAGTACCGGTACTATTCTTGGAGGAGAACGCGATATTAGTGTCGACATGACACAACTGTTAGGCACCTACGCTCAGGGTTCCATTAGCAATGGCTGGTTTGGCGCACTGAATATGCCAATGTTATCGGTAGGTATGGATTGGACGGGCGAATTTGCTTTTGCTATTCAATACGATGGCCTAGATGGCGCGGCAAGCCGCAATGCCAGTCCTGGCTTAAATCTCAATGCCGCCCAAGCAGGCAATGCTTTGCAGATAGGTTACCATCGACAACTTATCAATAATGGCAATTTAGATGGTGATGCCGATCCTGCAGGTAATTCGACCTGGCAGGTGTCAATGGTCGATATAAATGGCCAAGTAAGCTCGGTTAATCAGACCATTGTGGGTTACCAATTAGGTGGCAGCGTTAATTATCTCAACTACGACTTTAGTTTATTTGAGGCGAATAACAGCCTGTTTGATATTACAAACATCAGTAGTATTGAAGTCACCAGTACCATAGTCGGTATGGGTCCAGGCACAAGCTGGATAGAATTAACTGGTATTGCCATTGCTGGTGGTGAATACGCCCCACTCAATGCCCCCGGCGGCGGCACAACAGGGAAACCACTTAGTGATGTGCCCGCACCTAGTGCCCTTGCCTTGTTTGGTATCGCCTTTGGCATGTGCGCATGGCAACGTAAAAAATTGGCTCGTTAGCCCCCTTAACTTTCCCATTTAGGTAAGCGAAAGCTTACCTTTTTTTTGGGGATTCGCTGCCACACCTATTTTTAGTGTCGAGTGTTACTCAGTTTTTCATTTATCCACTGTTAGAAAAATTTTACACTGAGGGCCTGAGCAACAACCAGGTAAATCAATGAATCTTAATCAAGTCACATTACCTGTTAAAAACATGCCGGAAGCTGTGGCGTTTTATTTGCGGCTGGGCTTTATGCAGATTGTTGATGCTCCGCACTATGCTCGTTTTTGTTGTCCTGAGGGTGACGCCAGTTTTTCGTTGTTGTTAGATGACAGTGATTACCTAAACGGCGCCACTATTTATTTTGAACACAAAAACCTGACACAGTGGTGTGACGAGTTAAAAAACAAGGGGATACACTTTGAGCAAGCACCAACTCTACAGAGCTATTTGTGGCAAGAAGCGATAATCCGCGACCCCTCTGGCAATAAAATCAAATTATATTGGGCGGGAGAAAACCGGCTCAATCCACCATGGAGGGTGGAGATTGTTGAAACCCTATAGAATCCCATTTTGCTGATTTTTAATTTAAGATTGGCATAAAGATTTTGTAAAGTAAGGCGCGGGCCTGCGCTTAAACCGGTTGCTCAACATACTTAGCAAAATTGCTTAAAATGGCTTGCCAACCTTGACGTTGCATCTCGATTGGATGCTCGGCAATTTTCACCGTTTCGCTGCGGTTTAATAAACATGCCCTACACGCTGTGACAAAACTGGATCAGCTATGCCATGCTAATCCTGTTAAATCGCCCTGTTGTTTACTGTTTAGATGGCGTATTTGTCTTTCATTAAATAAGCGTAGGCCACATCAAAAGCGGTTTCTTGGAATGCTTTTAAGCCTGTTTCGGCAAAGGGCACAGGAATGGGGTTGCGTTTAATCGCTTCTTTTATCGCCGTTGGCGCCATAATAATAGTATCAACCGAAGTGATGAGTTCTAAGGCCGCTTCCATTTTAAAACCCACTGCGCCACCGGCAAACTTGCCTTTCATGGGGCGTTCACGCACCACCACTTTATCGATTTTGTAATCTGCAACTAGCTTGGCAAAGGTTGTTTGAAAATAACGCAGATCAGAGGCATCGGCGTTTTTTGGCAGGGTTAACTTACGCGCTCGACAGTCTGGGATTTGAAACAACTCATTTTGTAAGGATAACAAACACACATTGGCATCATTGCCACTTAATTCCACGCCAATTACGCGCATACTATTTCTCTCGACATTAAAAACGCAGAGTATAACCTAAAAATTGCCCAACCAAATTGGCATATTGCGTAAATTTACCTTGTAGCCTCGTCAATCACTAGCGCCAATGCGCCAAACAGGCCTGCACGATCACCCAAGCCCGGCAAACTAATAAGACTATTAAAATCAACATGTTGAGGTAAAACCAAATAACCAGCCAGGGATGTTTTTGTATATTCGGTCACTTTCTCAAGCAATCCCGGTTTATGCATCACCCCGCCCCCTAGAATGATTTTTTGTGGGCTCAAGGTCATCAACAAGGTGTGGCACATACTGGCTAAGACTTGCGCCTGAATATCCCAAGCTTGATGATCAGATGGCAAAGATTCTGCGCTTTGTTGCCAAATTTTGCCCATGGCCGTCCCTGATGCCAAGCCTTCTAAACACGAACCATGATAGGGACATACTCCCTTTATGCCTTTGGGCGGGCTAAGCAAAATGTGGCCTAACTCTGGGTGCACCAAACCATGTATTGGCTTACCGTGCACAACAATACCGCCACCCACACCGGTACCAATGGTCACATACACCGCCACCTCACAATTCTGTGCCGCACCCCAGCGGTATTCCGCAACAGCGGCGGCATTCACATCTGTGTCGATGCTGACGTGGCAATCTAGGGCTGTCGCTAGGTGTTTGCGCAAAGGTGTATCTGACCAATAGGGTTTTGGGGTGCTGGTGATGTTGCCATAGGTAGGGGAATCCCTATGCAAATCTAAGGGTCCAAAACTGGCTAAACCCAGTGTCGAGAAGTGATGCCCAGCTTGGCGTTGCTGCAAAAAAAAGTCTACCGCTAAACCCAGCGTTTGCTCGGGTGTCGTCGTGGCGATGCGTTGTTCAGCGAGCACTTGACGTTGGGCATCTACGATGGCGCAGTTAAATTTGGTGCCGCCGGCCTCTATAACTGCAAATATCTCGTTTTTATGTGTCATTAATGTGCACCGTATTCAGATTCTTCGATGGCCGCTAACCTTGCTTCTGTGGGGTTAGCCAAGTAGTTATACAATAAACCGATAAACAATAAGGTGGTAAAGACTGTCGCGACAATGAAGCCGTATTTGGCATCACCGCCATAGGCATCGCTGACAACACCCATGATAAAAGGCCCGGCCGCAGCACCCGCAGCAGTAAAAAATAAAATCACACCTGCCACGGTGCCATGCTCGTGTTTTGGAAAACAGCTGATGCCTTTCGAATTGAAGGTGGGGTAAATCACCGACATAAAAATACCCGTCAGTGGGAACAGATATAAGGCGGCTTCTTTGCCACCGATCAATCCGCCAATAAAACACAACATAATAGCAAAACTAAACAGCACCAATACCAAGGCCCAGTTCAACCTTTGCATCATCCAAATACCAACAAATCGCCCGGCGGCACGCAAAGAAAAGAATACCGATACCGCATACATGGCTAACATTTTTTCTGGCCCGTCGGTGTAACAGCTAAACATTTCACTGACGTTGCCGGCATCACACACTAAATAACTTGGCATCCACACATAAATGGCGCTCTCAGCCGCGACATATAAAAAAGCCCCAACAGAAAAACCCATGGCATACGGATTGGTCAATAGCTTGAGGCTACGCATCACGTTGATTGGCTCTTTGGGTGTAGCACCTTGGGTATGCTCAGGGTAGTTGGCTTTCCACGCCATGATGATTAAAACCGTGCACAAGCCCCCTGCTAATACGTACAACAATTTCCAATCTACTCCCTCTCGCACCATCCAGGCCACGATTAAAGGGCCAATAATGGCGCCAACACCAAAAAAGGCCTCAGCCCCATTCATAGTGCCCGTGTGCTCCTTGGTGGATGTAGAAATATCTCCAATTAAAGCCAAGGCCGCTGTTTTAAACACCCCTACCGCGATACCAGACACGGTAATTAAGGCCAAGATAAAACTGAAAGACGTGCCAATTAAAAAGAAGTAACAAGACAAAGCAAACAGCGACAAACCTAAAATAATGGTTTTCTTGCGGCCAAACTTATCTGCTAGAAAGCCCAGAAACAGGCCGGAGAAAGCAATGCCAATCATGAACAGTGAATGCATTAAACTGGCCTGTGCATTGGTGACATCAAACTCACGTTTTACTTCTTTGATGATTTCCCCTACTGAATCTGAGGTCATCGCAAACATCATAAACATCAAGTAGGTCAGCCAACGGATCAGCATTAAATTTTTTGCGTGAGTAGTGCTCATGGTTCTTCCTGTGGTTCTATTCAGTTAGCTTGCTTAAGGGTCAAAAGTCGATTTATTTCAATAAGGCAAATTTTAAGGCCGCACCGCCGCCTGGCTGCAATTGCAAGGTCAACACATCGCTGCTGCTGACTTGTTGCTGTTTAATCTCATAGGCCATGGGCTTGCGTTGCCAATGTGCATCAGTTGCATCCTGGTAACGAGTCAGCAAATAGCGTTGGTTTGGTTCAAGAAAATCAAGGGCTAAGCTGAGGCTGCGGGGGTCTTCGTTACTTGTCGCCCCCACAAACCAATCAGCAGAATGTTTGTCTTGCCTAGCCACCACTAAAAATTCGCCTATCTTGCCCTGCAAAGCGATGCTTTGTTGCCAATCGGTGGGCACATCATCAATAAATTGAAAAGCCGGATGCCCTGCATAGTTTTCGGGTAAGTCAGCGGCCATTTGCAAAGGACTGTACAAGGTAACGTACAAGGCTAACTGTTTGGCCAAGGTAGTGGGTACACGATTGTGCGGACGGTGCTTCTGGTAATTAAAATTGAAGATGCCAGGGGTAAAATCAATGGGGCCTGATAAACCTCGGGTGAAGGGGATAATCACCGTGTGGTTAGGCAGATTACCCGTATCAGGACTGCCACCGTTGTATTCCATGCCACGCACTGCTTCGCGTGTCATCATGTTGGGGTAGGTACGACTGAGCCCGGTGTCTTTGATGGTTTCGTGTGCATTAACCATTACGTGATGTTTGGCGGCGCTATCCACCACCCGTTGCATGTGTTCCACCATATATTGACCATGATGCCATTCTTTCACTGCGCCATGTTCAAGACGTGTGCCCACGTACCCCATTTTGACCGACTGCACACCCCGCTGTTGGTAGTAGTTGAATGCGTCCTCCATCTGGCGCTCGTAATGACTGATCCCGGCTGCCGTTTCATGATGACCTATCACCCTTAAGCCTTTGCTTAACGCATAAGCACTGACTTTGTCCATATCAAAACCGTCTACTGGTGTGACAAAGTCAAAGATAGGTGGGCGCTGCCACCACTCCCCTTCCCAGCCTTTATTCCAGCCTTCAATCAACACATCATCGATGTTGTGTTGGGCTGCAAAATCGATGTATTGCATGGCGCGCTCGGTGGTGGCACCTTGGTCTGCCCCTGGTGACCAGTTTTTATTGCCAATGTGCATTTCCCACCAAATCCCCATGTATTTTCCAGGTTTGATATAGCTGGTATCTAGATCAGGGGCGGCGGGGTCATTTAAATTAAGGATCAAATCAGAATTCAGCAGCGCCACTTCATTCTCGGCGATTTGGATGGTGCGCCACGGCGTGGTGAGAGGGGTTGCCCCATATACTTTGGCGCCGTCGGCCCACGGCACGAGATCGCTAGTAAAGATAATGCTGTTGTCGTTAGTGTTTTTTAAGGTCATGGACGCATAATGACTGAGGGCTGCTTCATGCACCGCCACGGCAACCTTGTCTCCGATCAACGTCATAGGTGTATGGGCCACATCCACCGAACTCAAGGCTGATTTAAGGTATTGATATTCGTAGCGCTGGTCGCGATAGGCAGGGATCCACCACGCTTGGTAATTTTGATCAAACGAAAATTCAGTGAGCTCCTGACTTAACACAAAATCTGTGAGCTGTGCTTGTTTGGGTAATACATAACGAAAGGCGACACCATCGTTGTAAACGCGGAAAATAACCTGCAGTTGTTTGCCTGTCGCGCTGTTTTCTTGTAGCTCCACCCTCAGCTCGTTGAAACGATCGATGATGGGTGAGCGCTGTCCCCAAACGGGAGTCCAAGTCTGATCCACGCTGCGTTGGTTGACATGGATGACCTTGAGATTGCCTTGCAGTTGACCTTGTTCTTTGAAGGCTAAACCAAGTTTTGAAGGGCGTAATATGGTCTGTTGGCGATAGCTTACCTGATAGCTCAATGCTTCGGCATCTAAGTGTATTCCCATGACAATTTGAGAGTCAGGAGACAGCAACTGCCATGTTTGGTTTTGCCCAAGACACTGTGCGCTGATCAGTAAACTTATTAGCAAAAGTGTTGTGCGCCGCATCGTGTCCCCCTCGTTCTTAGTACTTAGCTTAATTCGCTGTGTAGCGCGCTAAAAACTCATCATGTTGCAGCATTTTTTCCATTGGCTGGTGTTTCGCTGCCCGTATTTTTTGCAAGGTTTCAGTTAGAAGGTCTGACGGCAACGCCAGTGCAGCAGGGTGATAATCTTGCGGCATAATGCCCTGTCCCATCATCACCTGTAACCACGACGCATCACGAAAAATATCATTCTGATCATTAAAAATGCCGCCAGCTTGGTTAAACAAAGCGATCTTTTGTTGCAAACGATGGGGCACGGGCATACTGCGCATATCCCGCCAAAAATCACTGTCTTGGCGCTCATTGACGTGGTAGTGCAAGATAATAAAGTCTCGCACCGTTTCAAATTCGTGTTTGGATTCGGCGTTATACGCCTCTACCGTTGCGGGCTGAATGCCTTGGTTTGGAAACAGCTTTAATAAGCGCACAATGCCCGACTGAATCAGATGAATACTGGTGGATTCAAGCGGTTCTAAAAAGCCACTGGATAAACCAATAGCCACCACATTTTTATGCCATTGGCGAGCGGTACGCCCCGTGGTAAACGTGATCTTGCGCGGTTCATCTAAGGCTTTACTGTCAAGATTGTTTGTCAGGGTTTGATAGGCCTCGTCATCACTGCAATAATCCGAGCTGTAAACAATGCCGTTGCCATTACGATGGGTTAAAGGGATGCGCCATTGCCAGCCGTTGGCATGGGCGATACTCCGAGTATAAGGTAGCGTTTGTTGCATACGCTCACTGGGCATAGCGAGGGCACTGTTGGCCGGTAAGTAGTGATGCCAATCTTCGTATTCAACACCAAGGGTTTGTTTGATCAATAAACCTCGCATACCACTGCAATCAATAAATAAATCGCCGTCAATTTGCTCCCCTGATTGAAGTTGCAAGGCTTGCACGTCACCGCTTTGAGTGTCTTGTTTGACTTTATCTATGATGCCTTCAGTGCGTTTCACACCGGCATTTTCAGCTATTTTGCGTAAATACTGACCGTACAAACCCGAGTCAAAATGATAGGCGTATTGCATTTCAAAAATAGGATTGGGTGTATTAATTTTATTAAATACACCTTGTTTGCAGCACAAATAATTTAAATCAAAGTCCCACAGAGATTCCTGCAAACCTTGCTGTTTGGCCCGTAACCAGTAATGCTGAAAGCTGCAAAAACCCATATTCGCGCCAGGCGCGCCAAAGGTGTGAAAATAACTTTCGCCAACACGGCGCCAGTTCTCAAATTTAATGGCTAACTTAATGGTAGCGTTGGTTTCACGAAGAAAATCTTTTTCGTCTAAACCTAAATATTGATTGAAGATTTGAATAGGAGGGATCGTCGCTTCACCCACGCCGACAATGCCAATGTCTTCAGATTCAATTAACTGGATAGACACGTCTTTGGGTAGCACTTTGCGTAATAAAGCTGCTGTCATCCAGCCTGCTGTGCCGCCTCCGGCAATGACTACTTTCCTTACGGCTTGCTGCATCAACCTTCACCTTATAAAGCTTAAATTGGGTCGAACAATGTAATCGTAAAAACCGAGAATGTAAAAAAGGACCTCAGTCGTCGTTTGACGACTGAAGTCCCAACGGGAA
>JAACSL010000060.1 GCA_009993955.1 Paraglaciecola sp.
CGAAAGATCGGATCTTGGAACAGGCATTTAGTTCAATTTCTTAAACAGGATTGGGGTTAATTAAAAACACACGAAACAGAGTTTGATGGTGCATAACGTTCCCTAGCATTGTTTAACAATTCTTTTATCTGCAAGTTTGGCAGGGCTTAGTCTGTGAGCGTACAATAAGGCAAAACATTAAGTCCAAATAATAATAATGAAAAAACACATATACGTTGCCTATACTGGCGGCACAATTGGTATGCGTCCCTCCGAACATGGTTATAAACCGGCTGCCGGCTTTTTATCAGCAACAGTGGCTCAAATGCCTGAGTTTTACCGCGAAGAAATGCCACAATTTACTATCCATGAATACGACAGTTTAATTGATTCGTCAGACATGAGTCCCAATGATTGGCAGCAAATCGCCGACGATATCGTCGCCAATTACGCTAAATACGATGGTTTTATTATTCTACATGGCACAGATACCATGGCTTATACGGCATCGGCTCTTTCGTTTATGTTGGAGGACTTAGGTAAACCCGTGATCATCACAGGATCACAAATTCCTTTGGCAGAACTGCGCTCAGATGGCCAAGTTAATCTGCTGAACGCTTTATACATTGCAGCCAACTATCCCATTGCGGAAGTCACATTATTTTTCAATAACCAATTATTCCGGGGCAATCGAAGCCGCAAGGTTGATGCTAATGGTTTTAATGCCTTTGATTCACCCAACCTAAATCCGTTATTACGTGCCGGTATCAAAATTGAAGTCAAATCTGAGTTGATTGGTATCGCCCCACACCGACAGTTAAAGGTTAGTCCGATGCTTGCTCAACCAATTGGTGTTGTGACTCTGTACCCAGGGATTAGTGCAGAAGTCATTAAAAACACCTTACAACAACCAGTTAAAGCGTTGATTTTACTGAGTTTTGGTATAGGTAATGCACCACAAAATCCGCAGCTACTCAAGCAATTGGCTTTGGCTAACGAACAAGACATCATCGTTTTGAACTGTACTCAATGTTTACGCGGCAAGGTGAATATGGCTGGGTATGCCAATGGTCATGTATTACATGAAGTGGGGGTCGTGTCAGGTGGCGATATGACGCCAGAGGCTGCATTGGCTAAACTGCATTACTTGTTAAGCAAAAACCTGCCCATCGCTCAAATAAAAGATTTGTTAGCTCAGAATTTATGTGGCGAGCTTAGCGAATAAGCAGACATAAAAAAAGCAAACCGAAGTTTGCTTTTTTTGGTATTTCTTACATTCCTAAGAATTAAAGAACTACGATGTTCTCAGCTTGAGGACCTTTTTGGCCTTGAGTTACAGTGAACTCAACTTTTTGACCTTCAGTCAAAGTTTTGAAGCCAGTTCCAGTGATAGCACGGAAGTGAGCGAAAACGTCTGGGCCATTCTCTTGTTGAATGAAGCCGAAACCTTTAGATTCGTTGAACCATTTAACTGTACCAGTAGTAGTAGACATATTTTTTCCTATAAATTTCAAGAGTAATTTTGCCCCAATTGAGGCGGTTTTGTGCTGAAGCGTGTTGCAATTACTTATGATCTACAAGACGAGGTACTGCTATGGAACATCGAAACAATGTGCATAAATATCAAACTTACTTTCAAGCCCGCTTAGTATATCCCTAAGTTAGAACAGGTCAACAACTATTATTGTTAGAACTGGTCTAACAAGGCTAATCGTTTCAATAGCTTAGTCTAAATAGATAGTCTTTCTTAGCCCTCAGAAAATATTGACGGCCCAATAAACAGGTAATTTATACTACCGTTCAAGCCGAGTGGTGCCCCGGTGTTAAACACGATGAAATGCTGCTTGCTTTGCCATGCAATTTGCAGGATGCAAATTAACTGGGGCGCACTGTCTGCATGCGTTTGCTGGCAATCGGCACTAAACATAAAGCAGCACAAAATGCGCCAAGTGTAGCGATATAAAAGACATAACTTGCGCCCTGCCCTTGCAACCAATAATGACCTGCAAAAATATTGCCCAATGCGCCACCAATGCCAAAAGCCAGACTGATGTAAATAGCCTGACCTTGGCTCTGATATTTTTTACCAAAATAAAAATGAATGAACTGGATTGAGGCCGCATGACTTAAACCAAAGCTAAAGGCATGCAAGGCTTGGCTAACAATCAAACAAAAACCATTATCTGCGACGGTCGCTAATAAGAGCCAACGAACTGCAGTTAAAAATAAACTATTAATCAATAACCACTTGGTACTAAAGCGCTGGAGTAAAGCCCCTGCGTAGATAAAAATGAGCACTTCCACCATGACACCGATGGCAATCAACCAGCCTGTTGCCTGACCGCTATATCCCAAATCTCGTGCATAGAGGGCAAAAAAACCATAGTAGGGTCCAAAACTAAATTGCAGGAGTAAGGCAGAAAATATAAACGCTAAGAATACCGGTTTGCGCAACAAAGCCCATATAGAGCCATAGGAACTGTCTGAATCTGTGTTAACCGCTGGTTCGCGAAGCAACATTGAAACCGCAAACAAACTGAACAAAACCGCGGCACTGACAAAAATAGGTGACTCCGACGCAAACACGTCAATCATCGCCCCCGTAAAAATAGTCAGCACAATGTAACCAATACTGCCCCACAATCGCACTGAGCCGTAACTGAGGTTGCGACCTTGCACACAGGCAAGGGTTAATACTTCGATTTGGGGTAAAACGGCGGTCCAGAACATCATCATCAAGGCAAGACTGATGGTGAGCCCCCAAAAGCCTTGGTCGAGAAATACCAGACAGAAGGTCATAAAGGTTAATAGCGTGCCTAACTGCAAAACACGCAAGCCTTTGCCTGACTTATCAGCTAGCGCAGCCCATAAGTTTGGACCAATAATTCTAGCCAGTGTGATTAACGCCATTAATTCGCCAATGTCAGTTGACGAAAATCCACGGCCATCTAGGAAGACCCCAATATAGGGTACCAATACACCGAGTTGTCCAAAGTAAAAAAAGTAAGTCAGCGCCAGTAATACGATGTTGCTTCGCGAATAAGCGCCCTCAGCCATATTTAATCAGCCAACTCACCCTACTTAGCCTGAGATGGAATAATAGGGGTTGGACTAATCACATCTGCATTTTGTCCACGATGTCGCAACAGATGGTCCATGATCACTAAGGCCATCATCGCTTCTGCAATGGGTACGGCACGAATACCTACGCAAGGATCATGACGCCCTTTAGTGATCACTTCAGCACTTTGGCCTGCAACGTCAATGGTTTCTCCCGGCACACTGATGCTTGACGTAGGTTTAAGCGCCATATGTACAACCAAATCTTGGCCGCTGGAAATTCCTCCAAGCACGCCACCTGAGCGATTTGACTTAAAGCCGGCGGGTGTCATCAAATCACGGTGTTCACTGCCCTTTTGTTCGACTACAGCAAAGCCATCACCCACTTCGACACCCTTGACAGCATTGATTCCCATCATTGCATGAGCTAGATCGGCATCGAGACGATCAAAAATTGGCTCACCTAATCCAACTGGCATATTGGTTGCCACCACAGACACTTTGGCACCAATCGAATCACCTTGCTTTTTTAAGTCACGCATGTAGGCATCAAGTGCATCTAACTTACTGGGATCAGGACAAAAGAAGGCATTAGTATTGGTAACGCTGTGGTCAACTTGTTCAATTTTAATGGGGCCAAGTTGTGATAAATAGCCGTGGATTTCGATGCCATGTTGTTGTTTAAGATACTTTTTCGCTACGCCCCCCGCCGCGACACGTATCGCGGTTTCGCGCGCAGATGAGCGCCCGCCGCCACGGTAGTCACGCAAACCGTATTTTTGCTGATAGGTGTAATCCGCATGCCCGGGTCGAAAGGTGTTTTTAATCGTTGAATAATCATTGCTGCGCTGGTCGGTATTTTTAATCAATAAACCGATACTGGTACCAGTCGTGAGCCCTTCAAATACACCCGAGAGGATCTGCACCTCGTCTTCTTCGCGACGTGCTGTAGTGTAGCGCGATGTACCTGGCTTACGTCGATCCAAATCCCCTTGCAAATCCGCTTCGCACAGCGCCAGTCCTGGTGGACAACCGTCGATGATGCCGCCAATAGCAATGCCGTGACTCTCTCCAAATGTGGTCACTGTAAAAAGCTTACCAAAGGTGTTACCCGCCATAGTCTTAAATCCTGTGTATTCTGTCTAAATGAAATGCCACATGGTCATGTGCAGCTATTCTCGAATTAAAGTTGGACTGCTCGCCAGTACTCAACTAAATCGTGTTTACTGATGGCAAAAACGCCGCTTCCACCCCGTTCAAATTCAACCCAGGTGATGGGCAAATCGGGATACTTAATCGGCATGTGTACTTCGCTATTGCCCACTTCAACAAACAACCAGCCGCCTTCTGTAAGGTGCTCTGGCGCTTGGCGCAAAATGTCGTCCACCAAATCTAACCCATCTAAACCCGCAGCTAGGGCAAGCTCAGGTTCATGGTGGAATTCAGCCGGTAAATCACCCATGTCTTCGGCATCCACATAAGGAGGATTACATACGATAAGATCATATTGTTGACCAACTAGCGCGGTCATCAAGTCAGATTGGATGGGAAAAACACGCTCTGCTAAACCGTGTTCATTGATATTTATTTCCGCTACATCCAGTGCTTCACTGCTGATATCAACCGCATCGATTTGAGCATTTTCAAAGGCATAAGCCAGAGCAACAGCAATGCATCCACCCCCTGTGCACAAGTCGAGAATACTCATCGGCTCAAAGCTTAGCCATGCATCAAAGCGATTTTGAATTAATTCGCCGATGGGAGAACGCGGGATCAAAACACGCTCGTCGACAAAAAATGGTAGTTCACAAAACCATGCTTGATTGGTTAGATAGGCTACCGGGATCCGCTCCTCAACCCTGCGTTGAATCAAGTGGAACAGCTCCTGTTTTTCTAACAAGGTTAAGCGGCTGTGAAATAATTGATCGCCGGTTTGCAGAGGCAGATTTTGCGGCAGATGTAAGACCTGCAGAACAAGACTCACCGCTTCGTCCCAAGGATTGTCTGTGCCGTGACCAAAATACAGGCCAGCTTGATTAAAACGACTCACAGACCAACGCACATAGTCGAGCATAGTATGCAAACTTTGAGCGCTAGATTCTAAATTAAGGTGTTGATTCATTGTATTATTTTTCAACTTTATTAGCTGAGGCATTGCTGCCGTTTGAATGTGGTGTCTGGTGTGATTTTTGTTATGCTACACCAAGAATTGCTGTGTCCCTAAAAATTGATGAAAGCCAAAACCCCAAAACACCTTGCCACGTTGACGCCCGATGACCGAGAGTTGTTTGAACAGACTGTATCGGGTGTCGTGCCTTTAAAGCAGGACAAAATACCGCCTCAGCGCTTTTCCAGCAAGCATAATTGGGCAACTAAGCAAAAAAAGTTAGCGGCCAGTAAAGAGTCCAAACAACGCTCAGCGAGCTTTGTTTTCTCGGATGGATTTGAAGGGCATTTTGCTGAAAATGACAAGGTAAAGTATCTGCGCCATGCTAGCGACAGTGCAAGATTAAAGCGTTTAATCCGGGGCGATTGGCCTCCCGATTTATTACTTGATCTACATGGCTTAAAACGTGAGGAAGCCAAACAAGAAATTGCAGCCCTGTTAATGGCGGCAAAAAAACAACACATCGCCTGTGTCTGCATCATGCACGGCATAGGTAAATTCATTTTAAAACGCAGCGTTCCCAATTGGCTCATTCAACATCCCGATGTATTGGGTTTTCACCAAGCTCCGGTTGAATGGGGCGGAAAATCTTCTTTATTGGTGTTGCTCGATGTACCGGATAGTCACCAGAAGAATGCGTTTGAGTAAGCTGTTTATGTATGTAGTGACATTTAATCCGAATGTGTACGGCTATTGATGCGTTATCGAAGCAATGCAACAGTGCATGTCAACAACGTTAATTTAATAAGTGTCAGGTAAACAGCCGCCAAAACCACCCTTCACTGAGTTCTTCCTCGCATTGTTTCAGCTGAGCCGCGTAGTCTAAGCCTCGTCGTTGCACGGTTTTTGCGACTTTCTCTAACCAAGCTTTTTGGCGATAACTGCCTCGTTTAAAGCCACCCCACCCTTCGTGGTAATTCAAATATTGTTTCTCCGCATCCCATTTTGAAATGCCATTAATTTTGTGGGTTTTAGTGATAAACCACCCCATAAAATCAATGGCGTCATCAAAATCACTGCGATCTGCCCAACTGTTGCCCGTCTCACGCACATAATCATCCCAGGTTGGCGTCTTGGCTTGAGAATACCCATAAGCAGTACTGACATGTCCCCATGGGATGAGACCAAACAAGATATAATCCTTGGGAGGACGTGCATCGGCTTTAAATGAACTTTCTTGATACATCATGGACATGGGAACATGGATTGGCACGCCCCACTTTTTACGCATCGCGGCAGCAGCATCATACCAATCACGTTTTTCGAAGAAAATCTCACAAATATTGCTGGTGTTTTTCGGTGGCGTCACACTACAAGCCGCTAAAAATAAGCTCAAGAGACTGCTCGTTAACATTATTTTAATATTTTTATTTTTTTTTGTGAACTTATCGAACATCGGCCACTCATATATAACGTGTTCTAGTTATTGTGTGTTTTCCCTGGTAGTAGCTTTGAAGCCTGATGCAAATCAGGCTTTTTTTTGTCTGTTAGCTGGCCTCGGACATGGGCTGTTTTTGGCTAAAGTAATCTACTAGAAAATCGTCAAATGACAGCACATCTTGCGCTTCTATTTCAGCCTGTTTTTGCAATGAAATCTCAGCTTGTTGCATTAATTCTTGCTCAGAAAATATGAGGTAATCTGCCGCCATAAATTCTTGTTTGTATTGCTCTGCCAGTTGCAATCCCAACACGCCATTATCAATATTTTGATCTAACATCAGTGCTAACATTTTGGCCGACGGCGTCAGCTCAGGATCGCGGATTTTGCGCCATTCGAAAGCAAGTGCCTCAGTGTAATCTTGGCAATTATTCGCTTTATCTAGTATCGCAGCGATAGCTTGCATATCAGTAAACAAACTATCTGCCCAGTCAGGTAAACTAATACTACGCCCTTGCTTGTGGAGTAAAAAGGCAGGATCACGACCTTGGCTAACCACGGCTTTCAGATTTCTTTCAGTTTCTGCGTAATCTTCTGCACTCATAAACGCACTGTCGCTGATAGCACAGTAAACCAAAAACACGTCAAGAAAAAAGAACTGACGGCGTTCGATACCAACTGAGCTGAATGGATTGACATCGAGGACTCGCACTTCGACGTAATTCACCCCTCTGGCATCCAAGGCATCAGTGGGTTTTTCTAAACGTTGAGTAGGTTGTTTGGGTCGAATAGGCGAATATAATTCGTTTTCAATCTGTAACACATTTGCGTTTAACTGCTGATGTTCGCCATTCACCTTACCGACAAATTTTTGATAATTTTGTGACGGTTTATTAATGGCTTGACGCAATGAGTCTATGTAACTATCGATGTCATTGTAACAAATGGCCAATCCAGACTGAGCACTGTTTGTGTAACCCAAATCACTCATTCGCAATGACGTGGCATAGGGCAAGTAATAGGTGCCTTGGCCTAACTTTTGAAAACTAAGTTTACTATTTTTGTTTTTCAAAAAGGAGCCGCAAAGTGCTGGTGAAGCGCCATAAAGATAGGGAATGAGCCAACAAAAACGACGATAATTACGAATTAATCCGAAATAACTTGCTGAAACAGTTTGCTTGTCCGCGTCTTTACCGGCCGTTTCTTGCAACCATAATTGCCAAAAATCTTGCGGCAATGAAAAATTAAAGTGCACACCAGAAATAGCCTGCATCATACTACCGTAACGATTTTTCAAGCCGGTGCGATATAAGGTTTTCATCTTACCGATGTTGGACGAACCATATTGGGCTAATGGGATGTCGTCATCATTTTTAACAAAACATGGCATACTCATGGGCCATAGCCGTTCATCGTCCATTTTGCTCATTACATATTTATGCACATCGCGAAGTTGACCAATGGTCACATCCGCTGAGGTTTCAGGGGGCGTAATGAATTCTAATAGTGACTCTGAGAAATCAGTGGTGATGAGTTCATGCGTTAAGGCTGAGCCAAAGTGCTTATTATGTGGTGTTTGCGCCAGCACACCGTCCGCATTTACCCGCAATGTTTCGCGCTCTACACCATGTCTAATACCTGTCAACGCTTGCATCAGCGGCGCTTTTTCTAGCCGTTTTAGGCGTTCACCAAAGGTTAAATTATTTACTTGCAAAGTCATGTCCAAAATTTAAAGGTCTTGCAGCAATAGACATTGCCAGAGCCAAATCAATTACAATTACGCCCATAATAAACCGGCAATCATGCCACTGGCGCCCGAACGCTTTACGAAAAATCACTTAATCCAAAGGCAAAAGTTGATAAATGAGTTAACCGTATTATCGCCCCTCTACTATGATGTTCATTACTTGAATATCAAGTATTTTCATCGTAATAAAGCGTCTTGTGAGCGATAGAAGCCAATTTAATGTGCAGTAGACGTGCAAAAAATACCCGGAACGCGGGAATGGTACTTTTATTTCCCGACTTAATCCTTCATTATGCATAGTCTCTGACCATAACAGCAGGAGTGCCTACTTTGTCGAATACAACAGCTGAACTTTTCAACCAAGATTTTGCCCTAAGACAATTCAGCGGTAATCGCACGTTACTGGTTAGTATGTTAAACAAATTCATTGCACAATATGCAAATTACCAAGAAAAACTTGATGAGTTAATGGCGCAGCAAGCTCAAGACGACTTAGTGCGTTATGTGCATACGATCAAAGGCATCAGTGGCAACCTGGGCCTAGAATCCCTCTACCAAGCCAGTCGTTCTTTTGAAACGGCACTCAGTCAAGAACAGGTCGCCTCAGAGAAACATATTTTCACTTCGTCCCTAGCCGTGACCCTGCAGCATATTCAAGCGTTTGTCGATGCTGCTGCATTAGATTCCCCTCCAACATCCGCTCCTGCAGTGTCGAACAGTGAATCAGTGCCTTCATCTAACAACGAAGGCATTATGTTAGCTAAACAGCAACTCACTAGCGCATTATCACAGCAGCAATTTATCTCAAGCAGTAAGTTACTTGATTTTCTACAACGGATTAATTTGAGTCCGAGTGACAGCGAAGCCGTGCAAAAAGCAATCAATGAATTAGATTACGCCACTGCCATTCGATATTTGAAATAACATGCCACCACCTCTAGATGTCGTCTTTGATCACGAGGATTTTGTGGTGATCAACAAACCTTGCAATTTTTCGGTGCAAAACGAGGTAGAACACCCAGGTTTATTACCTTTGGTTTGCCAAAAACTCAATATTGACAAGCTGTGGTTAGTCCATCGTCTCGACAAAATCACCTCTGGATTATGGATTTTGGCAAAAAACGAGGCAGCAGCAGGCACATTTGGCAAATTGTTTGAAAATAGATTGATGGAAAAGTTTTATGTGGCCATAGCGGCAAAAAAGCCCAAAAAAAAGCAAGGGACAGTGAGTGGGGGCATGAAGAAAGCCCGCGATGGACAATGGATGTTAGATCACTCTACGGCTAACCTGGCCACTACTCAGTTTTATAGTTTTAGTTTAGCCTCACATCGTCGATTGTTTTTATTAAAACCCTTGACCGGCAAAACCCATCAAATCCGAGTCATGATGAAAAGTTTGGGCAGTCCAATTCTTGGGGATAAATTATACAAAGGTGAAGATGCCGATCGCGCCTACCTGCATGCGTATGCATTACGTTTTCAATATCAAGACCAAGCCATAACTCTCACTTTACCGCCCAGTGTTGGTGAAAACTTCATCGATAATGATTGCCAACAACAATTGCGTGACCTGGGTGCACCGTGGCTACTTCAATGGCCCAAGGTAAAGTCATGAACTTGTTTAGGTTTTCAGCGATGGAACATCAATTATGAAACTTGCCATTGTTGGACATGGCGCCATTGGCAATTTGTTAGCCTATCGCTGTCAACTGCACAAAATAGAATTTGAGGTTTTAAGCAGACAGACCTCAAGGTCGGTCTTAATCGTCAGCGATCCAGACAAAGGCCTGAGTCGTTTCACGCTATCTAGTAAAGCGTTGGCGCAAGGTTCTGAGGCCGATCTTATTGTCGTGCCAGTTAAGGCCTATCAAGTAGCGAGTGTTATCCACACTATTAAGCCTTGGGTGCAGCCAGCACAAACAATTATGTTATTGCACAATGGCATGGGCACCATTGATCTTGTTCGCCATGCCTTACCAGATAACAATTTATTAGCGGCCACCACCACCTATGGGGCTTATAAATCAAGTGATAATGCGCTGCAGATCAAAGGGTTAGGTGCAACGCAATGTGGTTGGATTTATCAACAACCGTCCTGTAATAACAAGGCAATTGAAAATGCTATCTCTTGTTTATTGCCACCTGTCACCTTTCATTCGAATATTCAGCTTGCACTGTGGCGCAAATTGGCAGTGAATGCGTCGATTAATCCCTTAAGCGCTATTCATCAAGTACAAAATGGCGCACTCAAAAGGCCTGAATATCACATCATTATTGAACAAGTATGTGATGAAATTATGCGATTAATGCAAGCTCTAGGCTTGCCTAGTAACACACAAGACTTGTTAGCCGAGATAAACACAGTAATTGATAAAACCGCAGATAATTATTCTTCGATGAATAGAGACGTCGCGGCAAAACGTCCAAGTGAAATTCACTTTATCAATGGCTATATCGTTAGCCAAGCACAGCAGTATGGCATACCATGCCCTACAAATTTGCGTCTGTTCAACAGCATTTGTGACATCGAAAAGGCTTACCTGAGCCTTTAAGTTTCTCAGGTAACTGGCATGCTATGGATTAATCGGCCATACATTTTAGCCAGATGGATTTTGTTGAACAACCCTGTGTTTTATTAATGGAGAGAGCCTTGCCAGAATCGATATTGCTCAGCTTAGCCTCACATCCTTTCACTGAAAAAGCTGCATTGCTGTGTTTAATTGTATATGTATTTTTTGCGGCAAGAGGCAACATTTGGTGTTGGTTGTTCGGTTTTATTTCTGCGTTTTTGTATACCTTTGTGTTTATTTATTTAGACATAGACAGTCAAGTTTTGCTCAACACCCTTTACATGTTCCTTGCTGTTTTTGGGTGGATGATGTGGCAGTCTCCCCAGCGTAAACATCAGCGTAGTCTGTATGTTTACTGGCCATTTCTATCACATTTAAAATTAACTCTGGGTTTTGTTTTACTTGCGGTGATTGCCCGATTTTCCTTCCCATTATGGTTTACAACGGATTACCAACTGGTGGAATCAATCTTAGCGTTTGTCAGCATTCAAGCGTCGATTATGACGGTTTACCGAGTAATAGAGGGTTGGCTATATTGGATTGTTATCGATTTTTTATCGTTACTGATTTTTTGGCGTGACCAAGAAAGTATCATTAACTGGTTTTTTATCAGCAGTAGCATATTGGCGATATACGGTTTTTGGAACTGGCGTCGAATCCGCCAGAATGACTTGGCTCTTTAGTAAAATAAACCTGCTTCTTTGCAAAAAAGCAGGCTTATTGAAATACCTGTTTACTCGTGGTGGGCTTCTGGTTTCATGTGTGGAAACAGAATGACATCTTTAATTGTTGGGCTATCAGTAAATAACATCACCAATCGATCAATGCCAATTCCTTCCCCTGCAGTAGGGGGTAAACCATATTCCAATGCACGAATATAGTCGTCATCGTAGTGCATGGCTTCATCGTCACCGGCATCTTTTTCAGCGACTTGTTTCAAGAAACGTTCCGCTTGGTCTTGCGCGTCATTTAACTCAGAGAAGCCATTGGCAAGTTCACGACCACCCACAAAAAACTCGAACCGATCAGTAATGAAACTGTTTTTATCATTGCGACGAGCCAGAGGAGATACTTCCCACGGGTAGGCAGTAATAAAGGTAGGTTGATCTAACTTAGCTTCAGCGGTGGCTTCAAAGATTTCACACAAATATTTACCCGCTCCCCAAATTCCATCCACCGCAGGCTCTTTGATATGCAGGCGTTTAGCCATGGCTTTAAGCTCAGCTAAGTGATGTTCGGGATCGTTAATGGCTTGAACATCTGCGTCGGGCCAATATTTAATAATGGCCTCACTCATGGTCAAACGGGTAAATGGCTGAGCAAAATCATAGTGTTTTTCAGCGACAACATTGCCTTCCTTATCTTTAACCGTGTTTTTTACGATGGCACTGCCCAACACATCCAAGGCTAAGGTGCGCAGCATTTCTTCGGTTAGATCCATCAAATCACGATAATCGGCATAAGACTGATAAAACTCAAGCATGGTGAATTCTGGGTTATGTCGAGTCGATAAACCTTCATTACGGAAATTTCGATTTATTTCGAACACTCGCTCAAAGCCGCCCACCACCAAACGTTTGAGATAGAGTTCAGGGGCAATACGCAGATACATATCAATATCTAAGGCATTATGATGAGTTTTGAATGGCTTAGCTGTGGCTCCCCCCGGAATGACCTGTAACATTGGGGTTTCCACTTCCATAAACTGTCGTTCAGTTAAGAATTTACGAATACCACTGACAATCTTGCTGCGGATTAAGAAGGTATCACGGGTGTGTTGATTGGTGATCAAATCCACATAACGTTGACGATACTTGGTTTCTTGATCCGCTAATCCGTGGAATTTCTCTGGCAAGGGACGCAAAGATTTAGTGAGCAACTGAAAAGTCTGCATGTTGACATACAGGTCGCCTTTGCCCGATTTATGCAACTCACCTTTTACGCCAATGATGTCACCAATGTCTAAACTGCCATAACGGGTTTTGATGTCCTGTTGCGTTTCTTTTGACGCATAGGCTTGAATACGACCGAACATGTCCTGCAGTAAAAGGAAAGGACCACGTTTAGCCAAGATGCGCCCTGCAATACTCACCACTTTACCCAACTGTTCAAGTTGTTCTTTGTCGTGTTCACCAAATGCCTTTAGTAAATCAGCACTGTAAAATTCACGTCTGAAATCATTGGGGAAACCGTTGGCTGGGCATTTTTCGCGGATCTGCGCTAATTTTGCGCGACGCTCAGCAATCAATTTATTTTCTTCTTGTTGGTGTTCAGTCATGGACTTTCCTACACGTTTTTCACGGTTAAAGGTTATAAACCAGACTTTAAGCTGGCTTGAATAAATTTGTCTAGGTCGCCATCCAATACAGCTTGTGTATTGCGGGTTTCTACCCCAGTTCGCAAATCTTTAATACGGGCATCATCTAACACATAAGAGCGAATTTGGCTGCCCCAACCAATATCAGACTTGCTGTCTTCTAAGGCCTGCTTCTCTTGATTTTGCTTCTGCATTTCATGTTCATACAACTTGGCTTTTAATTGCTTAAAGGCTTGATCTTTATTTTTGTGTTGCGAGCGGTCATTTTGACATTGCACCACAATATTGGTGGGTAAGTGGGTAATGCGCACCGCTGAGTCAGTCCGGTTTACGTGCTGACCACCGGCACCAGACGCACGGTAGGTATCGATACGTAAATCGGCAGGATTGATTTCAATTTCAATGTCATCATCGATTTCAGGATAAACAAACACCGACGCAAACGATGTATGCCTGCGATTGCCTGAATCAAAAGGTGATTTGCGCACCAAGCGATGCACTCCCGTTTCAGTGCGCAACCAGCCAAATGCGTATTCACCCGTGAACTTGATGGTTGCCCCTTTAATCCCTGCAACATCACCGTCCGACACCTCGATTAATTCTGGCTTAAAACCATGAGCATCACCCCAACGCAGATACATGCGCAGGATCATATTGGCCCAATCTTGCGCTTCAGTGCCACCCGATCCAGATTGAATATCAAGATAGGCATCGTTGATATCATTTGGGCCAGAAAACATACGACGAAATTCTAGGCCCTCTAATTGTTCAACTAAGTTGTCTAATTCTACTTCAGCTTCAGCAAAGGTTTCTTGATCAGCAGCTTCTACAGCAAGTTCCAGCAAGCCTTCAACATCATCACTACCCTGGGTTAGTACATCAATTGTCTTAACCACTTGTTCCAAGGCAACTTTTTCTTTACCTAAACCTTGTGCACGCTCTGGATCGTTCCATACATCAGGACTTTCAAGTTCCCGATTGACTTCTTCTAAGCGTTCTTTCTTGAGATCGTAGTCAAAGGTACCCCCGAAGGGATGCCGTGCGCTTACGCACATCCGCTAATAGATTTTGTATAGGATTGATTTCAAACATAAAGTACTTACAACTCGGCTACATTAATTACAATTTTAGGGCGCGAATAGTATCGGATTGGCGGGCTTTTTGACAGAGCCTAAACAAATAAAGCCATGCCAAAATCGCTGAACTTATGCAAATTTGAGCACTTACTCTGATTCTGAGAGATCCAGCCACAATTCTTTGCGATGCAGAGGTGTCACCGCGGTGAGGATAGGATTGGGGATGTGGATAACGCGACGTTTACTGCGCTTCATGTTAGCCACAATATCACCAAAATGTGTGTTGAATAAACGCGGAAAACTCCCATCAAGCAGCGCAGCTTCTAGACCTTTTTTGATATCTGCAGCCAAGACCACGTTGTCTTTACTGACATAGTAGTAAAAAGCCGTGGGATAATGGATAAAGACCTCAGGCTCAATGATTAAACCTAAATGTTGATGGGCCTCTAATTCGTAATACACTTCAAGTACAGAGCGCGGAAAATAATCGAAGCGACCGCGCGCCAACATACCAAACAAGCCTTCAAAATCGGAACCGGCCACCACGTTGATGTCATTTGCCAGCAATACTTGTGTATCGCTCCAGGTATGAAATTGCCCAGGACGCAGTTGTTTTAGTTGCTCAAGATTGGTGATGTTGCTGAACATAGCCTTGTCAGACTCTCTGACCAAGGTAACCCGCCAGCCATGCAAACCTTTTAATAACGGAAAATGAATAGCCAGATAGCTGTTTTCACGATCGAGGGTTGAACCCCCTTCCACAACGTCAATCCCTTGGTGCGTCGCCATGAGGTCAAAGTTTCGCCCTTTGGGAATATCAGCACCAAAGGGTTTAGTTTGATACTGTTTTTCAGGGGAATAACTGAGTGCATGCTTTAGCAATTCACTGGTGTAGGAATTACCACCTTGGCCGGGATAAATCACGTCCGTGGCGAAAACCCTATGGTTGATACCCAAATAGGCAACACAGGCTAAAAGCACACAGCGGCAAACACCAGCAGCATAGTTAGGCCGACTTGTTACCTTCGGCACAGTTTGCCATCTACACCGATACCTCAATGCCTACGCCCCTCAGTCATTCTGCCCGTTAGCATGGAATAATATCGCTGTTATCACCGCGTTAGCTTGGCTAACGTTTCTGCTAAATCCCGGCCAATCCTTTGCAAACCGGCAACCGTTTGTTCATCATCAATGTCGCCTTGTTCATTAACAAGTGCAGACACCTTGGCGATGGCTTTTTGATTAGGGATAACCATCACCCCAATATTTTCTAATAACATGCGCAGTGGCACCAAGCCTCTCAATCCACCAAGCGCACCGGGGCTGGCTGCCATAATACCGGCCACTTTGCCACTGAAGGCTTGCAGCGGTTTTTCTCCTTCGGCACGGCGTGATGCCCAATCAATGGTGTTTTTTAACAAAGCACTGTAGGCGCTGTTGTATTCGGGAGACGCTATCAGAAAGCCGTCATGATCCATCAACATCTGTTTAAATTGTTGAGCTAATTCAGGGATCCCAGCACTCGCCTCTAAATCTTCATTAAAAATCGGCAAGGCAAAATCGGCCAAATCAACGATGGTCACTTTTGCCCCTGCATCAGTCGCCCCTTGGGCGGCTATTTTCAGAATTTTTTTGTTGAACGAGGCCTTACGTGCACTGCCGGCAAACGCTAAAATTCTAATCATCATCCTTCTCCGAATTATCTGTTTTTAGGTAAATCTCTACTAAGATCCAACGTATACCCTACGTTAATGCAGCTTTACATTTTTTCCAAAGTAGCGATACCTAAGAGTTCCAAGCCCAAACTTAGGGTTTTAGCTGTCATGTTAGCCAATTGCAAACGGCTATTTTTGATATCGGTTGCAATACCTTCTTTCAATATAGGACAGGCTTCATAAAAACTCATAAACAAACTGGCTAGGTCATAGAGATAGGCACACAGCACATGAGGTGTTGCTTCTTGAACCACCAATTGCAGCGCCTCGTCACATTGCAATATCTTTAAGGCTAACAACTGTTCTTGTGGCTCATTCAGTAACAAGCCTGCTGTGTTATCTAGCGCAGCAGTTTTCCTAAAAATACTTTGAATACGGGTATAGGCATATTGCAAATATGGCGCAGTATTGCCTTCAAAACTGAGCATCGAGTCCCAGTTAAATACATAGTCGGTGGTGCGATTTTTACTGAGATCTGCATACTTAACCGCACCAATGCCGACTTTTGCGGCAATACTCAACCGCTCATCTTGGCTGAGCTCTGAATCACGCTGATTAATCAGTTGTGTCGCTCGTTCAATCGCCTCATCCAATAAATCCGCTAGTTTAACGGTGGTGCCTGAACGTGTTTTAAACGGGCGACCGTCTTTGCCCAACATCATGCCAAACGGACAGTGTTCGTAGCTTTGCTCTGGTTTTAAAAATCCTGCTTTGCGCGCCACTAATTCAGTTTGTTTAAAGTGCAAAGCTTGGCGAGCATCCGTAAAAATCAGGGTTCGATCGGCACCCAACACATGATTGCGATAGCGAATAGCTGCCAGATCGGTGGTGGCATACAAATAACCACCACCCGATTTTTGAATAATGTAGACCGCAGGGTTACCGTCTTTGTCTGCCAATTCAGGTAAAAAGACCACTTGTGCGCCTTGGTCTTCTTGGGCAATACCTGTGGCCTTTAATTGTTCAACAACTGTGGCTAAATCAGGATTGTAGGCACTCTCCCCCATGATGTCCTGACGACCTAAGCTAACATTGAGTTTTTGATAAACTTCCTCGCTGTGTGTCACAGACACTGAAATGAAATTTTGCCAAAGTTGCAAACACTGAGGATCACCACTTTGCAATTTCACTACATAATCTCGCGCGCGGTCGGCAAAGCCTTCTTCATTATCGAAGCGAACTTTTGCCTCACGGTAAAAGTCCTCTAAATCTGACAAAGCGGTTTCAGCCACTTGCTGGGCGGCAAGCTTGTCATTGAGATGAGCCAATAACATACCAAACTGTGTGCCCCAGTCCCCCATATGATTCTGGCGGATTACCTTATGCCCTTTGAATTCCAAGGTTTTTGCTACGGCATCACCAATGATCGTGCTACGTAAATGTCCCACATGCATTTCTTTGGCAAGATTGGGGGAAGAGTAATCTACCACTACTGTTTTAGTGGCATCCTGTTCGATACCTAAACGCGCATCGGCTGCCGCATCGCCAAGCAATTGCGCCAACCAACTCGCGCAAAGATGTATATTGATGAAACCAGGCCCGGCAATCTCAAGTTTGTCTACTTCATGGCTCAAAGACAAATGGTCAATGATGCGCTGCGCAACGTCTCTTGGGGGTAACTTAAGCGCCTTGGCTAAGGCCATCGCACCATTAAATTGATAGTGGCCAAACTCCGGACGTGTACTTCGACTTAAGGGCAAAGGTGTGTCTGCGGGCGCGCCAATGGCCGCCACAGCTTGTTTAAATTTGTCGAGCAAATATTGCTGTAAATTCATGATGATTGTTTCACTTTAAACTGTGCACGGTGAATCATTAGTGTTCACGTGTCGTGTGGAATTCAATAGCGGGATAACGTTCTTTGGCCAAGGAGAGATTCACCATGGTGGGCGCTATATACGTTAAGTTGTCCCCTCCATCGAGGGCTAAGTTCGATTCTGCTTTATTTCGAAAATCTTCTAGTTTTCGCTCGTCTGTGGCAGTGACCCAGCGCGCGGTGGCCACGTTTACATGTTCATACATGGCATCAACGTTGTACTCACCTTTCAGGCGTGCTACTACCACGTCAAACTGCAACACCCCAACTGCGCCAACAATTAAATCGTTGTTTTGAAGGGGGCGAAATACTTGAACCGCCCCTTCTTCCGATAATTGGATTAAGCCTTTGAGTAACTGTTTCATTTTAAGAGGATCGCGCAACCGTATGCGCTTAAAGAGTTCAGGAGCGAAGTTAGGAATACCCGCAAAACGGAAATTCTCGCCACCGGTAAAGGTATCACCTATCTGAATTGAACCGTGATTGTGTAAACCTATGATGTCCCCTGCATAGGCTTCATCTAAGAGTTCTCGATCACCGGCTAAAAAGGTCAGTGCATCTGCAATTCTCACTTCCTTACCTATGCGGCTTTGGAACATCTTCATGCCCTTTTCATATTTCCCCGACACAATGCGGCAAAATGCAATTCGATCTCGGTGTTTGGGATCCATGTTGGCTTGAATTTTAAATACAAAACCGGAGAACTTTTCTTCACTGGCACTCACCTCACGTTCATTGGTACTGCGGCCCTGTGGTGCCGGTGCCCAATCAACAAGACCATCTAACATGTGATCAACACCAAAGTTACCCATTGCAGTACCAAAAAATACTGGGGTTAATTCTCCCGCCAAAAACGCCTGTTGATCAAATTCATGCGAAGCGCCACGCACTAGTTCAAGGGTATCTCGTAGCTCTTGCGCATACAGACCAATCGCTTGATCTAACTCAGGATTATCAATGCCCTTAATAGAGCGAACTTCTTGGATGGTGTGGCCAAAGCCGGTTTTGTACAAAAAGGTTTCATCCCGCAGAATGTGATAAACGCCTTTGAACTCTTTGCCCATGCCGATTGGCCAAGTAATGGGCGCACATTTGATGTTCAATACGTCTTCAACTTCATCAAGTAAGTCGATGGCATCTCGCGTATCGCGGTCCATTTTATTCATGAAGGTAATGATGGGCGTGTCTCGTAAACGGGTCACTTCCATCAATTTGATAGTTCGAGCCTCTACGCCCTTAGCCGCATCTATAACCATTAAACATGAATCCACCGCTGTCAGCGTGCGATAGGTATCTTCGGAGAAATCTTCGTGTCCTGGCGTATCAAGTAAATTAACCAAACTATGACGATAAGGGAATTGCATCACCGATGTTGTAATCGATATACCCCGTTCTTTTTCCATATCCATCCAGTCTGACTTGGCATGCTGGCCAGATTTTTTACCTTTTACTGTACCCGCTTTTTGCAGGGCGTTGCCGTATAGCAGAACCTTTTCAGTGATGGTTGTTTTACCAGCATCTGGGTGCGAGATGATAGCAAAGGTCCTTCGCTTATTGATTTCATTGAGAAAATCTTGGTTTGCCATGTATAAATTCTTTTAGTTTGTAC
>JAACSL010000003.1 GCA_009993955.1 Paraglaciecola sp.
CATACGCCATTCTTCAAAGGCTACCGTCCCCAGTTCTACTTCCGTACCACAGACGTAACGGGTGCGGTTGAGTTACCAGAAGGCGTAGAAATGGTCATGCCAGGTGACAACTTGAAATTTGTTGTGACATTGATTCACCCAATCGCCATGGACGAAGGTTTACGCTTCGCCATCCGTGAAGGTGGCCGTACTGTAGGTGCGGGCGTAGTAGCGAAAATCATCGCTTAATACCTCAAGTCATTGATGTAAAGAAAGGTCACTTAGGTGGCCTTTTTTATGCCCGCATCTATAGTGCGACGCTGAGCGGATCCCGTGACAAAAGTTTCGGGAACACTTTTGAACGTGCGCAGCACGGCCCGCAGGGCGCAGGGCAGGATGCCCAGAGTCACGTGGCCGCACTGTTGGTGCGGGGTGGCCCTCACAGGGCACCCTGTGCGGGGCACCCCGTGCCGGTGTTGTAGCGAAAATCATCGCTTAATACTTCAAGTCATTGATATAAAGAAAGGTCACTTAGGTGGCCTTTTTTTGTGTCTGGCGATCTTATTGTTCATCTAACAATGTAAACAACGCTCAGCAAGCAAATGATGGTGGAGACAAGCATAGCTGGCCAGTCATGCTTGTCTGTTCACCCATCTTTAGTTCGGATTACACTGCCCTTTATTGGTTTCGTCACCAGTCACCGTAAATGGAAAGATTAAATTGCCTAATAACTCCAAAGCCTTGTCTGTCGCAATTAGCCGAGCACTTGTCACTTCCAATTCATAAGCACCAAAGGTAAATATCTGCAGTAGCACGTACATTTGCCCCGCTTCATTCAACACAACTTTTTGTTCACTTTCACCGGTTGGGGTGGTTAGTTTGAGCGTAACTTCAATGTCGACAAAAGGTGATGTGTCATAACTATTGGCTAAAATTAACCATTCCAGAATGCTTGGTGACGACTGTCCGTGGTCACTATGGTTGACACATACTTTAGGATCTTCTACGAAACTAAGGGGCTGGGGTGGTTGCACAACTTCCCCTTCGCTTACCATGGTGTAGCCTAAGCGTTGGTGGGCTACATCGGTAAATTCGATGCGAATTTGATCGTCAACCATGGGGCCACTTACCAAGATGGACAGGATCTGTTCATCAGTAATGGGGGAGTCACTAAAAACACGAATACCACCTGGCGCTGCTTCGGTTTGCCAACCATTGGGTAAGCCATCAGGGAAGCTTAGGTCTGTCCAGCGCGGGGTTTGCAAACCTAAAATAAACTCAAAATCGTAAATTTGGCCGACAAGATCATCAGGTAGGTCGAGTTTGATGGTGTACTTGCCCGCTTCGTTTTCGCGTTGGAACAAACTACCTGTTACAAAACGTGGGGTTTCATAATGTTGGTGCACATTTTGGGTGTGATTAGCCGCCTCAGCAACGGCATCATCAATACTTGTCGCAGCCTCTGCCGCTGCATTCCAACTGTCAGTATCTATGCCGACTAGATTGTCTAAAAAAGCAATTTCATCTGCAGCATAGAGTTTTCCTTCTGCATTGTAGCGATTGTAGTGTTTAGTATCTTCGCTTGCGCCGGTGTAAATGTTCTCAACATAGTCCTGTAAATTGTCAATAAAGCCACCACTGAAACAGGAGACCAACTCCATCATAATGTGTATGCCTTTGGCCGCAAGTGGCGCCAGTAAATCAGCGAAGGCATCATCAAATAGTTGCTCGTTACCCCACAAGTTAATACTTTCATGAAATCCAATTTTATCGGCTTTATCGCCGTCGAGGTTCCAATCAACGCCACCATCCAAAATATCGATGTAATAATCACCGTTGGTGTCGCGCCCCATTTCTTGCCATTCACCTTGATCATTAAGACGTTCCACGACAAAACGTGTGCCGTCCCAACGCAACCTGACATCAACTGTGCCATCACCATTGGAATCCCATTGATTGCTGCGATACTTACGTTCGCTTAAACGTCCCTCCAACCAAGCAACAGACAGACCGTAGTCGGCATCGCTACTGTCGCCATCACCATTGATGTCTTCACCGTTTAGTTCGGTTTCACTGACAATGTCATCGTTGTTGCTATTTGCGCCCCTAAACTGCCAAGTTTCACCCACTCTTTTATATACTTTTAGGCTGCCATCCTCTTCCTTACTCACAAACCATGCGGCACCTCGGTATACAAAGGCGGCAGATACTCGGTAGGTTTTCTTGCGTGCGTCAAATACAAAACTATTTTCATCATAGAGTTTGCCGCTTGTTGACTCAGGCCCACTGAGCGCAGGTCGTGCCCCGTGATAGCCCTGTTCCTGATTGAAACCACTGCCGTGGTCGGTGACAAAAATAGTGAGGGTACAGCTACCCGGCATGTCATCTTTTATTTTATTGATGTGTTCACTGATGGTTTGCAGACTGGTTTTGGCGTCAACAATATTGCTACCTTCAACGGTGATCGGCCCACCATTGTTGTAAAACACTTCAATTTGCTCATCGTTAAATCCCAAGGCCTTCATTTTATTGAATTTGGCGATAACATTATCGACGTAGCGTTGATGATTATTGCTGTCATCAACGCCGCCACTGATGAGGATAGAGCGGTCACAAGCTTGGGCTTGGGTACCTAGCGCACGTTGTGTTGTTTTAGCCAAACGTGGCAGCGCATCCAGCACAAAAGTTGACGGTGTTTTTGCCATAGTGATGGCGGGGAGATCTGGGGTAATGAAGCTATCTTGCCAGCTCCTTTCATTGGTGGAAAAACTGGCCAGTTCATATTTTTCTACGCGGATCATGGGCGTTGTTTGCATGCTGAATTTACCTGTCGCTGCGGCATAATCTAGCACTTCGCCATATACGAGGATTTGATTGCCGTGCCAACTGTCTGGAGGCAAGGTGCCGTTGAGTCGGGCGAAACTATGATGGGCAAATTGCTCATCCACCTCCAGACGCAACATGTTGTCGACCAAAAAGCCAAGGTTGTCGCCATTTACATCAGTATTGCCAAAATAACCAAGTACCCAAATTTTTTCACCGATGATGTCTGCGTACTCAAAATATAGTTGATTGAGTAACATGCTCGGTTCAAGTAACGCGGTAGCGGGGCTATTGGCAGTGACAGGATTAATAATGACCTCAACCGAAGCGCTGGCACTGCCACCTTCGTTATCGGTTACAAGCACGGAAAAAACTAAGGTTTGTGTACTGTCGATATCAGGGGCGGTGAACGTGGCTGTCATCAGTGAACTATCGTTTAAGTTCACTGTTAAGCCCATCGTTTGTGTCCATGCGTAACTGACAATATTCCCATCGGCATCGGAACTTGCAGCGGCTGATAGACTGACTTCAGTCAGTTCATCAACGGTTTGATTATTACCCGCACTGGCTTCTGGCAAGCTATTTACCGGGGTGACCTCAACGTTAACCGTATCTGTACTCACCGCGCCATCGTCATCTGTGACGGTTAATTGCACGGTTATGATTTCAGCAGTGGTCAATGTTGGTGCCGTGAAAGTAACAGTTGAAGATGTTGGATTATTGAGGCTAATGGTACTGCCAGCAATTTGTGTCCACGTGTAGCCCGTAATCGTTCCATCTGCATCGCTGCTCGCATTTGCACTCAAGGTCACCACGCTTTGTTCATCGACAGTTTGGTCACTGCCAGCATTTGCCGTGGGGGGAGAATTAGCAGGAGCAGGAGGTGGCGGAATGGGATTATTGACTGAGGGACTCGAACCTCCTCCGCAGGCGAACAGCAAAAGTGTGAGTATTGGTAAACTGCAAAGACGTAACACAGGCATACATTGAATGGCTTTCATAAATTCCCTCTAACCAGCAAGCGATCTTAAAACGTGGTATGAGGTTATAAATCATCCGTGCTAACGCAGGTTTGAAAGTTTTTGAAAGTTTTTGAATGCTTTTATAATCAATAAGTTAATAAAGTTGAATGCCTATTTTTGCAGGTAATATGGCAGAACCATCTGGTACAACTGCTCTGGTTCAACTGAAATACCTTGACAATCATAGTCGCGCAATAGTGAACTTTGATCTTCGGTCAAAACGATGGTGTAGAGAAAAAAAGGTGTTGAATTTTTTGCTTCGCGCATCGCTTTTAAAAGGTTTAATCCAGCGAGTACCTCATCATCTCGACCCATATCAGAAATGACGACATTAAATTGATACAAGGCCAGGCTTGTTAGTGCTTCTTCCGTAGACTGCACCTGATATACGGTAATGTGTTGCGCTTCTAAATATGCCTTTTCGCGCACATTATTTTGTGGATTATCGTCAACCCACAGCAACCTGCCAATGGAGTCAGCCGGTTCGCTGACCATTAAATCACGGGCATCATTTTGCCAGTCACTGAGTAACAACACCGCCACGGCTAGCGCGATAAATACCGAAAAAAGTCCAATCAGGCGTGGTCGATTTGAGGTCTGGGTAGGCTCTGTTAGTGATGCACTGTTTGCTTGGACTGGCAGTGTTTCAGCGCGCAACAACGTGTCTCCCAACAAGCTGTCTAAGCGATAGCCTCTGCCATGAAGGGTCTGAATTGCATTTTGCTTAAGCCCATGTTTTTTTAGAATATGCCGCGTCTCAGATACTAATTTTGAGATAGACCAATCTGAGACCACGGTGTCTGGCCATAAGGCTTGAGTCAGTTGAGTTTTTGAACAGGTTTCTGGGTAATGCTGGACCAACTCAATCAACAAACTTACGCTGCGCTGATCGACATCGATAAGCTGGGAATCAATATAAAGTTGCTGCTTAGTTGCATCAATACGGACGTTTGCAAACTGGTAGTTCATATAACTAATGTTTATCTCATTAATTTAAATAAGTGAAAGCTTGGTCTCCATAGATGACTTACAGCTTATATTTAACCTAGTTATAGACTAATGTGCTTCAAGTAAAATGCCAGTTTTTAAGTAGTCACATGCCGACAGTCACATTGAGTTTAAGCCTTACAGCGATATCTTGCGTATTTACATTAGCCTCACGATCACCATGATGGGATAAACATGGCGGCAACTAAACTGCTACCATAAGCGAAACGTGGGTACTGAATAAACTATAAAAAGAGGATAAACATGCAATATTCTGTGTTAGGCAGCAGTGGCGAAAAGGTTTCAAGGGTCTGTTTGGGGTCGATGACTTGGGGAGTGCAAAATAGCCAAGAAGACGCTAATGAACAAATCGATTATGCCCTCGCTCAAGGCGTCAATTTTATCGATACAGCAGAAATGTACCCTGTGCCACCATCTGCTCGCACTTATGGTGATACAGAACGTATTATTGGCAATTGGCTAGCGGCCAATCCTACTCGGCGTAACGAGTTTTTATTGGCCACCAAGATTGCGGGTGCTGGACTCAGTTACATACGTAATGGTGGGATGATCACCGGTGAATCCGTGATGCAAGCGGTAGATGCGTCACTGCAACGTTTGCAAACTGATTATATTGACCTTTATCAACTACATTGGCCAAATCGCACCTCTCCTCACTTTGCCAAACACTGGCCAGGAAAAGTAGTATTAAGTCAGGCTGATACAGGCCAAGAAAAACAGCAGATGTTGGAAATATTACAGGCCTTACAAACGTGCATTTCAGCAGGCAAAATAAGGTATGTGGGCTTGTCAGATGAGACCCCCTGGGGTATTGCGACCTATTTGCAGTTAAGTGAACAACATAGTTTGCCGAGAATAGTTTCCATTCAAAATGAGTTTAGTCTCTTACATGCTAAAGATTGGCCTTACTTAATCGAACATTGTGTACGGGAAAATGTGGCGTATCTACCGTGGTCACCCTTAGCAGGTGGGGCGTTAAGTGGTAAATACCTGCATGACCAGGTGCCGGCCGGCAGCCGTTGGAGCTTTGAACAACGACAAGGTATTTTTCGAAATACGCCCATGAGCCAGCGAGCGATTGCCCGCTACGTGGATCTTGCCAAAACACACAATCTCAGTGCTGTGCAATTGGCCTTGTTATGGTGTGACCAAGTTGAAGGGGTCAGTTCAACGATTATTGGTGCAACGTCCATGATGCAGTTGAAAGAGAATATTGCCGCGTTTGAGCTGAAATTAAACCCCAAGGCAAAATCAGACATTAATATGGTATTCCGCGAGTTTCCGCTGCCGTTTTAGTTGCTAAGCCCCGCAGCGAGCCGTGATTGCAATTTGATACAGATCACGGCTTTTAATCCCGAGGTAGTTACATTAAGCTTCAATTCCTTTTCTTGAACATCACTAACTCTATGAAAATTAAAAATAAACTAATGGGCTTAAGTGCAGCGATGCTGTGCTTGAGTAGCCAAATTAGTCAAGCAACCGTTGTGGAAATTCAAACTTCTTTGGGTAATATCCAAGTCAATTTATTTGATAATACTACGCCCCAAACCGTGAGTAATTTCTTGACTTACGTTAACTCTGGCGCCTATGTAAATAACGTAGTGCATCGAGTGGAGCCAAATTTTGTGGTGCAGGCTGGGGGTTTCCAATACAACGGTGAGTTGCCACTTGATACGGTGCCCACCGGCACGCCAGTAATTAACGAAGCAAAACTTTCAAATGTACGCGGCACCGTTGCCATGGCCAAACAAAGTGGCAATGCAAATAGTGCTACCTCGCAGTGGTTTTTTAACTTAAGTGATAACAGTGCAGGCAGTAGTCGTTTAGATACGCAAAATGGTGGTTTTACCGTTTTTGGTCAAGTACTGGGTGATGGCATGCAGGTGGTTGACGCCATAGCGGCCGTCACGAGATTTAATGCTGGCGGCGCTTTCACGAGTTTGCCCTTGCGCAACTATACAACGACGGATGCGGCAAATAATGTGCCGATTACCGATGAGAACTTGGTGATCATCAGCGATGTGATCGTTATTGATGCGACGGTGGCAAGCCATCCAGAGATTACGCCAGTGCAGAACACCTTAATTAATCAGTCTGCCGGTGGTGGTAATTCAGACGCTGGTGGTGGCGGGGCATTGGCATGGCTAAGTAGCTTGGCTTTGCTGCTACTTATCTGCCGGTTTAAACGCTAATTACTTTACAGTATTCAATAAAAAACCCCGCATTTGCGGGGTTTTTTTGAGCGTTTAACGCTTATTTCTTCGCTTCAGCCGCTTTACGTGCTTTAGTTTCAGCGATAACTTTTTCTGAAACGTTAGCAGGACATGGCATGTAGTGTGAGAACTCCATAGAGAACTGACCACGGCCAGATGTCATCGTACGTAAAGTACCGATATAACCAAACATTTCAGACAGAGGTACGTCCGCTTTTACGCGCACACCAGTTACACCTGCTTCTTGGTCTTTGATCATACCGCGACGACGGTTCAAGTCACCGATTACGTCACCTACGTGGTCATCAGGTGAGAACACATCGACTTTCATGATGGGTTCAATCAACTGTGGGCCAGCTTTAGGAATTGACTGACGGAAAGCACCTTTCGCTGCAATTTCAAACGCGATAGCTGATGAGTCAACGGCGTGGAATCCACCATCCATCAATTCAACTTCAACGTCTAACACTGGGAATCCCGCTAAGGTACCGGTGCTCATCATGCCTTTGAAACCTTTTTCAATGGCTGGGAAGAATTCTTTAGGAACGTTACCGCCCACAACAGAAGACTTGAAGTTAAAGCCAGAGTTGGGTTCGCCAGGACGAATTTTGTAGTCAATTTTACCGTATTGACCAGAACCACCAGATTGTTTCTTGTGGGTATAAGAATCTTCCACTTCTTTGGTGATGGTTTCACGGTAAGCAACTTGTGGTTCACCCACGATCAAATCAACACCGTATGTACGCTTCAGAATGTCTACTTTAATGTCTAAGTGTAATTCACCCATACCTTTAAGGATGGTTTCACCTGAGTCGATATCTGTCTCAACACGGAAAGTAGGGTCTTCAGCCACCATCTTACCGATAGCAACACCCATCTTCTCAGAACCACCTTTATCTTTAGGTGCAACAGCAATAGAGATTACCGGCTCTGGGAATACCATGGCTTCAAGGGTACAAGGGTGTTTTGGATCACATAGCGTGTGACCAGTTTGTACGTTTTTCATGCCCACGATGGCAACGATGTCACCCGCTGTCGCAGTACTAATTTCTAAACGATCGTCCGCTTGCATTTCACACATACGGCCAATACGTTCAGTTTTACCAGTGAAAGAGTTAAGCAAGGTATCACCCTTGTTTAATACACCAGAGTAAACACGAATAAAGGTTAACGCGCCAAAACGGTCATCCATGATTTTGAACGCTAAAGCACGGAAAGGCTCAGAGGCGTCAACTTTAGCGAATTTACCAATTGGGTTACCTTCTTCGTCAGTCAAAGGCTGTGGATTTACTTCGTGCGGAGCAGGTAAGTAATCTACCACGGCGTCAAGAATGTTCTGAACACCTTTGTTTTTGAAAGCTGAACCACAGAAAGTGGGGAAGAAAGCCAAATCACGTGTACCTTTACGGATACAACGCTTGAGGTCTTCGATAGACGGTTCTTCACCATCCATGTATGCCATCATCAGGTCGTCGTCTTGTTCAACCGCTGTTTCAACTAATTCAGAACGGTATTTTTCTACCTTCTCAACCATATCAGCAGGTACGTCGGTTACTTTGAAGTTTTCTGGTAAACCAGAGTCGTCCCAGATGTAAGCTTGACGTGTCAAAATATCAACAACACCAACAAAGTTTTCTTCAATACCAATAGGCAAAGTCATGACTAAGGGGTTAGCAGCCAATACTTTTTTGATTTGGCCAACAACACGGTAGAAATCAGCACCCATACGATCCAACTTGTTCACGAAAATAACCCGTGAAACTTTAGAGTCGTTAGCATAGCGCCAGTTAGTTTCTGATTGTGGCTCAACACCACCAGAACCACAGAATACACCGATACCGCCATCCAATACTTTCAGTGAACGATAAACTTCAACGGTGAAGTCAACGTGCCCAGGGGTATCGATAACGTTAAAACGGTGACCTTTCCAGAAACAGCTTACTGCTGCAGACTGGATAGTAATACCACGCTCGGCTTCTTGAACCATGAAGTCGGTAGTAGATTCACCGTCGTGCACTTCACCCAATTTATGGATTTTGCCAGTGAGTTTTAAGATACGTTCTGTAGTGGTAGTTTTACCCGCGTCAACGTGGGCGAAAATACCGATGTTTCTATAAAGGGATAAGTCTGTCATTGTTTCAACTTCGGTCTGAGTAAAAATTGCGCGGGATTATACAAGAAATTTTTGCGCCTTGCTGATTTCTTTTTGCTTAAATTTCAACATATTGCTTCGCAGAGTCGAAAAATTGGTAAAAATGTCGGTGAATTGACGCTGTGTTTACAAAATCGGTAAGACGCGATTCCTGCCAAGACGTTTGGCTTCATAGAGTTGTTTGTCAGCCTGTTCTACCAAGGCGAGGGGATTCATGCCTTTTTGAATCTCGGCTATGCCTATTGAGGCCGAGATATCCCCTAAAATTTCACCTGTGCGTTTATCTTTTACCCGAATTTTTTCAATAGCTTTGCGCATCGTTTCAGCCATGCTACGGGCCACACTAAAATTCGAGTTGGGTAGAATAATAGCAAATTCTTCACCACCAAAGCGGAAGGCCTGGGCGCCTTCACGGCAACTACTTTGTAATTTCTTGGCGGTAGCTTTGAGCACTAAGTCGCCCATCACGTGGCCATAGTTATCATTGATTTTTTTGAAATGATCGAGGTCAACCAGCATCAAGAATAACTTGGGTTGCAGGGCATGGTTGGCCAGTTCTTCATCAAAATAACGACGGTTACACAAACCAGTGAGGGCATCGTAGAGGGCATCCTGCTGGCTTTGCTCCAGTTGTGCGCGTAGGGCACTGATCTCTCTTTGCGCATCTGTTAAGGCAGCATTGAAGCTCATGGTGCTGCGTCTAATGCTTTGTGTTTCGCTGACTAAGTTGCGTACCAATGACATCACTTCGTCAAGGGATAAACCTTCATTTTCCACGGTGGCTAGTTGATCGGCGCAATTGTCTACAATTTGTTTAAAGCTGTTGGCCTCGCTACGGGTATCCGTGATCGATTGCGATAGCTCCACCAACATGGCTTCCAGCGATTGGCGCAATTCCCAAGCACTTATCTCATCTCCAACCGATAGATAATGGCGATATAACTCTTTGGTTTTTGACTCTGACATGGGCACATTGGTTTGCAGCACTTTATCAATAGCCGACTTAAGCTCTGGCGATTCGTTGGCCACATAGGTATACCAGAGGGCGTAATTGATCGGGGCTGCAGATACTTTATGTTTAAGTAACATTGGAATGGTTTGTTTTAAGGTGTCGAACGACTTTTCAATGCTTTGCTTGGCCACAGGAGATCCTTCAATATTCTATGTTATTACAATGCTGCACAGTCTAGTTTATACCATCATGGCACGCAGCATTACTCTTCTATGCGAAATACCACCGAGAGAGTCTCGGGTATAGCTTTATCACCTAACACGTAGCCCACGCTGAATGGATGAGCGAGCAAATGAGCAATTACGTCATCAACGGAGTTGAGTTGCATAGGCGGTTTGTTTTTACCAGCAAATTTCATTTGTGCCCAGTACGATTGAATTCTGTGTTCTGTTAGACCAATCACCTTGGTATTAAACAATACCCTTTCAGCGCTATCGATGGGCAGAGCGACGGGGGTGAGACCCAAACCTGTCGGCGCACCCATAAACAAAGCGCGCACTTGTTGCCGATCAAGTTGGATATTCTGCTGGTGAGTATTAGCGACAACAATTAAAGACCGCGCCACGGCACTCGTCTGACTTCCCAGCACTAACACGCACAAAAAAGCCAAGCGTCTTAGAAGACCCATTCTAAACTCACTTGATACAAGGTGGCTTGGCGATCAAATTCAGCGTCATTCTTAATGGAAAACAGCGAACGCTGTCCATGTCTGCCCATTAAAAAAGCAACTTCAGCTTTCAGTGCCAGATTATTTTGTAAGTCCCACCGGGTGCCTATTACGTACTTGCTCAAATCATCACGGGGGAGTTGTTGAAAAAGATTTTGATAGGCAGCAGACAGTGCATCGAATTGTGGGGATACATTGTCGAGGATCTCGTTTTGTGGCGAAGGGTAGTCATTGCGAAAATAAATATAGCTCAAGTAATGCGTCAAACTGTCGCGATACAAACCAAGGCTCGCAGAATAAATTTGTACATCGGGATTGGTGATTTGCCGTGAACGGGAGTCTAGCCATTCTATACGGGCGAAATAGTCTAGGGCTTCTTTAATGATTGAAATTTGGGTAACTTGCAAGGTACCACGGGTATTGAGGGATGCCGCTGAACGGGTATAACCGAGCTGCGCGAGCTGGGTGGCAAACTGAGTTAATTCAGGACTTTCTGTTGATGCCGTGGTTTGATGCCAAGCCACCCGAAATTCTAAATTATTGTTACTGACTTTGGCGATCAAGCCATGCAAATCATCCGCCCCAGCATTATTAAAAATACTGTCGGCCACAAAAATATCACCCGAAAAGTTACCATAATAGCCCTCTAAATAGAGTTGCAGACCGTCAAACAGATGGCTCAGCGAAGCGTTGGCACCGGTATACGTGGTAAAAATACTGTAATCTAATTGTGGTGGCGTAATCCACGGATAGGCATAACCCACATCCAAATGCTCACTATAAGAGAAAAATGGGGTGCGCATTTTGCCCAGTTTTATGCGCAAACTTTCATTGGCTTGGTAGGTCAGATACAACCATTCCGCCCCAGAATCACGGGTATCGCTGGAATGGGCTAACAATTGCGTGGTAAAACTTAATTTTGCCGAAACCGGCCACTCTAGTTGCAGGCCAAACAGACTCTGTTGGTCGATGGAGATTGTATTGTCGTAACCCAGATAGTCAGCGTTGTTATCATCCAAATACCCGGCTACCACTCTGGCAAAACCAGACACTTCAATTTCATTATCACCCGCATGTACTGGCGAGCTGCAGACTAGAATACCTGCAAAAGCTAGTACATTCTTGCAGTGCAGGATGCTGGCGTTGCGCTTGATAATAGTTGGTCGCGTCATTCATATACCTTGGTGGCTGCGCTAACGAACCCGCTCGTCAACACATGTTGGTATGAGTGTAGACAATTTATACACTCATACCATGTCATGTTGCGAAATTAATGTACCCAATGATGGCGTTTGGCTTTTGCTTCAATGGCATCCGCGGTGGCTTTGGGAAAATAGCTGGCATTGTCTTTTTCGAAGAAAAATGGTTGGCGCACTTTTTTGCTGCCTACTTCGTTCATAGTGGCGGCTTCATATACACGGCCATTTAATACCGTAAATTCCACGTATTCACTGCGACTGATATCGTTCAGAACATCACCGTCCATGATCACCAAATCAGCCAATTTACCCTCTTCAATAGAGCCAATCTGTTTGCCCATGCCAAGGTGTTTTGCGCCATCAATGGTAGCGCCTCGCAGAGCCTCCCATGGCGTAAATCCGCCTTGTGCCATGATCTGCATTTCCCAATGTGCAGCCAAGCCTTCGCGTTGCCCATGAGCCCCGATGTGCACACTGACCCCTGCATCGCGCAGTGTCTTGGCATATCGTGCAACGTCGTCTTGGTTGTATTGTTCATCTGGTGCAGTTGGACGTCGAATGGCGCGTTCATCGAGTAAAAAGCTTGGGGTATACCGAAGTAAACGAGGATTTTTCCAGACTTCGTTGCGATCATACATGTACTCTTCACCCATCATGCCGCCATAAGACACAACAAAAGTTGGGGTATAACCAAATTTAGTTGCTGCCCAAAGTGTCGTCAGATCCTTGTAGCCTTTGGCAATGGGCAGGGCATGTTCTAAACCGGTGTGGCCGTCTACCAACATACTAATATTCTGCTGGAACTTACCGCCTCCTTCGGGCACCACCATCATGCCTAGTTCATGTGCAGCCGCGAGGATCTGTTGACGCTGGGCACGGGCTGGTTGATTGTAACTTTTGACTGAAATCGCCCCCGTCTCTTTGAGGCGCTGCACATGGTAGAGGGCATCTTCGTAGTTAGCGATAATGGCTTTATATCCATAGGCTTCAGCTCCATACAAAATCGTCCCGGTAGAATAAATGCGCGGAGCAACGATCTTGCCGGCCTTTTGCAATTCTGCAGCAGAAAAGATCTCAGTAGTGTCATTAGAAGGGTCGTGGATAGTGGTCACGCCAAAGGCAACGTTGGAGTACATCATCCAATTCTGCTGAGGGATGATTTCACTGTTGCCTTGAGCACCGTGGGCATGAGTATCCACTAAGCCAGGCACAATGGTTTTGCCTTTGGCACTGATTAATAATGCACCATCGGGGATCTGAATATCCTCTGCCCGACCCACCTTAGCAATCTTGTTGTCTTTGATTAAAACAACACCGTTTTCAATAATCTCCTGCTGGGTATCGGCATTGCGCATGGTCACAATTTTTCCACCCACTAAGGCTTTATAGCCCTGGGGTTTGTCGCTAGTTTGATTAAATGACACACTTATACCCTGTTTCACGGGTTCTGGCAGAGTAGCGGGTGCTCCAGTGACAAAACTAAAAGCATCTTTGAGTTCGCGTTCGTAATACGTTGAACCGTGATACCAGCTCAGTGCTTGGCTATCAGCTCGCCAATTTAAATATTCACCAGCCACGCTAGCGAGTTGAGTAACAGGCAAAGCGCTACCTTTAGGACCAATACTGACGCGTTTGCCGGTTTCTACAAACGGAGTGACGTAGGCTCGGTTTTGATAGACAAAGGCCACCCATTTTTTGTCATGGGAAAGACGATACTCGGCAACATTATCGGCACCATAGAGATGCTCTCGTCTATCTTCACCCTCAAGATCAACGCTGATCAATTGTGTTTCTGGATAAGCACTACCCGGTACAGACGTTGTTAGGTAGACCCTGCTATTGTCACCAGCAAAATGCGGCGCAGCACCGCTGCTGCTAATACGTTTGTTTGCACCGGTTTTAACGTCAACAACATAAATACCCGGGTCAACGGAGTAGTCTGGCGCCAGCAAATAGCCCCCAGTGATCTTCTGATAGGTGATCATGCTGCCATCAGTGGAAAAACTCGGTTCAATGTAATGACCGGGTTGCGAGGTGATTATTTTGCTCTTGCCACCTTTGGCGCCAATGGTTCTTACGCTGCCGAATTGTTGGTCATTCCACGTTGTGTAGACGATGGTTTTACCATCGTTAGCATACCGAGGATAGAACTCATCATGTTCGTTTTGTTTGGTTAAACGCGCCACTTTGCCCGTTTTTATATCTTTTGTATAAAGTTTACCTAAAGCTTGAAACAACAAGGTGTTGCCATCTGGTGAAGACTGGATCCACCGTGCCATTTTTATATCAAACGTATCGGGAGCCACATCTACATCAAAGCGCAGGGCATCGGCATAATGGAGGGTAGCGTTGACGTTTACAGGAATGGTTTCAACACGCTGATCTTGCAGGTAGATACGGTGAAATTTACCCGCCGTCCAATAGACTAAGCTCGCTGAATCAGGTGTCCAATCGAAGTAGGCAAAATAACCTTCCGAGCCAAAGCCCTCCTGCATGTCACGCTCGAGTGCCATATTCAGCATGCTCTCGCGACCTGAGTTAAGATCTTTCACAAACAGGGCGGTTTTTTCTTTGATGCGCCTGACAAAGGCAAGTTTCTTACCGTCTGGTGAAGGCGTTGGCACAATGGCACCCCCTGTGCCGCTGACAAAGGTTTCTTCTTCACCATTGGCAAGTTCTAATCTGGTAATAGCAAAAATACCTTTCAAAGGGTCGCGGTTGTAATCAAAGGTGCTGCCCCCCGTCACATCTTGGGTAAAGTAGAGGTATTTGCCGTCTGGTGAAAAGGCAGGATCGGCAATATTTTTTTGATCTTTCTTACCATTCACACGCTCTTTGAGAGCCAAACCGTCACCACCACTTTTATGGTAAAGCCAAATCTCTCCAGCTGGAATGCTGCGACTCGACATGATGCCCTTAGTCACCGCAATATATTGGCCATCTGGCTGCCACTTAGGTGAGTGAATTAAGTTGGTCTTTTCGGTACTCAGTTGTTTTAGGTTCTTTCCATTGATATCCATGACCCACAAGTTAGAAATACCACCACGATCGGAAATAAACGCAATGTGTTTTCCATCGGGACTGACGGCAGGATGAATGTTCCACGCAAAATCTTGAGTCAAAGCAGTGGCGTCGCCACCACTAAGCGGTATAGTGTATAAGTCGCCTAACATATCAAATACCATCGTTTTTCCGTCTGGGCTAATATCCAAACTCGACCAAGTTGTTTCGTCTGTGCTGATGGTTAATTCGTTTAATGGAAATGGGGGATTTAGGACGTCCCACGTAGTGTCTGGTTGAGGTTTTTCTTGCGCGATTACTGTGCAACAAAATAGCCCAAGGATGCTTGCACTAAGTGTGAAAAATTTGAATGGTTTGACGGGCATGATTCTGCTTCTTTTCGTTTTTGTTAAAGTCACTCTACTACAAGTTACCAGTTGGATAAAAGTAGACAAGACAATTAGCTATCAATCACCGTGGTAAGTTAAATTAGCATCCCATTTTTGTGTCCTTCAGGCTGATTTGGGTATTTTAATTTATACCCATGTATAAAATGACCTGCATCCAAGCACGCCGCTTCTGCGTTTGATAGCCAATCAAAGTCACCAAAGTATTCTCATTATTCAGTAGCTAATTCTGCAAACTACCTTACTATTATTTATTGTTTGAGCAGTGAATAGATTATTTTACTTACCCAAGTTGGGCTTCCTAAAAGGCATCTAAATGTCAGATAAACCGTTGCATACTATTTCTATCAAAGAGCTGCCTGTGGCGCTGAATCAAAGTAGTTTTATGATTAACTTGGTCAGTAAACTCAGTCAGTCACTAGAAGATGTGGTGGGATTAGAAGAAGCCTCGGGTTTCATTAGTATCGTTGGCGGTAAAATTGGCAAACAGATAGGTGATGAATATGCCCAAAATTTGGGACAAGCTAAGTTGGATCGTCATCAGGTCGCCGAAGTACTCGTCGATTTGAAAAGGCGCATTGGTGGTGACTTTCGTTTAGTCGAACAAGATAACAGTAAGTTAGTCTTCTTAAACTCGAAGTGCCCTTTTGGCGCGGCGGTAATCGGGCAACGATCCCTGTGCATGATGACCTCAACGTGTTTGGAAAAATTACCGCAGATAATTTGGGTTATGCCAGCGTTGAATTAGCCGAAACGATTGCGGCAGGACATACACGCTGCAAGGTGGTGGTGCATTTAGATTTTGTTGAGAACTTAACAGACATAGAATTCAGAGAATACTTTGCGGTTGATGAGCATGATTAAGCTTGATGGCAATGAATTATCGCTACAATCTCTGATCAATGGTTTCAATGACGCTATTTTTCTCTGTCATTTTGACGCCTCGTTGTTAGCGTGGAACCAGGCTGCCAAAACACTTTTGTCAGACTACCTCTGTCAACCTTGCTCCGTTGGCGTGCCGCTTCCTGACATTCTCGATTTGGACAGCGACAAATTATTTGATGTCATGCAGCAGAGTCGTTCTCAAACTGGCGTGATCCCCACACGTGTCATGTTGAAGGCTTTGAACAATGGGCAAAATGCATGTTTTAAACTGTATTGTTCCGTTTTGCGATCCTCACAAAATAAACGGCCAAAAAGCATAATGCTGCGTTTCAGTTTAAATGAATCTAAGCTGGATTTTCGGTTTCGTGATTTGCAAGCGCGCATGCAACAAACTCAAACTGCCCTCAAAGCCCAGCGCGCACTTGCTACTCTCGATCCACTGACAGGATTGAGTAACAGACGGCATTTTTTAGATTTAGCAAAACAGTGTCTACTGGCTAAAAAACGCACCGACGTGCAAATAAGTTTAATCATGTTAGACATCGATTATTTCAAACAAATTAATGATAACTATGGGCATGCGGTGGGTGATGTTGTGCTCAGAGACATCAGTGCATTGGTAAAAGACAACTGTCGTGAAAATGATCTGGTTTGTCGCTGGGGAGGTGAGGAATTCATCGTATTGTCTACACACGCTAATCATGCCGAAGCGACGCAGTTGGCAGAACGATTGCGCACGGCGATTGAGGACGGTATTTTTGATCGCTCAAATCATCAATTACGTGTCACCATCAGCCTTGGTGTTGCCAATGCACAAGTTGATGAAAGTTGCGAAAAACTCATCAATCGAGCGGACGAAGCTCTGTATAAAGCCAAACTAGACGGTCGAAACCGTGCGGTTGTTGCGTAATTCATAACGTGGTGCAATAAAATAGTGTGATGTAGAGTTGGTCTATGACATGCCACTGATAATTTGCACTTGGGCAATGTCTGTATCCCCTTTTATCACCTTCAATATGCCGTCTTGCGTCAGGGTACGCATGCCATCTTTCATCGCTTGTGCCTTCATCTCATGCACCGATGCTTCTTTATACACCAGAGCACGCAATTCAGCTGTCATGGTCAACAATTCGTGTACCCCTGTTCTACCACGGTAGCCGGTATTACCACAGTCGTCACAACCCTTACCTTTACTCAACATGAAGTTGTCGGGCAAGTTCAGCTCATCAAAATAGGCTTCACCGTACTGACGTTTGATAAATGCCTTGTCGACATCGGTGGCGGGGACTTTTTCTTTACAATTAGGGCAGATCGTTCGTACTAAACGTTGGGCTAAAATACCCACACAGGCGTCAGAGAAGTTGACCGGATCGAGCCCTAAATCCAACAGACGAGTGATGGTTTCTGGGGCGGAGTTTGTGTGCAAGGTGGACAGCACCAAGTGACCGGTTAATGAGGCCTCAATACCCGCATGGGCGGTTTCTTTATCACGCATTTCACCGATCAGGATCACATCGGGGTCAGCCCGCAAAAACGCGCGCAGGGCATTAGCAAAAGTGAAGCCGATTTTGGGGCTGACTTGCACTTGTTGCAGGCCAGCTTGGGTAATTTCCACAGGATCTTCCGCCGTCCAGATTTTTTTCTCTGGGGTATTAATGTGGCCTAATATCGCATGCAATGTGGTGGTCTTCCCGGAACCTGTTGGCCCCACCACTAATAAAATACCGTGTGGTTTTTTGATCATCGTTTCGATCATGGCGTAGTTATTGGGTGACAAGTTCATCTTGCCAATGGGCAGTGCGCCACCCGATGCTAATATCCGCATCACCACTCCTTCGCCCGCTACCGTGGGAATGGTGGCAACCCGCACTTCAATCAATTGACCATTCATACGGAAAGACAGTTTTCCATCCTGAGGCACTCGTTTTTCGGCGATGTTCAGGTTAGACATAATTTTGATACGTGCAATCACCGCACTGTGGTGTGAGGCAGGTACTTGGGTAATGTCACGACACACTCCATCGATACGCATGCGCACACGAGTGGGGGCGTTTTTCTCAGGGTCAACGTGAATATCAGATGCATTGAGGCGTTTAGCATCATGCAAAACACGACTGACTAAGCGCACAACGGCTGGTGCATCATCCGACATTTCGTCGGTACTTTCATCTAACTCATCGGCGCTGGAACTGATTTCATCAAGGATCTCATCCATGGCGCCAGGTCCCGCACCACCACCTGCCGCTTCACCAAGATATTGCAACACAATATTGGGCAAGCTCACCGATATTTCATAACTATCAATGCCTAAGGCGCTCTCAATTTCCATGAGTAAGCCAGCATTATTAGGTTCAGCCATTAACACAATAGGGTTTTCTGACACATCAGCCAGTACCGCCACAAAGTTACGTTTCAAATATGACAGGTTCAGCCGGCTCTCACTCTGAAACATATGATATTTGTCTGGCAAGTAGGGGATGAAAGGGACTTGAAAGTGCACCGATAATGCATTGCCCAGTTCATCTTCTGGCACGCGATACTCAGAACTTAAACGTTGGATAAGTTGGCGATTGTCCTGACTGCCTTCACTCAAGGTGTTTAACTGGTCTTCAGTAATTAACTTGCGATGCACCAAGTATTCGAAGGGACGACTTGTTCCTCCCAATTCATAACGAAACTTACGCCCCAAAATCTCGGCCACCGCATTGGCTTGATCCAAGTCACTTTGCGCAAAGGCTGCATCTTTTTTGTTGATCAGTTGCATGACACCCATCAATACACCGGCATCAAGAATCGGCACACAAATAATATTGCGTGTTTTGAAGGTGGATGTTTTATCGAACTTATCCGCAAATTTTAAACGTGGGTGAATAGAGGCTAATTCGTCTTTGGAGTAGGGATCATTGATGATCAGCGGGCTTTGGCTGAGCGCGACATATCCAGCGATTGATAAAGGACTGATCGGCACCTTGATTTCTTTGGTTTCTTTGCCTGTTTTAAAACGTGCCACCAAATCTTGATGTTGCCGACGACGCTGGAAAATACTCATGCGTTCAATATCGAACAAACCCAGTATCACTGGCTCCAGCTTATGATAAGCGTCCATCAGCGATGGATGAGCAGCTAAAAGCAGGTGGATCTGCTTTAGTGGGTCTTGATGAATATCTACGTCAGTCATGCTTGGCCAAGTTTTACAACATTATTACAGCCTACTATAACTGAGGCGCTACCCTAGGCAAATAGCTTTTGCCATCTAAAGGTATATGACTCTTAATAAAATCAATGTGATAGGGTCCCTGTCGTATTCTTGTCCAGTTCATGCCTCGACGACTAAAAATACCACGAAAGCCCTAAACTAAGCTCAGTGTGAACCTGATGAGCAATTGATAAGCGAACATCCATGGTCTGACTAGCGAAGGCGCTCAGCCCACACTGTGATTTTAAGGCTCGTTGGTAAGCCATCGCTTGCCATCGTAGCGGGTAACTAAACTGACAGACACTTTTTACGCCAGCCCAGTTGACTAACACGGTGACAGACGGGATGAGCAAAAACCGTGACTCGGCAGCATCTGGGGTTTGAATTCGGCCTGTAAGCATTGAATAGACGGTGATGTTTGACCACTCAGCTCCCACGCCAATGCCACTCTCGGCAAAAAATTCGTTGCTTGGTGTAAGATTTGTCAAAGTATCCCGCTGTTTGCCGATCCGCAGTTTCCACGCTATGCCTTGATCACCAGGCAAACCAGACGCAGTGGTATCCGTAGTTTCAATATTCAGTACATCGATTTTTTGTAAATGGCTGCCGTGCTGATCGATACGCCAGGCTGTTTCTAACATGCTCAAGGCAGAATTTTTTAGAATACCGCCACCTTGGGATAAGAGATCGTAGTATGCCGGTCGAAAGTCTACCTGTAAAAACTCGCCTTCAAGGTTATTACTACCGAGTTGAGTGCGCAGTAACGTTGGTTTATGACCAGTATGTGGCGGTGCCTTTTGTTCTGGTGTTGGCCATGCAGGCGAGGCGATGCGCAGTGTTATTCGACTTTGTTGCAAGGTTTTTTTCATCTGCAATAACTGTGCATCATCACCCTCCATGATCAATCGAAACTCAATGTAATCAAATAATACATCGAACACCTGGATTGATTCATTGAAGTCAAGTGCATGAATGGACTGCATATCTGACGTGGCTAAATAGTCTTCAATGGCTTTTTTGCTCGATAAAGGCAGCGTCGAGAAGTGCTCGCGAAAACGTGCCTGACGGGAGGGTTTTCTAGTGATCTGAGCGATCGCTGGTTGACCGCTTTGGGTCTTAGCCATGCTCAGTGCAGTAAACACACTTATTGGCAGGACAAAGGGGTCTTTTTCATCAACAAGACGTTCTTGCAGGACAACCTCCAATAACCTAGCAATATGGTACGCGCAGTTTCGATTAGTAAAATAATAGGTATATTGGGTGCTCAACATTTCCCAGGCATGGGCAACTAATAAGGCTTTTTCCTCAACATTCAAATTCAATTGATACTGCCATAAGTCACGCATTTCCACTTCGCTGTAATTCAGGTTGTAGCGATAGTAATGATTTGAGCTGTAAGTCGCACCATAGCCGCCAATCAAACCTTTAAGTATGTATACCACGGGGTTTTCCTTATCGGGTACACGAGCGCCAAAATTTAAACTATTGGTCAATAGATCGTGGGCAGCATTGGGGGCGGTTATTTTGAATAACAGGTGACCATAAAACGAAGCGGGATTACCCAGATAACCATCGGCATAAACGAGGCTTAATACATTATCTTGTAATTCACCGTGCCACTGATTAAAAGCCTGACACCGGGATTCAGGACTGGCGATGGAAAATCCTAATTGTTGCAAGTAGATGGCGCGTGCTGGAAAACGACAGATAGGATGACTATCGGGCTCAGTTTGTTCACTCGATTGAAAGGCTTCAAGCGTAGCGTCGAATTCAGCTTTGGGGTCATAACGCCCGTTTGAAGCTAAAAAAAACGAGGAATTTTCAATCTCACTTGTTGTGCCATCGACAGTGTAATGCAACAGACGCTGCCACATATTTGTCTGCCATGGGTGCAATGACGACGTGACGGCATGTGTGTTCGCATGCGCAGATGTTGGCCATTGCAGTGCACTGGACAACAAAATAGCAAAAAACAGATTTCGCTTAATTTTCATCAGAGGAGCAAGTATGGGGGTTCTAAGCAAACCCCCACACAATAGAGGACGTAAGGCGATTAGCTAGCTGAACACGCTGCTTCAGCGATGGTAAATAACTGTTCTGCTTTGACAACATGACTTGCGTCGCTGCCTACTACAGTTTCAGCCATCTGAGCACGAATAACTGGGGTAGCAGCAACATCACATTGCATCAATGTCAACATAGCGGAAAGGTGTGCACCTTCACCACTGACGATTTCGTTTTCCAATTCGTTGTATGTTTCGGTTACAAATCTAGCGGTGACTACTCGATTACCTTTACATGACTCTTCTGATGCACTGGCTGAGGTCACAGCGGTTGTACCTAAATCCCAGATAATATTTGAAATAGCAGCAGCTACACCATTATCGGTAAAAATCATGGCACCGATACCACAGTGTTGCCAGGCATTCAGTTTTTTCTCTTGTGCTTGCGCAGGGGCAAGTGCACTCAGTGCTAATAAAGCCGTAGTGATGATTATTTTTTTCATTATTTAGTTCCTGTAAATGATTCAACGTCCTCTTTTTGGATAGTCACACGGTTTGTCGGTACGGACAATTTTTTTCTTCAGCACAAAGTTTGACTGCTTAAATATTCGGCAGATGAAGGCTGCTTGCTGGCATATCTCACCCGCAGTTTAGTGCTGAATTTAACATTGTTTCATTCACCATATAATGCTTGATGCAAAAACGGCGCTAAAGTGAGGAGCAACGCTTGGGTATAAATGCTTTCACGGGTGGCTAAACCGCCAGTTAATAAACCAATTGCACCGCCTTTTTGTTTTACATTCTGAGTATTAAACAAACGATCCATAACGGGGCCAAGTTCTTCACCTGCTAATAAACACTGATAGACCGAAGGAGGCAGCGGTAGCATGGCGCTGCGCCCCACCGACACTTGCATGTTGTCGGCGACGACGACGTAGGCAAAAGTGGCGGGACCATCGGTAAATTGATCAACTCCGCCTTCAATTGCAACGTAATAATCTGCTTGGTAATGCGCTTTGCAGTAGTTAACTCGATTAATCGCCCCTAAGCGTGTTTCTGCGCTGTTCATAGGTTGTTCTGTTACACCTGACGGTGCAGAAATACCAAGACATTCCACCTTCGATAGATTAAAAATCTGCTGAATGGCCTGTTTGGCGGCATTTATTTTTACCGGGTTTTGTGAGCCCACGATGATGGTGGTGGTGGCGTTTTGCATGGGTGATGTATCGCTTTCCATTTTGTCTAATAAAAAACTGATTTTAGGGTGGCAAAAATACCCCAAGTCATTGAATTTTATAAAAAGTTTTCTCGAACGCTGGGAAAACAGCGGATATACTAAGGCAAAAGTGTAACAAGAAAGATAAATCAACAATAGGGAGGATGTGAGCATGCACAAAGCACCACCAGAATCTTTGATTAGAACGTGGGTTTGGATGATGTCAGAAAAAGATAATCCAGAATTAATGCAAAAAGGTCGACAGAATTTGATCAACGCTTTTGGTAGTTTACAAAAAGCTATTCAATATATTGAACAACAAGCCAACCTCAAAGAAGCGCAGTAGGCCCTTTTGTGATAATGCATCAACTGGCCGGCTATATTCAAAGTGTGTACTTAGTTGAGTACTCCCATGGCCTGCTATTGCTTGATGGCTGCTGTCGTGCTGACATACCGATGTTGCAGCGTTTCATCAACGACACCTTGCAGCGCCCCATCAGTGATTTAAAGCTAGTTGTGGTTACCCATATGCACCCTGACCACGCTGGTGCAGCCCACAAGTTACGTGAAGTAAGTGGCTGTAAAATCGCTACCATGGCTGCATCAAAACAATGGTATCGGGGTCTGTCAGGAAGGTTGTTACATCTTACCGATATTATCTTGGCGTTTTGGGTGGCAAATCGCTTGGGTAGGGCCCGTAAAAATTTATGGTATTCCCCGGTGCTTCATCAAGATATTGCCTTGAAAGACGGTGAAATTCTGCCTGATTTTGCCGAGTGGCAGGTTGTATCTACACCAGGTCATACTGATCGAGATATTTCGTTGTTACATATGCCAAGTCAGCGCATGTACGTTGCGGATTTAATCGTTAAAGTGAAAAATCGTTTTATTCCGCCCTTTCCTGTTTTTCACCCCAATCAATACAGGGCGTCACTTAACAAGGTCATTAAGATGCAGCTCTCGTCCCTGTGGCTGGCGCATGCTGGGGAAGTACAATTAACTCAGCACGACTATGATCACTTGACAACAATGGCGCCGCGTTTACCCCAAACACCTTGGCGAGCCACTAAAATTAGAGCAAAACTGTGGTTGCGCAGCCGCCAAGCGTAGTGCAGATTTTTAAGTACGAGCTGCTATTATAATTGCCGCACCCACATATTTCTGAAACTCACTAAATTACCATGGTCTTGCAATTGTAATGGCGCACAACCATGTGTTTTATAGCTAGGGGGACCAATCCACTCCGTTGAGCCTTGGATCTCTGTGTGATTTTGCAGCAATACTCCGTTATGAATGACCGTGACAAATCCTGGGCGAGTTAACCTTTCTCCCTCAAAGCGTGGTGCCTGAAAGATAATGTCGTACACCTGCCACTCTCCGGGCGGGCGCATCGCATTAGCCAGTGGAATGGTTTGTTTATATACCGAGCCCGTTTGACCATTTGCGTAGGTGCGATTGTTGTATGAATCCAAGATTTGTATTTCATAACGTTGCTGCAAAAACACACCACTGTTATTGCGTTGCTGGCTTTCTTTGCCCGCTACATCGGTGGGGGTTTTCCATTCCAAGTGCAATTGGATATCGCAAAATGACTGCTTGCTGACAATGTCGCCAGTCTCTGGTTTGACGGTAATGGTGTCGCCAGTCACTTTCCATTGGGGCTCTCCTCCTTTGAGCGCTTGCCATTGGCTGAGCGCTTTTCCATCACCAATTAATACGATGGCATCAGAGGGGGGGGGCCCTGCTGGCGCTTGGACAATGGGAGGTTCAGGATCCCAGACTTCGGTTTTTTCAGCCAGTTGCCAAGGTTCTAAGGTTTGTTGCTCTGCCGCCATGGTTAAATTGGATGCTGTTGCCAAGCTAATTGAACCTGCCACCAACAAAATATAAGTATGTCGCATTGTATTACCTTTCTAATCGATTAGATGGAGAGTGGCTATGCCACGACTTCGTCAATTGAGCATTACGTCGCCCAGGCACGGTCGCCTTTTTTGTAGTCGAGTTCACCATTATATTTGCCGGGAATCGCCTCGTAACGTAGCGCCTCAGTAGCCCCAACTTTTGATGTAAAAAATGTAAAAATGGTGAGTTGCTTGATCAGCGTGAAATAGTGGGGCGTTGGATCCGTGCTGTCCCTATTTTTATCAAAAGGCGCGGTGGACAAATAATACAAATCTTGTTTTTTGTTGTAGACACTGGCAGCCTGACCGAGATCCTGCAAAAACGCATTCTGCTCACTTATTGATAAGCTTGAAAACCCCTTGCCAAAGCGTGCCTGACACTGTGTATTTATGCTGTTAAAACCAACAATAAAAGCGTCTCTCTCTGTTTTGCTGTAACAATCATTGGCTAAAATCAGGGCCATCAAACCGACATTGGCATCTTTTGCTCCCGGCGTATCAGTGCGCGGTAAAATACGCTCGGCAATATCGTTGAATAGATCCACATCCCCCTGATTAAATACAGTGTCAGTTAAGGGAACGGGACTTTTCAATACATAAGCAAAAGCACTGTTACCCACCATCGCAACCCCGGTGGCCGCCATGATCATTTTTAAGAGTTCACGTCTTTGCATTACAGATTCCCCTTTTTCAGTTCTTCAACCGCATAACTTGCCGCCCGCGCAGTTAATGCCATGTAAGTTAATGATGGATTGACACAGGAAGCAGACGTCATGCAGGCACCATCGGTCACAAATACATTGGGTGCATCCCAGACTTGGTTGAAAGCGTTTAATACCGAACTTCGTGGATCTCGCCCCATACGCGCGGTACCCATTTCATGGATACCCTTGCCGATTGGCGAATCGTTATTCCAACCATGCACGTTTTTCACCCCAGCGGCAGTGAGAATATCCATGGCATCTTGCATCATGTCTTTACGCATTCGGACTTCGTTTTCTTGCAACTCAGCATCCATCGACAGTACCGGTAAACCCCATTTGTCTTTCTTGGTTTTGTCTAAGGTCACTTTATTCAGGTGATTGGGCAAGATCTCACCAAAGCCCGTCATGCCAATGCTCCAGCCACCCGGCTCGGTTAAGGCTTGTTTTAAGTCAGCACCAAAACCTAGTTCTGCGACGTTGTTCTGCCAGTTACCCCGGGATGCAGAACCCTGATAGCCAAATCCACGCAGGTAATCGCGTTTCTCACCTCCCCAGTTTCTGAACCGAGGAATATAGAAACCACAGGGACGGCGTCCTGAATAATATTTATCGTCGTAACCTTCTACTTCACCACTTGCTCCGACCGAGAGGTGGTGATCCATCACATTATGCCCTAGTTCGCCAGAGCTTGAACCGAGTCCACCTTCCCAAATGTCAGTCGCGGAATTCATCAAAATCCAAGTCGAATTGAGCGACGAAGCATTCACAAACACAATTTTACTGGTGTATTCGTAGGTTTGATTGGTTTCAGCATCGAGGACTTCTACACCGCGTGCGCGCTTGGTGTTTTTGTCATACAGCACTTGGGTCACGATGGAAAAAGGACGAACCGTTAAATTACCGGTGCTCATTGCTGCCGGCAAGGTGGAGGATTGCGTACTAAAATAGCCACCAAAGGGGCAGCCCAACCAACATTTATTGCGATATTGACACCCAACCCGGTTTTGTTCCGGCATGGGTTGCGTGATGTTAGCGGTACGACTGTGGATCATGTGACGAGTGCCCTTGAAGGCTTTTTCAATTCGTTTGGCAACGTCTTTTTCAACAATGTTGAGAGGCACTGGCGGTAAGAACTGACCGTCAGGCAGAACATCTAAACCCTCTTTTGTGCCGGCAATGCCCGCAAATTTTTCAACGTAGTCATACCATGGCGCAAGATCGTCATAGCGAATTGGCCAGTCGACAGCGACACCCTCGCGTTGATTGGCAGTAAAATCTTCTGCATTCCAGCGATAACTTTGACGCCCCCACAGTAACGAACGCCCGCCAACATGATAGCCTCTGAACCAATCAAAACGTTTTACTTCGGTATAAGGATGATCTTTGTGTGTGGCCCACATACCCGCGGTCATCTCATTCAGCGTATATTCCCGCGCTAGAATAGGGTTCTCTTGGCGCATCTGTTCTGTGGCTATACCACGATGCGGATAGTCCCATGCTTCATAAAATGCGTTGGTATAATCTTTAATGTGTTCGATATTGCGCCCACGCTCTAGCATTAAGACCTTTAGGCCTTTTTCTGCCAATTCTTTTGCCGCCCAACCGCCGCTGATCCCAGAACCAACGACGATTGCATCATAATGATTGTTAGCCATAATTTTCTCGTTCTACACCTTTGTTATTCGCTTTATGAGCCCGTGGTTTAGACATCACAGGTATGTATTGCTTGACGTAAAACCTCCACCTTGCCCTCAACATCTTTTGCTGTGGGGATGAATTCTTGCGCCAAATACCCTGTAAAACCGGTGGCCAGAATGGCACGCGCAATGGCTGGATAAAATAGTTCCTGTGTCTCGTCAATTTCGTGACGTCCAGGCACACCAGCGGTATGGTAGTGACCAAAATATTGATAGTTATCAGTGATGGTGCGGATAATGTCACCTTCACTGATTTGCATGTGGTAAATATCGTAAAGTAATTTAAAGTTGTTGGATCCAAGGCGTTTGCATAGCGCAATCCCCCAAGCTGAATTGTCGGCAAAATAGTCAGGGTGATCCACCTTGCTATTAAACAATTCCATTTGGATAACAACACCACGCTTTTGCGCGTGTGGCAAAATTTGCTGCAACCCTGCTACTGCGTTGTCCAGACCCACTTCTGGGGAAATGCCGCGTTTGTTGCCACTAAAACAAATGAGGTTGGTATACCCAGCATCCGCTACCAAATCGATATACCGCAAGTAGCGTTCAATGAGTTGCGGGTGAAATTGACGATCGCCCCAGCCATCCGTTAGGTTTAACTCGGCACCATTACACATGGATGAATGAATGCCATATTGCTTGAGCACGGGCCAATCTTCTGGCCCCACCAAGTCGATGGCGCTAAACCCCAGCGATTTCACCACCTCACATAATTGTACGATACTTAGATCACCATAGGTCCAACGGGCAATCGCATGATGAATATTGCCCTTAAGGCCTTTGTCCACAGACCCCGTGGTTTTCGCCGAGACAGGCTGGGCGTAAGTTGATGTGCCAATGAGGGTCAGCCCGGCTGCACTGGCACTCAGTTGCTTGAGTAGTTGGCGGCGTGAATTTACACCCTCACCTGGTGCGGCGATTAACGCCTTGTTTTTTGACATTGACTTAACCCTTTGTATTTGACTCAACTCAATAGTGTTTTGTTTTCAACTGCCACTCAATGGACAGTAGCCTCACCATTCACCCGACGCATCAACCAATAGAGCACGCTAAAGGCAACAATCAAAATGATGGGAAAAACAAAAAGTTTGAGCAGGACTTGCTGGCCAGCAATCACTTCTACCAAGGCTGGATCTGGGCTGAGCAAATGCGCTTCGCTGCGCGCTGCGTCAAACCACCCACCGATGACTGGATTCCAAAAACCAGCGGCAAACATGCCTGCACCGCCTAGTAAAGACATACCCAAAGCACCAGTTTGTGGCGTGTATACGGCAACGGCTCCAACCATGGTGGGCCAAAAATATGTACAGCCTAGGGCAAATAAAATGGCGGCAACGTAGATCATCATGCCACTCGCCTGACTCATCATAAAAATACCGCTAGCCGCTAATATTGCCGAGCCTAATAGTACGCCATTGGGGTTAAGACGGTGAATAACTGGCCCCGCATAAAAACGGCCGACAGCCATTAAGCCGGTAATCATGGCAAGAATTAACATGGGTGATACGCCGGTAGAACCGAGTATTTTCTCAATCCACTGCTGAGTACCAAGTTCTGTTGTGGCTGTGAGGGTCATGCAGACAATCAAAAACAAATAAAGCGGTGAGATCAAACCTTTGATGTTACTCAGGGTCGACGTTTCTTCTTTGCCAAACTCTGGGAAGCGCGTGGTCATGATCATGTAGCCGTAGATGAAACTTGGCAGCAGAATCATCGCAACCTTTTCCTGCCAGCCAAACCCTAAGCTGTCCATAAAGGTGGATAACAACGCGCCGATCACGATGCCACCAGGAAACCACACATGAAAGCGGTTGAGCATGGTGACTTTTCTATCGTGGTAGGTGCTAGCAATTAAGGGGTTGCAGCCAGCCTCGACAGCGCCGTTGGCGAAACCAATCATAAACGACGAAATTATTAAACCCCAAAATCCGTCAGCCAGAATGGTTAAAACCAAGCCCGCTACATGACAAACAAAAGCCAAGCCAATAAGGCGCTTAGCTCCAATCAAATTATACAATACACCACCAAAAATGGTGGCCGTCGGAAACCCCCAAAATGCCATGGCGTTGATCCAGCCTAACTCGGTATCAGATAAGGAAAACTGCTCTCCTAACTGGCCCAGGATACCGGCGCGAATGGCAAAGGTCATGGCTGTCACAATCAGTGAAATACAGCATAAAGTAAAAATACGCGGAGGATTAACAGTGGTGTTCATTTAGCACTCTCTTATTGTTAGATACCTAAAATCTGCTTATTAAGTTTGATGTCCTGACCGTTTCCAGCAAAATCATCAAACGCTTTCTCTGTGGGGCGAATTAAATGCTCGGCGATAAATTTTGCACCTTCTTCAGCACCGTCGATGGGATGTTTGATGCAGCATTCCCACTCCATCACCGCCCAACCCGCATAACCGTATTGCGTTAGTTTGGAGAAAATCGCGCCAAAATTGATTTGTCCGTCACCCAATGAACGAAAGCGACCGGGACGATCTATCCAACTCTGGTAACCACCGTAAACACCACAGCGCCCCGATGGCGTGAACTCTGCATCTTTGACATGAAAGGCTTTGATGCGTTCATGGTAAATATCAATAAAGGCTAAGTAATCAAGCTGCTGCAAGACAAAGTGACTGGGATCGTAAAGTATATTGGCGCGCGGGTGGTTGTTTACCGCCGCTAAAAAACGCTCAAAAGTAACGCCATCGTGTAAGTCTTCTCCAGGATGTAACTCGTAACAAACGTCGACACCCGCCTCATCGAAAGCATTTAGAATCGGCACCCAGCGTTTGGCAAGTTCTGCAAAACCCATGTCTACCAATCCTTGTGGACGCTGGGGCCATGGATAAAAAGTGTGCCATAACAGAGCGCCAGAAAAACTGGCGTGACTTTGCAGATTAAAACGCTGGCTCGCTTTGGCCGCGTGTTTGAGCTGTTGCACTGCCCAAGCTGTGCGCTCTGCAGGCTTGTTGTGCAGTTCAACGGGTGCAAAACCATCAAACATGCGGTCGTAGGCAGGATTTACCGCAACGAGTTGGCCTTGTAAGTGAGTGGACAATTCTGTGATGGACAGCCCAGCAGCGGCAGCGGTACCAATGATGTCGTCGCAATAAGTTTGGCTGGTGGCTGCCGTTTCCAAATCAAACAAACGCTTATCCCAGGTAGGAATTTGGATGCCTTTAAACCCTATGCCTCCCGCCCACTTGCATATCTCAGCGAAACTATTAAACGGGCTCTCGTCTGCGGCAAACTGTGCTAAAAAAATGCCTGGGCCTTTTATCTTCTGCATGTGTTTCTCCTACTGTCCTTTTATGCTGAACGTATGCCATTTTTGCTCAGATTGACTGGCTCGAACGCTCTGTTCAATGAAGGCCATGCCACGAATGGCCTCGTTAATTCCTGGCGTATCAAACAAGCTATTATCACAGGCTTGACCCGCTTCAAAGGCGCTGATCTGGGCAGCAAAATTTTTATAAATATTGGCAAAAGCTTCTAAATATCCTTCGGGATGCCCGGCCGGTGTGCGCGTCGCTGTTTGCGCATTGGCACAAAACTCGCCAACGCCAGTGCGAATGATTTGACTGGGTAGGGTATTGAATTTCATGACAAGGGTATTGGGCTCTTGTTGAGACCAATCCAAGCTGGCTTTTTCACCATATACTCGTAAGCGTAGAGCATTTTCCTCGCCAACAGCGATTTGACTGGCGAGCAAGACACCTCGCGCACCATTGGTAAAGCGCAAGAAAATACTACCGTCGTCATCCAACAAACGACCCGGCACCACAGCACCCAAATCGGCACACATTGCGCTAATGTGGCTGCCAGTTACGTATTCCGCTAAATTGGCGGCATGTACGCCAATGTCGCCCATGCAGCAACTTATGCCCGCTTTACTTGGATCAATGCGCCAACTCGCTTGTTTACCCGCATCATTGGATTTATCGGCTAACCAGCCTTGATGGTATTCGACCACCACTTTGGTCACGTTACCGAGGGCATTCTGAGCCACTAAGTGTTTGGCTTGCTTGATCAATGGATAACCGTTGTATGTATGGGTAAGACCGTACAATCTGCCAGTTTTTTTTATGATCTCGGCTAGTTGTAAGGCTTCGGCTAAATCAAAGGTAGCGGGTTTGTCACTCAGTACATGAAAACCTGCTTCAAGTGCGGCTTTGGCGACAGGAAAATGCATGTGATTCGGCGTGACGATTGCCACAAACTGCATGCGCTGCGCCGGGGGAAGTTGTGCCTCTTGTTCAAACATTTGCTGGTAGCTGGGGTAGCAACGCGGGTCGGGTAAAAATAAAGCCTGACCGGATTCCACGCTGCGAGCTGGGTCTGAGCTAAAAGCACCGCACACCAGATCTATTTGTCCGTCTAAATTTGCCGCCATACGATGCACGGCACCGATGAAGGCACCATGACCGCCACCCACCATGCCCATGCGTATTTTTTGTTTTAGCATTGTTACCTGCTTTAGTTCACTTTGAACGTCAAACGTTAATACAATGTTAATCATGTTAACGCGCTTGCTGGGCAGTGAACTACGATAAAATCGGCAATTGCATGCAACAAATTCGGCGTTTGACCCTGTGCAAGCCATTTTTTGTTGGCATAATTTGTCATGGCAAGGTGCATACATTACGCTACTTGAAGATGAACAAGCGTGTGACTGCCCACCACCAGTTGAGAATTTAATTTGGCTATGGCAAGGTAGCTTTGTTGCCGTAACAGGCTTACTAGTTGGTGCCATGGAAAGCGCAACCACTTTGTCAGTTTTGAGTGTGTATTGCCATCTCTTCACACCAACTTGGTGAATTCTGATAGGAGCTAGGTCTGTGAATTCATTATTTTCTGCGGTGGCATTTACGCAGCACATCGACAAACACGAGTTTGTGCAACACCTCGACCATGTATTGGCGAGTCAGCCTCAAGGTTTGATGATCTTGTGTGCCCATCATCAAGTTGATGAATTAGACTTTTTGCATGTGTTATTGCCGAGTCTCCCTCTGCCGGTATTTGGCGGCATCTTCCCCAGTGTTTTGTTTCAAACTCAGGTACATGAACAAGGCATTCTTATCGCTGGTTTGCGTGAACACATTGTTGTTGAACACCAACGTGAGATCAGCCAAAACACCGAACTTAATTTCACCCTATCTGATGGCTATACACAGTGTCATTCAGTCCTCGTATTGGTTGATGGTTTGAGTAGAAACATCGACGCCTACTTGCAACGTTTGTTCGATTTGCTTGGTCATCAAGTGAAGGTGGTGGGTGGTGGCGCGGGGTTCATGAGTTTCAAACAACAGGCCTGTTTGCTCAGCAATCAGGGTTTGCTGGTGGACAGTTTATTGGTAGTGGGTATGCAACAGCATTGGGAACTGGCCATTGGTCATGGCTGGGAACCACTAGCCGGTCCGTTTCTTGCCAGCTCGGTGGATGACAATCGCATCATTGAGCTGAATTTTCAAAGCGCCGCACAGGTCTATCAAGAAACCGTTAAGCAGCACAGTGCATTGTCATTTGCGGATGATTTCTTCTCCATTTCTAAGACTTATCCCTTTGGTTTGGCCCGCCTGGATGACGATATGTTAGTCCGTGACCCCATTACCCGCGACGGTGATAGTTTAGTGTGTGTGGGCAAGATCCCTGAACATACCCTGCTGTACATTTTGCAAGGTCAAGCTCAAGGGTTGATTGCCGCCTCAGTTAACGCAGTGAGCGATGTGCTCACTAAACATCAATTGAGCAGTGAATTTGGTGATGCATTGATCTTCGATTGCATCAGTCGAAAACTGTTTTTACAGGAAGAATTCAGTGCAGAATTACGGGGTATTTCTGAGTTATTTCCGACACCTCAGCAAAGCATGGGGGCGCTGGTGCTGGGTGAAATAGCCACCGGTTTGTCAGGATCGATTAATTTCCATAACAAAACAGCGGTAACCGCTGTTTGTATGCAAGCGCGATGTGAGTCATGAAAAAACAAGGCAATTTGGCCATGGCGCCACTCAACCGCACCTTGCAACTTATTTCAATTCAGCATGAACTGGCCATGAGTATCGGCTTAGAGCTCAACCTTGATTCAATGCTCACTACGTTTATGCAACGGATCCAGCAACGCTTAAGTTTAAGGGCTGTGTATATTTATTCTGATGATCACCTCACGCAGCCCCAATGGTCCTATCCGAATCATGTGCTTGAGCCTCAGCAAAGTGCGGTACTGCAGCAGGCAATACAAAGTTTCAACGCCCAACCAGTTGCTGTTTACACCCTGGATGACACGGCACTTATTTATCTGTTCCGCATTGCCAAGTTAGGCACGTTAGTGCTGCAACGCAGCTATCAAGCGATTGATTTATCAGTACTGCATGCCTTAAAACCCTTGATCACGCGTTTGGCCGTGAGTTGTCAGGCCTGTTTAGAACATCAAGCGCTAAAAGATGAAGTGGCCGCTCGTCAGTTAATTGAACAACAATTACTGGCACAAACGTTTGAAGATGCGCTGACACATTTGCCCAATCGAAAAAGCTTTAATCTGAGCTTACAAAGAGAACTGAACGAAATTGGTCAGCGCCAGCAAAGTTGTGCGGTATTTTTTATCGACGTTGATCGCTTCAAACTTGTCAATGACGCTCTCGGTCATGCAGTAGGCGATGAGTTACTGACCGCCGTGGCTGCAAAATTGAGTCAATGCATTCGTAAAGAAGATATTTTGGCTCGGGTTGGTGGTGATGAGTTTACCTTATTACTCAAAGATCTTGGTGCTGATCAACGCGAGGCAACGGAAAAAGCCAGCGTTATTGCCCAAAAAATCATGCGGATCACTGCTCAGCCGCTGAAACTGCATCAACACACCGTGCATATTTCATTGAGTATTGGCATTTGTATGTATCCGAGTGCTCAGCTTCCCACGGAAAAACGTCACGCCAATTTGGCGGCAAGCATCGTCAGTAATGCAGACCTAGCCATGTATGTTGTGAAGCATAATAACCGCAATGGCTATTTGTTTTATCATCTTGAATTGCACGTGTCAGCCCTGCGCCGCACGAATATTGAAAAGCAACTGCATACCGCGTTACATCAAGATGAATTTCAATTGTTTTTACAACCGCTGGTCAATAATAAAGGTGAGGTCATCGCCGCAGAGGCATTGCTGCGTTGGCAGAATAAAGAGTTAGGATGGGTGAGTCCTGCGGAATTTATTCCTATTGCCGAAGAATGCGGTTTAATCGTGGAGATCAGCGATTGGGTAGTATTAAGCGCTTGTCAGTTGATTGCAGAACTTGAGCAATTACAGGCATTTAGCACTCTACAATACATCAGTATAAACATTAGCCCTCGACATTTTAATCAGCCACTTTTTGTCTCGGGTTTACTCGAGGCCGTGGCGCAGTTCAATATTGAGCATGCCCACCTGCGCTTAGAAATTACTGAAGGTGTTGCATTAGAAGATATCGAACGAGCGATTGAGATCATGCAAGTGCTACGCGAGCAACATTTATATTTTATGTTGGATGATTTTGGTAATGGTTACTCGTCCCTCTCATATCTGCATAAATTACCCCTGCATGCGGTAAAAATTGATCGCAGTTTTATCAGTCAAATCGACCAACAGGCGAGTAATCAAGTGATTGTGAATGCCATGATCGGCATCAGTGCACATTTTTCCTTGACCTGCATCGTTGAAGGCATAGAAAACGCCGCTGAAGCGCATTTTTTTGCTCCTCATGATATCGCTGCGTTTCAAGGATTTCATTTTTTTAAACCGATGCCACAGTCACAATTTCTCTCAATACTGGCATAAAGCATCCGTAAATTTAGGCCATAGGCAGGTGCAAAGGCTTGTTATGTTGTACAAAAAATAGCCTACACTGACAGACACACTGTGCAACTAAATTAAGGACTTCACATGTTTCGCATTGCCACCTTCAACATTGAAAATCTCGACAGCAGTAGTGATCTCAATAACCCAGAATTGATTCAACGTATTCCCGTTTTGCGCATGATGCTCAAGCGTTTAAATGCCGATATTCTGTGCCTGCAGGAAGTGCACGGCCAAGAGACAAGCGCACATACAAGTGCTCGACCCAAACGCAATTTTGCTGCCCTCGATAAGGTGTTAGAGACAACGCAATATGCTGGCTATGCACGCGTTTCGACCTTGACCTCCGATAACCAGCCTTATGACAAACGCAATTTACTTGTATTGTCACGCTGGCCGATTGTGGAACATGCTCAGTACCGCAATCATTTCATTGATACCTTGCAATATCGCAAAGTCACGGCAAGCCCAGCCGAAGAAAGTCGAGACTTAAGTTGGGAAAGACCCATTTTACATGCGCAAATTGATGTACCCGCACTGGGACGTTTACACATCATTAATTTGCATTTGAAATCGCGTTTGGCATCGTCAGTGGCTGGGCAAAAACTCAATAACTATACGTGGGCAAGTGCCGCCGGGTGGGCTGAAGGGTTTTATTTGTCGTCGATAAAGCGGGTAGGCCAAGCCTTGGAAACACGCGTTTTGTTAGATAGCTTGTTTGATAGCACTCCAGAGGCAAATATCGTGGTTTGCGGGGATTTCAACGCAGAGCCAGGTGAGGTGCCCGTTGAGGCAATTTGTGGCAGGGTTGAAAACACGGGTAATCCTAATTTACGCAGTAAAGTCTTGATCCCATGTAGTGCAGCCATTGCCCAATCAGTGCGTTTTAGTCACCTGCATCAGGGGCGTGGCAACTTATTGGATCACATGCTCATATCGCAAAATTTGAGCAGCAATTTTGTGCAAGCGCAGTTGTACAATGAAAATCTACATGATGAAAGTTTGCCTTTCGCCAGTGATGTAAAATTTCCAGAATCAGACCATGCCCCTTTTGTTGCCAGTTTTAGTTGAGTATTCTGGCACTTTTTGCCCACTTGAACAGGCGAATGGGCTACCATAGCCAGCTAGTTTTAGTATTGCAAAACGGGTGAGGAGCAAAAGGATGTTACGCATTGTTATCGTGGGTGGTGGTGCGGGTGGTTTGGAATTGGTCACTAAGTTAAGTCGAGTGGCGCGCAAAGGGCGAGGCATGCAGATTGTCCTGGTGGATAAACAGCGAACCCATGTATGGAAACCTTTATTGCACGAAGTGGCGGCTGGCGTCATCGATAAAAATTCTGACGGTGTTGATTATCGTATTCATGCCAGCATTCATCACTACGAGTTTCAACAAGGCGAAATGTGTGGTTTGGATATCGCCAATAAAACACTGTCACTTGCACAACTTAATGACGAACATGGCGATGAGATACTACCGGCTCGGCAGCTCACTTACGACAAATTGGTCATGGCATTGGGTAGCGTTAGCAACGATTTTTCTACTCCTGGTGTGTCTGAGCACAGCTTTTTTCTCGATTCCTTGAGTCAAGCAGAAGCATTTCACCGAACATTGATTAACCAGTTCCTCAAACTCAATTACACCAGTGATCAGCAAAGCCTTAAAGTCAGCATTGTGGGCGGTGGCGCCACAGGCACAGAGTTGGCAGCACAACTTCACCATGTGGCGAATTTAGCCAACAGCTACGGAATGACGGCGCTCTCGGCAAAACGCTTACAACTCACTATCATTGAAGCGGGTCCACGTATTTTACCTGCATTGCCACAAAGAATTGCCAATGCAGCCAAACGAGCACTAGAAGACATCGGTGTTACCGTGTTGGAAAATACCCGTGTCATTCGTGCTGAAAAAACCGGGTTTGTCACCCAAGATGGTACAACCCTGGATGCCAATTTAATGGTTTGGGCGGCAGGGATTAAAGCGCCTGACGTGGTAGGTGATTGGGGCTTTGAGCTGAATAAATTGCAGCAAATAGTGGTTGATCCTTATTTACGCTCAACGGTTGACCAGAGCATATTTGTATTGGGGGATTGCTGCGCCTGTTTGCAAGCAGACAACCGTTGGGTGCCGCCTCGGGCACAATCTGCGCACCAAATGGCGAGTCTGGTTTACGGCAACCTGTTAGCGGAGTTAGATAACAAAGCCCTCAAGTCCTGTGTTTATAATGATTACGGTTCGCTGATTCATTTATCAAAATACAGTACGGTGGGGAGCTTGATGGGCAATTTGTCTAATAGCAGCATGTTTATTGAAGGGCATTTGGCTCGTTTTGTTTACAACTCGTTGTACAGCATGCATCAGTTTGCTGTGCATGGCATCATCAAGGGCATGATTGGTATGCTCAGTCGTCAGGTCAGTAAATTTGTGGGTAGTAAATTAAAACTACATTGAAATGGACAATTCTCTTCAAGTTTTTTTAGTTTTGCGGTCATAAAAAGCGACGTCACCACGACCCTTATCTTTGACTTGATACATGGTGTTGTCGGCGTTAACCATCAACTCATGTAGCACTTTTCCATCTTTGGGGGCAGCCACAATGCCAATACTGGCGCCCACCTGACAACGTTCGTACTCGCTAATGTGTATGGGTTGTTGAATACTGTCTAACAATTGCTCGGCTAGTTCTGCGGTGCTGGTCACATCAAATTCATCAAGCTGCCGAGCCACAACAAATTCGTCGCCCCCCCAACGAATACAAATGTCTGAACTCATCTCAAAATGGATTTTAATGCGTCGCGCAATTTCGACGAGTACCAAATCGCCCGCTTCATGGCCATAGGTATCATTCACCGGCTTAAACTTGTCGAGGTCAATCATCATCAACAGGAGGTGGCGACCATTTTTCATGCATTCAAATAGGGCCTTGTGGAGTTTTTTCTCACCTGCGCGGCGGTTCATTAAATGGGTCAAGGTATCGTGATCCGCCTCAAAGCGTGTTTGAAATTCGCGTTGAGTGCGTTCGGTGATGTCATGCAAAATCACTTCAATTATCGTTCCCGTATCATCTCGATGAGCAGAACGTTGGTCACTGAGTTTGGCAAACAAACAATGTAACCACTTTGTTTGTGTGCCTATAGTGCATTCGATATCTAAGGTAATCTGGTCAAACTTATCTTCCGCGCGGATCTCACTGAGTAGTTTTTGCATTTTTTCGGTGTCATTGAGCAGCACAGGAAAATTTAATGATGGCAATTTATCTTCACCGACAGGGGTGAAATGCTGCTCAAAAGCTGGATTGTGAGTGGTGATCATATTGTTTTCATCAAGCAGACAAATGCCCGCACTGGCTTGCTCGAAAATAAGTCGAAATTTTCGTTCTAGTTCTTGGGTTTTTTCGCGTAGTTCACGTTCATTACTGATGGTCAGATGCAATTCATGCATCAAAGAGTTGATCCCCTGAACTAACTTGCCTATTTCATCCTGTGGGCCATGTTTTATTTTGAGCATACGCATGGTAATGGGTTCACTGGGATTAATGGTGGCAAAACTTTCTGTCAAATTCTGAATGGGGCGAGTTAAGCGGCGGTGCACAAAAATGGACACAAAAAAGGCAATGATGACGGAGTGAAGCAGCATTAAGAAGACTTCTTTTTTTGTGGCCTTTTGCGCTTGTTGTTGGATGAACTCTTCGTTTGGAAAGAGGTTTAGGGTGCCGATTTGATTGTCTTGAATAAAGGGGTGACTTAATACCAGAGAAATTTGCTCTCCTTGGCCATCGATATTACCTTGGGTAATAAACATATTTGGTTCACCAAACAGATTAACCCCTTCCACTAAGTCATTGCTTAATAGGCCGTTAACTATTTCTTGACCTAACTCACGGTCACCTAAATAAGCGGCAATAGCAGCGGTTTTTTCCATGCTCCTACCAAGCTGTTCGGCTAATTGATAGTTGGTGGTCTTGCGCTCATTGAGGCCTGCGTAGTAGGAAAAAGTTGAAGAGACCAATGAAACCAATAAGGCGACGAAGGCAATAGACACGGCTACTTTAAAGTTGAGCTTTTGGCTAATTTTCGTCAAGTCGGTATACCACTTTCACGTTGTCGGTGACCGCCGTTGCCGGTATATAGGCAATGGCCTGATTAATTTTTTCCACTTTCGCCAATATGGCTGCAATTGAGTCTAGGGTTTCTGGTGGTTTGGCTCTGCCAGAGAACAACAATCGCGCCCAATAGGCTTTAATTTTGCGCTCATCTTGATTCACTAAACTGACATAGAAGTCATTTTTCAAGCTAGATTGTGAGGGTAAATCCAATGGTTGTACATGCTCGCCGTCAGGGAAAGTCAGAAAACGCCCCATGTAGATATCGATGACCTCGCGTTTTGACAAGGATTCAATCGGGTTGTTTTTGTTCACTACCACCACAAATGCTGTCGCCATACTCTGCCACGAGACCAGCATTAAACAAAACATGAGGCTTACGTTCTTAAGCACGATCAAAACACCACGCTAGCACTGACACTGACAAGATTACTTGCTGAGACGACGCGATATCCTCGGGCGCCTCTATATCCCACAAGCCCCCGCCGTAGGGATCAATATTAAAATGATCAGCCTGTGCCTTAAATACGAGTTGCTCAGAATAGTGCCACTTGGCGCCGATACTCACAGATTGTTGTTCAGTGGTACTGCGCTGCAAGGTTAATTCTGTGCCCGCTGCGATTTGTTGAATGGGAACACGTATTTCAGCAGGCAGTGCGTCAGGTAGCTGCGGAGCCAAAAATTCCAGCGAACGTCTGTTTTTAACAAGGGCCAGTGACGAGTAATAGGTGATGTCATTTAGTCGATAACCGATGCTCACGTAGGCAGAGTAGTTTGAGGGTGCGGTTAACCATGATGATTGAGATTTTCCTACCTCGGTTTGTACAATCCAGTTGGCGTGATCATAGGCTAAACCCACAGCGGAATAAGATATTTCATGAGGTTTGGCAGCAATGCCATCCGCGTAATACTTGGCTTGCGGCCACAATTCAGTGGGTATCATCGACAAACCCTGTTGTAACTGCTGTAGTTCATCAGCCTCAAATGACTTCACGTCAGAAAAGGAGTCAGAAGCGCGTAGGGTAAAATCCCCTACCTGATAAGCAGCACTGATAGTTAAAATATCGTTGAAATTGATGGTAAACGGTTCGGTACCAAAGCGGAGTTTGGTGGTTGTATGCCCGGCCGCTAATTTTAGCTGTAAAAAGCCGCCGTAGAAATTGTCACTGTATTCAATATCGACCCCATCCAAATGGCCAACAGAAGCAGAGAATGAATAGAATTCATGGGGGGGCGCACCCACAAATAAGCATAACCAACATAGGGATATTCGGATATCAGATAGAGATCGGTGTTCATTCTTCCGACACGTACAGCCCAATTTCGCACAGGGCGATAACGCAGAAATGCCAACTCCAAGTAGTTATCCCATTCTCGAATCCGACGATCTTGCCACACGTACTGCACGACAGCGTCTAACTCGTCACTGATGGAAATGTTTGCCTGGATGCCAATAAGAGAATCGCGGTTTAAGGTAAAACCGGCATGTGAGTCATTGATGTAGTTAGACCGAAAACCGATTTCATCATCGTCACTGTAACTGGCTGTGAGGGTGGCAAAGCCACTGAAATCTGCCTGTGGTGTACGGGCCAAAGCATTGGAAAAAGGTAGGCTGAAGATTAGGATCAGAAATATAGCTATACTGCGCCACATGGTAAAACTCTTCTAGTAATGTTGTTTTAAACGCTATCTATTACAACAAGCGCACCCACTCACATTGTTACCTTTAAATTGTTACTTTTAATTTGGCAGGCACATTTTAATTAAACAACGATAGCCATATTTGCTCCACCCAATGTTACCACCAAAGCTCAAAAAATGCGTAATAAAGCAGGGTGAAAACTCGCAGATCTGTGTGTTTGTCGACCAACGATATTGTTTAACAATGAAGGAGGCAATCATGACTTTTATTTATCGCCATTTCATTTTGTGTCATGACCTAGGATTGTGCGACTTTTATGCAAAATACAGTTGCATAAGTTTAGGGGCTATGTATAATTCGCGCCCACTTGTTCTGACGAACAGTGTTTTAGTGATTGCTAAGCTTAGGCTCTAGATAAACAACTACTAAAATTTAAACAAGACCCCAATTGGGGGTTAGCGGTAAACACACACATCCCCCCACTATGAACAAAGTGGTTGAGGATGATTTTTTTTGTTCTTTCGATTGGAGCTTAATCGATGCCAAATCAAAGAATTCGTATTCGTTTGAAAGCGTTTGATCATAAATTGATCGATCAGTCTACGGCTGAAATCGTTGAAACTGCGAAGCGTACAGGTGCTCAGGTTAGCGGACCTATTCCACTACCTACTCGTAAAGAGCGCTACACAGTGTTGGTTTCACCTCACGTAAATAAAGATGCACGTGATCAATATGAAATCCGCACACACAAGCGTTTGGTAGATATCATTGAGCCTACTGATAAAACAGTAGACGCCTTAATGAGATTGGACTTGGCTGCTGGTGTTGATGTTCAAATCAGCCTGGGCTAACAAGAGAGGGTTTTAACATGGCGATTGGTCTTATCGGTCGTAAAGTAGGTATGACACGCATCTTCACTGAAGACGGCGTCTCTATCCCTGTGACTGTTATTGAAGCAACCCCGAACCGTGTGACTCAGTTACGTACTGACGAAACCGACGGGTACAAAGCGCTACAAGTAACGGCTGGCGATAAAAAAGCCACCCGTGTAAACAAGGCTCAAGCAGGTCATTTTGCTAAAGCTGGTGTTGATGCTGGTCGCGGTTTGTGGGAATTCCGTTTGGAAGCCAACGAAGGTGAAGGGATTGAAGTAGGCAGTGAAATCACTGTTGAAATCTTTGCTGACACGAAGATGGTTGACGTAGCGGGTACCTCAAAAGGTAAAGGTTTTGCTGGCGTAATCAAACGCTGGAATTTCAGTCATCAACGTAACTCGCACGGTAACTCGTTATCTCACCGTGCACCAGGTTCAATTGGTCAAAACCAAAGCCCTGGTAAAGTATTCAAAGGCAAAAAAATGGCTGGTCAGCTTGGTAACAAGCGCATCACCGTTCAGTCTTTGGATGTAGTGCGTGTTGATTTAGAGAACAACCTTTTATTAGTGAAAGGTAACGTTCCTGGAGCTCCGGGTGGCGATGTCATCATTAAAGCTGCAGTTAAAGCGTAACGTCTGGGGAGTTAAGTGATGGAATTAGTATTGAAAGACGCGAAAAGCGCTCTTGAAGTATCCGAAGCAACCTTTGGACGTGAGTTTAACGAAGCACTAGTACATCAAGTAGTAGTTGCCTTCGGTGCCGGTGCCCGTCAGGGTTCACGTGCGCAAAAAACACGCTCTGAAGTTAGCGGCGGTGGTAAGAAGCCTTGGAAACAAAAAGGTTCTGGTCGTGCCCGTGCTGGTACAATCCGCAGCCCAATTTGGCGTTCTGGTGGTGTTGCTTTTGCAGCTAAACCACAAGATCACAGCCAAAAGGTAAATAAGAAGATGTACCGTGGTGCGATTCAAAGCATCCTCTCTGAGTTGGTACGTCAAGACCGCCTTATCGTGGTTGAACAGTTTTCAGTTGAGAGCCCAAAAACTAAAGACTTATTGTCTAAGTTAACGGCCCTTGAACTTAAAGATGTATTGATCGTGACAACTGAAGTTGATGAGAACTTGTTCTTGTCTGCGCGCAACTTGTACAAAGTTGACGTGCGTGACGTGCAAGGTATTGACCCAGTTAGCTTGATCGCATTTGAAAAAGTATTGATGACTGCTGCTGCAGTGAAGCAATTAGAGGAGGCGTTAGCATGATTAACGAAGAACGTCTACTTAAGGTGATTTTAGCACCGCATGTTTCTGAAAAAGCAACGCTCGCTGCTGAAAGCAACAACACTGTTGTGCTTAAAGTATTAAAAGATGCGAACAAAGAAGAGATCAAACAAGCAGTACAAAAACTGTTTGAAGTTGAAGTTAACTCTGTTCGTACTGTTAACGTGAAGGGAAAAACTAAACGTCACGGTGCATCTTTTGGTAAGCGTAAAGACTGGAAAAAAGCCTACGTCGTGCTTAAAGAAGGTCAAGACATCGACTTCACCGGCAACGCAGAGTAAGAAGGGGATTAGATATGCCATTATTGAAAGCTAAGCCGACTTCTCCTGGTCGTCGTCACGTCGTTCAGGTAACCAACCCTGATCTACATAAAGGTGCACCACACGCGCCTTTGTTAGAAAAAAATAACAAAACTGGTGGTCGTAACAACAATGGTCGCATTACCGTGCGTCACGTTGGTGGTGGCCACAAGCAACATTACCGTGTTATCGATTTTAAACGTAACAAAGACGGCATTTCTGCTGTAGTTGAGCGCTTAGAATACGATCCAAACCGTTCTGCTAACATCGCTTTAGTGTTGTACGCAGACGGCGAACGCCGCTATATCTTAGCCCCTAAGGGTGCTAAAGCAGGTGATCAGATTCAATCTGGTGCCGATGCAGCGATCAAAACCGGTAATACTTTGCCATTGCGTAACATTCCAGTGGGTACTACCGTACATGCCATCGAAATGAAGCCAGGCAAAGGTGCACAAATTGCTCGTTCAGCAGGTGCTTACGCACAGATCCTGGCACGTGCCGAAGGGTATATTACCCTGCGCCTACGTTCTGGTGAAGTTCGTCGAGTATTGGCAGATTGCCGCGCCACTATTGGTGAAATCGGTAATGCAGAACACATGCTACGTTCACTTGGTAAAGCTGGTGCAACTCGTTGGCGCGGTATCCGCCCAACAGTGCGTGGTGTTGCCATGAACCCAGTTGATCACCCACACGGTGGTGGTGAAGGTCGTACCTCAGGTGGCCGTCATCCAGTTACACCTTGGGGTATTCCAACTAAGGGTAAGAAAACACGTAGTAACAAGCGTACCGATAAACTTATCGTACGTCGTCGTAATAAGTAACAGCGAGGATTCACCATGCCACGTTCTCTCAAGAAGGGTCCATTCATAGACCTACACTTGTTGAAGAAGGTTGAGGCTGCAGTGGAAAAGAACGACAAAAAACCAATTAAGACTTGGTCACGTCGTTCTATGATCATCCCAGATATGATTGGGTTGACCATTGCGGTCCATAACGGTCGCCAACATGTTCCAGTATTCGTCTCTGACGAAATGGTCGGCCATAAGTTGGGCGAATTTGCGCCAACGCGCACTTACCGCGGCCATGTCGCGGATAAGAAAGCCAAGAAATAAGGGAGAAAAAAATGCAAGCATTAGCTAAACATAGTTTCGCCCGTACTTCGGCTCAAAAAGCACGTTTGGTAGCAGATCAAATTCGTGGTTTACACGTTGAAAAGGCCCTTGAAATTCTGACTTATAGTCCGAAGAAAGGCGCCGATCTAATCAAAAAAGTATTAGAGTCAGCGATTGCGAACGCCGAACACAACGAAGGAGCTGACATCGATGAATTGACTGTCGCTAAAATCTTCGTTGATGAAGGTCCGACTATGAAACGTATCAAGCCAAGAGCCAAAGGCCGTGCTGATCGTATATTTAAGCGTAGCAGTCACATCACTGTTGTTGTGTCTGATAACTAGGAGAAGATAATGGGACAGAAGGTACATCCTACAGGTATACGCCTGGGTATCAGCAAACCATGGACATCTACCTGGTACGCGAATACTGCAGATTATGCGAATAACCTGTTTAATGACCATCAGGTACGTCAGTATCTGACCAAGGCTCTTAAAGCAGCCTCTTTATCTAAAATTGTTATCGAGCGTCCTGCCAAAGCGATCCGTGTGACTATTCACACTGCCCGCCCAGGTGTGGTTATCGGTAAGAAAGGTGAAGACGTTGAAAAGATCCGCAAGCATGTTTCTAAGTTAGCTGGCGTACCAGCGCAAATTAACATTGCAGAAGTGCGTAAGCCTGAACTTGACGGTCAACTCGTTGCTGACAGTATTTCTAGTCAGTTAGAGCGTCGTGTAATGTTCCGTCGTGCCATGAAGCGCGCGGTACAGAATGCTATGCGCATCGGTGCCAAAGGTATCAAAGTTGAAGTAAGCGGTCGTTTAGGCGGCGCTGAAATTGCACGGACCGAATGGTATCGTGAAGGTCGTGTACCCCTACACACTTTCCGTGCTGATATCGACTATGCAACGTCTGAAGCTTTAACTACTTACGGCATCATTGGCGTTAAAGTATGGATCTTCAAAGGTGAAGTATTGGGCGGATTGCCTCTTACGAATGAACAGCCAGCCGCTGCTCCAGCACCTAAGAAGAAAGCTCGTACTCCAAAGCGTGAGGGCTAATTATGTTACAACCTAAACGTATGAAGTTCCGTAAAATGCATAAGGGACGCAACCGTGGTTTAGCCGCTGGTTGTAATGTAAGTTTCGGTACTTACGCTCTTAAAGCAGTTGGCCGTGGTCGTATGACAGCGCGCCAAATTGAAGCGGCTCGTCGAGCCATGTCTCGTGCTGTTAAGCGTCAAGGTAAAATCTGGATTCGGGTTTTTCCTGACAAACCAATTACTCAGAAGCCTCTAGAAGTGCGTCAAGGTAAAGGTAAAGGTAGCGTTGAGTACTGGGTTTGCCAAATTCAGCCAGGTCGTGTGTTATATGAAATGGACGGCGTTCCAGAATCATTGGCACGTGAAGCGTTTGAATTAGCTGCCGCTAAATTGCCCTTTAAAACCACCTTTGTAACTCGGACGGTGATGTAATGAAAGCGACAGAACTGAAAGATAAAAGCGTAGAAGAATTGAACACTGAGCTATTAAGCTTATTACGTGAACAGTTCAACTTACGTATGCAAGCAAGCACCGGTCAGCTTGAAAAAACTGACCAGCTTCGCAAAGTGCGTCGTAATATCGCGCGTGTTAAAACCATTTTGACTGAAAAGGCTGCTGCGTAATGAGTGAACAATCTATTCGTACAGTGCAAGGTCGTGTGGTTAGCAACAAGATGGATAAATCCATTACCGTTGCGGTAGAACGTAAAGTGAAACACCCTATTTATGGCAAGTTCATTAAACGCACTACTAAGCTACACGCTCATGACGAAACTAACCAATGTAACGAAGGCGACGTAGTCACGATCCGTGAATGCCGTCCTTTGTCTAAGTCTAAAAACTGGACCTTGGTTGAAGTAGTCACTAAAGCTATCTAAGTTTTAGACTGCAAAAATAAAGAAAGGCGCAACTCGCAAGAGCTGCGCCTTTTTTGTTTGTAGTGAGCCAACACTGCACAGCGTTAACACGTGCTGGTCCATGGCATGCCCGAGGTTGCATATTTTGCCTATACCAAAGATTGGCAAGCCTCTATGCCTTGGCTGAATACCCCATGATTTAAGCGTTTCCTTCGACTCTGCTGCTTTTTCATCAGATCCCTTATTTAGCGTGTTAAGTTTAGCCTAGGCCGCTATTTATGGTTGAACTGCACTGAGTTGGCTTTGAATAAATCCTTGAATTTGTTGCTCCAGTGTATCTAAGGGAATGGCACCATGACTGAGTACAGCATGGTGAAAGGCACGTACATCAAAGCGAGTACCCAGCTGTTGTTCTGCTTGTTGGCGGAGTGTTTTAATGGTGATTTCGCCGAGTTTGTAAGACAGTGCCTGCCCCGGCCACGAGATATAGCGGTCTACTTCTGTGCCAATGTTGTGCACTGACAACGCGGTGTTTTCTAACATGTAGTCAATGGCTTGCTGGCGTGACCACTGCATAATATGAATTCCCGTGTCGACCACCAAACGGCAGGCCCGCCACATCTCATAACTCAATGCACCAAAGGCCTCATAGTCGGTGGTGTAAACCCCCATCTCTTTACCTAAATATTCAGCATACAGTCCCCAGCCTTCACCAAAGGCCGAGATATAGTTGTAACGCCTGATATTGGGTAGATCCTGCATTTCTTGTGCAAGGGAAATTTGTAAGTGGTGGCCGGGCACGGCTTCGTGCAAGGTCAGGGCGGGCAACTCATACAATGGTCGAGTATTCAGCGCATAGGTATTCACCCAATAATAACCCGCTTCAGTGTCACTGCTGGGAGCAATATAGCGGCCTGTGGTGTATTTGGCGGCAATACTGTCAGGCACCGGCGCAACGCCGTAGGGTGTGCGAGGAAGCAGTTGAAAATACTTGGGTAACTTGGCGTCAATTTGTTTAGCGATATATGCTGCGTGTTCTAACAGTGCTTGGGGTGATGTGGCATAAAACTGTGGATCACTGCGTAAGAATTGAATAAACGCGTTGAGATCACCTTTAAATTTGAGGCGGCTTACAATCGCCTGCATCTCTGCCCTGATGCGTTTTACTTCGTTTATGCCCAATTGATGAATGTCATTCACCGACATATTCAGAGTGGTGTAATAATTGGCTTGATTCTGATAGTAGGCTTCACCCTGTGGCCAGCTTTTCGCCGCGATGTCGTCTTTGGCGGCGGGTAAATATTCACTTAGCAAAAAATCGTAATAGGCCTGATAAGCGGCATATACTGAAGTGCTAATGACAGTTTGCGCTTCTTTTAATAAAGCCTGTTTGTCTTTTTCTGTTAGGCCTAATTGCGTCGAGTCTGTTTGCGCCAAATTTTGAAACGGTTGGTAATACACACTTTGTTCTGGGCTGTCATGGATAAAAGCACTCACCGAGTTTTCATAATTCACTAATACCGCTTTGGGTTGGGTAAAACCACTCTCAATGCCTTGCCGCATCCATGTTATTTGCTGTGTAAAATAACGCGGAAATTGGGCTAAACGGTGTAGGTAGTTGCGATAGTCTATGATCTCGTTAAATGGCGTATTTTTGGGCAAAAAAGCCAAGGCGCTATGAAAACCGTATTCCGAGGTAAGGGGCATAAAATGACTATTAAACGCATAAGCATCAATGGCAGCTTGCAATTCGCGTTGCTGAATTGCCAGCGTGATTTTTTCTTCCTCATTTAATGCATTGCGGTCAAGCAGGCTCAATTTGTCGAGAAAACTTCGGCGCTGTTGATTGGCACTTGCCAGTGCCGCAGGACTAAGATCAGCTAATTTATCGGCATAACCACTTAAACCAAAACGGGTGGCACGAAGGGGGTCAGTAGTTAACTCAAAATGCCAAATATCATCTAACATCTGGTCAAGTTGTGGGTTAGCAAACAGTGGACCACAGAATAAAAGTAAGCAAGCAGCGGCGTAGCGACTTAACATAAACACAACCTAAAAGAGGCAATAGCCAAGAGTGTACTATGCTCCTAGGCTGAAAAAAACCGTTTACCCTGGCTGTGAAGTGTTGATGAAGACTGGTTCACACCATATTCCGTGGTTTAGGCGTAGTCGTATTGTCCGCCCTTACTCAGAGCTTTTTTATACGCGGGGCGACTATGCACTTTTTTCACAAAGGCGCCGATATTGGGGTACTGCATCGCTGCCCCTTTAGCCACTGCGGCCTCGAGTGGAAAACTCATTTGAAAGTCTGCACCTGAAAGTTCATCGCCAGCAAACCAAGCATTGTGGCCTAAGTGCGCTTCAATAAACTGCATATTGGCTAGGATGTTGGGGCCAAAATACCCTCCCATCACTTTATCGGCGATTTTGTTGGCAATTATTTTCACAAAAAACGGCTTGGCATTGGCGCGTACTTTGTCGAAAACAAGTTTGGCCACCATTGGTGGCATCAATGAACCTTCGGCAAAATGCAACCAATAGCTGCATTGGCGTTGTGCTTCTGTCCCTGCTTTAGGCAGCAGTCGTCCATTGCCATAGGTTGTGGCTAGGTATTCAATAATGGCCCCCGATTCGGCCACAGTAATGTCTCCATCGGTGAGTACCGGAGACTTACCTAAGGGATGGATGAGTTTCAAGGTGGAAGGTGCAAGATTTGTGACTGCATCACGTTGATAATGTTTAATTTCATAGTCGAGTTCAAGTTCTTCCAACATCCATAATATGCGCTGAGAACGAGAGTTGTTGAGGTGGTGTACGGTAATCATCTGGGTTCCTTTTTATCCATGAACTACTTACTACGCTGCATATCCGCCTTCAGACCAATAGGCTGAACGGTATGTTGTTACGCCAAGCGCAGGCCTACTTCCTTTGCTTTGTCGGTAATTTGTTGTTGTATCCAATCCCACAGTAAGGGGTGAGTATAGGCAATGGCAGCGTTCTTTTTAAAAATTTGCTGCACTGAAATGTCATGTTCGAGCCAACTCTGACAGCCATTATGCAAGTTTTGAATGAGGGGCATTAAGCGGTCTATGCCTTTGGCAAATTGTGCTTCTGGGCTTTGTGCTTGCTCGAATTCTTCCCATAGGGCCAGAAACTGCTGGCCTGTATCGTTAGGTAGCAAGGCGAACAAGCGCTTCGCCGCCAATAACTCATTAACAAAGTCATCATGGTTGGCGTCGTAAGCAAACTTGTCACCGGTATCGATTTCCACCACGTCATGCAACAACAGCATAGTCAGTACTTTTTGTTGATCCAGAGCTTGCTCGGCATACGGCAATAAAGTAAGTGCCAACAGGGCAATTTGCCAACTGTGTTCGGCACTATTTTCATAGCGTGTTAGACCGACTGGCTTAATACGTCGGCTGACATTTTTAAGCTTCTCCAATTCAACAATAAACTGGGTAATGGCTGAAAAATTTTCCAACATGGTTTTGTGGCTTCCTTGTATGGGGGGACTATTTACCGCTGGGGTCAAGGCTCGCATAATAAGCGGATAAATTTTCGATATCCGCATCACTTAAGCCCATTGCCATGGGTGACATCTGCATATTTTTACGCTCACCATCGCGAAATGCTTTTAGTTGTAGCACTAAATACTGTTCTTTCTGCCCAGCTAAATTGGGATACATGGGTATCATCGATACACCTTTGCTGCCATGACAGGCATTACAGGTAACCGCCTTCGCTTTGCCGGCCTCTATGTCTGCAGCCATGGCGCTGTGTCCTGTGTTAATTAAGCTAAACGTAGAAGCCAACAACAGCGGTAACAATCGGATCTTTTTGATGAAGTGCATACTGTGTCCTCAGATAAAATGTTAAAGTCGAAAGGCATCTAAATGTATCACAAATTTACTCATTATCGCGGAAAGCTGCTTACATGACACTACGTTATTCCTACGCCTCTGAACTGAGTAATTTGGCGAGTTTAGTTAAACCTCAAGCCCTCAAGAATGCGCGAGTGGTGGCCATAAATCAATCATTGGTGGCGCAACTTGCATTACCCAATACCTGGACTGACAACAACGACCTGTTGCAGATGCTATTTAGCCAGCCTAGTGCTTATACGGAACATGCTATTGCACAAAAATACGGCGGCCACCAATTTGGCTTTTGGAATCCCGATCTAGGGGATGGACGCGGGCTACTACTGGCACAGTGGTCTGATCCACAGGGACGAAATTGGGATCTACATTTAAAAGGGGCAGGGTCAACGCCGTACTCGCGATTTGCCGATGGGCGTGCAGTATTGCGTTCAACAATCCGTGAATATTTGGCGAGTGAGGCTCTGCATTATCTCGGCATTCCCACCTCACGCGCCCTGTGTTTGATCACCAGCGAAGAGCCCGTTTTCCGCGAGCGTCAGGAACGTGGCGCCATGCTAGTCAGAACTTGTGAAAGCCATTTGCGATTTGGCCACTTCGAATATTTTTATCGCTCTGGTGAACACGACAAACTGCAGCAATTATTTGATTACACCTTTGCTCAGCATTTCCCACATTGCCTTGCTACACCCTTGCCTTATCAAAGCCTGTTGAATGAAATTGTCGATAAAACGGCGCAGATGATTGCTTATTGGCAAGCCTATGGATTTAATCACGGCGTAATGAATACCGACAACATGTCGATCCACGGCATTACCTTTGATTACGGCCCCTATGCATTTCTCGATGATTTTGAGCCAAATTATATCTGTAATCACTCAGATCCACAGGGGCGTTATTCTTTTGATAGTCAGCCCGGCATAGGTTTGTGGAATCTCAATGCCTTAGCTCAGGCGTTCAGCCCTTATTTAGACTTTGAATTAATTCGCACAAGTTTAATGCGCTACGAGCCTCAGCTTTTAACACGCTACAGTGAGCTGATGCGGGCAAAGTGTGGATTAAGCACCGCCCATCCTGACAATCCCGCGCTCATTAATGAATGGCTCGCTCTGTTGGCGGCGGAGCATAAAGATTACAGCCAAAGTTTTCGCCTGCTCAGCGAGCATCCGGTTGCGACTTTGACTCAGTTGCGGGATCAGTTTGTTGACCGAGAGCGTTTTGACCGCTGGGCACAGGCCTATGCTAAACGTGTTGACGAGCAAGGTTTAGATGAAGGCCAGCGACTTGCACAAATGTGTCAGGTTAATCCTGCGGTTATCCTGCGTAATTTTCAGGCTCAACGGGTGATTACCTTGGCAGAGCAGGGAGACTTTTCCCTTTTTCATGAGTACCTACAGGCCTTGAGTGAGCCCTATACGGTAAGTGCAGGCATGCAAAAATTCACGCAAACACCCCCCGACAGTGATAAAGGCATGGCGTTATCCTGCAGTAGCTGAGTTGTAGACCTATGATTATCAGACTACTATACAAAAATGGTTTTAAAACATGGGGTTAATGCACTGATGAAGACCGGTTTAACAGGCTGTAGCCCATCGCTCTTGTTGCATCCCGTGCAAAAACTCATGCTCATTTTAGTGTGTTTGACGGCCCTAATTTTTAGTTCGCTGGTGAGGTCACAGAGCGTGATCACAGTTGAGTCTGGGCAGTCTGATCTACGTCCTATTCTGCAGTGGCAAGTGAGTGACAACAATGCCCAGCTTTCAGACTTGCAAAGCAACAATAATTGGCAAGCCTCTGTGTCCGAACTTAGGGTATCGGCTAAACAAAGTCTGTGGGGCAAGGTACATCTGGATTTTCCCTTAGACAACGTCGAACAGTACGCGCTAACTGTGGGTAACCCCCAATTGGATTTTGTAGATGTGTATGTGGTTGATGATAAAAACCGCATCCTCAGTGCTTATCTCATGGGAGCTCGACGTGATTTTTCACAACGGCCAATTGCTCACCGTTTGTTTGTGGCGCCAGTGCGCACCTCTTCGCAAAGTCAAATCAGTGTCTATATCAAAGTGGCCACTCAAGGCCCACTGGTTTTTCCGGTTACGTTATCTATCCAGCGTGATGCGCTTAGTTATGAACAAGCACTCTTGGCCTTCATGGGGTTTGTGAGCGGGGGCTTAACCCTATTGGCCTGCTATTTTCTGATGACCTACATGTTTTTGCGCAGTCCTGTGCGCTTTTGGTTTGCCGTCGCAACGAGCTTGTTTTTATTATTGCTGCTCAATATTCTGGGCATTGTCAGCCAAATCAGCGGTATCACCGCCTACATTGTCAGTGTGAATTCTGTGTTATGCGGCATGCTTTTGTTGGCCGTGTGCAAAGTCACCTTTGCCATTCTCGAACGAGTGCCCGTGATATTGCGCTACTGTGCTTATTTGTTGGGTTTCAGCACCATAACATGTGCCTTTATTGCCGATAGTTTTTTTCAATTACGGCTCAATCTTTGGCTCGCCGTGATTGCTGCCATCCTGCTTGCCGTATTGGCTGGTATTTATTACAAACGCGACAAGTTAGTGCCCAATCTTTTGGCGGCAGTAGGTTTTCTAACGCTGGGTGGAATGGGTTTTGCCAAGGTTACTTTATTCATTTCGGGTAGCACCACCAGCACACAACTCGACTTGTTGATGATTTCGGCCAGTATCGGTGGGATTTTATTAGTCGCCCTAGCTATTGAGGCACATGAGCGGGTTATTACCCAACGTCAGCACTTGCGTCAGCAGAGCACCATCAGTGATCTCCAGCACTTTTATAATCTCTTCCGCAACTCGGCGGAAGGTCTTTTTACCTCTACGGTTGACGGCAAACTCATTACCGTGAATCCGGCTATGTGTAACTTGTTTGGCTACGAGGATGAAGCCCACATGTTGGCCAACATACGTCACGCGGGTGAGTTTTACGCCGACCCCCATGATCGCGAATTGCTGTTAGGGGAAATCGTGCAAAACGGCAAGGTATTAGGTAAGGAAATCAAAGGACTACGCTACGATGGCGCAGAGTTTTGGTTTTGTATTTCAGCACAAATTAAACAAGAAAATGACAGCAAACTGCTGTTTGGCTCAATTTTCGACATCACCGAGCGTAAACAATCGGACATCAGTTTAGCTTTTCTTGCCACCCATGATTCGTTAACCGGTGTGTTTAATCGTCGCGAATTTGAAAAACGTTTGCAGTCTGCCCTTAGCAATGCTCAGTTACAAAACTCAGACCTAACCTTGCTCTACCTCGATCTAGACCAATTTAAAGTGGTCAATGATACCTGTGGGCACAAAGCCGGCGATTTATTGATCAAACAACTATCGCAAAAGCTGCAAGACACGGTGCGCGACAAAGGTTTATTGGCACGTTTAGGAGGGGATGAATTTGGTGTGTTGTTAGAGGGCGATAACGCCCAGATGGCCTATCTGGTTGCCAATCAACTGTTAAACGTGGTGCAGGAGTTTCGCTTTATTTGGGAAAACCGCATTTTTAGCCTTGGGGTGAGCATTGGTCAAGTGGCATGGATGGCAGAGATAAAATCACCAGAACAACTGCTGAGCATGGCTGATGCGGCGTGTTATATGGCCAAAGAGCAAGGCCGCAATCAAGTCCACACCTACTCAGCAGAAGATGAAAAGTTACAACGTTATGCCTCACAACTGTCGTGGGTCGCAGACATCAACCAGGCCTTACAGCACGACGGCTTTGAGCTTTATTACCAACACTACCAATCCCTGAAAAAAAGCGATGACGGCCATCACTACGAGATATTGTTGCGGATGCGCGGTAAAGACGCCGATCTTATTCCACCGAATGCATTTTTGCCCACTGCCGAACGCTACAACCTAACTGCACAGATTGATCGCTGGGTGATTGAGCACTATTTTCGTTGGTTGTCGGCCCATCCTGAGCATTTAGCCCAGCTCAGTCGCTGTAACATTAATTTAAGCGGCCATTCTTTAGCGGATAAAGATCTCAAGCTATTTATTCTTAACGCTTTCGAAACTTATAGCGTGCCCTATACCAAGATCTGTTTTGAAATCACTGAAAGTATGGCCATCATTAAGATGGATGAAACCCTTGATTTTATGCGCACCTTCCACGCTTTAGGCTGTGTGTTTGCCCTCGATGATTTTGGTAGTGGCTTTTCTTCTTACACCTATTTGAAGACTTTACCCGTCGATCAACTGAAAATCGATGGGAGTTTTGTCAAAGATATCTTGCTTGATCCCATTGACCTAGCCATGGTCAACTCCATCAAAGATGTCGCCAAAGCGATGGGCATGGAGACCGTCGCTGAATTTGTCGAATCCACTGAAATCTTGGTTGAATTGGGTAAAATGGGCGTGGATTATGCCCAAGGTTACGGCGTGGCAAAACCTCAAGCCCTGACACAATTTAGTGCGTTGAAATAACTTGTATTAATTACAATCGCGCCCATATTGATAACAGTTCTGTGTTACCGCTATTTATTTAAGAGTCTATCGTTGAACATTACAAGTACCACCGCCACCTATCAATTTGTTAGCTCAGCCAAACTGCCCACTCGCTGGGGCCTATTTACGATCCATGGATTTGTTGAAGTGGCCAGTGGCCAAGAGCATGTCGCTTTGTCTTATGGCCAATGGTCTGCAGACGAGGTGATACCGGTGCGTGTGCACTCAGAGTGTTTAACCGGCGATGCCTTATTCAGCACCCGCTGTGACTGTGGTGCACAACTAGAAAAAGCCCTGCAAAATATTGTTGCTCATGGCAAAGGTGTACTCCTGTATTTACGTCAAGAGGGCCGTGGCATTGGCCTGTTAAATAAAATCGCTGCTTATAAACTGCAGGATAGCGGTATGGACACCGTAGAGGCAAACGAACACCTTGGTTTTGATGCAGATTTACGTGAATACGATATCTGTAAAGTGATGTTGCAAGAATTAAACGTCAGCAAAATCAATTTGATGACCAACAATCCCAAGAAACGCGCTGCCTTAGAAAACCTCGGCATTGCAGTGGTTGAACGCACCCCTATTGATCATGGGATCACCGACGACAATCGTCATTACATACGTACCAAGATCGAAAAACTCGGTCACGAATTTGATCCCCATCTGTTTAAATAAACCGGTCACACAAAAAAAGGGCTGCCATTGCAGCCCTTTTTTAATGGCGTAGAAAACCTGTTTACTAGTGACGAGCGGTTTGTGGCACTCGCCCTTGCTCATCCAGGGTTTGACCTTTGACTAACATCGATAGTTTGCGGAACAGTACATAAAATACCGGCGTGAAAATCAACCCGAACAACGTGACTCCCAACATCCCGCTAAACACGGCTACCCCGAGGGAACGCCTCATCTCAGCCCCAGCACCACTGGCCAGCACCAGTGGTACCACCCCAAGAATAAAGGCGAACGAGGTCATCAGTATTGGCCGCAAACGCAGTGTTGAGGCTTCAACCGCAGCCTCCACTAAGGCTTTTCCTTGTTGTTCTAAGTGTCGGGCGAACTCCACGATTAAAATGGCGTTTTTGCTGGCTAGCCCCACCAAAACAATCAAGCCAACTTGGGTGAGAATATTGTTGTCCATGCCCGCCAAACTCACTCCGCTAATAGCGCTTAATAAACACATGGGAACAATCAAAATTACCGCAAATGGCAGGGTCCAGCTTTCATACAAGGCAACCAACAATAAAAATACAAAGATCACCGCAAACACAAAGGCCAGAATGCCAGTATTGCCCGCTTGTTTTTGTTGATAAGCCAACTCAGTCCATTCATAGGCGATACCCACCGGCAACAATTCATCAGCCAGTTTCTCCATGGTCGCCAGTGCTTCACCTGAGCTGTAACCGGGTGCCGTACTACCAATCAGATCAGCCGCTGGGTAGAGATTAAAACGCGGCACTCGGCTTGGTCCCGAGCGAAATTCAAAGGTGGCCACTGAACTGAGTGGCACCATGTCACCACTTGAATTTCGCACCCGAATTCGACCGATATCGTCTGGTTCCATGCGATACGGCGCATCGGCTTGGGCGGTAACCCGAAAGGTTCTTCCTAAGTAACTAAAATCGTTAACAAAAGCACTGCCCAAGTAGACTTCTAAGGCGCTAAATACATCGGCTACATTGACGCCTAGGCGCTCAACTCGCTCACGATCGATATCGGCATAGAGCTGCGGTGTATTGGTGGAAAAAAAGCTAAATACCGAGGTGGTTGCAGGTTGTTGATTTGCTGCGTTTGCCAGTTGCCACATGGCTTGTTCTAAAAACGGCAAACCACGGCCATTTCGGTCTTCCAGCATCATCTTAAACCCACCGCCATTACCCACACCTCTTACCGAGGGTGGCGGAATAACCACCACAAACGCTTCTTTTATGGAGGCCATGGCGCCGCGCACATTACCCACTAATTGCTGAAAGTTCAAACCCATAGCATCCCGTTTAGCAAAGGGAGCTAACACTGGAAATATAGCCGCTGAGTTGGTGGCGTTGGTAAAGGTGGCACCAGAAAACCCGCTAAACCCTACGGCATTTTCAATCCCTTCAATGTGCAGCAGTTTATCTACCACTTCTTGCACCACTGCGTCAGTGCGAGATAGGGCTGCGCCAGAGGGCAACTGAATACTGACAATCAAGTAGCCTTGATCTTGCTCAGGAATGAAGCCCTGCGGCACAATCGACAGCATGTACACCGTCAACGCCATCAAGGCCGCATAAATAAACGACATCAGTGCGCCAAGCTGCACTAGTTTGCCCACCAACTTGCCATAGGCATTGGCCAGTGTGTCCATGCCTTGATTAAACATCTGCGCTAAGCGATTTTTCTTCACCGCCTGTTCTTCAGTAGGGTGCGGCTTAAATAACACAGCAGCGATAGCAGGGCTTAAAACCAGTGATACCAACACCGAGATAATTGTCGCCACTGCGATGGTGATGCCAAACTGACTGTAAAACTGACCTGAAATACCGCCGACAAAGGCGGTGGGTAAAAATACTGAAACTAAAACCAAACCAATGGCAATCAATGCTCCGCCTACCTCACTCATGGTATCGCGAGCCGCTTTGAGTGGGCCAACGCCCTCTGCCATCAAGCGCTCCATATTTTCCACAACAACAATGGCATCATCCACCACAATACCAATCGCCAACACCAAGCCAAACAGGGTCAAGTTGTTCAAGGAAAAATCTAAGGCACTCATCACCGCAAACGTGCCCACCAATGAAATCGGTATAGCCAAAATCGGAATGATGGCGGCACGCCAGTTCTGTAAGAAAACAATAATGACTAATACCACCAAGATTACCGCTTCAATAATGGTGCTTTTGACGGCATCAATTGACTGGGCAATAAACTCAGTAGGGTTGTATGCAATGTCGTAGGCTAAATCCGGTGGGAAGGCTTGCGACAATTCTTCCATGGCAGCCTTGATATTGTCAGATGTTTCCAAGGCGTTGGTGCCTGGGCGTTGGAAGACAGGTAAAGCAATGGCTTTTTTGTCACCTAGGTAACCACGGGTTGCATAACTTTCTGCACCCAATTCCACTCGCCCCACATCACTGAGGCGCACAATCCGCCCATCGCTATTTTTTATGATGACATCAGCAAATTCTTCAGGCTCGATAAGTCGCCCTTGGGTTTGCACACTCAGCTCAAAGGCGGTTTGGCCGTTTTCCACCGGTGACTGATTAAGCGTACCACTGGCCACTTGGATATTTTGACCACGCAAGGCGCTTACCACTTCGGCAGCAGACATATCTAAGGAGGCAATACGATCGGGATCTAACCACACCCGCATGGAATATTGGCTAGCACCAAATAAACGGATATTCCCCACCCCTTCAATTCTCGCTAGTCTGTCTTGAATTTGCAGGGTAGCGTAGTTGGCTATGTAGGTTTGATCATAGGCGCCATTTGGCGAATACAGATTCACCACCAACATTAAATCGGGTGAATTTTTGTTGGTGGTAATGCCTAAACGACGCACGGCTTCTGGCAAGCGCGCTTCAGCAATGGCTACGCGGTTTTGCACCTGAACTTGTGCCGTATCTAAGTCTGTTCCTAATTTAAAGGTCACTGTAATGGCAACTTGACCGTCAGCGGTGGATTGCGACGACAAATACAGCATATTTTCTACGCCGTTAATTTGTTGTTCTAAAGGGGCGGCCACGGTTTGTGCCGCTACCTCAGCATTGGCACCCGGATACGAGGCGCTCACCACAATAGTGGGTGGGGCTATTTGCGGATACTGCTCAATGGGCAGGGTAAAATAACTCAGGCTACCAATGATCAATACGGCAATGGCGAGGACCGAAGCGAACTTGGGTCGGTCGATAAAAAAGTAGGAAATCCTCATGATTTTACCTTCCTTGCAAGGGATATTGTGCAGCAATATCCACTTGTTTGGTTTGTACCGGTGCACCCGGACGAACACGCATCAAACCATTGACGATGATTTGATCATCCGCTGTTAGTCCCGTACTAATCACGCGTAGGTCGCGAGTCTGCAATTTGCCCAGAGTGACAAATTTACGATCAACCTTGCCATCCGCGGTCACCACATACACAAATTTTCTCGATTGGTCCGTGCCTATGATGCTATCTGGTACAAGTAAGGTGGCTAAATTTTCTTGTGCTAGTAAGCGAATACGGCCAAACAAGCCGGGTAAAATATAGCCACCGGGATTATCTAAAATTGCACGGCCGACAATAGTGCCTGTACTGGTTTGCACGCGGTTATCCACAAAGTCCATCACCCCTGTATGCACAAACTCCTCTTCATCCTGTAATTTCACTTTCACCGGATTGGGTTTGGTTCTTGAGCTTTCGCGCTGGGATGACTGACTCAAGCGAATGTATTTCAATAGATCTTGCTCACCTGCATCAAAGTAAAAATGAATGGGATCAATCGATACGATGGTGGTCAGCAAGGTTGCGTTGTTTGCAGTGCCGTTGACCAAGTTGCCTACATTCACATAGTCCCGTGACACCATGCCGGTAATCGGGGCTTTAACTTCAGTGAATTCCATGTCTAACTTAGCGTTATTGAGTGCGGCGGTGGCCAGTTCAAACTCGTTGGTGCGACGGTCTGCTTCTTCTGCGGAAATAGAATTTTTCTTCAATAAGTCTTTGCCACGCGCCAATTCTTTTTCGGCGAGGTTTAAGCGACTTTGGGCACTTTGTAAGGCAATTTTAAACGGACGTTGATCGATAACAAACAAGACATCCCCTTTATTAACTAGCTGCCCGTCTTTGAAGTTCACCTTATCCAGGTAACCACTCACCCGTGCACGAAGTTCAACTTGTTCAACGGCTTCAAAACGGCCTGTGTATTCATCCCACTGCGTAATATTGGCCGCAATCGGTGTGGCAATGTCCACCTCAGGCGCGCCGCCCATTTGCGCCGGTGGTTGCGCTTTGTTGCAACTGACCAAAGTGCCTAGGCTTAACACGGTTAGACCGATTAGCAGATGTGTGCGCATAATATATATTCCTGGTTGAGCCTCATGGAGACTAGAAGTATGTTGATGGGTTGCTTGTCAGCGTTCGACCTGAGCATGCCAAAACGATCTGGTGACCCCTCACCTGCGACTAACTCAAACTGAGCTTAGTTAATGTAGTAGGTTTAGCTTAGGTCGTGAATTACGCCGATAATGTAGAGTAGTGCGATAACGACTCACGTGAGGGTCCGGTGCATCGTTATTTAGCTGAGCCTTAGGGTAACAGAGCGACGTTTTTCACAAAGTTCTTTACAGGCTAAATTATGCTAATTGCTTATGAAATTTTCCTTTATAGTAGGAATTATGTGTGTGCAGCCCTAACAGAATGGCCACACCAATAGCGAGCTCTCGCAGTCCAGAGTGCCCATTAGCCACTTCAATCGGAGGCAACTCATGTCAATAAAATTACAGGTCAACGGTCAAGTTAAAACGGTGGATGTTGAAGCCGATACGCCCTTGTTGTGGGTATTACGTGATGAACTGATGTTAACAGGTAGCAAGTTTGGTTGTGGTATGGCGCAATGCGGCGCTTGCACGGTGCATATTAATGGCATTGCTCAACGTTCATGTGTATTACCTGTCAGCGCCGCTGAAAACATGCAAATTACCACAATAGAGGGAGTTGCTGGCAAAGAGGCACAAGCGATTCAACAAGCTTGGCAAGCCTTAGACGTGCCGCAGTGCGGATATTGTCAATCTGGACAAGTCATGAGTGCAGTGAGCTTGCTCAAAACCACCCCTAAACCCAGTGATGCCGATATTGATCAGGCGATGGCCGGTAACGTGTGTCGTTGCGCCACCTATGCACGGATCCGTCAAGCCATTCATCAAGCTGCAGATACCATGGAGGCCTAGTTCATGAAAAATGTTATTCAGGTTCCAGCCAATATTAGTCGTCGTCGTTTTATTCAGGGCACCACTGCTAGTTTGATGATCGGGGCGTATCTACCGATGTTGGCTAAAAACGTCATGGCCAGTTCAGCAACAGCCAGTCTCGAAGCCAATGCGTTTGTTAAGATTGCCCCAGACAGTAGCGTCACAGTATTGATCAAACACATCGAATTTGGCCAAGGTGCTTTCACTGGCTTAGCCAGTTTGGTGGCCGATGAGCTTGATGCGGCATGGTCACAGATGAAAGCCGCCCATGCCCCCGCTAACGTTGCCTTATATAAAAATGTAATGTTTGGTGTGCAGGGCACTGGCGGGTCGACAGGCCTAGCTAATTCTTACCTCACTATGCGCCAAGCGGGAGCCAGCGCCAAAGCCTTGTTGGTTGCCGCTGCCGCACAACTGTGGCAAGTGGATGCAGCGGATATTCAGGTAAAACAAGGGCTTGTATTCCATCCTAGCAGTGGTAAGCAGGCTCAATTTGGTGAGTTAACGGCCATTGCGGCGGGGTTATCATTGCCAGTTCAAGCCCCTAAACTTAAGTCTCCTGAGCAGTTTATCTACATTGGTAAAGACCTGCCGAAATTAGACACGGTAGATAAAACACAGGGCAAAGCCCAGTACACCCAAGATATTCATCTGCCCAATATGTTGACGGCTGTGGTAGCGCATCCGCCGCTGTTTGGCGCCAAATTAAAAAGCTTCGATGATACACAAACCCGCAAAATTAAGGGCGTGGTGGAGGTGAAACAGCTCAATAATGGTGTAGCGGTTTACGCCAAAAATACCTACACCGCCATAAAAGGCCGCAATGTCCTAAAAATTGACTGGGACAACAGCCAAGCAGAGCAGCGCTCAAGTGCAGAATTATTGGCATTTTTTAAACAAACCAATCAACAGCCTGGTTTGGTTGTAACACGCAAAGGTGACGCCGAAGCGGTGCTCAGTAAAACAAGTAATAAGATTGATGTGGAAATGACCTTTCCCTACTTGGCTCATGCCCCGATGGAACCGTTGGATGCCGTGATGCAAATTGTTGACGGCAAAGTCACGTGTTGGTTTGGTAGCCAGATCCCCACCTTAGATCAAGGCGCCATAGCGCAAGTGTTTGGCGTAGCAGCAGAAAATGTAGACATACAAACGCAATTAGCAGGTGGAAGTTTTGGTCGACGTGTCACTCAAGACGCGGCCTTTGCGGTGGAAGCAGCACAGGTGACCAAAGCCATCGGTCAACCCATTCCGATTAAAACGGTATGGACCCGGGAAGACGATATTCAAGGTGGTTATTATCGGCCCATGGCTGTGCACACCATCAGTACCGCTGTTGACGGTCAAGGAGAGTTGACAGCGTGGCAACATCGCATTGCCGTGCAGTCTATTTTAAAAGGCTCACCCTTTGAGGGCATGATGCAAAATGGTATTGATCCTTCTTCCGTCGAAGGCGTCAGCGATTTACGTTACTCCGTGCCCAACTTGAGTGTTGATGTTCACAATATGCAAGTAGGGGTGCCAGTTTTATGGTGGCGCTCGGTAGGGCATACCCACACTGCCTACGCCGTTGAAACCATGATTGATGTTTTACTTGAACGCACAGAACGTGATCCTATTGCGGGGCGTATCGCTTTACTCAATGACAAAAATCGCGAAATTGGCGTATTGCAGGCCGTGTCTGCACTTGTTGAGCAAGCGGGGCCTGTACCAGAAGGGCGAGCCAGAGGTGTAGCTGTGGTGCAGTCTTTTGGCAGTTTTGTGGCACAAATTGCTGAAGTGTCAAAAAATGCGCAAGGCTTGCCCCATGTGCACCGTGTTTGGTGTGCTGTAGATTGTGGCTTAGCGGTTAATCCCAATGTGGTGAGAGCACAGATGGAGGGAGGCATAGGTTTTGGCTTAGATGCCATCTTGCATGGTGAATTAAGTCTGGCCGCAGGTGGACAGGTCGAGCAATCTAATTTCCATAATTATAACGTCTTGCGCATCAATGAAATGCCACAAATTGATGTGGTGATTGTGCCCTCTGACGCACCACCTACGGGGGTTGGTGAGCCAGGTACACCACCGATTGGCCCTGCCGTGGCCAATGCTTGGCGTCGTCTCACTGGGCAATTTGTAACAACCCTGCCGTTTAGCAAGGGGGTAAAACTGGCTTAAGCCAAACCCGACCCAGAGCAACCGACTTGCTGCTAGCTTATTTAGCATCAAGTTCGGTCTGCTTGGTAAACAACATGTTTGAACATGTTTTCGTTCATCTTCCGCCACTTTGACATTCAGTTATGGTTAAGGCTTTAGCCCTTATAACTATCCTCAACGAAATCCCGTCAGCATGCTAACTAAGCGGACGGTTTGAAGAAGGAAGGTTCTATGTCGATACCAGCACATCATGCAAAACAATATCTTCGGGCAAGTCTGACATCCCTAGCGTTTGCCCTAATTAATCCGCTTTTTTCAGCACAAGCACAAGAATCCGCTTTGCAGCGCTTGAACCAAGCCACACCAGTGCAAACCCAAGCCAATGCATCTCAACAAGGGGTTATTGAAAACCAACTAAACCAAGCAGAACTCGACCAGTTACTTGCGCCCATTGCGCTGTACCCCGATACCTTGCTGTCCCATATTTTAGTCGCCTCGACCTATCCATTAGAGATAATTCAGGCCGCACGGTGGCGTGCTGCCAATAAAGACTTGGATGAACAACAAGCCTTGGATGCGGTGGAAGATAAAGACTGGGATCCAAGTGTTAAGGCTTTAATTCCCTTCTATGATTTATTGCAAAAATTTAGTGATGATTTGGATTGGCTACAAGCCTTGGGTGATGCGTTTTTAAGCAATGAAGAGCAAGTATTGGCGAGCATTCAAATCTTGCGCCAAAAGGCCTACGCCCTCGGCAATTTGCAGAATAACGAATACGTAGAAGTTAGCAAAGATGAAGACAAGGAGATTGTGATCCGTACCGTAGATCGTCAAGTTGTGTATGTGCCTTATTACGATACACGTGTGGTTTACGGCAACTGGTGGTGGGATGCCTATCCCCCTTACTACTGGAATAGACCCAGTCATTACGTATTCAGTGGTGGTTTCTTTTGGAGCCCTCGTTACTCGATTCGCCCGGCCTTTTATTTTGGTGGATTTCACTGGCATCAACGTTATGTGGTTGCCGATTACGGCTATCGCAGCCATGCCCATCGTTACTGGTCACGGGACTATAATCGTCAAGTGGTGAGGGTCAGAGAATATCCACGTTGGACACATGATGAGCATCACCGTCGTGGTGTGCACTATACGATAAATGGTGGTCGCAGTGTGACGCGTGAATATCAGAAAGTGCGCACTAACCCCAATCGCTATGTCACAAGCACTGTGCAGGTTAATACTAAGCAGCGCAATCAAATAGACAAACGACGGGTGTTAAACGTGCACGACTATCCTTCAGTGAAAAAAGAACGTGTTGTTGCTCAAGTATCGACACAGCCAGTGCCGGCTAGCCAACGTCCCTCGCAAGCAGACAAAGTTCAGGCACAGTTGCACAACAATAAAAATCGTTATGCGAGTGAAGACAAACAAGATATTGAAAAACAACGAAACGACAAACAACGTTTGATTAGTCAAGCCAAGGGGCAGCAGCGGGCTACAATAGCCGAAAATGTCGTCGCACCACGCGTGACTACCAATCAAAATAGTGGCGCAAAAACCAACAAAGTACAGCCTGCACCTCCTGCGCAAACTGCACAACGCCATGTCAACAAAGAGCGAGTGGTACAAGAGCGCAGCCAAACACAAAACAATGCCTCAAGCAGTTCACGTCAGCGTGATAGTAATCGTGCCTCGTCGGGCAATCAGCAGGCAATGCGCAGTGTAAAAAGTAATAAGTCTGCTGAGCACCGATCGAAAGATTAAGTGCACGCCAGGATTCAAATTTTGTGTTCACAAAGGTAAGCTGTGGCGAGGTTCATCAGCACAGCTTACCTATACATGAACATGGATTTGCATATGAAAATTCGATTGGATGACTTAAGCTCACCCGCGGTTGCGGCGCTACTTCAAGAACACCTCGATGACATGCATCGCACCTCTCCCCCCGAAAGTGTGCATGTACTCGACCTGAGCAAATTAAAAGCGCCGAGTATTCGATTCTGGTGTGCGTGGCGAGATGAACAATTATTAGGTTGCGGTGCGTTAAAATTGCACAGCTACCACGACGCAGAGATAAAATCCATGCGCACGGCTCGGGTGTTTTTACGCCAAGGTGTAGCTGCCAAGATCTTGCAACATATTATTACCTATGCACGTGAAACTGGCCTTCAGTCTTTGTATCTCGAAACTGGTACCCAAGACTTTTTCAAGCCTGCTCATCAATTGTACTTACGTCATGGTTTTGATTTTTGTGGCCCCTTTGCCGATTACCAAGCCGATCCAAATAGCTGCTTTATGCACTTATACTTGGCTGATTTGGCTTGATTTGGAATATATTGGGCAAAGTTTAATATTTCGCGCCACTGAGCTTTTAACTTTGCTAAAATGTGCCATCTTTTGAATGCAAGAAGCCCTTCCCATGAAGTTTGCAGGTAGTCACATTCTATCGGTGAGTCAGTTTGACCGAGAAGCCATTGAACGCGTGTTTAGTATTGCCAATCAAATGTTGCCCTATGCAAAACGTCAGAAGCGCACCAATGTATTGGAAGGGGCGATTTTAGGTAATTTATTTTTCGAACCCAGTACCAGAACGCGGGTGAGTTTTGGTTCGGCCTTTAACCTGTTGGGAGGTGATGTGCGTGAAACCACTGGCATGTCTAACTCTGCGCTAGCTAAAGGTGAATCGTTATACGATACCGCGCGTGTATTAAGCGGTTACTCTGACATCATCGCCATGCGCCATCCGGCCTCAGGTTCGGTTGCTGAATTTGCCGAAGGCAGCCGCGTTCCGGTCATTAACGGCGGGGACGGCGCGAATGAGCATCCCACCCAAGCACTGCTAGACTTATATACCATCGAAAAAGAGCTGACCTTTCATGGTAGTCACATCGACGGTATGCATATTGCGATGATTGGGGATTTAAAGTACGGCCGCACCGTGCATTCATTGTCTAAGTTGTTGTGTTTGTTTAAAAATATTCGTTTTACTTTAATTTCTCCACGGGAATTGGCTATGCCACAGGCGGTCATCGATGCCATTGAAAATGCCGGGCATCGTTACACTATTACCGACCAGCTTGAAGGGCATTTAGACGCAGACATTTGTTATCAAACCCGCATACAAGAAGAACGCTTTCCTTCACAACAAGAAGCCAACTTGTTTAGGGGCAAATTCAGGCTCAACCAAGATATCTACACCAAACATTTTCAATCGAAAACCGTCATCATGCACCCCTTGCCCCGCGATTCAAGAGCCGAAGCGAATGAGTTGGATAATGACTTGAACCTTAATCCTAATCTAGCCATTTTCCGGCAGACGGATAATGGTGTATTGGTGAGAATGGCCTTGTTTGCCTTGACCCTCGGCGTACAAGATATCATCCATAAGTTTGATCATCCGGTGCATTGGCATGTTAGACCTTGAGTCTTCAAGCTAAACCAAATATGTCGGCTTTGCGTAGCAAGCAGCCCGCAGTTACTTCGTTTCACTAATAAGAATTTATTATGCAAAAATCCATAGATCTGTTTCAGCGCGCCCAACAACACATTCCAGGTGGCGTCAATTCACCAGTACGAGCCTTCAAAGCGGTGGGCGGTACCCCGCCTTTTATCAGTAAAGCCGACGGCCCTTACATTTTTGATGCGGATGGCAAACGTTATATCGATTACGTGCAATCTTGGGGGCCCATGGTTTTGGGACACAACCATCCAGCCATTCGTGATGCCTTGATCGCAGCGGCACAACATGGACTGAGTTTTGGTGCACCCACCGAAGCTGAAGTTACCATGGCTGAAACGGTTAATGCCTTGGTGCCATCGATGCAAATGTTGCGCATGGTCAACTCCGGTACTGAAGCCACCATGAGCGCCATCCGTTTGGCACGTGGGTTTACCCAGCGCGACAAAATATTAAAATTTGAAGGTTGTTACCACGGTCATGCTGACTCATTGTTAGTGAAAGCAGGTTCTGGCGCCTTAACCTTTGGTGTGCCCAGTTCACCGGGTGTGCCTGCGGATTTTGCGCAGCATACCCTGACCGTTGAATTTAACAATCTCGATTCAGTCGCCGCGGCTTTTGCCCAATACCCAACAGACATTGCTTGTATCATCGTTGAGCCTGTCGCTGGCAACATGAACTGTATTCCGCCAGTGCCCGGCTTTTTACAAGGGCTACGCGATATTTGTGATCACTATGGTGCCTTGTTGATTTTTGATGAAGTCATGACGGGTTTTCGTGTCGCCTTAGGTGGCGCTCAGCAAAAATATGCCATCGAACCCGATCTGACTTGCCTCGGTAAGGTTATTGGTGGTGGTATGCCAGTTGGCGCTTTTGGTGGCAAGCGTGAAATTATGCAGTGTTTAGCGCCTGTGGGGCCAGTGTATCAAGCAGGCACTCTGTCTGGTAATCCTGTTGCCATGGCTGCTGGCTTAGCTGCCTTGCAAGAAATACAGCGCCCAGGGCTGTATGAGATGCTCAGTGATGCCACGCAAACATTAGCGGAAGGCTTCAAACATCGCGCGCATCAGCATGGCATTCCCATGACAGTCAACTATGCAGGCAGTATGTTTGGTTTGTTTTTTACCGATGCAGAAAAAGTCACAAATTATCAGCAAGCGATAAGCTGCAATACCAAACAATTCAATTATTTTTATCATGCTATGCTAAGCAAAGGTGTGTATTTAGCGCCAGCGTCTTATGAAGCGGGGTTTGTGTCGGCTTGTCATGATAGCCAGATTATTCAACAAACCCTCGATATCGCCGATGAAGTACTGCGTGATGTGGCGATACACGCGGCGTAGTAAACGCGTGTAACCTGACATAAAAGAAGAGATTGAAACCATGAACCGAGGCGTATGCTAGAACAGTTAACCCACCCGCTAAGCTTAATTTTATTGGCTATCATCGGCGTCTACACGCTGGTGTTGTTGATGTTATTGCGCTCAAGGCGTCAAGGTGGTCAGGCTAGACAGCCTCAGCCCATCGCACAGCTGACTTCTATTGAAGACATTCAACAAGCAGAAACGATTCAACGCTTCAAAGAAAAAGCGGATGAGGCCATGCGTTTGAATCAAACCTTTCGTAAGTTTGTGCCCAAACAATTTGTCGACCATTTTGCTAAACACGGTTCGTCTTCATTAGAACTCGGTCGAGCAGATGAAGATGAACTCGCTATTCTGTTTTGTGATATTCGCGGATTTACTGGTTTGTCAGAACGAATGAGCCCACAAGAATTGATGAACTTTCTGAATTCCTACTTTTTACGGATGAACGACCCTATTCATCAAAATGGTGGTTTCATTGATAAGTTTATTGGTGATGCCATCATGGCTTTGTTTGATAGGCCTTCAGGCAATAACAGTGATAAAGCGCAAGACGCCATTCGGGCTGCTTTGGACTTGCGTTATGCCATTGCCATCTACAATCAACACCGCAGTAACTCAAACTATCCGCCCATTAACATTGGTATCGGCGTACACTTTGGGCCGGTGATCATCGGTACGGTTGGCTCTGATGATCGCATGGATACAACCGTCATCGGCGACAGTGTCAATATTGCCTATCGACTTGAAGCTCTCGCTCCTATTTACCAAACCGATATCGTGGTGAGTTCAACGGCTTTGCAAGTGGCACAGGCTGAACAACACTTTAACTACCGCATCCTCGACTTAGTCAGAGTTAAAGGGCGTAAAGCCCCCATCGAGATCTACGAAATTATTGATCACCTGCCAGCGGTCACACAACGCATGAAAATGCAGGGTGCTGAACTGATCAGTAAAGGCCTGAGTTATCGGATTAAACAACGGTGGCCACAAGCTCTGCAATGTTTCCACGAGGCGCAGAAACTCAGCCCTGATGACCCCCTGATCACCCATCATTTGAAGCAGTGTAAATTGCTGCAACAAAACGGTGTCAGTCGAGATTGGGATGGCGCAGTCTTACTAGGCTAATTGCGCTTTTTAAGCCTTACTTTGCTGCTTGATAAAGTTTACCGAAGGCGCAAAAAAAGCTCCCCCAGTTTCAGCCGTCATGTAATCCAATAAACTGTCATACATGCCCTGCTCAGTGCCAAATATCATGCTGCGCAACATCTTGCGAAAATGCCGTGGACTGCTCGCACAACTGACAAACATACTGCCTTGAGTCGTCATATCACCGTAGGGCATACTTTGCCTCAGCAGGGCAATTTTTTCCTGATTGTCTGCGCTAAATTGGCTACGTTGGTGGTGGCTGGCATCAGTTAATTCATTAAGATCTAATATTTCATTACTGTTTTTGTGGCAGCCCATGATGGTTTCTTGTGCCGTTTGATTAAGACGTTGCCAGCGATCCATATCGATGCGATAGCGCTGCACATGGACATAACTTCCGCCGGCAAAATCAGGATCATCATCACCTACAATCGCCACCGAAAACTTCTGCATGCCTTTAGGGTTGTCTGCATTGTCAATAAAACCGGTTAGATCACGCCCGTCTAGATAACGAAAGGCACGCACTTCTTCCACTAAATCCACATGGGGTTTAAGCACCTGACATATCTCTGCGCCGATGGCATGACAGATATCTAAGCGGTCGGCACGTATTTGCACAAAGAGATCACCGAGGGAGACAGGTGCATTGCGGTCTTCACAATGCATATCGGGAAAAGGGGCCAATTCTAGAGGGATCAAACCCGGGTATAACTCATGCCAGTAATGACTACCCACTGCCAGCACCCCTGAAACCATGGCCTCGTAGTGTTCTTCATCGTAGTGGGTGAAGAGCTCGAGTATGTGAGCAAGCTTAGCTCTAACGGCTTGTTCGTCATCATCAATCACATTAAAAATCAGAAATAAGGCGTGCAAGTTAGGTTCTGCACAGATGCCTTTTTGCGCTTGACTCATGAGATCTCGGCTTAGGTAAAAAGCGCTAACATAGCGTTATTATTGACTTTTTTTCAAGTGATTGCATCTAAATCACGTTAGAGCAAGTCCTTGCAAAGGGGCACAAGTTCAGATGGAGGAATTCAACCCGTCTGCTTGGCAACCACGACCCGGTTTTTGCCTTGCTGTTTAGCGGCATATAAGGCCTTATCAGCCTCATTAATTAAATCTTCAATGCGCTGGCTGCCATGAAAACAACGCTCTGCAATACCAAAACTCGCAGTTAACACAATACACTGTTGATCAGTTTGAAGCGGATTCTGAGCTAGGCCGATGCACAGTCGCTGGCCAATGGCGACAGCGGTCTCAAGTTCCGTATTGGCCAATACAATAACCATTTCTTCGCCACCGTAGCGGGCGATGACATCTTCTTTTCTCATCCTGTGGTCGCTCAGGTACGCAGCCACATGTTTAAGACATTGATCACCAATGGCATGGCCAAAGGTATCGTTAATTTGTTTAAAGTCATCTAAGTCGAGCATGATGAGGCTGAGAGGCTGATTTTGCTTTACTGCCAAACTAAATTGCGCCATGGATAACTCGTCCAGAGATTGACGATTGTACAAACCCGTTAAATGGTCAATCTTCGCCATTTCTTTGATGCGATTGCGCTGTTGCACCAAATCCAAAGCCCGTTGTTTTAACAAATTGTTTTGTTCTGACAGCGCTAGCGTTTTTAAGGCAATTTCATGCTGTAAATTGTTGGATAAATGCTCTGCCGTATCCAGGGCTGAGACAAAACGCGATGCTTGAGCCTGTGAGTAGATAAACAGAAACAAGAACAGGGCATGCTCAACAAAAAATAAGTTGTAGCCACTTGACTGCGTAGCGTACACATCGTTGCATACGGCTAGCAGTAGAGGCAATAAACACAGTAGTAATGTTCTGGCACCTGCTAATTTCATGAGTATGGCACGCGATACAATCGCCAAAACTGTCACCGCGAAACACAGCAAAAGCCCTTGGTAATACAATAAATACAGCATCATTTCCGGCGCTGGCAGGTAAACCGTGAGGGCTATGATCACTAACAAGATTAGATAACTCAGCTGCACAGCAAACTTGGCGCGAGGAAAGGGAAATAGATTCGAAAAAAAATGTATGCCCGCCACGGCCGGCCAAATAATCAAAATATATTCTAATTTCAAATTGGTTGTGAAGTAGTCTGGATCGCCAATAAAGACATACAAATAATCTGAAGCAGTGAGAGAGCGCATTAATACAGCGAAGGCAAATACCGCTAACAACAGTAAATTTTTTTCTTGGCGTCGTTGACTAAAAAAAATGAGATTTTGCAAAATTACCCATAAGCCTAAACCCAGCAGCAATACTCGACTACTTAAGTCCAATAACATCCAACGAACAGCTTGCTCGTGTTCTTGAATGGACAAATTGCCGTACAGTCCACCGCGATCAAACATATGATTCGAGATGTATATAACCAAGGTGCCACTATCACTGTCAGTGGGTAAATCCAAAATCGCGGTTTTGTAACGTAACTGTTCTGCTTGTACGTTTTTGGCAATCTGCCCCGACTCACCCAAGTAGTGGGCTTTGCCGTGTGAATCTAACCACCAGGCTTGCCATGCATCATTAACGGTACGCATGTGAATCGCAGGTTGTTTAAACATGCGCTTGAGGTGGTTGATATGCAGGACGTAAGTACCATAGCCGTAACTGTGCTTGACTGACTCGCCCTCGGCATGTGGCAAAACGTTTTTTAGAAAATCCAGTTTTGCGATGATGTGAATATCAGGGTTGTTGAGCAATGATGAGTCTAGCGGTAACCATTCTCCCCAATACAATCCCCAAGGTCCTGATAAAGCAACTTGGCCATTTTCATAACGTGCTTTGACATCTAAGCTAGGCACAGTGTTAGCCAAAGAAAACCATGAGACGCCGAATAAGGTCAATGAAATAGCAAGTTTGGTTATGACCTTACCCCAGACAACTATTGGCATCACAAAACGCCACTCAACATCAATATTGTTACCTGTACTTCACTTTGTATGGTTTTGATGATTAAAAACCTCTGGCATCTGCCAAGTTTAGCAACTGACGAAAGAAATACGGCCAAGTCATCGTAGGCATGGAAAAGCAAAAACCACTCACCACTAAGGGTGAACACTACTTTTTGCCCACCAATATTACTCACTTTTAGCCCAGCAAAAAAGCATTGGTTCACGCTTTGTCTAGACTCACATCCACCTGTTTGTCAAATTTCATGACTATCTACAACACGACACTCAACCGCTATACCACAACGCAAAACCCGTGTTGTTGAGTACACAACATGTCACCCAGTGTTTGCTAGCTGTCAGATTAAAAATCTTAGTGCCACTGCTTAATCAGTGTATCGGGTGCTACTCAGTTTGTCCTTGTTCATCAACAAAGTCTGTAAATTATGCTCATCAAATATCGCGTTGGGATCTACAATTTTCTGACATAAAAAAGCCCCGAATTAACGGGGCTATGGCCTTCCTGGCTGAGATAGTGAGCCGTCAAGATAACGGCTCCTTACCAATGTGGTGATTACTATTGTTATCCCATTTATTTCAATATGTACTCGAACAGCTTAAGCGCGTTGTGACGTGAAGTCTGGGTAAGCTTCTAAGCCACATTCGCTTAGATCCACACCTTCAAACTCTTCTTCTTCTGTCACACGAATGCCAATCGCTGCTTTGAGGATGGCCCATACCACCAAGCTCACAACAAATACCCAAGCGAATATAGTGAATGCACCAATCAGTTGACCCATGTAAGTCGCACCTGATTCGATGGAGCCATCTTCCGCAAATACTGCATAGTTGGTGACAGGTACCAACAACAAGCCTAACAAACCAACTACACCATGAACAGAAATGGCGCCGACTGGGTCGTCAATTTTCAATTTATCTAAGGCTAAGATGCTGAATACTACTAATACACCACCGATGGCACCAAACAAGGTTGCTTGCAGAGGTGTTGGAGTAGAAGGTTCAGCGGTAATGGCAACCAAACCTGCTAACGCGCCGTTGAGGGCCATGGTTAAGTCAGCTTTTTTGAATAATATACGGGCTAGAATTAATGCAGCAACCAAACCACCGGCCGCAGCCGCGTTAGTATTCATGAATACCACCGCCACACTATTGGCACTTTCTACTGATGCTGTGGCGAGTACAGAACCACCGTTAAAGCCAAACCATCCCATCCACAGAATGAAGGTACCGAGGGTCGCCATGGGCAGGTTTGCACCGGGGATCGCATTCGCTTTGCCATCGGCACCGTATTTACCTTTACGGGCACCTAACAATAAAACACCAGCAAGAGCGGCAGCCGCACCGGCCATGTGCACGATACCCGAGCCTGCGAAGTCAGACCAACCAAAGTCGCTTAATGTGTACAGACCGAAAACCGATTGACCACCCCAAGTCCAGCTGCCTTCCATTGGATAGATGAAGCCAGTCAGCACAACCGAGAAAGCTAAAAACGCCCACAGTTTCATACGCTCAGCCACGGCACCTGAAACAATCGACATGGCCGTTGCAACAAATACTACCTGGAAGAAGAAATCTGCAGAAGGTGAATATGTTGCGTTTTCTTCGCCACCCGCTACTGCGCCTGGGCCCATAATTTCGCCTAAGAACAACCAATCAGATGAACCGCCTTTGTACATAATGGCGTAACCGCACACCATGTACATGATGCAGGCAATAGAATACAACGATATATTTTTAGTTAATATTTCTGTGGTATTTTTGGCTCTGACCAAGCCGGCTTCTAACATGGTAAAACCAGCAGCCATCCACATAACTAAAGCGCCGCAAATCAAAAAGTAAAATGTATCGAGGGCATAGCCCAATTCAAATGTAATTTCCATGGTTTTCTCCTTAACTGCTAGATAGCTTCGGCGTCAGTTTCACCAGTACGAATACGTACGGCGTGCTCGAGGTCGTAGACAAAGACTTTACCGTCGCCAATTTTGCCGGTCTTAGCAGAGGCAACAATGGCTTCAACTAAACGTTCAACTTGGTCGTCTTGCACGGCAATTTCAAGTTTAACTTTAGGTAGAAAATCTACCTGATACTCGGCTCCACGGTAAAGTTCCGTGTGACCTTTTTGTCGACCAAAGCCTTTTACTTCCGTAACGGTTAAGCCGTCGATTCCAATTTCAGAGATTGCTTCGCGCACATCATCGAGCTTGAAGGGCTTGATGATCGCTGTTACTAGTTTCATGGTGTTGCTCCCAGTGTTTTATTAATTTTGTATTGCAAGTCGCTAGGAAACACACAACAAGTCCCATGCCATAAATTATTTCTTATTAAAAACAAAGGGATAGATGAAAAAAGACTATTTATCTCAGGGTTTTTTGCCCAAAATTGGTTCATGAAATTGCTTTTGCTCATTAATGGTGCAATGTGCGGTGCGCCATTGAGCAAATTGTAAAAACAGAAAAAACTTAGCGTGTATTTGTGCTATGTTTTTATTTGCTGAAATTAGGCAGATTAATCGGGGAGGCAAGCCAAATGCAGTACACCGTGGAATCGACTGAGCATCGAGTGAGTGTGGTATTTGAAGGTGTGTTAAATGCCTTAGATTTGATCTTTATGACACGTGATCAAAAGTATCGACAAGCCCTGCAACACTGCCACCAAGTCTTATTGGATTTCAGTGAAGTAGCAGGGGCACAATTAAGTGAGCAAGATACGGCTGGGCTTGCCATGTTGGGTAAGTTCGATTCTAACATGGCACACGGTTTACACTTGGTTGTGGTGGTTCGCTCTGGCATGTCGGACAGTGTTGGGGCGACTGTGCGCGAGATCTTCAGCGATAGCACATGGCAAGTGGATATTGTTGATTCGCCAGCTCAGGCCGAATTGACGCTATCACTTAACATTAAGTAGCAGGAACTAATGGCTTAGCCAAGGCTCTACGTTTTTACCGTTTAATATGCACGTAACAGCTCGCCTTTGCCAACCTCATACAAACAGCCCATTGTCACTGCCATCGCCTGCTCATTTGTGGCACACCTCGCTGTTGTATGTTGGTTACAAACAGAAAAAACCTTAGGTGTTGACCAGGCACCACCTGTTATTGACGTGGTTCAGGCCAAACTCTATTTTTATCAAGCAGATATTGCCTCAGAAATCGAAACACAAGCCGCATCAATACTGACAACTAAGCAAGCACTAGCGACGCAAATTGCCATTCAACAAATGCCCACTGAACAATCGCCCACTGAAGAAATAAACACTGCTTCAAGGCCTAGTCCTGCAAAACCCAACAGCGCAGTCCAAACAAAGGTCCTGGAGCAAGCACCTGTGCCAGTGCCTGCGCCAGTGCAGCTTAATGCTCCTGCACAACACATAGCCCAGTCCACTATGCCTGAAGCAAATACACAGCCATCTAGCGTGGTTTCGTCACCGGCGAAGCACAGCCAATCAATATTTCCTGACAGTCTGGCCGCCAAGCAACTGCAAACCTTGCAGCAACAGCAAATTGATAGATTTGCCGCAGAGGCGGCACAATCATTTCGACAAGACCAAGCCGCTGCGCTTGTCCAAACAAATAAAGGCACAAACCTGCTGAATGAAGAGGAGCAATGGCGAGCGTCGATAAGCAAAAATGTAGATTGCAGTGCCAGTGCAACAAAGACAATTGTTGTGATCTCAGGATTGTTTGGCGGCCTTGTAAAATGTACTCAACTGCCGGCGATTGACACATTTATTCAAAGGCGTTTGCACAAAAACCTCGATGGACTTCTAGGAGAAAAAACGCAGAGACAAAAATAACCTTAAATACCTTGTGCTCAGAGAGTACCTTCTAGACAGTCGACAACTTAACCAAAGATTTTTTGCCACCAACGCTTGGGTTTTTCAATCTCAACAGGCTCGCCAATGCATTTGGCCGGGGCAGAGGGCAGCGCATCGCTGATGGCCGGTAGACTGATAGTATTTTTACACCCGGCTTTACTGAGTTGCCCAGTTGCACGGTCAAAATGGCTGATACTCAAGCCTGTTGGAAAACGCCTGACCAAGGACTTAGGTGTTTGGCGCTGTTGATAATCGATGAATAACTGCATTGCACCACTTGAGCCACTGAGATTAACCGGTTGATTGTTATCTTTGCCTATCCACGAGGTGATCAAAATATTGTTATCAAAACCGCTAAACCAACTATCTCGGTAGTCATCCGTGGTGCCAGTTTTGCCCGCCATATTGATATTGGGGAATACACTGCGCAATTGTTTGGCCGTGCCTTCTAGGGTGACTTTGTGTAAGGCATAGTTAAGCAAGTAAGTCGCACGTTCGTCTACCCGTTGCTCGGCCAGCACATCAAAGTGCCAGAGTAAATTATTGTCAGGGGACATGATGGCGGTGATGCTGTGCAAAGGAATATACTGACCGCTATTCGCCAAGGTTTGAAACATTTGATTCACTTCCAGAGGCGAAAAGTTGACTGCCCCTAAGGTGAGTGCGGGGTAGGGTTCAATGTCTTCTTCCACCCCCAAACGCCACACCGTGTCGATGACGCTGCCTAAGCCTACTTCCATGCCCAGCTTCACAGACGGTAAATTCAGCGATTGACTCAAGGCCTCAACGATGGGCACTGGGCCGCGAAAAATATGGTCGTAGTTGAGCGGCTCCCACAACTTTCCTTGGTTACTTTTTAAACTAATGGGTTCATCAATTAACAACGTAGCCAAGTTATACGTGGCGGGTTGTTCGAGGGCGGTGAGATAAATAGCCGGTTTGATCAATGATCCAATGGCTCGTTTTGCATCCAGGGCACGGTTAAACCCAGCAAAGTTAGGATTACGCCCGCCAACAATCGCGCGAATCTCACCTCTGCCAATGTCGGTAACTAACATGGCACCTTCATATTGGCTTTTACCCATGCGTTTTTCTTGTTTGGCTACGCCTTGGGCGACGGCTAATTCAGCCTTTATTTGCGCGTTGCTGTCGAGGGTCGTAAAAACGCGTAAACCTGATTGACGAATATCGGGGTTAATCAATACCTCACGTAATTCGCGGCGCACTTTGTCCATAAAAGCGGGATGTTTGTCTTTTTTCAAACGACTGGCCGCTGCAAGGTGTATGTCAGTTGCAAGCGCCTGTTTGTATTGTGCCGGACTTAATTGACTGGCTTCGAGTAACAATCTTAGCACCAAATCTCGTCTTTCTTTGACTCGCTCCGGGTATTTGCGTGGATTGAAATACGATGGACCTTTGATAATTCCCACTAATAAAGCCATTTCTTCAGCACTTAATTCGTTTAACGGGCGGTCAAAGTAAAAGTGACTGGCTAAACCAAAACCAAACACCCCGTTGTCACCGTTTTGGCCAAGAAACACCTCGTTTAAGTAGGTTTCTAGGATGGTATCTTTGCTGTATTTCGCATCTATGATGAGCGCCATGTAGGCTTCTTTAATTTTGCGACTCAAGGATTTTTCATTGCTCAAAAACAGATTTTTCACGAGTTGCTGGGTTAAGGTACTGGCCCCTTGTACAGCCCGACCTGCACTGACATTAGCTATCAAGGCACGCAGTATGGAAAGGGGAGCGACCCCGTGGTGTTGGTAAAAGTCTTTGTCTTCTACTTGCAGCAAAGCATCGATCAACAGCGGCGGCACATCACTCAGACTCACCAACATACGGTCTTCGCGTCCGTCACTCACCAAACGCGTAACCAACTGTGGTTCCAGATAAATGCTGTTAAGCTGCTTACTGGCGGGTAATTCAACAATGCTGGTTATGCGCCCCGCATCAATGTTTATTTCGACTTGGCGTTGCTCTTCTGTGCCATGGGGAAAATCAAATTTGCGGCGAAAAATCCTGATCCGCTGACCCAATACCTGATATTCACCCGGTCCGCTGATACGATTAACCAGGCGATAACTGAGTAGATTTAACTCTTCGGTGATTTCACCTAAGGTCAGTTCTTGTTTTACCCCGATAAACATAGGGCGTGCATAAATCTGTGCCGGAACTTGCCATTTGTTACCGGCAAATTTAGCGCTAATCAGGGTGTTAAGGTACAAGCCGTAAGCTGCAATACCGATAGCGAGGACTAACAGTAACTTCCACCAATGCCGCCAAAACCAAGAGAAGGGGTTGAGACCTTGCCAACGTGAGCCTGACGACTTGTTGGTTGCCGTTTGCTGGGATTTGTTTTTCTGTGTTTTACTCATCAGTCTAATTTCATGTTCTTTTTAGTGGTGGTGGTGGCTGGTGAGTGAGCCGGATCATCTGGCCAAAAGTGGCGGGGATAACGTCCTTTCATTTCTTTTTGCACGAGTTTATAACTCCCTTGCCAAAAACCAGGCAAATCTTGGGTGGTTTGCACCGGGCGCATGGCCGGTGATAGCAAAGATAGGACAATAGGCAGTTTGCCTCTGGCGATACTCGGATGCTGCATTAGGCCATACATTTCTTGAATTCTCACGGCTAAGGTCACATCGCCATGTGGGCCGTATTGCAGGGTGAAACAACGCCCTGTGGGCGCCTCATATTGACTTGGACAAATTTGCTCCAAGGCCTGCCACTGTTGCCAAGTAAATTGATTGCGCAGCAGTTGATAAAAATCACACTTTAGGATCTGTTGCCAACTGGTAAACTCATTAATATGCGGCAATAACCAGCTTTCAAGGTGCTGTTCTAAACCGCTAAAACTAAGATCGGGCAAGGCTTCTTCGCCACTGAGTTGCCGCGCTAAATGATTACGATACAGCAAATTCAGACAGGTGTCGTCGAAGGGTAAGTTAGCGACACCTTTTTTATCTATCACTTCGGCCCATAATGCCGACATTGACTCGGCATCAGGGCGTTCTAAGGGGGTTTTGCTGACGACAATGTTATCTACCTTGCTTAGCCTATGGGCACTCACTCGTTGTGCATTTTCGTCCCACACTACACGGTCTTGGGATGTGAGCAAATGTGTTAATTGATGGTTAAGGCGTTGTGGATTTAACGGTTCGGCAAAACGAATCAGGGCATCATCTTGTTGTTGATCGCTGGTCAGCATGGCGGCAACAACTAGCCAATCATGGCTAACTAAGCCATCTTCGAGCATTAAACGCGCCCCCGAGCCGTTGGCCAGCAGGTAACGACCATGGTGTCGTGTTTTGGCCAGCCACTGTGGGAAGGCCAGAGCCAGCAGCAAATCACAGTCATCTAGCGGCCATTCAAGCAAGTTTATGCCACATTTGTTATGCCACTGACGGATCAGTGCCCACAGGTTGTGACTGCGGTGTTGCAACAAAAAACGTAAACGGTCACTGAGTTGTGCCCCGGTTTGCGTGCTCAGCGGATCTTTATTTTCTAATACAGTGGCCATGGCGCAAGCAAGACTTTGATGGGCTTGACTGAACTGCCGGCTGTGGATCAGCATGGCAGCGATACTCGGGTGACAGCCAAGTTGATGTGCCTGTTTACCAAAACTCGTTAACTTGTCGTGCACGTCGAACATGCCTAAACGGTGCAGATAAGTTTTAGCTTGTTCTATCTGCGCGTCACTGGGTTGGTCAAGCAAAGCTAAATCAGCTAAGGCTGCCCCCCATACCGCACTTTCTAATATAAGAGGGGCAAGATCGGTATACCTGATCTCGGCGCCGGATTGCGCCGGTAAACGGGTTTGTTGTTCGCTGCTCCACAATCGATAACAAGTACCGGGTCCCAAACGTCCGGCTCGCCCGGCGCGTTGAGTGGCTGAGGCTTGAGAAATCTTTTGCGTTTGCAGATGAGTGATCCCACGATTGAGCTGAAACACAGCGGTTTTTTCTAACCCACTGTCGATAACCACCTCGATGCCCTCGATAGTTAAACTGGTCTCGGCGATATTTGTGGCCAATACGATTTTTCGTGCCCCAACGGTGCTAGGTTGTAAGGCAGCAAGTTGCTGCTGTTTACTCAACTCACCATATAAACAATGAATTTCTGCTTGTTTGCCAAGATCATGTTGTAGACGCTCAGCGATTTTTTGAATGTCCCCCGCACCGGGTAAAAATACCAAGGTATCTTGTTGATGCTCGGGAAATACCCGCAGGATTAGACGCGTCATTTTATCAACAAGCGAGCTGTTACTGGTATCTGGACAGTAGTGCAGGGTCACGGGATACGTTTTGCCCTGAGACACTACTATTTTGGCTTGTGGCATTAACTGGTTTAGCGCCTTGACGTCAGCCGTTGCCGACATAATCAATAAACGCAGGTCGTCTCTTAAGTTTTGTTGTACCTCTAAACACAGCGCCAACGAGAAGTCAGCGTGCACACTTCGTTCATGAAATTCATCAAAGATAATCAAACCCACCCCAGCCAGTTCGGGCTGGTTTTGCAACATACGGGTTAAGATCCCTTCGGTGACAATTTCTAAGCGAGTGTTAGTGCTTACTTTTTTTTCAGCTCTTATTCTATAACCGATGGTTTCCCCCACCGCCTCACCCAACTGATCCGCAAGATAGTGAGCAATACTGCGCACGGCAATACGTCTGGGTTGCAACATGATGATTTTTTGCGTGGCAAACTGGGGCAGTTGCAACAGCGAGAGTGGCAGATAGGTTGATTTTCCGGCTCCCGGCGGGGCAACAACTATGGCATCGCCACACGCTAATTGTTGATGGAGTTCGGCTAGAATTTCACTGACAGGTAACAAACAACTTCTCTTTGCGCTTGGTTTCTACGTTCACATACATGAGTGGTTAGTGCTTTTCATCACCAACATCGGCGTAGTTTACATTCCTTCCGTGGCGCTTTACATTAAAACCTGACAGCCAAAAAAAATAATAGGAATCAACATGAAACGCAGCGTGTTTACCGGAGTCATTAGCTTATGTTTGCTAGCTGGCTGCACACCGCCCACCAGTACCCAGCAAGACGAGCAAAAATCTATGACCAGTACTACCGTCACTGCACCTTTGTGGCTAGAAGACGTTGAAGGCCAGCAAGCCTTAGACAAAGTCTCGGGGTGGAATAAATCCACCTTGGACAAATTAACCGCTGATCCGCGGTATGAGGGCTATCGACAAGCCGCCCTGACGATCGTGAATGCGTCCGATAAAATACCCTACGGCAGTTACCGTGGTGACAAAGTATATAACTTTTGGCAAGACGAAAATCACGTGCGTGGTGTATTGCGCCGCACAAGTTTGACCCAGTACGCTGAACAACAGCCGCAGTGGGAAACCTTATTAGACATCGACGAGTTATCCTCGCGAGAGGAAAAAAATTGGGTCTATAAGGGTTCAAGTTGTTTAGACAGCAATGTAGAGCGTTGCATGGTGTCACTGTCTAACGGCGGGAAAGACGCCGCTGAAGTGCGAGAATGGGATCACAGCACAAAGTCTTTTGTTAAAGACGGCTTTTTTGTGCCAGAGGCCAAATCCAGTATCAGTTGGGCCGATGCCGATACTTTGCATGTGGCCACTGACTGGGGCGAAAATAGTCTGACTGATAGCGGTTATCCATATATTGTGAAGGCCTACAAACGGGGGCAGTCTCTCACAGATGCAAGCCCTTTATTTAGCGGTGAAAAAACCGATGTAGGTGTATTTCCTTTCTCTTTGACCTTTGCTGCAAAACAGTTGAATTTTGTGGTTCGCGCCGTGACATTTTTTGAAGCTGAGAATTTTTGGTTAAGCGACGCTGGTGAAGCCGTGTCACTTGGCCTGCCAAATACCGCCAATATCAATGGGATCTTCAAAGGACAATTGTTGGTGTCCCTCAAAGATGACTGGACTCCAGCGGGCAGTAATGCAACTTTCAAAAGCGGAGCTTTGGTGGCATTTGACATGCAACAATGGATGGATACAAAAACCATCGGTGCGGTGAGTTTGGTGTATCAACCTACTGAACGTGCCACCCTAGACAGTGTCTCGATAACCGCAAATAAGTTGGTGTTAAATCGTTTAGAAAATGTCGCCAACAATATTTATGTCTACGATTTTGATGGCACGTGGCAATACACGAAGCTGGCTTTACCAGAAAATGGCAGCATGTCGGTGTCGTCGGCCAATAAAGACAGCGACATTATATTTGTTTCACAAGAGAGTTTTGTGGCACCTGATACCCTCTATCAAGTAGATGTGAACACCGCCACGATCAGCAGTTTAAAATCTATTCCCGCCCGTTTTGATGCCAAGGATCTCGTGGTTGCGCAACGCTTTGCCAGCTCCACTGATGGGGTGCAAATCCCGTATTTTGTGATCCACAAACAAGGGATGCAATACGACGGCAGCAATCCCACTTTGCAGTATGCTTACGGTGGCTTTGAAGTATCCATGAAGCCCAGTTATTCAGGCATATTGGGCAAAAATTGGCTGGAACAAGGCGGTGTGTATGTGCTGGCCAACATCCGTGGCGGTGGAGAATTTGGCCCTGCTTGGCATCAGGCAGGCTTAAAAACCAAACGGCAGATTATCTACGACGACATGATTGCCGTGGCCGAAAACATTATTGCCAAAAAAATTACCTCACCCAAACATCTGGGTATCATGGGTGGATCAAATGGTGGTTTGTTGATGGGGGTGATGTATACCCAGCGGCCAGACTTATGGAACGCGGTAGTGTGTCAGGTTCCCTTGTTAGATATGTTGCGTTTTCACACCTTGCTCGCTGGGGCATCATGGGTGGGTGAATACGGTAGTCCTGAAGTGCCAGAAGAACGAGCCTTTTTGGAAAAAATATCGCCCCTGCACAACATTGACCCAACAGGGCAGTACCCAAGCATTTTATTTGTGACCTCTACCAAGGACGACCGCGTACACCCTGCGCATGCGCGTAAAATGGCCTACATGTTAGAGCAATACGGTCATGATTTTGAGTATTATGAAAACATCGACGGCGGTCATTCTGCGTCGGCGAATTTACAAGAAACCGCAAAACGAACTGCCCTCGAGTATACCTTTTTAAGTCAAAAGCTGATGAACTAGCGGCAAGCAAAACGCTGTGTGCCCTGGCACACAGCGTTGACTCATAACCACTATGCGCGCTTTTTTAGGTTTAAGTGTTGATCCGCACACTGCCACCGCCATCGCTGATTGGCGCAGACAGGTTTTGCCTGCTGTTGCCCATGCAGTTGCCATGGAAAACTTTCATATTACCCTAGCTTTTCTGGGACACATTAATCCTCTTTAACAGCAAGATCTCGAACAATTCATCGACAACATGCCGCTTTGCCCGGCCTTTTGCGTGAAGCTCAATACCGTAGGCCATTTTCCCAAAGCAAAAGTACTGTGGCTTGGTTGCTCAGCCGTACCACAGAGCCTGGCAACCTTGGCCGGCCAATTAAGAGTTCAAGCTCTTAGTGCTGGCATAGCGATGCCAGAACAGGTCTATCGCCCCCATCTGAGTTTGTACCGAAAATGTCCCATGCCCTTATCACCCAGTCTCCCTCGTGTGCCATTTGAGCTTGGCATCCGCGCATTTCACTTGTATGAATCTGAGTCTGGTGACCAAGGCGTGCGTTATCTTATTCGTCGCACTTGGCCGCTATTAGATTAAATTTTGTCGCGCTAAATACCCATTTTGGCGCGTTGTCGTTGTGCAAATCCCCTCAGTCTTTCAGCATGCAAGACGGAGGAGAAAACGATGAAAAAATTGATTGCTATCATTGGTTTATTGAGTTTAATCGGGTGTGTCGAAGCAGCTGAAGCAGTGCAACCAACTCTCTATGAGCAGGCCTTGGCGACCAGTACACGGCCGGCCGCAGATAAAGACGTGGATTTCCGTCGCCATCCTGAAAAAGTCTTGGCTTTTTTTCAAGTTCAACCCGGGCAACGGGTATTAGACTTGTTTTCAGGTGGCGGATACTACACTGAATTGGCATCCATTGTGGTGGGTGAGCAGGGGCGCGTAGACGCCCATAATAATAATGCTTACATTCATTATATTGGTGCCGACAAACTGCTCAAACGCTACGAAAAAAATCGCCTGAGTAACGTGTCGCAGTTGCATCAGGAAGGCAATGATCTGGATCTGTGCGAGGCATGTTATGACCGCGTTCTGATGATCCTTACCTACCATGATTTGTTTTACGTAGACGAAAAAAGCGGCTGGCCGGCCATTGATGCACAGCTGCTGTTAAGCAAAGTGCGGCGAGCCTTAAAGCCAGATGGTTTGGTGGGTATTATTGACCACAATGCTGTTGCTGGTGCCACTGTCGACACTGCCCAGACCTTGCATCGCATCGATCCACAAATAATTAAGGATGGTATGACACAGTGGGGCTTTAGCTTGCAAGCGGAAGCGGACTTTTTAGCCAATCCCGCTGATAGCGGTGAGCTGCCCATGTGGGATGAATCAGTGCGCGGCCATACCAATCGTGCGGTATTGTTGTTTGGGTTAAACCACAGCCAATAAGCGATAAATCAACCTATTTGCCATTAACAATAACCTAAGATGCGGCGCAGATTGGGCGCCGCATATTCCACAAGTTGTTTTTGTGCCAGCGGTAATTCGTCGGGAATGGCCAGTAACTGGCCTTTGAGGTTTTCACGTGCCGTGCCACTTTGCTGGCGGTCCGAACCAATTTTTACTCGTTCTTGCCAGTCTGAGGGCAGTGTCGTGATACCCAAATGGGCGAGCAGTTCAGAGAAAAACTGTTGGGCGGCGGGGGTATCGAGCTGGCGTACATGCCGGCTCAGTTCTTCGTAGCGCACCAGCGTCGCTGCTGTACCGAGCCACGCCACCGCGTTGTGCGTGTAGATTTCTTGCAGGCTCGGTGCTTTTTGGTAGATGCCAAAAATCATCATATTGAACAGTTCTTCAGGGCTGATTCGTCCGCCTTTTAAGTGCTCTAACGATCCCTGAAAGGTATCTGAAACAAAAAAACGTGCCCGAGCCAGCACCCAATCATAAGGATCCCGTACTAACAGTAATTGTTTAACGCCGTTTAAGGCCATGGCAGATTCGTCAGAGAATAATAAATGCCCCCAACTGAGTTTTGGCTGTTTAAGATCAAAAGCACTGAGGTGTTGAGCTAGAATGGGGATCTGAATAAAAGCAGGATGATATTGCTGAGCTGGTGGCACAAACATGCGCAGAATGTTACGCAACAGATGGGTACCACACTTGGGCACTGAATTAAGAAACACGGGGTGCGGCAAAGCCTGTTGGCTAAACTGCGCATTCATTTGATTGAGTGTATCCGCTGGCAAATTAACGGTTGGCATAAGCTATTTGTATTCCACAAAGGCTGAGATTTACGTTGCACTTTGCAACAACACTAAGCCACAAAAACTAACATAAAAAAGCCGACCGAAGTCGGCTTTTATGCATGGCTGGTGTTAAAAATCGTAAGAAAGATTTAAAAACACTCGGCGCCCTAACCAATCATATTGACTGTAAAACGCAGAACGTCCCTGGGTATTGAGTTCTCCGAGGTTGAGGGTGGTAACCTGCGGTGGTTGCTTATCAAAGGCGTTGGCCACACCAAAGGCCGTTTTTAAACCTTGATCTTTCCAGTCGTAAATCACTGAAAACGCATGATACATCACACTGTCACTGGCGATCACCACATCGTATTGCTCACCACGATAGGTGGCCGTGGATTTACCCACCCGCTCTTCATAAGCCTCACGGTTTGATACGCCACCGATATAATTGATGTTCCAGTTGAAAACCCAGTTGTCGTTTTGCAGCGCTAGGTTGTAAGTGGCCACATGTTTGGGATCACCAAACTCACCGTTGGTATCAATGACAGTATCCGCAAAAAATGCTTCCTTCGATTCCAGCTGAAAGGTGTGCTGAGTATCAAAACGCAGGTTGCCGTAAGACGTATCCACGCTGTAAGACAAGGCCACATCATAGCCCTTGTTAATTTGCGAGGCGATGTTGATGTATTGATCCTGCACACTAACAATGCCTTGGAAACTGGTATTGGGATCGTCTTCACGCTGGAACAAGCTACACAATGGATCAGTGGGGAAAAACTCTGAAGCGTAACATTTGCCGAGGATCGTGGCCGCCCCCAATTGTGTGACTTCGTTGTTGATTTCGATATTGAAATAATCCACCGACATGCTTAAGTCAGCAAAATCCGGTGTCCAGATCAAACCCAAGGTTCTGGCCACAGAGGTTTCGGCTTTTAATATACCCACTCCACCACCTGATACAATAGTGGCGGTCGATCCACCGCCCACGTAGTTAGCGGGAACGCCATCGGCGGCACAATTGTCTGCGGTGGTTTGGGTAATGGCACCGGTATCAAGTGATTCACCCCAGTTGATACAGGGATCAATCTGTCGTTGACTTAAAAAGCCAGTTTCATTGGCTAAGTACAATTCAAACAAAGCAGGCGAGCGAAATGAGGTACCACGTGACGCTCTAACCCGCCATGCATCGTCAATTTTCCAGTTAAGCCCAACTTTGAAGGTATTGCCATCACCATAAGAATCCACGTCGGTATAACGACCTGAAAGTTCCATCTCGAGGTATTTAGTCATGAATGCATCTTCAAGCAAGGGCACCTTAAACTCTGTGTAAACTGAGGTGGTGTTGTCTTTACCACGGGTGATGCCCGCCGATGATGAACCCCATACATTGTTAGTACGTGAAGCCTCACCTGGCACATCATCCAGTTCGTCTTTCTGATACGCCGCACCAAAAACAGCGCCCACCGGCCCCGCCGGCAACGAGAATAAATCACCCGACACATAAAATTCTAGGGTGCTTTGTTTGTACACGGTTTTACCCCGGTCGACGCCAAACATATAAGCCGCCACGTCATCCGGTATATTACCGGCCAAGAAGTTGGGATCTAACCAAGGGATATCGACACAGGGTACACCACGCACTGAGGAAACATCTCCCTCACACGACCCCGTTAAGAAATCTTGGTCAGAGATACTGTCATCAAAAATGATGTCGCGAACATATTTACCGTCCGAACGACTATTTTGATACGACAAATCAAAGTACCAACCTGTATCAGCGAGGTCTCCCGTCATGCCAAATACAAAACGGCGGTAGTCGACGGTGACTTCGCTGCCAAACTTATCAGTCACGGCTAAGGGGCTCAAATACTGGGCACCCGTCCATCCTTCACTTAAGGGGTTGCCGCCAAAGAAGTTTTCATTGTAGATGTAACCCCAAAATTGACGGTAAGCATTGCTGGTGGTTTGACGCCGGTTGAGCAACATCTCGGCATACAAGTCGATGTTGTCAGTCAAGGCATAGTCGGCTTGTGCATAGATTGTGCTGCGCACGTTTTTTGGCACCAAGGATTCCAAATCCTGGAAAGGATGGTCGGCGTTATCTACGCCATCCGTTGCCCGGCTATAAGCCACTGGAAACCAGCCAGGTGGGGTAGCCATATGATCAGGATTGTTAGGATCGGTGACTAAACCAGGCACGTAGTTACCTAAGTTTCCGTCATAATCGTATTGAAAACGGGTAGGCGCACCGGTGCCCGGCACGTTGCTGTTTTCTTCTTGATAGTCATACACCCATACGTGTCCCCAGACTGCATCATTACAGTGGTATTTATTGGTGCGAGGGTCAATCACATCGGCTCTTTCCCCACTGGTGGTATCAAAAATATATTGCTCACCACAGCTAAAATAATCTCGATCACCTTTGGCTAACTCAGACTTTTTGTTGTAGTCAGCGGTGATGGAAAAAGACCCACGTTTGAAGGTTTGCCCATAGGTGGCGTTAATTCGAAACTCTTCACCACCACTCTCACCCGGTTGTGAAAATGAGGTTTCGACGTTACCGCCGTCTTGTTTTTTGGTGATGATGTTTACTACCCCAGCGACGGCATCAGAACCGTAGACAGATGAGGCACCATCTTTTAGGATTTCAACACGCTCTATAACAGATAAAGGCAGCACGTTCAGGTCAAAGGCAGATACTCCACCGCGTGTACCCGCAGGACCTGCCCGTCGACCGTTTAATAACACTAAAGTACGACTGGCGCCTAAACCTCGCAACGACAGCGTTTCGGCACCAGTTCCCCCGTCTTGCACAAAGGCGGTAGAGGTGGCGGAGGTAACTTGATTCGAACCAGAGGCAATGGTGGAGTTGCGCAGTAAGGCACCGATATCACCTAAGCCCTGAGACACAGCTGTTTCAGCACTGATAATGTCGACCGGACGAGCCTCATCAAAGCCGCCAGTGCGGATCCGTGAACCGGTAATAACAATTTTTTCTTCCTGTGTAGTTTCGTTGTCTGCTGCAATTTCTTGGGCATACAGGCTACAGGTATTGGCTGCTAGGGCAAAACCAATCGCATGAGCCAAAGGGCGTTTTTTTAGCACCCGTAAAAATGATGTTTTCATGTGTGATTCCCATTTAAGTTAATAATGCTGACTGGGAGTCAGTCTATTTTTTGCGCTACCCTTTTACGTCAAGAGCTATCTCATGGCGGTATTCTAGGTTGGACAACCCATGCTAGCAGTGCCCGACAAATGCCAGCAAACGAGCTTGTCCCACCAAACATCGGGTTTATCCCTCATATTGATCTTTTGATTGAAAGGCCTCGTGTTTGTGACAAATCTTGCTGCATTTACCCAGGCAATCAGCGACGGTGCTGCAAGCTGCGATTAATTATGCAATAGATGCTTTTGTTCTTTACCCACCGCATCAGGCAAGCCAGAATGGCGTTCTAATTGACCAGAGAGGTGGATGAATGCAGCAAACGTTTAGGCTAGTGATTGATTGCCCAGACCAAGTCGGCTTGGTGGCGCAGGTCAGTCAATTTTTAGCCAATCACAACGCCACGATAGTTGAGGCGAGCCATCATACAGATTTACAAACTGGGCGTTTTTTTATGCGTCATGAAATCCGTGCTGACTCGGTGAGTTTGAGTCTTGACCACATGCAGCAAGCGATTGCCCCTATTGCTCAGCAATTTTCGATGAATTGGAAGTTGAGTGATTCTTTACGTAAACAGCGCGTGGTGATGTTAGCCAGTCACGAATCGCATTGTTTGATGGACATTTTGCATCGCTGGCACAGTGGTGAGTTGTATTGTGATATTCCCTGCATTATTGCCAATCATCCACAGATGAAACAGTTTGCCGATTGGCACAATATTCCTTTTCATTGGGTGGACTTCAAAGATCAAAGTAAACAACAAGCCTTTGCCGAAATTGAACGTTTGATCGCGGCCTATCAGGCCGATCTCACCGTGCTTGCGCGTTTTATGCAGATCATACCTGACCATCTATGTCAGAAGCTGGCAGGCAAAGCGATCAACATCCATCACAGTTTTTTACCCTCTTTTGCAGGGGCTAAACCCTATCAACAAGCCTATGATCGAGGGGTGAAATTGATCGGTGCAACCTGTCACTATGTGACCAGTGATCTTGATGAAGGGCCGATCATTGAACAAGAAGTGATGCGTATTAGTCATAGCGACAGCTCGGCTGACATGGTGCGCAAAGGCAAAAACTGTGAAAAAACCGCCCTCGCGAATGGCCTACGTTATCACTTGGAAGACCGGGTTATTATTCACAAAAATAAAACGGTAGTTTTTGCGTAATGCCCCTGTATTTGGTGCGCCATGGTGAAACCGACAGCAATCGTGACAGGATAGTGCAAACTCCTGATACACCTTTATCAAAACGCGGCGAAAGCCAAGTTCAACAGCTAGCCCAGCGCTTTGCGTCACAGCGTATTGCTGCAGTGTTATGCAGTGACTATTGGCGTACCCAACAAACGGCGGCGCCCTTGGTCGCTAAACAAAACTGTGTGTTGCAACTCAGTCCTTTATTACGTGAACGGAACTTTGGAGATTTACGTGGCCGGTCTTACCTCGAGGTGGGGGAGGACTTTCATCGTCCAGATTATCTGCCGGTCAACGGCGAGAGTCATGAGGTGTTTGTTAACCGCGTAGCTGAGGCCTGGCAATATGTACTGACAGAATGTCAGCGTTTCGATGGCCAAGTTGTCGTCATCACACATGGTTTAGTGCTAAGAGAAATGGTTAAAAACCACTTAAACCCCGCGGACCCTTTGGTATTCGCGCAGGCAGAATTTGCCAATACCAGCGTGACGACCCTTGATTGGGCGGATAAAAAAACGATACTAGGTTTAGCAGACGCCAGTCATTTAGCGGAGCACACTAATCTTGGTGGCATTGCCTAACTTAGGGGATGAGTTGATGTAATAAAGGCGGGCTTAAAAGAAACCAGTATAACTCAAAGATACTTTGTTATTGGCTTCACCCCGTTCAAACCATGTGCCAGTGGCGTTACTCGCCTGCCACTTCTGGCTGGAAACAGTAATATCCCAAAAGTGGCCTGCGGTGTCAGTAAAAAAGCGGGTATTTGCTAACCACTCACGGTTATTCGGCAGGTCAAAAGCTTGACCTTGTGTGCTTTTAAAGTTCACTGAAGATTGAGTGACCACACCGAGACCAACACTGATTTTTTCAGAAATGGTATAACGTGGCATCATCGACCACTCGGTCATGCTCACTTTTTGACTAAACACCCCCCACTGCAATTCACCTTTGTTATAACCCAACCCCATTTCGATGGAGAAGTGAGCATTGATCGGTTGGTTGACATGCATGGCATAGCTGCGTTGCTTGCAACCTTGGAACTTGATAGCAGTAGAATCGTAATCAAAATTGGTTTCAGCGGGCAAGGTATCAGCAATCCAACTTAACGAAGTGTGCCAAATTGAATTTTCGGCCAGACAGTGGCAAGAGCAGCAAACGGCGAGTAAGGCCATTAATTTTTTCATGGTACTGTCCAAAAATTCAACATGTTTGCAGTGTAGTGAACTTGGATCAATTCTGCGGTATGGGATTGAGGTGTCGAGTATATAAAAATATACCTTAATTCGGGGTATTTTCCATGCAACCGGAATAGAAACAATATGTTACAGCATTTAGTATGAAAGTTTGCTGCTACGGGCACTTTAAGTTGTCTTGTAGCTAGATGTTGGAAAGCATACGAATTACCATGTCTGTTTGCTATCGAAGGTCGCTTTCTACTCACTAATGTAGCCAAGATACAGCGGTTTTTAGCCTTAACTACCCGAACTTTTAGGAAATGAAATGATGAAGAAAAAAACCAGTTTAGTGCTGTTGACCGCTGCGGTAACGGTATGGCTGTGTGCATGCACAGACAACACTGTGACGACGCAACAACAAAGCCCTGAGACATCCGAATCAAGTACCACAAACAACGCCTTGATCGCGGAATTTTCTGGTCTTTATGAGGGTGTGCCTGCTTTTGACAAGATGCAATTAAGTGATTTAAAACCGGCCTTAGAACAAGGCATGGCCTTGAATTTACAAGAAATCACTGAGATAGCAGAAAATCCAGAGCCCGCTACATTTGCCAATACCATCGTGCCTTATGAAAAGTCTGGGGCAGCGCTCAATCGGGTTTATACCTATTGGGGAATTTGGAGTTCAAACCTTAATAGCCCGGAGTTTCGAGCGATTCAAGCCGAGATGTCGCCCATTTTATCGGCCTTTAACTCCAGTATTACAGGCAATGAAAAGTTGTTTGCGCGAATTAAAACGGTATATGAAAGCCCAACACTCAAGCAATTGACTGCCGAACAACAACGTATTACTTGGTTGATTTATAATAGTTTCGCCAGTAATGGTGCGACCTTGAGTGGTGATGCAAAGTTGCGTTATGCCGCCATCAACCAAAAGCTATCTTTGTTATACAACCAATTTGCCAACAATGTCTTGGCTGATGAAGAAGGCTATGTAACTTATCTAAGCGCCGAGCAATTGTCTGGTCTACCCGCGTCACTTGTCACGGCAGCGGCCGCCAGTGCCAAAGAGCGAGGGCAGGAAGGTAAATATGCCATCACCAATTCACGCTCTTCAATGGATCCGTTCTTAACTTACTCAGATGAACGTGAGCTTCGCGAACAGGTATGGCGCACGTATTACAGTCGCGGAAACAATGCCAATGAACACAACAACAATGCCTTGATTAAACAAATATTAACCTTGCGTGACGAGCGTGTTGCGTTGCTTGGCTATGACAATTATGCCCAGTGGCGCTTAACTGATCGGATGGCAAAAAATCCAGAAAACGCCATGGATCTGATGCTAAAAGTTTGGCCCGCAGCAACGGCCAGAGTGCATGAAGAAGTGGCAGATATGCAGGCCATTGCTGACGCCCAAGGGGAAAAAATCAAAATCGAGCCGTGGGATTATCGCTACTATGCGGAAAAAGTGCGCAAAGCAAAATACGCCCTTGATTCAGAAGAAGTGAAACAGTATTTGCAGTTAGACAAACTACGTGAAGCAATGTTTTACGTCGCAGGGCGCTTATTTAATTTTGAGTTTAAACCAGTGGCCGAGAACGCTGTACCAGTGTTTCACCCCGACGTGAAAGTATGGGAAGTCACGGATAGTACCTCAGGTAAACATATTGGTCTTTGGTATCTGGATCCTTTTGCAAGACCAGGCAAGCGCTCAGGTGCTTGGGCAACAACGTATCGAAGCCACACCACCTTCGACGGTGAAAAAACCGTATTAGCCTCTAACAATTCTAACTTTGTTAAGGGTGCACAGGGGCAGCCCACCCTGATTTCTTGGGATGATGCGACAACTTACTTCCATGAATTTGGCCACGCGTTGCATTTTCTAGCGGCAGATGTTGCTTATCCAACTTCTCACTCTGGGGTGCGAGATTACACCGAATTTCAGTCTCAGTTACTGGAACGTTGGTTGACCACTGATGAAGTTATCGACCAGTTTTTAGTGCATGCGCAAACGGGCGAGCCTATTCCTGCAGAGCTTGTGGCAAAAATAAAACAAGCCGCCACCTTTAACGAAGGCTTCAAAACTACTGAGTATTTAGCGTCTGCGATTATGGATTTGCTCTACCATACCACTGATCCCGCTTTGATCGAGCCACAAGCATTTGAACAAGAGCAATTAAGCGCTTTGGGTATGCCATCTGAGATGGTGATGCGCCATCGCAGCACGCAATTCGGTCATGTGTTCTCCGGCGAGGGTTATGCGGCGGGTTACTATGGTTACATGTGGGCAGAAGTACTGACCTCCGATGCGGCTGAAGCATTTGCTGAAGCACCCGGTGGATTCTACGACAAGGCCATGGCAGATAAGCTAGTGAAATATTTATTTGCGGTGCGCAATGCCATGGATCCCGCAGAAGCGTATCGACTGTTTCGCGGTCGAGATGCCAAGGTTGAGGCCTTGATGCGCGATCGTGGTTTTCCACTCAAACAATAAAAATTATGCACAGCAGTGTTGTCATACGCTGCTGTGCAGTGACTCATTGATAGCGCTTGATTTAGGATAATTTGTGCTGATAAAACACCTTGGCTTCGGCCTGAATATCATTGCCCTTGGCTTATTTTTTCCCGGCATATTGTTGACTATGTTCAGCCTCAATATGGACATGGCAGCGAACATGTCGGGCTCGTCGTTAACGGCTAACTTGATCAACAAAGATCTGTCGATTCTTGCGACTGTGGAGGAGTTGTGGCAACACGACAGACTCTTGGTTGCAGCCCTAATCTTTATTTTTTCCGTGTGCATCCCCTTGCTAAAAGCGCTGCTGTTAAGTGTTGCTTACTTTATTAAACCGCCAAGCCGCGCGGGTCGTTTAGTTAATTTTGTCGCTGCGATTGGCAAGTGGTCAATGGCAGATGTGTTTGTTGTTGCGGTATTTTTGGCGGTGCTTTCTACCAATCATGCCGATACAGCGACCACGCAGCAATACAGCATTCTAGGTTTTAAAATAGCCCTTGATCTAAGTACCGAGACTCTGTCAGCGGTAGGCGAAGGATTTTACTATTTTACAGCCTATTGTTTTGTATCTTTGCTAGCCAGCCAATTGCTGCAATATTTTTATAAGCCGCAAAGCCAATAAGATTTAACGCTCATAAGGCCATTATTTTACCCATCAAATTTGATTTTCGGCTCTGCTATGGGCAAAATCCTCGACGCTTTTTTACTGCTGGTGTTTGCTCGTTTAAGGCAGGCATTGACACAAAAGATAATCTAAAGCGGTCTTTTCAACGTAAACTGCATTTTGAGGAGGCCTTTATGAATTCAGTCGTTTTATCAAGGACGAAAATAATGAAAGTAACAACAGTTAGTCGAGCTAGCACTTTACTGTGTTTGAGCATGCTACTTGCGGCTTGTGGTGGCGGCTCGTCGTCCACTAACCCAGTAACCACTCCGCCGCCCTCAGGTAGTGGTACAAGCAATACATTAACGTGGGTCTTAGGTCAGTTTCCCGCTGAAGCCAGTTTAAAAAACCGTTGTGAAACACCGCGCAGTGGCACCGATCCTTTCAGTGGTGAACCTTATCCAGACCAAGCTGGTAGCAGTTTTTATGAAAAAATGTGGCTGCGTTCTTGGAGTGATAATACCTATCTTTGGTATAACGAAATCGATGATAAAAACCCTCAGCCTTACAGTGTGCTGGAGTATTTTGATGAGCTGCGTACCAATTACCGCACTGACTCAGGGGCGTTTAAAGATAACTTTCACTTCAGCCAGTCCACTGCAGAATACAACGCTTTGGCACAAGGCGGTGTTGACTCGGGTTACGGTTTTAGCTGGGAATTTGTTCGCACGACAGCGCCACGCAAGTTAATTGTACGTTATACCCAACCGGGTTCTCCGGCTGGCGAAGCGGGTATCAGTCGAGGACTGGAGTTAAAAACTATTAACGGCGTGGATTTTGTGAATACCAATTCTCAAACCGACGTAAATATTATCAATGACGCCTTATTTCCAGACGCGCCTGGCAAAAGTTTTACCTTTGGTTTTGCTGATAGTGCCGGTGCTAACCCGCAGCAATTTACGCTGGTATCCAGCGATGTCACGGTTGTCCCGGTACAAAATGTAGCAGTCCTAGACTATGACTCAGGGGCGGTAGGTTACATGCAATTCAATACCTTTATTCGCTCTGGGCAAAGCGGATTAATTGATGCTTTCCAACAGTTTGCTGAGGCGAATGTGACTGACCTAGTTGTTGACCTGCGTTACAACGGCGGTGGACTATTGGCTATGGCTTCGCAGTTTGCTTACATGGTCGCGGGCAGTGCGCAAACTAATGGGTTAACGTTCGAGACAACCCAGTTCAATGCAAAACACCCAACAATTGATCCGGTGACTGGCAATACACTGCGCCCCACACCTTTTTATGATCGTGAAATTGATTGGACGGCTGGTGTATTTACTAATCGTACCTTACCCAGTGTTAATTTATCTCGGGTGTATGTTCTGACCACCGATTCAACTTGTTCAGCCAGTGAAGCGTTTATTAATGGTTTGCAAGGTATTGGTGTAGAAGTGATTCAGATTGGTGGCACCACCTGTGGCAAACCTTATGGTTTTTACCCTACCGATAATTGCGGCACGACTTATTTCACTATTCAATTTCGAGGGGTGAATGAGCAGGGCTTTGGTGACTATGCAGACGGGTTTAGACCCACTCCTGCACCTATCTTTGCGGCTGATATAAAAGGCTGTGCAGAAGAGGATGATTTTAGCCATGGGCTGGGAGATCCCGCTGAAAACATGTTAAACGCAGCGTTAACTTTCATTGAGTCTGGCGTTTGTCCAGCAGTAACCAGTGCCAAAGGTTTAGCGGCCAAATACAGCAACACAGAAAACGCTGACGGCTTGGCTATCCGCCAACCGAATGACCAAGTAAAAGCGTTTATCTTAGAAAACAAATTGATCACGCCTCTGCGCGATTGAGTCAAGCTGACCCTAAACTTTGGGGTCAGTTTCCCTGCACTGTACCAACATAATGCTCGAGAATTTCATTAATTGTGTTTTGTTGGTGCAGCATTTCTATGGCGTGATTAATGCGCGGCAGTAAAAATTTTTTCTCTGCACGCAAGCGCAAAACTATATCGCCTTGTGTGTGCACCGCACCAAGCGCAATGGGGACTTGGTGTATTTTTGACCAATAACGCGCCGCCGTTTGTTCCATGATGGCCACATCAAAACGTTTATGCGCCAGGCCCAGCATCACTTCACTTTCACTGCGAAAATCGGCTCGCTTAAATAAGTCATCGTCATAATAATAGTAGCCAGCTACCGTGCCCACGAGCTTGCCATATATTTGTTGAGTGTCTTGCGCCATGTGTTGGTTTTCAGCCAGAGCAATGAAGTTTTCTGTGACAGGTAAAATGGCAATACTAAAAACAAAGTCCTTGGCTTCTTCTTCGCTCACCCATTGCGGATTCACAAAGTCAAAATCTAAATTTCCCTTAAATAATGCTACCACGCCACGTTTAGTGGGTAGGTTGTATTCCACTGCATCTATTTCAGCATATTCCATAAGCAGGGGGATAAGTTCGATAAATACGCCAGGGCGCTCTGGATCATCCGTGCTATCAAAGGGCACCCAACCTCCTTCTTTGTCGAGGTTGTAACGCAGAATACTTCTCGATTCATTAGCCGCCCCCACCATACTGATGCACATCATCATGTAAATTACGGCAATGATTCTCAGCAAAGCACATACTCAAGCCAAGGGAATGATGGGATAAGTAAACGTTGATTAGTGAAAAAGATCAAACTTTATATTGGCCATGATTTAAAAGCGTTTTATTGAGCAAAAACGACGGATGACGAGTTTTCTGCCCTATTCTTGATTGTCCTCGACATCTTCAACCTTGATGCCCATCTCGCGCATTTGTCGCTGTGCTTCTTGTGGAATACGTTGGGTATTGTCTTTCTCTAAATCGCTATCATCGGGGAGAGGCTGACCAGTGAAAGCGTGTAAAAAAGCCTCACACAACAGCTCTGAGTTGGTTGCGTGGCGCAGGTTATTTACTTGTCGACGCGTCCGTTCATCAGTCAGTACTTTTAAGACCTTCAATGGAATGGAAACGGTGACTTTTTTCACTAACTCACTTTTTTTGCCATGATCGGCATAGGGATGAATATACTCACCATTCCATTTTGTTGAATTTGCCATGTTGACTCACTTTTATCTTACTTATGCGTGGAAATTCTAATCATTAACCGGCAAAGGTCAACGTTAGACTGCTAAACATCTTGACGGCTTTACGTATAACATTTAGTTTAGCCGTCTAAACGGCTAAATAGAGAGTAATACCATGGTGTCATATGCCCAAGGCATCGATGCATTGAATCAATCCTTATCAGAAGTGAAAGGCATCAATGTATCGTTTGAATTTTTTCCCCCTAAAACCGATGCCATGGAACAAACCTTGTGGAAGTCAGTTGAGCGTCTAGCACCGCTCAAGCCCTCTTACATGTCTGTTACCTACGGCGCAAATAGCGGGGAGCGTGAGCGCACCCATGATGTGGTGAAGCGTATTCAAACCGAAACAGGTATTCAGGCTGCCCCGCACTTAACCTGTGTAGATGCCAACAAGGAAGAGTTGATTCAAATTGCTAAAGATTATTGGGCCAGTGGCATTCGAAAAATCGTCGCCTTGCGCGGTGATTTGCCGGCAGGGGTCGACAAAACCGATTTTTTTGCTGCAGATTTGGTGTCTTTGCTAAAAGGTGTCGCAGATTTTGATATTGCCGTGGCAGCGTATCCAGAGAAACACCCAGAAGCACCCAATAGCCAATTTGATTTACTCAACTTAAAACGCAAGGCAGAAGCTGGGGCCACGGAAGCCATCAGTCAATTTTTCTTTGATGCTGAGGTGTTTTTGCGTTTTCGTGACCGAGCCGCCGCCGCCGGCATCGATTTGGACATCGTACCCGGCATATTACCCGTTACGAACTATCAAACCCTGCAGCGCTTTGCCGGCTTTACCAATGTGCATGTTCCACAGTGGCTGCATAAAATGTATGACGGCCTTGATCAAGATGATCAAACGACGCGCAATTTAATGGGCGCCAGTATCGCCATGGATATGGTCAAGGTATTGGCCAAAGAGGGTATCCGTCACTTCCATTTTTACACCCTAAATCGCAGTGAATTAAGTTATGCCATTTGCCATATGCTTGGGGTTAGAGCAGACTAAAGCTCCTGTGAACTCAACGATGGATATAGATGGCGTACTTGGATGATTGGCAGCACAAGCTGCAGCAACTAGTAAAAAATACTCAGGCATTCGCTGTGAGCTTTGTGCGTCACTGTATGCGCGACAGAATTACCGTGTCTGCCGGGCATTTGGCTTATGTGTCGTTGTTGTCCCTTGTGCCTTTCATTATGGTGTTTTTTACCATTTTGTCGGCTTTTCCAGCTTTTGGTCGAGTACGCGGTGAGTTGGAAGAGCTAATTTTTGCCAGTTTGCTACCCCAAGCCGGAGACCAACTTCAAGTGTATATGGGGGAATTTGTTGGCAATGCATCAGGCATGGGGGCGGTAGGAGTACTGTCTCTGGTAGTCGTTGCCCTCTTGTTGATTTCAAACATTGATAAAACCCTCAACCATATCTGGCAAGCGAAGAGTGAACGCCCTGTTGTGTATACTTTTGCTATTTACTGGATGGTGTTGACACTTGGCCCGCTATTAATTGGTTCCAGTGTGATTGTGAGTTCGTATTTGCTCAGCTTGGCTAAATATGCTGACGAATATACCCCTGGCCTAACAACACTCATGCTTAAAGCCGTGCCCTTTATTACCTCGACCAGTGCATTTTTCTTGGTTTACATGTTAGTGCCCAATAAAAAAATTGAAGTGAAACATGCTGCTGCTGGCGCCCTAGTGGCGGCAATATTATTTGAATTATCGAAAAAAGCGTTTGCCTTTTACATCACCAATTTCCCGTCTTATCAGGTAATTTATGGCGCGTTAGCCATTGTGCCTTTGTTATTTGTGTGGGTTTATTTGTCTTGGGTTGTGGTGTTGGTGGGGGCCGAATTTACCCATGTATTAGAAGTGTTCTTGCACCAAGAGCCAGAAGAGACTTTTGTTCCAGATGAACAAGCCAAACAAGACCAGCGTAACGATTCACCCAGCTCGTCAACAGGGTAACAGCCAAGACTAACAACGGCATTTTCTACGGTAAGTGGGCTGGGATAACTTGTAAATAAAAGAAGGGGCGTAAGTGCCCCACATTTTAAGACCTTATCTTCGATAACACAGAGCCTGCTCTATTCTCCTTGCATCTGCGCTATAAACGCATTTGACTCGCTAATGGCCTTGTTCATCTCTTTAATTAATTGGTTGATGTCCTTTTTGATTCCGTTGAACTCACCTTGTAATGCGCCAATCGCACTGGCATTAAGATTATGTTTTAAATACAACACGTTATCTTGCAAAGCCGTGAGTACGGGAGCCATTTTGGCCTCGGCTTTACGCATACTATTCAACAAGGTCTTGTAGCGTTTTTGTGTATCAGTCAGTTTGCGTTGACTATCTCGACGTAAGCTATCGTTGCTGTACTTTTCCAATTCATCTTGCCATTCACTGAACAATGCGTCTGCCACCGATTCAACTTTATTGATGCGTTCGGTGACATTGTTTGCGGCTTTCTCACTGCCTTCATATTCATCCTTGAGAGAGGAATACACCTCTTGCAGCTCGCCACCTTGGAAATTTATCAAAGCACTAAACTGTTCCAATGCCGAACTAAATTGTTGCTGCGCCTCTTCTTGTGACTCTTTGGCATTTTCAACTCTGTCCACAAGGATATCGCGCTTCTCTACCCCCACTTTTTCCCACGCTGCATAGTAGGCGCTTTGACAGCCTGTCAGCGTAAGCAACAGGCTAAACACTAGCCAGCGATTCATGCGTCACCTTTAAAACGCGCCGCGTTGATAATCGCCCAAACATGAAAAATAAAGCCAAATAAGCCCATGAAAAACAGTATGCCAGTGGCAGCCAACGCATAATTTACGGTGACCAAAACAAAAAACAGCAACGCTGCTAAAATGCGTCCCTGGACAAGTTGTCCTAAACCGGGAATGAAAAAACTACAAATTGCGGCCAATACATTGCCACCTGAACCTTGTCCTGCCATGTTTTCCTCCAATTAAATTAACACTAGTATTCGATATTTAAGTTAAATCATAATGGTTCAATACTCAATTAACAGTTGTAAAACAATATGAGTGAACTCTATCCAGCGATAAAACCCTTCGCTACGTATCATCTTGACGTGGGTCAAGGGCACCGCATACATGTTGAGCAAACCGGCAATCCAAATGGCATTCCTGTGCTGTTTTTACATGGAGGGCCGGGCATTGGACTGGGGGATCAATACCGACGGTTTTTTGATCCCCAGCGTTATCACGTCATTGCCTTTGACCAAAGGGGCTGTGGTCAGTCTCTACCCTTTGCTGAATTACGGGACAATACAAGTCAACATCTAGTTGAAGATGCGCTAGCCGTGCAGCGCCATCTTGGGATTAAAAAATGGGTTGTCTTTGGTGGTTCATGGGGCTCGACCTTGGCTATGTTGGTGGCTATCGCTAAACCTGAAGCGGTGCTCGGTTTAATTTTGCGTGGTATTTTTCTGGCAAGAGCAGAAGATATAGATTGGTTCTTGAACGCAGACAGCGCAGCAGCGCAAATGTTTCCTGAGCATTATCAAGAGTTTATGGCGCCAATCAAAGAAACGGTGGGTAAGAAAAGCGTATTGGAAGCCTACCATGAACTGTTTAGTCAAGACGATGAACTGAGCAAGATGGCGGCAATCAAACATTGGTTTTTATGGGAAAGCCGAATTGTGTGTTTGCATGCACTTATCGACGAAGCGGAGTTAATGCCTGATATCCATCAAGCCATCAGTTTGGCTTTACTCGAGTGTCATTATTTTCGTCAACACTGTTTTATCGATGAGAACTTTATTCTTAAGCAACTCGACAAAATCCAGCATCTACCCGCCACCATCATCCATGGCAGATATGACATGATTTGTAAGATGGAAGCAGCGCTAACACTGCATAAAAATTGGCAGAATAGTCGACTGCATATCATTCCATCCGCAGGCCACAGTGCGTTTGATCCACCCATTAGTGCGGCTTTGTGCTGTGCCACTAAAGCTATGGCAGATTTTATTGAGGGACAATAATGCGTGCTCTGATTCAACGTGTTACTCAGGCTAATGTCTGTGTGGCAGGAGAAAAAATCGCACAAATCAACCAGGGTATCCTAGTCCTGCTTGGTGTTGAAAAACATGATGATCAGCAAAATCTAGAAAAGCTTGCCCGAAAAATACTTAACTATCGAATTTTTAGTGATGAGCAGGGCAAAATGAATTTGAATATACAGCAAGTCAATGGCGAACTATTAGTGGTCAGTCAATTTACATTAGTGGCTGATACACAAAGTGGTAACCGCCCAAGTTTCTCAGTAGCGGCACCGCCAAGTTTGGGGGAGCAGCTTTACCAAGATTTTGTTTTGAGCCTGCGCAAAAGCGGCCTTAAATGTGAAACAGGGCAATTTGGCGCCGACATGCAAGTGAGCTTAGTCAACGATGGTCCTGTCACATTTCTGTTGCAAGTATAATTTGCCCGAGTAGATGTTATAGGATTTAATAGTCGGCTGGCAAAATACGGCTTTTCCAGATACAAGTGAAAGCGTTGGCAAGAGATCACGGGACTTATGTATAAAATTGATACACCTGAAAGTGAACAAGACTTCGCTCAATATTTTGAGCTGCGTTGGAAGATGCTGCGTCAGCCATGGAACTATCCCTTAGGTTCTGAAAAAGACGAATATGAGCAGGTGAGTCAGCATCGCATGGTGCGTAATGCTGATGGTCAGGTTGTGGCGGTGGGCCGTGTACACATGAACTCATCAGATGAAGCGCAAGTGCGTCATATTGCGGTTGATAAAGATTATCAAGGTAAAGGCTTAGCCAAGCTTATTTTGTCTGCCCTCGAAGCGGTTGCAAGAGAAGAAGGCGCGATAAGAATAGTGACCAATAGTCGGCAAGTGTCGGTGCCCTTTTTTGAAAGTGCGGGTTTTGAAATTGAGCGCGAAGCACCTAGTGAATTTGGTAAACTAAAACGCCAGCAAATGGTTAAAAAGATAAGCGCATCGAACAGTATTTTGTTGCACCCAAAATGGTGTAAACAATTGCAAGAAACCTGGTACGAAACCATCCCTATTACGGAACAGATGGGGATTAAAATTCATCAATATTCCGGCAAAACATTTGAAACTCGTGCTTCACTGAACAAAAACATTAACCTGCATGGCACCATGTTTGCCGGTAGTATTTTTTCTCTTGCTACCTTAACGGGTTGGGGCATGATCTTTTTGCAACTCAAAGAGAAGGGCTTGATGGGGGATATCGTGTTGGGTGATGGCAATATTCACTATCACAAACCCATCACCATGCAACCGCGGGCCATCTGCAATATTGAGTCTTTTTATGGAAAACTCGATCCCCTAGCCGACAATCATAAATGTCATATCAAATTACAGGTGGCTATCATGGATGGTGATAATGCTGTAGCTGAGTTTTCTGGGGTATTTTGGGTACTACCCAACGCGGACAAAAAAGACGCTTAAAACGAGGGTGAAGCAGCCACAAAAAAAGCGCATTACTGCGCTTTTTTTCTAACTATTTAAGCCATTAGGCCGCCATCGCGCCTTGTAACTTTTTCATGGCATTCTTTTCGATTTGACGGACCCGCTCAGCAGACACTTGGTATTTTTCAGCCAAATCTTGCAAGGTAATCTTATCATCTGATAACCAGCGAGTCTGAATAATGTACTGACTGCGTTCGTCAAGGGTTTTCAGCGCTGCGTAAAGTTTGTCTGCGGCATTATTATCCCAATTAGAATTCATCACTTCAGATTCAACATCAGCACTTTTGTCTTCTAAAAATTGAACCGGCGCAAAATTACCGCTTTCGTCATCATCAGCAGATAAATCAAAGGCTTGGTCTTGACTACTCATGCGCGCTTCCATCTGTAACACTTCCTTGGTACTTACACCAAGTTCTTCTGCTACTTTCTGTACTTCCGCATGAGTAAACCAACCCAAACGCTTTTTGTTTTTGCGAAGATTAAAAAACAATTTGCGTTGCGCTTTTGTTGTGGCGACTTTCACAATGCGCCAATTACGTAACACAAACTCGTGAATTTCCGCTTTAATCCAATGCACTGCAAACGAAACCAATCTAACACCCATCGTTGGGTCGAAGCGGCGTACCGCTTTCATTAAACCGATATTCCCTTCTTGGATAAGATCTGCCTGTGGCAAACCATAGCCAGAGTAAGATTTGGCAATGTGCACAACAAAGCGTAAATGCGACATGATCAACTTTCTTGCGGCTTGTAAATCTTCATCAAGTTGTAGACGTTCAGCGAGGCTACGCTCTTCTTCAGCGCTGAGCATGCTAATACTACTTACAGCTTGAATGTAAGTCTCAATGCTACCTGTCTGAGGGACAGTTAATGTCAATGTGCGTATATCTGTACTCATAGTTACCTCGTATTACACAGTGTCTTAGAGTTTATCAAAACCACTTTTAATGTGCGATCTTATTTCACTCTATATGTTGTGTAATAGACCATTGGATCAGCAAAAAATTGCATCTTTTTGCAAATATGGGAATAGAATTTTGTTTTTCAACATTTCAGACAAAAATATAACATGTTTTTAATAATCATTTTACGCTAACCTACCAGTTCGATTAATAAATATGCAGTACGATCATGTTTTCTTATGTTGCCCGCCAAGCGATTTTAGATAGAGACCAAAATCTATATTCATACGAATTATTGTTTCGGGATGGGGAACAAAATTGTTTCCCGAATATTTCTCCGGATGAAGCCACGTCAAAAATATTAACCAATAATCACTTAGACATGGGCCTCGAGGATATCACAGGTGGGAAATTGGCCTTCATTAACTTCCATGAAGACACCCTCCTGAATCGTTTTCCAACATCCCTCGACCCCAAGCATGTGGTGATAGAAATTGTCGAGACGGTAAGACTCAGTGAAGCGTTGATCCAAGCCTGTAAAACCATTAAAGAACTTGGTTATATGTTAGCCCTTGATGATCATGACTTCGATCCCAAATGGGACGTACTGTTGCCCTATGCAGATATCGTCAAAGTTGACATCGTTGAATGCGATCAAAGTTTGCTCGCTGCTAACATCGATAAATTTAAACAGGCAAACGTGAAATTAGTCGCAGAAAAAATCGAAACGTTGGCAGATTTTGTTCACTATAAAGCCATGGGCTTTGACTATTTCCAAGGTTATTTTTTCGCCAAACCTGAAATTATCAAACAGAAAAAAATACCCACTTCAAAGCTACCTCTATTAGAGCTCATAGATGCCAGTGCATCTCCTCATTTTGACTTTGCCCACGTCAACAATATTATTGAACGAGATGTATCCCTGTCTTACAAACTATTGCGCTTCATCAACAATCCATTAATCGATAAGAGCAATAAGATCACCAGTTTACGGCATGCTCTTAATTACATGGGTGAAATTGAAGTGAAGAAGTTTATTGCCTTAGTTGCGTTAGCGAACATTGGTGATGACAAAAGCTTAGAGTTATTGCACTTATCTTTGGTGCGGGCCAAGTTCTGCGAGTGCATCGGCACGGCGAAAAAATTAAGTACGAATCCACCCACTGGCTTTTTAGTCGGTTTGTTTTCTCTGTTGGATGCGCTTTTAGATATGGTCATGCCCGACATCGTCGAAAAATTACCGCTGGGGGATGAACTAAAACAAGCGCTCTGTGGCAAAAAGAACGAACTACATTATTACTTAATGCTGATTCAGGCGTTTGAAAAAGGGTATTGGCAGCACATTACACAGTATGCCGCTGAACTTAATTTACCCGTGCGTGACGTGCAGTTATTCTATCATGAATCGCTAAAATGGGGTTTTGCCATGAAGCAGCTGATAAGCCACGAATAATCGACTGTTCAAGTGCTCCGTTAATGCATAATATCCGCTACAGTGAGAGGTTGATAATCGTCTAGCATTGAAAGCCACAACTACGTTATTATTTTCCGATACATTGAGCGAAGATTAGTCAAGGCTAGTTAGTCAACATACCAAGGGAAAGTCATGTTTGCGTTTATTGCCCGGCAACCTGTGCTGGATAGAGATAAAGAAGTGTTTGCCTACGAGCTACTTTTTCGTGATGGCAAAAATAATTGTTATCCAGATGTGGTAAGGGATGAAGCTACCACAAAAATGATAGCTAGAAACTATCTTACGCTGGGTCTCGACGACATTTCCTGCAACAAAAAATCATTTATCAACTTTCAACCCAATACGGTTTTGCAAGGTATTCCTCGTGAGCTTGATCCAGAGAACGTTATCGTTGAACTGTTTGATGGCACGTTCAGTCACGATAGTTTATTGACCATTTGTAAACACGTGAAAAACCTCGGTTATAAATTGGCATTGGAGGGACATCGACTCGATGCCAAATGGCAGGACTATCTGCCCTATTTAGATATGGTTAAAGTGAACACCACCAATAGTGATTATGATGCCATCGCGAAGAATGTGAATCGCTACCTTGAGAGTAACTTGCAACTTGTCGCGGATAAAATCGAGACTCAGCAAGATTTTGCTATTTTTAAAGAGATGGGTTTTGACTATTTTCAGGGGTATTTCTTTGCGCGTCCTGAGAGTGTCTCGCAGAAGAATATTCCGACATCAAAACTGACCCTTGTGGAATTAATGGGAGCGAGTTCCAGTGAAACCTTTGATGTAGACAATATCAACAGTGTGATTGAACACGATGTGGGTTTGTCCTACATGTTGTTGCGTTTTATCAATAATCCGACCATTAATAAGCGGTATAAAATCACTTCACTGCGTCATGCCCTGAATTACATGGGTGAAGTCGAGATTAAAAAGTTTATTGCCTTGTTAGCGTTGGCAAACTTAAGTGATGACAAACCCAATGAACTCCTGCATTTATCCTTGGTACGTGCCAAGTTCTGTGATTTGGTGGGGAACGAAAAAGGTATTGGTTCTAACCCTCCTACCGGTTTTCTTGTTGGCTTATTTTCCTTGCTTGATGCGCTGTTAGATCAGGATATGAAGACGTTAGTAGAAAAACTGCCCTTGGTAGAAGAAGTCAAAATTGCCTTGTGTGGTGGGCAAAACGATTTGTCTATGTATTTATTGCTGGTTAAAGCATTTGAAAGTGGTAACTGGTTGAAAGTATTGCGTTTAGCCAAAATTTTGGAAATCGATCAAAAAGTCTTACACAGCTTGTTTAATCAAGCGATAGTGTGGGGCAACGGAGTACGCCGTTCCATATCACCTCACTTCCCCGAGAGCAGAGTATAAGCCCTGACCCTGATTATTTTATGCTTGACGGTCTGAAAGCATGAATACTTTTAGCAAAGAGTATTTGGTTGTGGCACAGAACGCCTCTGGGCGGAATATGAATGTGCCGCTCTATCGTTTTAGTGGCAGCCAGCCCGGCCCTAAAGTATATATTCAAAGTTCTATTCACGGGGCAGAAGTGCAAGGCAATGTCGTGATATACCACTTAATTCAGTGGCTGCGCACGATGCCAATTCGCGGCGAAATCATTCTGGTACCTAATTGCAACCCAGTGGGTACTAACATTAAAGACGGTGAATATACCCTAGGGCGCTTCGATCCAGTTAATGGTACCAACTGGAATCGCGGGTATTTTTATGATCATCAGTCTGTTGTCGACTTTGCACATACGGTGGCCAGTGACGAAAGCATTGATGCCATCAAAACACGTTTTCGTGCGCAAATGAAACAGCGTATTCAAGACAAATTAGATCAAACATGGGGTATCGGCTTAGCACAACGTTTGAATTTAAAACTCCAGCAGCTTGCCTTCGATGCAGACTACGTATTGGATCTGCATAATGGCCCCGTTTCAACCCGGCACGTGTATGTGCCTGAGTATGCTAAAGCGGCAGCAAAACAATTTAATATTCCTCATGTGATTCTTATTCCTAACGTTTTCTCGGGTGCCTTGGATGAAGCCACCTTTTGTCCATGGTGGACTCTCAGTGATTTACTCAATCAGCAAGAGAGTGGGGGCTACAATTTCGATGTTGAAGCGTTTACCTTAGAAATGGGCAGTCAGGAGGTCATTAACTTTGCTGAAGGTGAATATGATGCAAAAAGTATTTTGGCTTATTTGTCCGCCAAAGACGTGTTTTTGGCACACCAATTCATCCCAGAGACAATGCAGCGTTTGGCGGTTAGCTTACATGATTACAAAATCCTCTATACACAGCAGGGGGGAATTGTAGAGTATTTGGCCAAACCGGGTGACAGACTCAGTCAAGGGCAACCCTTAGCACGCATTCTTAATGTAGATAGATTAGACAAAGAAAACGCAGTTACCACTATCCACGCCCCATGTGATTTGGTGGCCATATTGCATTTTCCTTCGGCATCGGTATTAAGTGGTACGCAGTTGTATAAGTGTTTTACCCGCTACTTCGAATTGACATGATGGGCAGAACGATTTTTACGACTCCAGACTTGGTAATACTTGACTGATCAAATGATTGTAAACCAAGGCAGTTTCGACATGATTGACTTGAGCATGCGCAGTAATTTGGTTAAATACAAAATCTCGTAAGTGAGTGGTGTCAGCCACACATAAATGCACCAACAAATCGATATTCCCCCCCACATGATAAACGCTGAGCACTTCTGGTAAGGCTATAAGCTGAGCTTGAATATTGTCGATGGTGTGGCGGTCATGATCCGACAAACAAACAGAAATCATCGCTTCAATGTTGCCGCCCAAGGCCTGCAAATCCACATGCAACTGCGAACCTTTGATTATGTTGTCTGCTTGCAATTTTTTGATACGCTCGAGGCAGGTCGAAGGAGCCAAGCCAACTTGTTGAGCGATATCTTTGTTATTCAGTCGAGCGTCTTTATAGAGGATGGCTAAAATGCTTAAGTCAATATTGTCGAGGCTACGTTTATTCATTACTGCTCACTTACTTGGACAAAAAGTGCCAAGAATGGCATCTCGCCTTGCACCGGTGACACTGGCTAAACTACCGGCTATTCCTTGCTTATGTGCATATGCCAACCATGCAAATGCCATGGCCTCAACTGCATCAGGATGCACACCAAGTTCGTCTGTTGTGAGCACATCTATCTCGTGCAATTCTGACTCCAAACATTCCATTAAAAACTCGTTTCTTGCCCCGCCACCGCACACAAAAATTTGATTAACATTGCTAAACTTAAGCACTTCTTTGGCAATGGTTTTGCAAGTTAGCTGGCACAAGGTAGCCTGCACCACGGAAGGTTCTAGCGTTGTGTCGAGTTCAGATATTTGTTGCATCAACCACTGCCCATGAAATACCTCACGCCCCGTGCTTTTTGGGGCGCATTGTGTAAAAAAGGGGTGCTGGCAAAGCTGTGCCAATAAACCTTTATCAAAGCGACTTTGTGCCGCCCATTGGCCTTTAGCGTCGAAGGATTGCCCTGTGTGTTTTTGACACCAATAATCCATTAAAGTATTGCCCGGACCAGTATCGTAACCAAGCACCGCGCCCTGAGCTGGTAAGTAGGTAAGATTGGCAATGCCACCGATATTGACCACAATTCGGTTTTGCTCTGCATGACCAAAAACTGCTTTATGAAAAGCGGGGACTAAGGGGGCCCCTTGACCACCTAAGGCGATATCTTTGCGTCGAAAATCAGCAACCACATCGATTCCTGTTAAGGCCGCGAGCGTATTAGGGTCACCAATCTGCAAGCTAAACGCGTGATTTCCCGTTGGCATATGGCGAATGGTTTGGCCATGTGAACCAATGGCTACCACCTGATCACTGCGGATAAAATTATCTTTCAATAAACGTAATGAGGCACGGGCAAATACTTCCGCAACTTCACGGTCAGCTTGCCCCATTCTTTCTATTTCATTGTCACCGGGCTGGCAAAGTTGCTGAAGTTGCGCCACCAATGTTGGCGGGTAAGGGAATGTTTCGCAGGCAATCAAATGCGGGTGAATTTGAAAAAAATCCACGAGGGCGACATCAATGCCATCCATACTGGTACCTGACATCAACCCCAAGTACAACTGAGACATTCAGTGTATCCCTTTAATTCATAGCGAGCATAATACGTTTACTGTTGTTAATCTGTTCAAGCCGTTGACTTGCCAGAACAGCAAAGGCTGACGCTTCTTTTTTATCAATGGGCTCTGCCTTTGGCAGCGTCACGGTTCTTGGATTACGATGCACACCATCCACTAAAAATTCATAATGCAAGTGCGGGGCTTCAGCCATACCTGTGGCACCAACATAACCAATGACCTGACCTTGCCTTACTTTTGCCCCATTTTTTACTGCTATTTTTGAGAAGTGTAAGTACTTGGTGGTGTATTTCTCACCATGTTGAATAAACACATAGTTCCCATTAAAACGATTGTAGCCGGCTTGAATCACTTTACCGTCGCCGGCTGCTAGTACAGGTGTGCCTTTCGCTGCACGATAGTCTATGCCGTTATGGGGTTTATATCGCTTCTGGATAGGGTGAAAGCGGTTGGGATTAAAATTAGAGCTGATGTATTTGAAATTCACTGGTGCGCGCAAAAAACTCTTGCGTAAACTGCGCCCTTCCGGGGTGTAATAATTGCCATCAGTGTGACGAATGGCGGTATACTTTTCGCCTTGATTGACAAACTGCGCCGCGACAATATCGCCATTCTCGACAAACTCGCCATCGATATAATGTTCTTCAAATAAAACATGGAAGTTATCGCCACTGCGAAGTTCCAAAGCAAAGTCGATATCCCATCCAAATATACCCGCTAAACTCATGATCTGGCTTTCGCTTAGGTTGGCCTTGATCCCTGCATTCCAAAAGCTCGAGGTAATTTCTCCTTGCGCATAGTTGATGCGACTGTCGACTTTTTTAGCTTCAAGTTTACCGGCGAAGGTGTTGTCGTCTTGGCGGGTGACAAACAAGGTTTCTGTGGGAGAATAGACATAACTCAGCGCAAGTAATTGGTCTTGTTCGTCGATTTCGAGGCTTAAAGACTCCCCGGGCATAAGATTGAGCAACTTATTGGCGTGATCTTTCATTTTAGAAACACGATAAGTTTCTTGCGGTGATAAACCAGCCCGCGCGAAGATTTTTGCTAAATTATCGCCTTTTCTAACAACGTAAACTTTTTTCTCAGCCTTATTATCAAAGGCACTGACGGTTGCTGTAGGCAAATTATCAAAATCAACAGCAAGATCATAACGTTTGCCGATTTCGAGGCTGGCGACAGCGGTATTCTTTGAAGCATTAACCGATTCAGACGGGAGAAGAACAAAAACAAGTAAAGCGGCAGCCACAATGGAGAGGGTCCATTTATGCGCTTTAGGTAGTTTCTTCAGGGATGATAAGACCACGACTGCACAAACTCATGTAAACAACTTAAGCGCAGAATATACGGATTTAATGGAATATTCTAGCTCTCAGCACTTTTTTGGCCTCTTTCCTGTGACTTGCAAAATTAACCTTGGTACGAGAAAAAATACCCAAGGCCTTTCATTACTTGTCCTTGGCACGTAAAATACGCGGCTCTTTTATCAGTGTTACGATTAAAACAAGGGTTGCAAAATGGGTGATTGGCAGAGCGCTTTGGCAGAAATTCAGCGAGGCACAGATGAAATATTGTTGCAAGACGAGCTGATTGCCAAGTTAAAAGAAGGCAAACCCTTAAAAATCAAAGCAGGCTTTGATCCCACCGCGCCAGACCTGCATTTGGGTCATACTGTTTTAATCAATAAACTGCGTACCTTTCAGCAACTTGGGCATGAGGTTATATTTTTAATTGGCGATTTCACCGGCATGATTGGTGACCCAACAGGTAAAAATGTCACGCGTAAGCCACTGAGCAAAGAAGATGTGCTGGCCAATGCTGAAACCTACAAAGAGCAAGTGTTCAAAATTCTTGACCCAGCCTTGACCACAATTCGCTTTAACTCCGAGTGGATGGAACAATTAGGTTCGGCAGGCATGATTAAACTGGCCGCCAATCTCACGGTAGCACGCATGTTAGAACGCGATGATTTTAAAAAGCGCTATGCGAGCGGGCAGCCAATTGCCATTCATGAGTTTTTATATCCCTTGGTGCAAGGCTGGGATTCGGTGGCGCTGCAAGCAGACGTCGAACTGGGAGGCACCGATCAGCGTTTTAACTTATTGATGGGCCGAGAGTTGCAAAAGTCAGAAGGACAACGTCAACAAACCGTGTTGATGATGCCTCTGTTGGAAGGCTTAGATGGCGTTCAAAAAATGTCTAAGTCTTTAGGTAACTACATCGGTATTACCGATGCGCCAAACGATATGTTTGGCAAAGTGATGTCGATTTCTGATGAATTAATGTGGCGCTATTACGATCTTCTTAGTTTCAAGTCTAAAACGGTGATCACTGAGTTACGCGAAAAAGTCGCGGCGGGTGCCAACCCACGTGATATCAAAATCGCTCTAGCCATGGAGCTGATTGAACGCTTCCATAGTGCAGCTGATGCTGAGGCTGCCCATCAAGATTTTATCCAGCGTTTTCAAAAAAATGCCATACCTGATGAAATGCCTACCATTGAATTAACCTTGGTCGCAGAAGGTTTGGCTATCGCAAACGTGATGAAAGACGCCGATCTTGTAGCCTCTACTTCTGAAGCCATACGCATGATTAAACAGGGGGCGGTAAAACAAGACGGTGAAAAAGTCGATGATCCCAAACGACTTTACGATCAAAAACAAGAATTTGTCTTGCAGGTAGGTAAACGTCGGTTTGCACGAATTGTGCTGAGTTAGCCTGCGCCCGTTCAACATTAATGCACACAGTCGGGGGCAGGTTATTCTTTGGTTTTTTTACTGAATGAAAAGCTGTTTGACTGGCGTAGATGGATATTGAACTGATGTAAATGCAGGTCCAAAGCTTCAACTGATATATTAATTTCGCGCACCGACAACCACAGCGAATACAGCAGCAAAATAAGACTAAGGGCAAAAATAAAACTGCCCACTGTTTGATAATCCACATACACCGCTAACATCGACAGAACACACAAGAAGAAGCTGGCGGCACCGGCTTCTTGCATGCGTTTTATGAGTTGGATCCGCGTCCGTAAATTACTGATTTGTGCTTGAGCCTGTGCCCTTTCTTTATCATTTTGTTGGTCTAAATCAAAGTTACGGATCACGCCAGCGAGGGTCAAAAACCGATTGGTGTAGGCCAGCAACAGCAGTGAAATGGCGGGAAACAACATAGCTGGTGTGGTGAGACTAATGTTCATGTCTTAGGTAGTACTGCCAACTGTGCGCAGCACATTATTAATGAATTGCACACATGCAGCTTGTTGTGCAAAGGTTTGTAAGGGGGAATTTGCATCGATACCGGCGGCTATCCTCAAGTTTTTGGTCTGACTGATGAGCAGTGGGGAGGTCATTTGATAGGCGTCTACAATGCAACGGTTGGTCATGGCAAACTTGTGCGCTGCAATCAACAAACTGCAGGCCTCTTCAGTATAGCCATCACAGGCAGATAAATCGGCACAGTAACCCCAAGAATACGCATTGATAGCTTCACCAAGTCGACAAAAATCGGCGACAAAATGCTGAGCTACTGTCACGCCCACCACACCTTTTACGGTGCTGAATATAATCTGATTATGACTGTGTAATTGATATTCTGCGTACTTGTCCTTGTACGTTAATCTTTCGGTCATGACTTCCTTCCTAGGCATGGTGATGGTGTTCGTTGACACTAATTCAGTTTGCTACGGAATAGTGAGTTTGTAAAATATTTTACCTAAGTTGGTCAATCTGCTCACAAAGCTGGTTTAATCCGTCCAGCAGACGAGGGCTAAAACGATGCAGCTGATCGGGGTTAACCACTACAAGTGGCAGATCAAATAACGCTTGGGTGTTACCCCAAAAAGACTTCAAGTCTTGTGGCTGTGCATGCATAGCCGCAATTAACGCGTCTGGGTGTTTCGCCAGCACTTGCTCGCGACTTACTTCTGGATAATCAATGGGGGCGTCGCTAAATACATTGTATGCACCACAACGACTGAGTAAGGTATTTGCCCAAGTTTTTTTACCCACCGTCATTAGTGGTGTACTCCACAGATAATAAAATACTGAGAGCTGTTTCACGCCTGAATATTGCTGGCTAATGGCCTTGAGTCCAAGCAAGAACTGTTCAGATATTATCTGTGCCTGTGCCTCACGCCCAGTTAAGTTGCCGAGCGACACAATATCTGTGCTGATATCCTCAGGTTGTTGAGGAGAGGAGTAGAATAACTGGAATCCTAAACTGACTAACTTCGCCAAGTCTTGTGGTTTGTTGCCACCCTGCCACGCTAAAATAAGATCGGGTTGTAAACGCATAATGGCTTCAAAATTAAGCCCATTGTGGTTGGCAACAGACGGCAATGTTGCTGCTTGCGGCGGATAATCACTGTAGTCACTGACTGCCACGAGACGTTCACCAATGCCCAGTGCGTAGACTAATTCTGTGGTGTGGGGGGCTAAGCTAATGATCCGCTGGGTAGAGAGTTCATCACCGCTAAGAGATTTTAGCTCTTGACTGACATCAGCAAATTCACTTGCCACTGTTGTAAAAGTCAAAAAAATACTCAGTACTAAACATTGCCAGCCTTTACCTTGCATTACATTAACCCTGTGGAAATGATGGCAATTACTGCAAAACTAATGAGGACAGTCTGCGCTCTGGTGATGGCTTTTTTGGTGCGTTGCATATCTTCCAGACGCGCCTGGCGTACTCCCCCCACTTTATCAAAACGATACTTCTGTCCCCGATAAAAAGCAGGGCCGCCTAATTCGATTCCAAGCGCAGCGCCTTGTACGTGCAACAAAAACAAATGAGTGCAGTGATGCCACTTATTCAGTCGAAAGGCGTTGACTGACTCACCAACGTTTTGGGCGAGGGCAAAGCACAAGGCGGCGAGCCTAGCGGGGATCCACTGGATGAACGTCATACTTAATGCGGCCCCTCGACCAAAATATCGAAAATAAGGGTTTCGTGTATTCCACATTTGACTGCATTCGTACCCCATCCGATAAGCCAAGGCCAATGCACCGCCACCGATGAGATAGAGTAGCACCACGCTGCAATATTGATGAGCAAAACGCAGCAACTGACTTTCTATGCAAGCTTTGCCCACACCCAAGGGCGATAGATTTCGCGTTTCCCGCAATACAATGGCCGACAAAAGCTGCCTAGCCAGAATTTTTCTATCCTGTGCCAACGCCCGATAAATTTTCTGATTTGTCTGCTGGATTGGTTGAAACTGTAAGGCCACTAAAAATAGCAAAGCATTAAACAGCAGTGGAAATTCTGACAGGCTTGTTAGCAGTGCAAAGATAATGACTAGCGGCGCTACCAGAATCAACAAGGCCAAGGTGCCAGCTAAGTGCTGCTGATATCTACTTTGCCCAGCCCCCTTGTGGACTTTTTCTGCAAGCCTTTTAGCGAGGAGCTTAATAACGCTAAGTGGATGGTATTTTTCTGGCCAATGCAGCCATCTTTCCACGGCAACCACACATATCAACATCGCCGCGCTTTCTAGCTCTGGCGCCGATAACAATGCTGACAAGGAAAAATTCACCCAATTTTACTTCGCATCGAGGTGCTGAATCGTTTGCATGACTAATTTCGCGGAGTTGACTGCCGCCGTTTCAAGGTAAGTTTGAAAAGAGACGGTAGAGGTTTTGCCAGCGATATCTGATAACGAACGAATCACGAGAAAAGGGCGCTTTAACAAAAAGCAGGTTTGTGCGATCGCTACACCTTCCATTTCTACCGCACTGACACTTGGAAAGTCTGAGCGGATCTTGGCGGCTGCTTCATCACTGCCAATGAAGGCATCCCCTGAGCAAATTAACCCAGTCTCAAAGCCAATATCCGGCAAGGCTTGCATGGCCATTGTCGCCGCCGTAACGAGGCGATCATCACTGCTAAATTTGGCAGGCATGCCCGCAGTTTGGCCAAGTTCATAACCGAAAAAGGTTAGGTCGGCATCGTAATGACGCAGATCGGTGGCGATAACAATATCGCCGATGACGCGTTGGGTGGAAAAACCGCCAGCAGAGCCAGTATTAATAACAAAATCGGGTGTGTAGTGTTGGATGATCAAGGTACAAGAAACTGCAGCGGCTACCTTACCAATGCCACACTTCACTAAGACTATTTCTACGCCTGCTAATTTGCCCAAATAGACCGTTAAATGCCCAACTTGCTCTTCTTTCATTTCAGACAAAGAGCTTCGCAACAAGCTGATTTCTTCATCCATGGCACCTAATATGGCAATTTTCATCTACACTTCTTATTTCACTAACTAATTGATTGGCGTAGTTTATTACGGATCCTAGTGAATATAAACCCGCAGCGTGCTTGCCAGCATACTGCGCCATATTTCCAGTACTTTGGTTGAGCACTGAGATAACAGGAGAGGGCAAATGAAAACATTAGTGTTACTGAGTGTGATGCTACTTTGTGCCTGTCAAAGCAATACAGGCGCAAGCCTTAATCAAGGTTTACCGCTGTATGACCATGCTTTTTCGGGGTACACCGACTATCCCTTGGAAACTCAGGAAGAGATATTTGCTCTGTCCGATGAGGCCAAAAAATTTGCTAGGGAGGCGGTAAAAGGTATTTTTGACTCAGATGAGCAGATACGTGCATTAGCGCGGGCGATTTTTGCTCGCTCAGAGTTTAATTTATTGTATCGGGCCGATGCCAATACAGTGGCTGCTGATACCTTTGCAAATCGAGCCGCCAATTGTTTGTCCTTATCGATTATGACCTATGCCCTGGCTAAAGAACTGGGGTTTGCTGTGCGCTTTCAAGATGTATCAGTGCCTGAATATTGGACCAGACGTGAAGGGCAGCGTTTACTGAATGGGCATGTAAATTTGCAAATCATTCCCGGCTCAAACAATGGCAAGGTAGTGTTTAGTCGCTATGGTTTTGAAGTGGATTTTGATCGCCAGCAGTCTCGACCACAAAGCAACAAGCGTGCGTTAAGCTTAGGGCAGATAACCGCTATGTTTTACAACAATAAAGGGGCTGATGCTTTACTTAACAATCATTATGATTTGGCCTATAGCTATTTTCGAAAGGCCCTGCACTACGATGCACAAGCCGCACAAATATTAGCCAATCTCGGTTATCTATATCGTCGCACCGATCACCATGAGTATGCTGAACAGGCCTATAAATTGGCCATTCAAGCGGATGAGAGCAACTTAACCGCATGGCAAAACTTGGCGTTTTTGTATCATCTGCAGAAGCGCGATGACGAGGCCGCTGCAATCAATGAAAAATTAGCCAATAAGCGCAGCTCCAATCCTTATTATTTCCTCAGTTTAGGGGACGCAGCTTATGCAAACCACAATTGGCAAACTGCTTTAGACCAATATCGTAAAGCCCTCGAACTGGATAAAAGTATTCATGAGGTATTTTTTGGCTTAGGCCGTGTCTATTTTGAGCTGGGCAACATCAGTCGCAGCCGATATTTTTTGCAGCAAGCTAAAATGAAATCAAACTCAGCACAAACTCAGCAAGTTTATGCAAGTAAACTTGAGTTTCTGCGCAGATATGCCGCCAAACATGATGCTGTTTAGCATGGCATGAATAGTTAAACAGCCAGCCAGTGTTGCCAAAATCCGTTTATGTTGCGGTTAAACACGACGAATGGCATGGCAAGAAGGTATCTGGGGGACTACCGTTAAGTGAGGTTTGCAGTAGGAACAGCGCTCATGTTGTCGTTAAAACAAACACTCAAAGCTATCAACCTAAGCTTGATGATGGTGGCCTTAGCTGCCTGCCAATCAAGTCCGAAAATTGCACTCAGTGCACAAGATGTGTTGTATGACGAAGGATTCAGGCAGTTTCACCAGGTGCCAATTGAATCTGAGCAGGACATTTTTTATCTTGACGATGAAGCCAAGGCCTTTGTGAGAGACACAACCAATACCGTAGGCGACCCGATTTCGCAAATGGAAACCTTGGTTCACACCATCTTCGACCGTTCTAAGTTTAATCTTTTGTATGACGGTACGGCGAATACAGTGGCCAACACGACCTTTAAAAACCGCGCGGCTAACTGTTTATCCATGTCGATCATGACTTATGCCTTGGCGCAAGAAGCAGGTTTTGGGGTGAGGTTCCAAGAAATCGACATTCCTGAATATTGGACGCGCCGAGACGGCTATAGCTTACTCAATGGACACATTAATCTGCGTATGTTGCCGCGGCCAAATCCTAATGTGTATAACTTTCAATCGAAAGGTTATCAAGTAGACTTCGATCCCCAGTCAGCGCGTCAACACTTTCCAAAACGCTTGGTGAGTCTTCAAACGGTGATTGCTATGTTTTATAACAACAAAGGCGCAGATGCCTTGTTGCAAAATCAATATGAAAGAGCTTATGCCTACTTTCGTCAGGCGATATACACTGAACCGAACTTTGATTCTGCCTTAATTAATCTGGGGATCTTGTATCGTCTGAAAGGCTATTACGCGCAAGCTGAGCACATCTACGATTATGCCTTGGCCTTAAATCCTGACAGTCTCACCGCCTGGGAAAATTTAGCTTATCTTTATACTTTCACTGGGCGAGAAAGGCGTGCCGCAGAAATATTTGCCAAGGTTGAGCATGATCGTTCACAAAATCCCTATTACTTTGTGAATTTGGGTGAAGTAGAAATAGAAAAAGAGAACTGGCAAGAGGCACTGACTTACTACAAAAAGGCCCTAAGTTTTGACCGTAAAAAACACGAAATCTACTTTGGTTTGGCACGCATTTATTTTGAATTGGGTGAGGTAGAACGTAGCGAACACTACCTGCAACTGGCAAAAGAAAACAGTAAAAATAGTCAGGATGTTGCGCGTTACCAAGGCAAACTCAATTTCCTGTCTAGCCTATGATAAAGCTGCTTTTAGCCTTCGTACTGCTGCTAGTGACACCGCTTTGCATGGCAAAAAGTTGTCGCGATATTAGTTTACAGCACAGTGTTGATGCCAAGAGCTTGTGGCAAGATTTTACTTATCTTGCCTCGGTTAACATGCAGGGCCGCAAATCTGGCAGTGCCGGTGCACAATTGGCACGAGAATTTTTACAGCAACGCTTCACCGAGCTGAATTTGCAAGCCTTTGCGACAGCACCAAATTATCTCCAGTCTTTTCATTTCCCCCAAGACGATTCCGAAAAAGTAGGAGTCAATGTGGTTGGATGGCTAAAAGGCACACGATTTGCTGATGAGTTTATTGTCATTAGTGCTCACTTTGATCACCTTGGTGCACAAGGTAAACAAGTGTATTTAGGCGCTGATGACAACGCTTCAGGTGTAGCTGCTATGCTGGCACTTGGCAAAAACCTGCAAGCTGTTAGCAGTATTTATTCGATTATTTTTCTCGCAACAGATGCCGAAGAACTTGGCCTACAGGGGGCAAAAGCCTTTATGCGTCACCCACCAGTGGCGCACAGTCAGATTAAATTTAATCTCAATTTAGATATGTTAGCTGAAGGTGGACCACGTAAGCGGCTGTTTGCCACCGCAAGTCGACAAGCTGATGAGTTGAATCAAAAAATTAAAGATGTAGCATCCATGGCAGGCTTGTGCCTCATCAAAGGGCATCGTTCCGATAGATTGGGGCAAACCAGCCTAACTCAGGTGGATTGGCGCAAAGCCAGCGACCATTCAGCCTTCGGACGTCACGATATTCCCTACATTTTTGTGGGGGTTGACATTCATGACCGCTATCACACGCCCAAAGACAGCGCTGATTTTGTCGATCAGCGCTTTTATACCGCGGCGGTTGAAACGGCTTGGTTATTACTGAAAAGTATTAATCAAGAGGCGTTGTAAAGTCTAGGCGACACCCAACTCGCGCAAACGCTCTTGCAAATAGCTTTTCGCCGTGTGGCGATCTGACAGGACAACCTGTGGATTAGGATGTAAAAATAACGGCAAAGAAATACGGCTCTTGCTTTGGTCACTGCCCACTGGATTGATGACCCGATGTGTCGTAGATGGAAAGTAGCCGCCTGATGCTTCTTGTAGCATATCGCCAATGTTGACAATCAAATTACCGAAATCACAGGGCACATCTATCCATGAATCACCCGTTCCTTTGACTTGTAGTCCCGGTTCGTTGGCGGCAGGCAAAATCGTTAACAAATTAATGTCTTCATGAGCCGCGGCGCGAATCGCATCAGGCTCTTCAGAGCCTGTTAAAGGTGGATAATGTAAAATGCGTAATAAGGTTTGTTCGCTATTGACGACCATCGAGGACAAGGACTGAGTGTATTTGGCGGAAACATCTGCTGGCGAATATTTCTCTACCCAGCTCAATAATTCAGAGGCTAATTCGTTGGCTTGTTGATAATAGCTGGCAGCTTGCGCTTTTAGCGCTGCAGGGCAGCGACCCCAAGGGTAATAGTGGAAGTATTCTTTGATGTCTTTTTTCTTAAACCCTTTGGCGGTTTCTGACACTTGTGTTGAGAAAAATCCATCATGTTTGGCCTTGTCATAGGCAAATTGATTCTTTTCATCACTTTTGAAAAACGCCTGCCAGTTTTTATATATATCGGCGACGGTTTGCTGTTCAATTGGGTGATTCTTCAAAACACCAAAACCGGTTTGATGTAAAGACTCAACAAACAACACATCTGCATTGGGAGCGCGATAATCAACGGCAACTAATTCCATCATAAAAAACCTACATTCATACTGTTATAAACTAAGAAAAAATCCTGCCAAAGCGGCACTCATCAAATTGGCCAAGGTAGCAGCCATAACTGCTTTCAGTCCTAATCTTGCAATTTCTTTACGGCGTGTTGGTGCCAATGCGCCAATCCCACCCATGAGGATAGCAATAGACGAGAAGTTAGCAAAACCGCACAAAGCAAACACCACAATAGCCTGCGTCGCTGGTGATAAATCAGCTTGATACTTTAAAAAATCCAAGTAGGCGACAAATTCATTCACTACCATTTTTTGGCCAATAAAACGGCCAGCAATATTTGCTTCTTCCCATGGTACGCCAATTGCCCAAGCAATAGGTTGGAACACGTAGCCTAGGATGACCTGAAAGGTTAAATCGTCGACGCCAAATATACCGCCGGCCCAGCCAATAATGCCGTTGAGCAGAGCGATAAGCGCAATAAATGCCAGTAGCATTGCACCAACATTTAATGCCAGTTGCATCCCTGAGGCCGCACCACTTGCTGCCGCATCAAAAATATTTGCGTACTGCTCGTTTTTGTCATCGAGTTCGGCTAATTCATTTTTAAATTCGTTGGTTTCTGGCAGCATGATTTTTGCCATTAACAAACCACCAGGGGCAGCCATAAAACTCGCCGCAAGTAAGTACTTAATTTCAACACCCATGCCAGCATACCCTGCCATGACAGACCCAGCGATAGACGCTAAGCCTCCCACCATGATGGCAAAGAGTTCTGATTGGGTCATGTGTGGAATAAACGGTTTGACCACTAGGGGAGCTTCTGTCTGACCAACAAAAATATTAGCGGCTGCCGACATGGACTCTGGGCGACTGGTGCGCAGTACCACTTGCAAAAATCCACCGATTAAACGAATGATCCAAGACATAATGCCCAGATGATACAACACCGAAATCAGAGCGGAAAAAAACACAATCACCGGCAGTACGTTGAACGCAAAAATAAAACCCAACGACTTGTTCCCCACGGGGCCGAAGATAAAATCAATGCCCTGTTGGCTGTAGGCAAGAATGTTTTTCACATATTCAGTCAGCGCCAAAAGCAACTTAATACCGGGAGGAAAATACAATACAAACGCGCCAATAATGGCTTGAATAGCAAAAGCACCACCCACCGTGCGCCAATTGATGGCTTTGCGATGTGCGGAAAATACAAACGCAATAACAAGCAGCAGTGCTACTCCAATTAAACTGGTCATAGTATAACTATCCTTTTTATTATTATTTCGGTGTTATGGTAACAAGCTCTGTTGAATGTGTGATTTGATGACATTAAGAGCAATTTTATTTTTACCACCTTGGGTCACGATAACGTCGGCAGTAAAACGACTGGGTGCAATAAATTGATGATACATAGGCTTTACGGTGGATTCATACTGACGGGCAACTGATTCAAGACTGCGCCCACGCTCAGCGATATCTCGCTTCATACGCCGCAACAGACAGATATCTAAAGGAGTATCGACAAAAATTTTGATATCAAATAATTCCAATAAGGCTTGGTTTGCTAACAGCATGATGCCCTCGATAATGATCACCGGAGCAGATTGCAGCGTTTCTGTTTCTTTTAAACGTGTATGTGTTTTATAGCAATAATGCGGATATTGGATGGTTTGCCACGCTTTCAATGCCTGCAAGTGTTCCACTAATAACTCGTGTTCAAAGGCCTTGGGATGGTCGTAGTTGTTTTTTTCTCGCTCAGCCATGGGTAAATGGTCTTGAGCGCGATAATAATGATCCTCACGCAATATCTGCACCTGCTTACCTTCTTGTGAGAATTCCTTCAATAAATTCTCAGTAAACAGTGACTTCCCAGAACCAGAGGCACCAGAAATAGCAATAACAAGAGGACCTGACATAGACTTCCAAACAGAGAAATACAAAATTGTTGGAAAGATACCAGTGAACCGCGCAAAAGTCAGTCCTCATCCTTGAGATTGTTGTTCGACAAGCTACAAAAGTTGTTTACAGGGTTAATTGTTAAATATTCACAGCTTTATGCTGCATAAATGTAAAAATTGTCAGTATCAAGCAACAAAAGCATGAATTATTACAGTCATAGTTGCCCCTGCAATAAAAGTGTCATATTTTATCTGATACACTCTTGCCCCATAAAATTAGAAGTCGCTTGAATCGATCACTTTTTATACTAAATGGCAAAGTAACTTGTAGCTCTACTTGCAACATTGCTAACAAACACACAAACCTTAGGAAACACATAATGCAAACAAATAAAAAACTCAACCGCATCGCGCTTGCAGTGGCCATGTCTATCGGCATGTCTACCGTTGCGTTTGCGCAAGAAACCTCTTCGGGCATTACCGGTAAAATCACCGGCCCACAAGGCACACCTGTTGCAGGTACAGTGATCACCATTACCCACGTTCCTTCTGGTACAGTGAAAACTACCACCGTTGGTACAAACGGCCAATTCAGCGCCAAAGGTTTGCGTGTTGGTGGTCCATACACCGTTAAAGTAGATTCAGACACTTATCAAGACTCTACGGTTAATGATGTATTTTTAACCTTAGGTGAAGCATACCAGTTAAGTTTGGCCCTTGAAGATGAACAAGCTATTGAAAGCATTGTCGTTACTGCCTCTGCGGTAAGCACTTCTGTATTTGGTTCAACCGGCCCGTCTGCTAACTTCAATTTAGATGACCTAGAAAATGCTCCAGCTATCAACCGTGACATCAACGACGTGATCCGTGCCGATCCACGTGTTTATATCGATGAAAGCTTTAATGACGCTGTACAATGTGGTGGCGCTAGCCCGCGTTTTAACAGCTTGACGCTTGATGGTGTGCGCTTAAACGACAGCTTCGGTCTTAACAGCAACGGTTATCCTACTGAACGTATGCCGTTCTCTTTTGATGCCATTGATCAAGTTGCCGTTGAACTTGCGCCTTTTGACGTGCAATACGGTGGTTTCACCGCGTGTAACATCAACGCCGTCACTAAATCAGGTGGTAACGAAGTTCACGGTAGTGCGTTTTACGATTACACCAGCGATTCATTGAAAGGTGATAGCATTGAAGGTGAGAAACAAGACAACGGTAACTACACTGAAAAACGTTACGGTGTAAACGTTGGTTTCCCACTTATCAAAGACACGCTGTTCTTCTTCGGTTCTTATGAAAAACTCGAAGGTGCGCAGTTGTATCAATATGACGCATTGGGATCACGTGTTACTCAAGCTGATATTGACCAAATTACCACCATTGCTAAAACCGTGTATGGCTACGATCCAGGTACTACTCCTGCATCTGCTCCGGTAGAAGACGAAAAAATCTTAGCTAAAATTGACTGGAACATTAATGACGACCACCGTGCGTCGTTAGTTTATAACTACAATGATGGTTTCAGCTTGGCTCAGTCTGACCAAAGCTCTAGCAAATTGTCATTGTCTAACCACTTCTACAAACGCGGCGCTACACTAGATTCAGTTGTGGCTTCTTTGTACTCTGACTGGAACAGTGATTTCTCCACCGAAGTGCGTATTGGTAAAACCAAGTTAGACAATACACAAGCTTCAACCGATGCTGCTTCTGGTTTCGGTGAGGTACAAGTGCGTACCGCTGGTGGCGGTACGGTGTACATCGGTCCAGATGATTCACGTCAATCAAATAAATTGAAGTGGGACACGGTCACGGCTAAGTTTGCGGCAACCTATTACATGGATGACCACAAAATTACGGGTGGTATTGAATACGAAAAACTCAACGTATTTAACTTGTTTGTACAACAGTCTGACGGTGAGTACCGCTTCAACAACATCGCTGATTTCCAAAATGGTAAACCAGACCGTATTTACTACAGTAACTCAGCTGGCACCAACAACCCTGATGATGCTGGTGCAACGTTCAGCAACACTATGATGACTGTTTACGTGCAAGATGACTTCGATTTAACTGACGACGTGCAGTTAATGGTTGGCTTGCGTTATGACACTTTCAGTTCTGATGATGAACCTACTTATAACGTTAACTTCGCTAACCGTTATGGTTTTGCTAACACCGGTAACGTAGATGGTATTAGCTTGTTGCAACCACGTGTAGGTTTTAACTGGTCAATCGCCAGCAATATGGAAGTGCGCGGTGGTATTGGTTTATACAGTGGTGGTAACCCCAACGTGTGGATTTCTAACGCCTATTCAAACGACGGTGTAACCAAAATCGACTTGCTGGACCGCGCAGGCCGTAACAGCTTCCCTGACTCTAACTTGTCATTATTTGACCGTGCCTTAGTCAATAACGGCAGTGCTGGTTTTGATATCCCTCAATCGATTTATGATGAAATTCAAGGTACTACTATCGGTCAAGGTGACGGTGGTGTTGTGGCTATCGATCCTAACTTTGATACTCCATCTGAATGGAAATATGCCTTAGGTACCACCTACATCACGGAAGATGACTACGTTATCACGGCTGATTTGTTGTATACCAAGAAAAAAGACTCAGCTATTTATACTGATTTAAGTGTTAAATTATCTGGTGATACTGCGGCTGATGGTCGTCCTTTGTATGAAGTGACTACTCCACGTCGTTTCTCTGGTTCAGACTTTTTGTTAACCAACGTGAAAGGTAAAGACGGCGATTCAACGGTATTGTCTTTGGGCGTAAGTAAAGACTACGACAACGGTATTAAGATGAATGCGGCTTACGCATACGTTAATGCAACCGACGTAAACCCAATGACCAGTTCAGTGGCCTTTTCTAACTTTGCTAACGTAGCGGTATCGGATCAAAATAATCCAGGTGTCGCCACCTCTGATTATCAAATCAAACATCGTTTCACCTTTAACTTAAGCTACAAAGCTGAGTTTATTGATGGTTATGACACGCGTTTCAGCCTGTTTGGTCAAGCGAGTGAAGGTAAGCCTTTCTCTTATACTTACAACAACTCTGCCAGCATGTTTGAAGATGCTAACGACTTCCGTAGCTTGATCTATGTTCCTGAAGTCAACGACAACCGTGTAGTGTACGGTTCTGATTTTGATTTAGCTGCTTTCAACGAGTTTATCGAATCTGAAGGTTTGGTTCGTGGTCAAATCGCCAAACGTAACTCACAAAGTGCCGATTGGTGGGTGAAGTTTGATGCGCGCGTCGAACAACAACTTCCTGGCTTCATGGACGGCCACAAGGCCAGCGCCTTTATCGTTATTGAAAACTTGGGTAACTTGTTGAACGATGACTGGGGTGTGATGAAGCAAGGTTCGTTTGTGGGTGACGATGTTATCTCTGCCACCATTAACGATGCGGGTCAGTACGTATACAATCGTTTCTTCCCGACTGAGCAATCTACTGTTAACGCACCATCATTATGGGAAGTGCGTTTTGGTGTGAAATACAAGTTCTAAACACTTGAACTGAAAAACAAAAAGCCAGCTTAATCGCTGGCTTTTTTTTATGTAAATTTCACGAAATCAATTAGGTTTGTTTATCGCCTATGCGTTGAATACAGGTTTAGACGTTTTCGAATAGGGCTTCGACTTTCTCTCGTATATTGTCGATTTGGGTGATGTCAGAGGGGGCAATAAAAATGGTGTCATCCCCCGCTATGGTGCCTAATACGCCGTCTTTCTTGCCCAGCGAATCCAGCAAACGTGCAATTAACTGGGCTGCACCGGGACTGGTGCGAATGATCACCATCACATTGTTGTGCACAATGTCTAACACTAGTTGTTTAAGTGGGCTTTTGGCGGTGGGCATGCCTAGTTCAGGTGGCAAACAATAAACCATATCTCCACGAGCATTACGGGTGCGTACTGCGCCAAATTTACTCAGCATACGTGAGACTTTTGACTGACTAATATTATCGAATTTTTGCTCTTTTAAGGCCTCAACGATGTCACCCTGTGAGCCATAGTTTTCCGTGTTCAAAATATCTTTGAACGCCCTGATCAATGCTTCTTGTTTTACCGTTGCCATAACACCCTCATTATTTTCCGCTATTCTGCCCGATTGCAGAAGTTTAGGCAATTTGGCTGCTTTTTCTGTTGTTTTGCGAGTTACAAAAAACCGCTCAGATAGTATGATACAGCCTTTGTCATCACCTCTTGATGTTATGTTGTTGAAACAATATGTCATTCAAGAAATCAATTGTTGAACATTTCCTCACTCGGGAGAGAATTATGAAAGTAGCTGTACTGGGAGCCGCTGGCGGTATTGGACAAGCCCTATCCTTATTATTAAAAACACAATTACCCGCAGGTTCAGAATTGTCATTGTATGACGTTGCACCAGTAGTGCCTGGTGTAGCTGTGGACTTAAGCCATATTCCTACCGACGTAAAAGTAGCGGGTTTTGGCAAAGACAATTTGGCTGATGCCTTAATCGGTGCTGACATCGTCTTGATCCCTGCAGGTGTACCGCGTAAGCCAGGTATGGATCGTTCTGATTTGTTTAACATCAACGCGGGTATCGTACGTAACTTAATTGATGCCATTGCAGACAACTGCCCAGAAGCTTGTATTGGCGTGATCACTAACCCAGTGAATACCACGGTGGCCATTGCCGCAGAAGCACTAAAAGCCAAAGGCGTATATAACAAAAACAAATTATTTGGTGTAACGACGTTAGATGTTATTCGTGCCGAGACTTTTGTGGGCAACTTAAAAGGGCTTAACCCAGCTAATGTGCATGTACCAGTTATTGGTGGCCATTCTGGTACCACTATTCTGCCCTTACTGTCTCAAGTAGAAGGCGTAAGTTTCACCGCAGAAGAAGTAGCAAACCTTACTACCCGTATTCAAAATGCTGGCACTGAAGTAGTGGAAGCTAAAGCCGGTGGCGGCTCAGCAACACTGTCCATGGGTCAAGCAGCAGCACGTTTTTGTTTGTCGTTGGTGGCAGCAATGCATGGCGACAACGTCGTTGAATATACTTATGTAGAAACCAACAGCGATGACGCGATGTTTTTTGCACACCCAGTGCGTTTGGGTAAAAACGGTGTGGAAGAAATTCTGTCTTACGGCAAGTTAAGTGAGTTTGAAGAAAACGCTAAAAATGCCATGTTAGATGGCTTACGTGCCGATATCGACTTAGGTGTGAAGTTTGTAAAAGGCGCATAAACGACGGTTTGCCCAAACAAAAAACCAGCGTAAACGCTGGTTTTTTTATCGCTAAATTCTGTGTTACGCAGCAATAACGCTGCGCCCAGCGTTGCCCACTGGCCGCGTAGGCCGAGCATTTTGTTTAAGCTCATCAGGCAAATTTAAAGTGCCTTGCATAATGGGGGGTGGTAGGGCTTTGTTTGGTTTGCTCGGTAGCTTGGTTTCAATGCATTCTTTAATATCTTGCACCTTATAGCCAGAACGCACTTTGATGCGCACGTGAGGAATGTGGGCGGCGTCTAGTGAGCCTGTGACAAACCAATCACGCTGACTTTTATAACCTTCTTTACCATTGTTATGCACCAAATCAATGGCCATCACCGGGCTCATATCCTCTTTGCTACATAAAACAAAATCTAAGTGTCTACCGCTAGCTCTTGTTAGGGCATCTTTGCTGGTTTTTTTGTTAGTACTTTGACGCACTGTCACAATGTCTGCCAACCTTACTCGACACATGATACGGTATTTTTGACCCACTGCTTCTTCAATCATGGCGAGAAATGTGCGCTCGACGGGGGTAAATAAACTGACTTTTTTCTTAAATGGAAAAGCAAGTTCGGGCTCGTGCAGCTTCATGGCTGTTACTGCAACAATAATCAATAACATCAATAAAACAATGGCAAGTTCCATAATCCTTCCTATTACATAACGTCGACTTTTTGACGGCATACCGCCGTTTCAATGGACTTTGCAAGGAGGGTGCCAGAAACAGAATGATTAGATTTTGCGAGGTAAGCGGCAATAATCAGCATGAACCAGTAGCTGCATAGGATCAGTAACAATGGTTTATTTATTTGACGAGAATGTCTACCTGACTGCCTTGACCATCTGGAGAAATGATCACAGTTTGTTTGCCCGCCTGATATACCAAGACAATTCGGCCTTTTATCATATTGTCTGACTCAGGCTCTCCTAGGGTTTCAGTGTAAAAAGTCTTCGCAGCGTCAATGGCTAGGTTTGCATGGTAACTGAGGGTGGCAGGTAACTCTGCGGCAAAGGTCTGGCAAAATTTAGCATCATTCACAATCGGTAAAGCATAAAAGTCAGTGGGACACACAGCCTCGACTTGTGTGGTTTCGGCGCTAATGCCTGTGTTCAGCCATAACACATTTAGCAGTATGGCGAAGGATTTGCTCATGGGGAAACGGATTTTTAACACACCTACACACTCTTCAGTTACTATGACTTTACTATAGGAGTTGTCTGCTAGTGCAGCAACCTTAAATACCTTATCTTAGGTATCGAAGGCTTAGTAAGGGTATGAATTAATCATGAAAATATTACGCGATTATTTACGCTTGAGTCTATTTTGCTTTGGTCTGTTGCTTGGCATCCAGATCCCAGCCTTTGTCGACCAATATGGTAAACGTGTGGACGCCCATTTAATTGAGGCGCGCCAGGCTTTAGCAGGTTTCCAAGTGACAGCAGACAAATACTTTGCTGGCAGTTTAGCCAGATTATTGAGTCATTATAAAAGTAGTAACGACGTGGTTTTTCAACATGACGCTACCAATATAGCCTTTATTATTGATCGCGTGAGTCTGCTTGAAGCAGAGCAAGTGGCAATGCAAAAAATGGCTGTTTGGCAAACGTGGCATGTACTGACTGCCAGTGATAAACAAGTGCGCCAAGAAACACAGGACAATTTTAGCTATGTTATACCCCTTAATCCTCAAGCTTTAGTGTGGGGCTTGAGCGCGGCAGTGTTACTCGCCATTGTCTGCGACACACTGCTAGCGTGTCTTGGTTTGTTGTTTTTTAGGCGTTCCCGAGCTAATCCGCCTGCTTCACCTTAATCATAGTTTCGCTTTGCGGTGAGTTGGCGAAGTGGCAAACATAACGAGTGCCTTATGCATACCTTAAAAATTGATATTGTATCTGATGTATCCTGTCCGTGGTGCATCATTGGTTTTCAAGAGCTGTCCAGTGCGTTGAGCAATCTCAGCAGCCAAGTTAAGGCTGATATTCATTGGCAACCCTTTGAACTCAATCCAATGATGCCGCCACAAGGGCAAGAGATTAATGAACACATCACCCAAAAATATGGCATCAGCCTTGAACAAGCTGAACAAAACCGTGCCCTGATCAAACAGCGTGGACTAGACGTGGGTTATGCGTTTGGGCAGCGTGGTGGTGGCAGAATTTACAACACTTTTGACGCACATCGACTGTTGCATTGGGCGGCGGAATTTGACCAACAGACTGCCCTAAAGCTCGCCCTCTTTGATTTGTATTTTAAACAAGGGGGCAACCCCAGTGATCATCAGCAATTGCTGCAGGTTGTCAAACAACTCGGTTTAGATGTGGATGTGGCGCAACAGATCCTTGAATCAGAGCAATATACTCAAGAGGTCAGGCAGGCCCAACAGTTTTACCAGCAAGCGGGTATTCAGTCTGTACCTGCAATCATTATTAATGACAAACACTTAATCAGCGGTGGTCAGCCTGCCGCTGTGTTTGAACAGGCATTACGTCAAATTCTGAATTTGTAATGTAGCCATAAGTCTTGGCCTGGATAAAAAACTGACATGGCGATCAGCTACAAAAAAGGGGCGCCAAGCCCCTTTTGCACCGTTGTTTTCGCCCTAAGCGCTTACACACCCATATAATCAAGGATCCCTTCGGCGGCTTCACGGCCTTCAAAAATAGCGGTGACCACTAAGTCTGAACCACGCACCATATCACCACCAGAAAACACTTTTGGGTTTGAGGTTTGAAAGGCGAACTTGCCTTTAGCAGGGGCACGTACTCGACCTTTTTCATCCAACATAATGCCAAATTCACCAAACCACGGTGCGGGACTGGGTTGAAAACCAAAGGCAATAATGACCGCGTCTGCTTCCAGTATGTGTTCAGACCCTTCAATCACCACTGGGCTGCGACGACCTTCTTTGTCTGGTGCACCCATTTCAGTCTTCACCAAGCGTACACCAATGGCTTTGCCATGTTCGTCAACCGCAATGTCCAAGGGTTGCAGATTAAATAAAAACTCCACGCCTTCTTCCCGCGCATTCACTACTTCGCGTCTTGAACCAGGCATGCTTTCTTCATCACGGCGATAAGCGCAGGTAACGCTACTCGCTCCTTGTCGGATAGACGTGCGTACACAATCCATGGTGGTATCACCGCCACCCAACACCACAACTTTTTTATCACGCATATCGACAAACTCATCGGCATGCTTTTCAAAACCCATGTGACGATTAATATTGGCGATCAAGAAGGGTAAGGCCTCGTAAACACCGGGGGCTTTTTCATGTTTGAAGCCGCCTTGCATGGCTTTGTACGTGCCCATGCCTAAAAATACAGCATCATGTTGGTCGATGAGTTGCTGGAAGGGGATGTCCTTGCCTATTTCAGTGTTGAGAACAAACTCAACACCCATCTCACTGAAAATTTGGCGACGTAATTTGATCACGTCTTTTTCTAATTTGAAGGCTGGAATACCAAAGGTTAACAAACCACCAATCTCTGGATACTTATCGTAAACAATGGGTTTTACGCCATTGCGCACCAGAATATCTGCACACGCCAAACCAGCGGGGCCGGCACCAACGATGGCAACCTTTTTGTTTGTTGCCACTACGCCAGACATATCGGGACGCCAGCCCATCTTAAACGCTGTGTCGGTAATATATTTTTCGATGCTACCAATGGTCACCGCGCCAAAATCATCGTTTAAGGTACAGGCGCCTTCGCACAAACGGTCTTGGGGGCAAACCCGTCCACACACTTCCGGTAAACTATTGGTTTTATGAGATAATTCCGCCGCTTCTAAAATTTTACCTTCATTGGCGAGTGCCAACCATTGAGGAATAAAATTGTGCACAGGGCACTTCCATTCACAATAGGGATTACCGCAATCAAGACAGCGATCAGCTTGGCCTTCTGTTTGACTCTGGGTCAGCGGTTGGTAGATTTCGGCAAATTCTTCCTTGCGCATCAGAATCGGCTTTTTCGGCGGATCGATACGTTCTACGTCGACAAATTGATATACGTTTTTAGCCATGTATTTTACATCCTACAGCTTATTGTGCCTGCAACCGCAGTTCTGCGGTTGAGCGGCTAATGTGCCCCAACAAGTTTTTCACATCACTGGTTTTGGGTTTGATTAAACGGAAATGTGCCAATTGCTCGGCATAATGCGTCAATAAAAATAACGCATGCTCGCTGCCCGTTAATTCATAGTGTTGATTAATCAAACCACGTAAATGCTCAGACAAAATCACTTTGTCATTGATCTCGAGTATCTCCACTAACTCTTTATTTACTCGATTATCAAGATCGTTGAGTTCATCATAGATATAAGCAAAACCACCGGTCATGCCTGCACCAAAGTTCACACCTGTGGAGCCGAGTATGGCCACAATACCACCTGTCATATACTCACAAGCGTTGTCTCCGGTGCCTTCCACCACCGCAATAGCCCCTGAGTTACGCACCGCAAAACGTTCACCAGCACGGCCTGCCGCAAAAAGTTTGCCGCCTGTGGCACCATACAAACAGGTATTGCCCATAATGGCACTGACATGAGGGTCGAAACTCACCCCACGCGGTGGTTGCAAGACTAATTGACCACCGGTCATGCCTTTACCCACATAATCGTTGGCGTCGCCCACTAAGTGCATGTTGAGGCCAGTGGCGTTCCACACGCCAAAGCTTTGCCCCGCCGTGCCATCAAAACGGATGTCAATACTGTGGTCCTGCATGCCATGGTTACCATGTACCTTAGCAATTTCACCTGACAATAACGCACCCACAGAACGGTCCGTGTTACGGATGGAATAACGTAGCCGCTGATCTTTGCCACTGGTAATTGTGTGTTTGGCCGCGGCTAGGATTTGCAGGTTGAGTTCCCCTTTGTCAAGGGGAGCATTGGTGGTTTCTTGGCAAAACAAACTGGTATGCGCGCCAGCTTTGGCCTTGGCTAACAGTGGGCTTAAATCCAATTTGTTTTGCTTGGCGGTACGCCCATCTAACAGAGATAACAATTCTGTTCGACCAATGATTTCGTCGAGCCTTTGCACGCCCATATCAGCCAAAATCATTCGTACTTCCTCAGCAATAAAGCGGAAGTAATTCATCACCATCTCAGGTAGGCCGATGAAATAGTTTTCGCGTAACTTTTCATCTTGTGTGGCCACACCGGTTGCACAGTTGTTCAGGTGACAAATGCGCAAATATTTGCAGCCTAAGGCCACCATTGGTCCAGTACCAAAACCAAAACTTTCAGCCCCTAAAATCGCTGCTTTCACCACGTCTAAACCGGTTTTTAAGCCACCATCTGTTTGCACACGCACCTTATGACGCAGACCATTTTCCACCAAGGCTTGCTGGGTTTCTGCCAAGCCAATTTCAAAAGGACTGCCGGCGTATTTCACCGACGTGAGGGGGCTTGCTCCTGTACCACCATCGTAGCCAGAAATGGTAATCAAATCTGCATAGGCTTTGGCAACACCAGTAGCAATGGTGCCAACGCCGGGTTCAGACACCAATTTAACCGAGATGAGGGCTTTAGGATTGACTTGTTTAAGGTCAAAGATCAGTTGCGCCAGATCCTCTATAGAGTAGATGTCGTGATGAGGTGGCGGTGAAATGAGGGTCACGCCAGGCACTGAGAAGCGCAGTTCAGCAATATAGTTTGTGACCTTATCGCCTGGTAACTGCCCGCCTTCGCCGGGTTTAGCCCCTTGCGCAACTTTGATCTGAATCACTTCAGCATTAACCAAATAATGGGGTGTTACTCCAAAACGGCCTGAGGCCACTTGTTTAATCTTCGAATTTTTCTCAGTATTAAAGCGTTTAGGATCTTCACCGCCTTCACCTGAGTTAGAGCGCCCACCTAAGCGGTTCATGGCAATGGCCAAGGCTTCATGCGCTTCAGGACTCAAGGCACCGATGGACATGGCTGCAGTATCAAAACGCGGAAACAGTTTTTCAGCAGGCTCAACCAGACTGATATCAATCGGCTCACGGTCAGGTTTTAAGCCTAATAGATCGCGAAAGTGTGCGGGAGCACGATCATTCACCAAACCAGCGAAGATGGCGTAATCAGCGTATTTGCCACTGACCACGGCTTTTTGCAAGCTAGTCACCACATCTGGGTTGTAGGCATGATATTCACCACCGTGCACATATTTCAGTAAACCCCCATGGGACAGTGGTTTACGTTTTAACCAAGCAATACGCTGCAGGTTAATTTGATCTTGTTCAAAGTCGTCGAAGCTGGCGCCTTGAATACGGCTAGGTACACCCGCAAAACACAACTTGATGACATCTTTGTTGATACCCACCGCTTCAAATAGCTTGGAGCTACGATAACTGGCGACGGTGCTGATGCCCATTTTCGACATGATCTTGTACAGACCCTTATTAATCCCTTTGCGGTAGTTCAGGGTAGCCTGCATCACGTCAATTTCGATTTCGCCTTTTTCTACCATTTGCTCAATCGTTTCATAAGCCAAGAAGGGGTATATCGCAGTGGCGCCTAAACCGATTAACACCGCAAAATGATGAGGGTCATGCGCTGAGGCGGTTTCGACTACTATGTTGGCGTCACAACGCAGGCCTTTGTCAATTAAACGCCTTTGCACCGCACCAACCGCCATCGCTGCCGGAATAGGTATTTTATTGGCTTTAATGTCGCGGTCTGAGAGGATAACAAAGGTCGCTTTTTTGGTTTTTACCAAGTATTCCACTTCATTACATACCCGCTCTATCGCCCGTTTTAGCCCTTCTTCCGCGAGGTAGTTCAGCTCCACTTTTTCAGAGTAGTAGTGCGCAGCATCAAACTCACGTAATTGTTTTAAGTCGGTGTACACCAAGATGGGTGAGTTGAACAAAACCCGATGGGCATAGCCAGAGGTTTCACTAAACACGTTTTGCTCGCGACCAATACACGTCGCCAAGGACATCACGTGATTTTCCCGCAACGAGTCAATGGGGGGATTGGTTACTTGAGCAAATTGTTGACGAAAATAGTCATAGATAATGCGTTGTTTAGACGACAGTACTGCCATTGGCGTATCGTCACCCATAGACCCCACGGCTTCTTGACCATCTTTAGCCAGCACTTTAATGATTTGCTGCATCTCTTCGTAACTGTAATTAAACAGCTTGTGGTAGACCGCCATCATGTCATCGCTAAAAGCACGTACGCCAATTTTACTGGCATCACACTGTTCAATGGGCAGCAGATGTTTGATGTGTTTGTTAATCCATTCACGGTAGGGATGGCGCTCTTTTAGCTCATCATCAATTTCAGTCGAGCGCCAAATTTTACCGGTGTAAGTATCCACCGCTAACATTTCACCCGGACCTACACGGCCTTTTTCTAAAACATCTTCGGGTCGATAATCCCAGATACCCACTTCTGAAGCGAGGGTTATTAAGCCGTCTTTAGTTAAGACGTAGCGGGCGGGGCGTAACCCGTTGCGGTCAAGATTACAGGCAACATGGCGACCGTTAGTTAATACGATACCCGCGGGGCCATCCCAAGGTTCCATGTGCATGGAGTTAAATTCATAAAAAGCACGCAAATCGTCATCCATGGTACGGTTATTTTGGTAAGCGGGTGGCACCAGCAAACGCATGGCACGGAATATATCCATGCCGCCAGCCAAAAATAACTCCAACATGTTGTCGAGTGACGATGAGTCAGAGCCATCTAAATTTACGAAGGGCGCAGCATCTTGCAAATCAGGTAATAGCGGCGTGACAAACTTGTGCATGCGCGCTTGTGACCAGTCACGATTGCCACGGATCGTATTGATTTCACCGTTATGGGCTAAAAATCTGAAAGGCTGAGCGAGAGGCCAACGGGGTAAAGTGTTGGTGGAAAACCGTTGATGGAATACACAAATGGCAGACTGCAACCGTTCGTCAGCTAGGTCTAAATAGAACTTCGGCAAGTCACGTGGCATGACTAAACCTTTGTATATAGATACCAGGCCAGACAAACAAGCGACGTAAAAGTCTTTGTCAGCAACCAAGCGTTTTTCAGCACGACGCCGTGCCATGTAGAGACGACGCTCAACATCGCGTTTGCGCCAGCCCGAGGGGGCATTGACAAAAACCTGTTCTATTTGTGGTACGCCAGTTGCGGCTAAATCACCTAATACACTGTGGTCAGTGGGCACAATTCGCCAGCCCACCACACCCATGGTTTCGCGCTCTAATTCTTCATTGATTACTTGACGTGCCGCTTCGGCTTTTTCTTGATCCTGTGACAAAAATATCATGCCAACTGCATATTTTTTACTCAACTTCCAACCGTTTTCTGCGGCGATCGTTTGGAAAAAACTGTTGGGTTTTTGCATGAGCAAACCACAGCCATCACCGGTTTTCCCGTCGGCCGCTATGCCTCCACGATGTTGCATGCGATCTAAGGCATGGATCGCCGTATGCACAATACGATGACTCGCTTCACCCATGGTATGGGCGATCAGGCCAAATCCACAATTGTCTTTCGAATCATTGGGATGATACAAACTCATTATTTTAACTCCCTCAACCGGCGACTGGGGCTGGATGCTGATTATCTAAGCTGCTTATCTTAGCGGACGCTAAGGCATCTCAGGTGGCAAATAAAGCCAAACCTGAGGTTGGTCTGATCGTAATTATTATGGGGATACCAGTCGCGTATCGAATATTTATTTTAAGCAGTGCTACCAACATACCCAGTAAATTTTTATAAATCAATTGCCATCTTCGGCTTGCCATCATAATTTCTTTTGCCAAGTCGCACTAAAACAAATAAAGCCATATAAAACATATAGTTAATCTCAGATGTCTGGATAGTTATAAGCTATAAACAAAATTTAATTTAGGGCTCTTCTTGTAAATCAACTGTTAAAAAAATGGCGAATTTAGGTATAAATTGACGTTTTTGAAAGAATAGATATGCATAAATGTTGCATAAATTAAGGGCTGCCTAGTTATCTTGTATTAGTCCCTTGTTGACCCATGCTACAAAGTTGTTAGCATGTCGCGCCTATGCTCCTGTGTTAGAGACCCGCATGCCAATAAATACTAATGACGAGCCTTGGGCGATCCGCTTGGCGCAGAAAATCCTGCATTTTGGCACCATGAAAGCCAGTGTCTTATTTATTGTGGTTACCCTGATTTTTACCTTGGTGGGTTCATACGTGATGCGGATATTGCTGCACGATCGCGCCAACCTCGAAGATTTTGTTATTGCTATTATTCTGACCATGCTCAGTGCGCCGTGGGTTTTGGTGTTTTTTAGCGAGTTAGTTAAACAATTGGAGCGCTCTAGGGAGCATCTCAAGGATGCCGTCACACAGTTGGAACGTTTGCGTGCCGAGGATGTGCTGTTAAACCAAACCCTGCAAAACAATATTCAGCAATTGAATTATGAGATTGAGCAACGCAAAAACGCGCAACTCGAACGTGAAAACGTCTTTACTGATCTAGAACGCGAGATCAAAGACAAATCTGAAAAAGAACAACAAGCCCTGCGTCTATCCACCTTACTGCGTTCCATCATTGACGCTTCGCCAGACTTAATTTATTACCGCAATGAAGAAGGGCAGTTTGCTGGGTGTAACCGTGTGGCTGAACAGATGACTGGCAAAACGGAACAAGAGTTGATTGGCCTAACGCCCCACGAAGTGTATGACGAAGAACTGGCTCGCCAAGTGGTGGCCAGTGACCAAGAAGTGCTTGAAAACAACGTCAGCATTACCGAAGAGCTGTGGTTACGTTTTGCCGATGGCAAACGGCGCTACTTTGAGATGCGTAAAGTACCGTTTTTTGGTGCAGACAATACACGTTTGGGTTTACTGGCGTTTGGGCGGGATATTACCGAACGCAAACAAGCAGAAAACGCCATTGCTAAAGCCAGCAAAGACAAGACCGCCTTTATTGCCACTATCAGTCACGAGTTGCGCACCCCTTTAAATGGCATCGTGGGTCTGAGTCGAATGCTGCGTGATACCAAACTTAACAGTGAGCAATTTGCTTGGGTCAGCACTATCTATGCAAGCGGTATCACCCTTGGCAACATATTTAATGACATTATCGATCTTGACCGTCTCGATCGCGACCGTCTAGAACTGTCATTAAAAACCATTTCCCTGAAAGATTTCACCAATGAATTAGCCAGTATTATTGCTTTGTTAACCGATGACAAAGGCCTAGCGTTTGAGGCCAAAATTAATGAACCCTTACCCGCTTTAGTGGAAGCTGATGGCACACGTCTGCGGCAAATTTTGTGGAATTTGTTATTTAATGCCGTCAAGTTCACCCAAAAAGGGCGGGTGTCACTCACCGTCAATGCAAATCCCATTGACAGTAACACCAGCATGGTGACCTTTAAAGTCAGTGACACGGGTGTCGGCATCCCCGAGAAAGAATTATCCAAAATTTTTGCGATGTATTATCAGGTGGATTTACCCGAACACCAAAGCGCCACGGGCACTGGCATAGGCCTGGCCATTTGTCAGCAAATGGTGTCGTTGATGCAAGGTGAAATCAGCGTCAGCAGTGTGGTAGGGGAAGGCACGTGTTTCACAGTGAAATTGCCGCTGGCCATCAGTAAACGCCCCGTACAATTAGAAGAGTTGCAAGTGCGTGGTCTGCATATTTTATTGGTAGAAGACATTGAGCTGAATGTCATGGTGGCTAAGGCTTTATTGGAAAAACTCGAACAGCATGTCGATGTAGCCATGACTGGCAAAGAAGCCATTGACATGGCCAGAGCCAACAAGTACGACTTAATATTATTAGACATTCAATTGCCAGATATGAATGGTTTTGAAGTAGCCAACGTACTGCACGAAGAGGGTTTGGTTGAACAAACTAGCATTATTGCCCTGACGGCCAATGTCATCAAAACCCGCCAAGAATATCTCAATAACGGCATGGACGACGTTATCGCTAAACCGGTGAAAAAGAGTCGTATCATAGAAGTCTTTAATAGTTTATTTGGAACACCGGTTTGCATGCCTCATCAACCGCTTGAAGAAGCACGAGATGACAAGCTTGAAACCATCCTTGATTTAGATTTATTGCAAATGTTGGTGGATACCATTGGCCATGAAATGGTGCGCACCAGCGTAAAAGTGTTCCAAGAAAATATGCCCGATTATTTGGAAATACTGCAATTGAGCCTCAGTGCCAACGAAAAAGATGAGGTTTGTGCCCAAGCTCATAAGATAAAGGGCGCAGCTGGTTCAGTTGGTCTGGCGCGTGTGCAAAAAATTGCCAATCGAATTCAACAGGGAGATCACCCAGCTTGGTGGCAAAACGTGCATGATTGGGCCGAAGAGCTAAACCAAGCAGCCAATCAAGATTTGCAAAAATTAGTGAACTGGCTAGGCCAGCAAGACATTGATGACTAGCGTGTGATGCTCAAGGTATTTGACCAGGAATCATTACACAGCGGCTTGACCTGATGGCACAAAACCATGCCTTAGGCTTGAAGCTTTGCGCTGCGGGGGTAAGCTGCAAGCAACACTAAGGCAATGCCCCCAAGCACCAGTAGGGCAGACACAATAAAGTGCATGGTGACTGCCTCTTGGACAAAAACAATGCCACCTAAAGCTGCCCAAATTGGCACAGATAATTGGCTAATGGCAGCAAAAGACTTGGGCAATGCAGGCAGAACGTAATACCACACGCTGTAACCCAGTGCTGAAGCCAGTGCGCCTGACATGCAGCTATACAGAATGCCGCGCCAGCTCGTTTCAAGTTCCCCAACATAAACCATAAGGGCGCCGCCCAGCAGGGCTACAGGTAGCAAACAAATAAAGTTACTGGCAGTGTTGAGCATCGGTGAGCGAGAACTTGCTCCCTTTACACTGTATAAACCCCAGGCCACGCCCGCTGCGGCCATGTATAAACAATTCACCAGATTTGCTTGGCCCAGCTTGGGATAAACAAAAAACACCAAACCGCAGAGCGACAGCGCTATCCCGGCTATCTCTAGTTTCGACCATGATTTGCCATTTAAATACGCGATAAACAGCATGGTAAATTGCACCGCTGAAAAAAGTATTAGGGCACCGTTTGCTGTGCCTAGCTCGATGTAGGCATATGAAAACCCTAGCGCATAGATGAGCAAATACACTGCACTTTGCAGATTGGCATGTTGACGAATTTGTAGCAGGCGATGCTGGTTTTTCCAGCATAAAATCAGCCATAAGGTCAAACCCGCTGACGCTAAACGATAAACTGAAAAAGCCAGTGCCGACGTGGCTTCAACATTGAGGGCTAAACGACAAAAAATCGAATTGGCAGCAAAGGCGAACAGTGCGACTAGGGTTAACACACTTAACTGAGACTTATTCATGCAAGCTTGAGCTTAAATCAACAACCAAGTTGCGGTGCCTAAAAACGCAAAAATACCCACCACATCTGTGATGGTAGTGAGTATCACGCTACCGGCAAGCGCGGGATCGATTCGCAATTTTTTCATGATCATGGGTAAAGTCGCTCCTGCCAAACCCGCTGCGATCATGTTAATCAACATCGCAAACGCGATAACTGCCCCTAACATCAAATCTTGTTTCCAGATAGCAATGACGGACGCAATTAAGATGGACCAAATAACGCCGTTTAGAAAACCGATAGCCAGTTCTTTGCTGATTAACCATTTAGCATTGTTCGAGCTCACGTGACCTAAGGCCATACCCCGAATAACCAAGGTAAGGGTCTGATTGCCAGCAACTCCGCCCATACTCGGCACTATGGTGTTAAGAATCGCCAATACGGCAAGTTGGTTTAAGGTTGCTTCGAATAAATCACTGACTGCCGCTGCCATCAATGCTGTAAAAAGGTTAACACCTAGCCAAATAGTGCGTCGCTGGGTACTTTGAATGACGGGTGCAAAGGTATCCTCTTCGTCGTCCAAACCCGCCATACTCATCATCGAGTGTTCGGCATCTTCTCGAATAATATCAACCACATCATCAATGGTAATGCGCCCCACAAGATGATTGTCTTCGTTCACTACTGGCGCTGATAACCAATCATAACGCTCAAATAAACTGGCCACTTCACTTTCCGGCATCGTGGCAGGAATGGCCTCAGAATTTTTAATCAAGGTATTAACCTTGGTGTCTGGCGCTGCAGTGACTAACTTGGTTAGGGCCACACCACCGATTAACGTATCGTCGCGGTCAACCACATAAAAGGTATCGGTATTTTCGGGGATGTTGCCTTTGAGGCGTAAATAACGCAGAAATACTTCTACGGTGATCTCCGGGCGCAAAGTGACAGTATCGGTGTTCATGATGAATCCCGCCGTTTCTTCCCCATAAGACAAACCTTGTTCAGCACGATGTCTGTCTTGTTCATCCATCGATGCCAATAAATCTTGGGATACCGCTTCTGGCAGGCTGCTGAGGGTTTCGACTAGGTCATCAGTGTCCATTTCCTCCAGCGCGTCAGCAATTCGCTCTGGTAACATTTGCCGAATAATGCCGTTACGTACGTCTTCTGACAGTTCTTCGAGCACGTCACTGTATAGCTCTGGTTCAATCAGTTGCCATATTTCGGTACGGTTGCGGCTATGACTTGATTCCAATAACAGGGCAACATCGCAAGGTGGCAAAGAGCGCAGCATGTCTTGCACTTCGACAAACGCACCATCACTCAAGGCAGCATTGATGGCCTGCAACTGATTGTTAGTACTTTTAGCTTCGAAAGTATTTTGCATGACGGTGTAACACGCTTCCTGTGTGATTTTGCCAAGGGACTGGTCGATCAATAAGACATAAAATATTGATTTACCTAAACTAGTTTAATGTAAGCACAATCCTTGGTCAGTACAAATTTCAATATTCGAGTGAATATCATCATGTGGCTCGTTAAGCGGAAAAAATTCTGTTTACTTCTATACTTTGTTCAGCCAAGTACAGGAGACAGCTCATGCCAAATAGCAGAGTACACGATCATCTACTCGCCAATAAATTTAAAATCGAAATTGAAGGCGTAACACAAGCGTCATTCTCTGCCGTCAGCGGAATGGAAAGCACCACCGAAGTCATCCAATACGTTGATGGCGACGATTTGCGGGTAAGAAAGCGTCCTGGACGTACTACCTTTAGCAATATTATTTTGACTCAAGGCGTGGTAAATACCAAAGACCTGTGGGAATGGTACAAACAAGTCATGGACGGCAAAATCGAACGTAAAGCAGGTTCAATCATTGTTTTAGGGGATGATGGCAGTGAGAAGTATCGTTATAACTTCTTTGAGGGCTGGCCCTGTCGCTGGAAGAGCTTAGTGTTGGATGCTCGCAGCCAAACTACGCTGGTGGAAGAGCTTGAATTAGCCGTTGAGTTTATCGAACGCGGCTAAACGCGCCCGTCAAGCTCTATGCTCCTCACACAAGCTAAACTTATTAGTCACTTACGTCGGTATCTGCCTAAAAACATAGAGGTAGGCATGGGGTGTGTGGCAGAAATATCTCGGCAATCTTCGTCACAGTTTGGCCCGCATGTTTTTGTGCAATTTACCCGTTTTCAAGATACCAGCCATTTATCAAGCATTGACGCCCTGTCTCCGCGGCGACCAAACCTGAATGCACAGTCAACGGGCTACAGCGAACAGCGTCCTGGTATCGTGCAATTATGTATCGCAGTAGCAAGTTTGGAGGCCAACACCACACAAAAAATCTTGCATTCGCTGATCTCACCCACCCGCTTATTGTTGGACACAGTTGGGCTTTTGCGTATAAACGAGCCGACAGATAAAACGATTGTGCTTGAGTTTCGCGACTTTGTGCCTGCGTTGCATGAGGTGTCGATGGACTGGATGACGCTGCCTTGGGGCGGTGTTTATCGCGGTGAATTGATCATGCAATTAAACGGGTATTTGCATACGGATGTGGCAATACCACGTCGTCAACCACGGCGTAAAGGCAGAACAACGTAGTGGGGGATGGCATGCAGTGCGCAACAGAACATTGCGTAACAGAACATGCTGTATCTGGCGCTAATTTGTTGAATTGTTCTGCAGGGTGTTTAGTTATTCATCTTCATTAAAACGGCCAACGATCAAGGCTTCAACGGCATCCATGGCTGCTGCTGCTTCTTCACCTTCACTGACCACCGTGACTTCTTTACCTTGATGACTTTCTAACATCATCAGCCCTAATACACTGTTTGCCGATGCTTGTTTGTTGCCCTGATGAATGGTGACAGTGGCAGCGAAATTATTGGCAAGTTGTACCAATTGGGTAGCAGCACGGGCATGTAAGCCTAACTTATTAATGATCACTAATTTTTTTTCAAGTCTGGGCATGGTGTACTCTATGACATTGTGGCGTGGCTTAGCGATTCAAACCCAAGTGACGAATTTGTACATCGGGGTGGGATTCAGAGAAGGCTTTAGCTAAAGATTCCGCCACATACACTGAACGATGCTGACCACCAGTACAACCGATAGCAACGGTCACGTAACTTCGGTTATTGCGTTCTAAGTGGGGCAACCACGTAGCAATTAAGTTTTGAATTTGCCAAATAAATTTGGTCACCAAGGGCTGAGAGCCTAAAAACAATTGCACGGGATGATCTAGGCCGGTGAGGTGCTTCAGCTCTGGCTCCCAATGTGGGTTAGGTAAAAAGCGCGCATCAAACACATAATCTGCGTCTTTAGGAATGCCGTGTTTAAAGCCAAAGGACTCAAATACCAACACCAGCCGCGAACTCTTTTTACCCAGGATCCGTTCTCTTACTAACTCAGCCAATTGATGAACCGACAATTGATCAGTATCCAAATACAAATCAGCACGCTCAGCGATGGGAGCTAATAACTGGCTTTCTGCTTGAATGGCTTCGGCTAAACTTTTGTTTTGCTTCGAGAGGGGATGCAAACGGCGGGTTTCACTGAATCGTTTAACCAGCATGTCGTCGCTGGCATCCAAGTATAAAATGGTCATATGCCACGTGGCGGGCAAATAATCTAAAATCTCCACTAACTCATGGGGATTTTTTGGCAAGTTGCGCACGTCAATACTCACCGCTACTTGGTCATACTCGTCTACGACAGTATGGGTGAGCGTGGGTAAAAGATTAACAGGAATATTATCAACACAGTAGTAACCTAGGTCTTCTAAGGCGCGCAGTGCAATGGATTTACCTGAGCCGGAGCGACCACTGATAATGATTAACTTCATGTTAACGCATCACTTCAAATAAGGCCTGATTGCTAGCTGCATCACGCATGCGCTTGAGGGTATCTTTGTTTTGCAGTTTGTTGGCAATGGCGGCAAGGGTGCCAAGGTGTTCGGTGGTTTGTGCTTCTGGCACTAAAATAGCTACAAAGACATCGACGGGTAAACGGTCAATGGCATCGTACTCGATGGGCTGTTGGCTGGTCATCACGACGGCCAGTACATCTTTTAAGTTTTTTAAACGACCGTGGGGTAGGGCGATACCATTGCCGATGCCAGTACTGCCCATTTTTTCTCTATTCATCAAACTGGCTAACACCGTTGCTTGGTCAATATCAACAATGTGTTGGCTGGCAACCTGACTGATGAGCTCAAGGATCCGTTTTTTACTGGAGGCCTGAACTGCACTTAGGGTGCAGTCAGGATGGAGCACTTTACTTAGTTCCATGTTTCTTGGGTCACTTAGTGGCGTTTAATCTTTTCCTTGTGCTTAATCACTTGCCTGTCTAGCTTGTCGATTAGCGCATCTATGGCGGCGTACATATCATTGTGTTCTGCGTTGGCAAATACTTCTGCCCCATTTAGATGGATAGTGGCTTCGGCTTTTTGACTGAGTTTTTCAACATTGAGTATGACGTGAACGTTGTTGATGTGGTCAAAATGTCGCTCTAACTTGGTAAATTTACTGTCGACATATTGACGTAATGAATCGGTAATTTCTAAATGATGACCAGTTAAGTTTATTTGCATATCGCCTCTTCCTTTTCTAAATTGCCTATAACAGGCTCTTACGTTGGTTAGACGGGGGGATCAATAATGATTCCCGGTATTTCGCAATGGTTCGCCGCGCCACGACTATGCCTTGGTCAGCTAACACCTGCGCAATTTTACTGTCACTTAAGGGCTTACTGGGTTTTTCTGCAGCAACGAGTTTTTTGATCAGGGCACGGATGGCAGTGGAAGAGCATTCTCCCCCCGTTTCCGTTGCCACGTGACTTGAAAAAAAGTACTTCAGTTCAAAAATGCCCCTAGGGGTATGCATGTATTTTTGTGTTGTTACCCGCGAAATGGTTGATTCATGCATATCCACCATTTCTGCGACATCATTTAACACCATTGGTTTCATCATTTCTGGGCCGTGCTCAAAAAAACCAATTTGTTGCTGCACAATACAGTTTGATACTTTCAACAGGGTTTCATTGCGACTTTCTACACTTTTGATGAACCACTTGGCCTCTTGTAAGTGAGAACGAATAAATTGGCTATCAGCACTGTTTTTAATGCTTTTGCTCATCGCTGCGTATTGTTGATTGACGTTCAGTTTTGGCAAACTGTCAGGATTGAGCTCTACCAACCAACGCCCATTTTTTTTGATAACCGATACATCAGGAATAACGTATTCAGGCTCACCAACAATCAAGGCACTGCCAGGTCGTGGGTTGAGGGTTTGCAACAAGCGCATGGCTTCACGCAGCTCATCTTCCTTGAGCCGTGTTTTTCGCATTAAGGTGCGATAATCTTTGCTGCCAATTAAATCACAGTAATCAGTGATTAACATTTTGGCTTCCGCCAACCAAGGCGTGTCAGGTGCAAATTGGCGTAGTTGAATCAATAAACATTCTTGAGGGCTGCGGGAGCCAGAGCCAACGGGGTCAAACATTTGCACACGTTTAAGGACACACTCGACTTCGTCAAGATCAATGTTCTCATCATGTAAACTGGCCAGTACTTCTTCTGTGCTGATGGTGAGATAGCCTGATTCATCGATGGAATCAATAATCGCCATGGCAATGGCCATATCGGTGTCACTGAAGTGGGTCAGGCGCATTTGCCAGAGTAAATGTTCTTGAATATTGTCAGTGGTTTCACCTTGGAAGACTTGGTCATCATCAACACTGACACCACCCGACATAGCCGCAGGGGCAGAAGAAGCGCTGATGTATTCGTCCCACGTACTGTCTAAGGGTAAGTCTTCAGGAATATCGTTATTTTGCAGGGCGTCGCCGGTTTCAATGGTATCACTGGCAATGTCTACTGGGTCATTTGAACCATCAGAGTTGTGATTTGTTTCCAGGGCGCTGTCGCCTGTCGCATTCTCGTAAGGATCAGCGATTTCTAATAACGGGTTGGAATCTAGGGCTTCTTGAATCTCTTGTTGAAGATCTAAAGTTGAAAGTTGCAACAGCCTAATAGCTTGCTGCAACTGAGGCGTCATGGTGAGTTGTTGGCTAAATTTTAATTGTAAAGAGGGTTTCATTTACTTCTTATGCTTAGTCCGTGAAGGTTAAGTTAACCGAGCGAAATATCATGTTAAGCCAAAGCCTAACTATAGCCTGAATTGCTCGCCTAGGTATACATCTCTTACACGTTGATCGCTTAAAACTTGTTGTGATGTGCCCGCTGCAATCAGCTCACCATGGCTGACAATATACGCTTTTTCACACACATCTAAGGTTTCACGAACATTGTGATCAGTAATCAAGACACCAATGCCCCGATCACGTAGATGTTGGATAATCACCTTAATGTCGTTAACCGAAATGGGATCAACACCGGCAAAGGGTTCGTCGAGTAAAATAAATTTTGGTTCGGCTGCCAAGGCCCGGGCAATTTCTACACGACGGCGTTCACCTCCCGACAATGCCATACCCATACTGTTACGAATGTGGTTGATATTAAACTCATCCAGCAAGGCATCGGCTTGTTGTTCACGTTGTTCAGTGGACAATTCTTTGCGTGTTTGCAAAATGGCCATTAAGTTTTGATGCACCGTTAACTTGCGAAAAATCGACGCTTCTTGAGGTAAATAGCCAATGCCTTGCCGAGCCCGCACATGCATGGGCTGGAGAGTCAGTTCTTGCTGATCGATAAAAATTTCCCCTTTGTCGAGGGGTACTAAGCCTACGATCATATAAAAAGTGGTGGTTTTACCTGCGCCATTCGGACCGAGAAGACCAACGATTTGGCCTGAACTGACTTCAAGACTGACGTCGCGCACTACTTGCCGAGACTTATAGGATTTTGCCAGATGATTAGCTCTTAATACCGCCATTAAGGTTGGACTTCCTGTTTCTGTTTGCTCGCTGATTCTGGCTGTAGAATAGTAATAACCCGGCCATCTTCTTGATCTTGGCCTTGGGCCATAACCTGCTCTAACTGCATGTTAAACACAATGGAATTGCCTTTTACACTGCTGCTGTTCTGTACAATTTCAGCATTACCTTGCAATGACAAAGTACGCGTTTCTCGCTGGTATTCAATGCGCTCAGCTTTGGCGGTGACGATACTGCCATCTTCTTGTTGTTGCGAATATTCCGCTGGCTTACCGAGGGCGACAAACACTTCTTTACCTTCGCCCTTGCTACCGTCAATTTCCATTTCATCGGCTTTCACCACAAGGCTGCCTTGGGTAATCAATACATTGCCACGATAAAATGATTTACGGGCAATACCATCGCCATGCTGATATTGCGAGGCGATTTCTATGGTTTTAGTAAAATCTTCTTTGCTGGCATGGCTTGCTGTACACACGACGGCAAGGCCTAAGAAGCAGAGTTTAAGGCTCTGGTTGATAAATGGTTTTAACATGATCTAAGAGCTCATATTGTTGAGTTTCAAGGCTGACGGAAAAGCCGTTACTGTCGATGACATAGTTTGGCCCAGCGATATTAACAAGTTGATCAGAGACCATGGTTTTTGCCTCTAAGTCTACTTCTACAAAGTCAGTACGAATCACTTGTACCATGCCTTGTTCGTTCAAACTGTTGATTTCTACACTGTTTTCAAACTGCAAACGTTGATCGTCGTATAATGTACCTTCTGCCGCGTTAATTCGCCAAGGATATTGCGCTTGGGCAAACAGCACGTACTGCGGTTGTTTGAATAAGGTGAAACCCAATAAATCGAAATGTTCCATTTTTTCCGCGTACACTTGATGATTGATTTTACCATTTTTATTGTACAAGGTGCTCAACATGGCTTTAGCTTGGTAATTAGGCACCCAAGCTTCCTCAGTTTCCGATTTTTGGGTGGGTGCTTCAGTACTTAACCATTCAGGTAAACTCAAACCTAAGGCAAGCAAAAACAGTAGACCTGTGCCCAAGGTGACCCGATTCATATACTCAATCCTTGGCTATTATGCAGTTTGCCTTTGGCCAATAAAATCAAATCGCAAATTTCTCGTACTGCACCAAAACCACCACGATTGTGGGTAATGTAATGGGCTTGTTGTTTGAGGATAGGGTGGCCGTCTTGCACGGTAAAATGCAAGTCACTGACATTGAACATAGCCATGTCAGGGATATCATCACCAACGGCTGCCGTTGCATGAGTGGATACTTTCAATTGACGTTGCAAGCTGTGTAAAGCAGCCTCTTTATCGTGGCATCCTTGGATAATGTGACTCACATCCAAGGCTTGCATACGTTGTTCGACAATGGCCGATTGACGCCCCGTAATGACCGCAACGTGCACGCCAGCGCTGCGCAGTGCTTTGATGCCAAATCCGTCACGGGTGTGAAAGGCTTTGAGTTCTTCACCTTGCTGACCTAAATATATCCGCCCATCTGAAAAAACGCCGTCCACATCACAAGCAAGCAGTTTTATTTTTGCTAAGTGTTTCAAAAGGCTCTGCGGCAGCGGCCCATAAAGAGTATCAACCTGAGGCATTAGATAATGCCTGCTTGCAGTAAAATTTGCATATTAATGGCGCCTATAGGTTGTTGGTGTTCATCCACCACAAATAGAGAATTGATTTTACGTTGCTGCATTAACTTTAATACTTCAGCGGCTAACATCGCTGGTGGCGCGGTAACACAATTGCGGGTCATGACCTGTTCCATCGACACCGAGTGTACGTCGAGTCGCGCATCCAATACACGGCGCAAGTCGCCATCGGTAAAAATACCCAACAACTTGCCTGCGACATCAACCACACCTGCCATGCCTAACCCTTTGCGGGAAATTTCTAACAGAGCTTCGCTCAAGCTTTGCTGGGGTGTGACCAGTGGCAAACGCTCTCCTTTTAACATGATATCTTGCAAACTGAGTAACAAACGTCGCCCTAAACTGCCTCCGGGGTGAGACATTGCAAAATCTTCACTGGTAAAGCCACGTGCATTTAACAGCGCGACAGCTAATGCATCGCCTAACACAAGGGTAGCAGTCGTGCTAGACGTGGGGGCTAAGCCAAGTGAACACGCCTCCTGTTGCACTTTTATGCACAAATTGACATCGGCATAGCTCGCCAAGGTATTATTCACCCCGTTTGACATAGCAATAATTGGCACGCCAAGGCGCTTGACCACGGGCAGCAAAGCCAGCAATTCTGCGGTTTCACCTGAATTAGAAATGGCCAATAAGATGTCTTGATCGGTGAGCATGCCAAGATCACCGTGATTGGCTTCCGCGGGATGCATAAAAAAGGCAGGCGTACCGGTACTGGCTAAGGTCGCCGAGATTTTATGGCCGATATGGCCAGACTTACCCATGCCACTCACCACAACTTTGCCCTTGCAAGCCAAAATGCGTTCACAGGCTGCCACAAACGTATGGTCGATATACTTGGCCAACTCGGCGATAGCTTGCCCTTCGATGGCGATCACCCGCAGTGCAGATTGTGTGAAATCGTGTTGTGTTTGGGTCATAAGGGATTAGCCGAAAAGTAAATATTGATAGAAGGCAAAACAGGCTAATAAGCCGAGCCCTTCTAAACGGTTGATGCGTCTGATGCCCTTAAAGTTCAAACTTAACAACACCAAGAGTAAGTTTAAGCCAAGCATAACATATACGTCACGGCTGGCGGCCATTGCATCAATAGCGCCTGGGGCGATCAACCCGGGCATCGCCATCACAGCAAGAATATTAAAAATATTAGACCCTATTATATTGCCCAAGGCCAGATCGTCTTCGTTTTTCAGTACCCCAGCGATACTCGCTGCTAATTCGGGTAAACTGGTGCCCAGTGCAATGATGGTCAAGCCAATGACCAAATCGCTCATGCCCAAGGCTTTGGCAATAATGACGGCGGAGTCCACCATGTAGGTGGCACTGAGGGGCAATAAAACTAAACCGATCAACAACCAAAAAACAGCTTTACTGGTGGCCACCCCTTGCGGGATTTCATTTTCAGTTTCGTTTAGCAACGGATCGTTTTTTTCCAAACGTGTTGATAACCATGCCAGTGCCACTAACACCGAAACAAAAAGAATAATTAACACTACCCCCTCAAAACGACTCAATACATGATCAGAAAGCATGTAGGTAGCCAATAAAGAGACAATTATCAGCACGGGAATTTCACGTTTTACAGTGGTGGACGCCACCAACAGGGGCTTTAATACCACCGTTAAACCCAGTACCAAGGCGATGTTAGTAATGTTTGAGCCTAGGGCATTGCCTACTGCCGTGTCGGTATTACCTTTGATCGATGCCATCGCTGACACCACGATTTCAGGGGCAGATGAACCCATGGCAACGATCGTCAAACCGATAATCATCGGTGCAATACCGAAATTTCTGGCCAAGGCTGCTGCACCAAACACAAAGCGATCAGCGGCAACGCTAAGTACAAGCAACCACAGTAAGAAATAAACAACTTCTATCAACACTAATACTTAAACCTTTTTATCATTTTTTGAATTGTCGCAAATAATAGCGGTAATTCCTATGCACCACGCATGCTAGAATTGAACTTTATTGTGCTTCAATACGTTTAGGAGAGCACTATGAGTGCAAACCTTGATTTAACAAGTCAGGTAGGAAAAAGTCCTTGTATCAATTTGTATCGCTTCGATTAAATCGAATATAACTTGTTACTTTTTGTCTTTGTCATTCCCCCTTGAAATTACGTACCATAAGCACAATCTTGCAGAACTAAATTATCTTGCCTTTCCAGTACTAGGCCCAATGTCAGGGACAATTCCACAACAATGGAAAATTTGATAGAAATCGACAATTTGAGTTTCAGTCGCAGTGGCCGCACCATCTACGACAACATCAGTATGCGTATTCCAAAAGGAAAGACCACGGCGATCATGGGACCAAGTGGCATTGGTAAAACCACCATGTTGCGCTTGATGGGCGGTCAGCTATTGCCCGACAGTGGAGATATCAAATTTAAAGGGGAATCGATTCCCAACATGCGTCGAACTCGTTTATTTGAGGTGCGTCGCCAAATGAGCATGCTGTTTCAAAGCGGCGCTTTATTCACCGACATGTCGGTGTTCGACAACATTGCGTTCCCGCTACGAGAGCATACCAAGCTAAGTGAAGATACCATTGCAACCATTGTGAAACTCAAGCTTCAGGCTGTGGGTTTGCGTGGCGCCGCGCAGTTAATGCCCTGTGAATTATCGGGTGGTATGGCTCGCCGAGCCGCATTGGCCAGAGCCATCGCATTAGACCCCGAATTGATCATGTATGACGAACCGTTTGCCGGTCAGGATCCTATTTCTATGGGGGTGTTAGTCAAGTTGATCAAAGCCCTCAATGATGCCTTGCAACTGACAAGTGTGGTGGTCACCCACGACGTTACGGAAGTGCTCACCATTGCTGACTATATTTATATTTTGGCGGATCAAAAAGTGATTGGTAGTGGCACACCAGAAGAAATTAAAAACAGTGACAGCCCCTTAGTGCAGCAATTTTTGCAAGGCTTGGCTGATGGCCCTGTACCATTTCATTATCCAGCGGGTGATCTACAAACCGCCTTGTTGGGGGCCTCATGTTAGATTGGATTGCTGGAATTGGCGCAGCTAACATTGCCAAAGTTCGCTCCTTTGGTCGCGCCACACTCATGTTGTTTGGCGCTGTCATCGCCAAGCCGCAACTGGTTAAAAATGTGCCGCTCACCATCAAACAAATCTATGTAGTGGGTGTGCAATCGTTACTGATCATTGTGGTATCTGGCCTATTTATCGGCATGGTGATGGCTTTGCAGGGATACACCATTCTAGTGGGCTATGGGGCAGAAGGTAGCCTTGGGCCAATGGTGGCGCTTTCTCTGTTACGTGAATTGGGGCCGGTGGTCACAGCGTTATTGTTTGCTGGCCGCGCGGGTTCGGCTTTAACCGCAGAAATCGGCCTGATGAAAGCAACCGAACAGTTAAGTAGTTTAGAGATGATGGCCATAGACCCTTTACGCAGAATTATCGCGCCAAGGCTCTGGGCTGGCATGATTTCTATGCCCATGCTCACCCTGATATTCAGCGCAGTGGGCATACTTGGCGGGCATTTGGTTGGGGTGGATTGGCTAGGCGTTGATTCAGGTAGTTACTGGTCGATCATGCAATCTACAGTAGAATGGAATAAAGACGTCATGAACGGCATCATCAAGAGTCTGGTGTTCGCCTTTGTGATTGTGTGGATTGCAACATATAAAGGTTACGACTCTGTGCCAACGTCAGAGGGGATAAGCAAGGCAACCACACAAACCGTTGTCTTATCGTCTTTGGCTGTGTTGGGTTTAGATTTTGTGCTGACAGCGCTTATGTTTGGGATTGAGTAGGAGGAATAATGAAATCGAGGAAGGCTGAATTATTGGTGGGTGTGTTTGTATTGCTGGCCATTGCTGCAGGGTTAATGCTGGCACTGAAAGTAGCCAATCAAACGATGTCAGGAAAAGGGGAAACCTATGTCCTCAAAGCTAAGTTTGACAATATTGGTGGTTTAAAAGTGCGCTCGGCGGTGAAAGTAGGGGGCGTTACCGTCGGTCGAGTCGATAGCATTACCCTAAGCAGTAATGATTTTACACCTATCGTGAGCATGAGCATTGCGAAAAAGTACGACAAATTTCCAGAAACGAGCTCCGTATCCATCCTTACGTCAGGGTTACTGGGCGAGCAATACATTGGCTTGCAACCTGGGTTTTCGATGGACGGCATTAAAGATCTAGCCGACGGCGATTTTGTTGAAGATACGAAGTCGGCCTTGGTATTAGAAGATTTAATTGGTCAGTTTTTGTTCAGCAAGAAATAATTAAGCCTTGAGTAGGCGAGGAAACAAAGTGAAAACAAGATTTATACAAGCCATAGCACTTGCCGGTAGCCTTATATTGAGTGCTTACACTCAGGCAGACGAGGTTAACCCTTACGAGTTGCTTGAAACCGTTGCGACCAAAACCTTCAGTCGTATCAAAGCAGAACGCGCACAAATCGAAAAAGATCCAGAATTACTGCGTACCGTGATGGAACAAGAGCTGGTGCCCTATGTGGATTACCAATTTGCGGCTTTAAAAGTGTTGGGCAAATATTTCAGAAACGTACCGCGGGAAAAAATTCCGGAGTTTACGTCGGTATTCAGAGCGTATTTAATCACAACCTACGCCATTGCCTTATCGTATTACAACGGTCAAGAAGTGGTGTTTCAACCCGTTAAAGACGTGCAAGATGACGATAATGTTACGGTGCGCGCGGTGGTCAAGGAACCCGGTCGTCCCGACATCAACATTGCGTTTAAATTGCGCAAAAGTAAAAACACCGATGAGTGGAAGGCTTACGACATGGTGGCCGAGGGCATCAGTTTGTTATCAAGCAAACAAAGTGAATTCGAACCGATGTTGCGTCAAGATGGTATTCAAACCGTCATCGATGCGATGAACAACACCATCAGTCGTCCTATTGTGTTAAATCCTGAAAAGGCAGAATAGGAGTTACTCCCATGAAAGTCAGCTTAAGCGGCAATGCAATCTATACCCTGGAAGGTGATCTTAATCGTAATACGATTGTGCATTGCTGGCCCCAAGCCTTGGCTGATTTAAAACAACTTGCCGCTAAACACAAACCTGTCATCGATATGCAGGCGGTAACCCATGTGGATACCGCCGCTTTAGCGTGGCTTCTCAACTTGATCAGGGATTGTCGTAGTCAAAATATTGAATTTACCCTGAGCAATGTACCAAAGACCCTCATAAATCTGGCAAAAATTAGCGACGCAGAGGCTTTTTTACCGCTACAATAGTGGCCGTTTTAAGTGTTGTGAGTCACTATGGAAAATCATCAAATTGAAGCTTTACTCAAAGACCAACTTGGCTTGAGTGAAGTTTACGTAAAAAGCGACGGTTCTCATTTTAATATCATTGCAGTGAGCGATAAGTTTGCTGACATGAGTCGAGTTAAAAAACAGCAATTTGTTTATGCGCCTTTAGCCGCTGAAATCGCTTCAGGCAATGTGCATGCAGTGTCCATAAAGACTTTCACGGATGCTCAGTGGAAACGCGAAAAACTGTTTAATATGCCCTAAGTGCACGCAACGCTGCCTTCATCTTATCCGCCGCCAGTCATTAAAAGAGCCGTATCATGGAAAAATTAATTATAGAAAATAGCCCGCCCCTGCAGGGCTCTGTCACCATATCAGGGGCAAAAAACGCCGCCCTACCTATCTTAATGACCAGCATCCTGGCGGATTCAACCTGTTACTTCGACAATGTGCCTGAACTGCGTGACATACAAACCAGTTTAGCCTTGCTCAACGAAATGGGTGCCAGCGCCAAGCGCACCGATAGCCAAGGGGTAGAAATTGATCCACGTAAGATTGACAATTTCACTGCGTCTTATGAATTAGTCAAAACCATGCGGGCTTCAATCTTAGTCTTAGGTCCATTGCTCGCACGCTTTGGTCAAGCCAATGTGTCTTTGCCTGGTGGTTGCGCCATTGGTGCACGACCTGTGAATTTACATTTGGCCGGTTTGGAGAAAATGGGGGCAAAAATTGACGTCGATGCTGGATTTATTCGTGCCAGTGTAGATGGCCGCCTGCAAGGCGCCCACATTGTCATGGACATGGTCAGCGTGGGTGCCACCGAGAACCTGATGATGGCTGCCAGTATTGCCAAGGGACAAACCATTCTTGACAACGCTGCGCGCGAACCAGAAATTGTCGATTTGGCCAATTGCCTCAACGCCATGGGGGCGAAAATTAGTCATGCTGGCAGTGACCGCATCATTATTGAAGGGGTAGAGAAGCTACAAGGTTGTCGTTATAAAGTTTTGCCTGATCGAATCGAAACGGGGACTTTTTTAGTCGCGGCTGCCATGAGTGGTGGTTCTATTCGCTGTGAAAGTGCCGCACCACAAACCTTAGAAGCTGTCCTTGATAAATTAACCAAAGCTGGTGCCTTAATTTCGACGGGTGAAGACTGGATTGAGCTCGATATGCGCGGTCGTAAATTAAAAAGTGTGAACATTAAAACCTCACCGCATCCGGGTTTTCCCACTGACATGCAAGCGCAATTTGTGGCCCTCAATTGTGTGGCAGAGGGCGTGGGTGTTATTACTGAAAATATCTTCGAAAACCGTTTTATGCATGTACCAGAGCTGCAGCGCATGGGTGCCAAAATCACCTTGGAAGCCAATAGTGCAGTGAGTGAAGGCAGTTCCAAACTCAAAGGGGCACAAGTTATGGCAACGGATTTGCGTGCGTCAGCCAGCCTCGTGATCGCAGGCTTAGTTGCCAGTGGCACAACCATTGTTGATCGAATTTATCATTTAGATCGTGGTTACGAACATATTGAGCAGAAGTTGAGTGCCCTTGGTGCCAAGATCACCCGTTCTCGCTAATTAAGCGAGCAAACGGTCTACACCCGGTTTAATTACCGGGTTTAAGCTCAGCGACCACTACTGCAAGGGTCAGCATCGTATTGTTGCGGTTAATGTGCAGTTCTAGGACTTTTCCAGGCACCGTGTCGGTGATGTAATCCAAGGTGGCGCGGACATTGTTGGCAGGCCGATCGTTTACCGCCAGCACGATGTCGTTAACCTTCAAACCTGCCGCAGAAGCAGGGCCGCCAGCGGTGACAGCGGTGACAACGATGCCATCACCTATCGCATTCTCTGCCCCGATAAAACCTAAAGCGCCGCGAGTTACCTTGCCAGTGGCAATGATTTCCTCCATCACATTTTTGGCCAATTGGTAGGGAATGGCAAAAGAGACACCATCCACTTCTTTGATTTGGCGCCGACTGTCTAAGGTTTTAAAGTTGGCGTTGTTGATCCCCACCAAATAACCATTACTGTCTACCAGCGCACCGCCAGAATTACCTTCATTTAAGACAGCATCAGTTTGAATACGATCAAAATAGTTGGCCAATTCGTTTTGACCGTTACGACTGACAATACCTTGGGTGATAGTTTGCCCAAGGTTGTATGGATTACCAATCGCGAGCACAACATCCCCCACGCGGGTGTCGATATCAGCGAGTTGAGGGATAACATGTAAGTTATCGGCGGTGATACTTAGCACGGCTAAATCGGTGACAATGTCATAACCCACTAATTGGGCTTCAACCCGCCGACCATCTTGTAAGCCAACCACTATAATATTGGCGTTGGCAATGACATGCAGACAAGTTAATACAAAGCCATTTTCTGTCATCACCACACCTGAACCCAACTTAATGCTGTCCACTTCTTGGCGGCGATTAAAACTCGGCGAATTGTCGATGCTTTGACTGTAAATATTCACCACAGCAGGGCCGGCGGCATTAACAGCATGATTGAAGCTGAGTTTTTCGCGCAGAGCCTTGGGTTGACTAAACAGCGTGAGAGATAAGTCACTGCCTTTACGTAAATCAGGCACTAAGAACAAAATTACAGCAGACACCATGATGCCGATAACAATGGATTTAAATAAAAATGAAAGAGTTTTTAACACGGCATGTGAAGCGCTATTTACCTGATACTTGTGGCAAGAATAGCATTGAAATCAGTGAGTTGATAGCAAACAAATGTTTACTAGCAACTCACGAGCTCAGTTAAACCAAGGTTTAACGAATAACAATATACAAGGAGACATTACCGCGGATCACGCTCAGGGCGATGGTACCTTTAGCACTGTCTAATACCCCTCTCAGTTGCGCCACGTTGTCTACTTTTTGGCGATTCACTCCAATGATCACATCACCGTCTTGCAAGCCAATTAACGCGGCAGGAGAACGGGCTTCCAACTCAGAAATAATCACGCCATCATCCCCTTGTTTGGTTTTACCATTGGTCAAGGTTGCGCCCTCGAGGGCCGGATGTATTTCTTTGGCTGCCACGATGGCTTGTTTAGCATCACCGAGCACCACGTCAACGTTCAAGCGTTTGCCCTTACGCAAGATACCAAGTTTGATTTTGCTGCCAGCGCCTTTACTGGCCACTTTAGCACGCAATTCTTGGAAACTTGTCACGGTTACGCCATTGATTTCAGTAATGATATCACCGGCTTGAATACCGCCTTTGTCAGCGGCTGAATCGGGTGACACTTCGCTCACAAAGGCACCTTTGCTGACATCCAAGTTCATGGCTTCTGCCAATCCAGAGTCAACATCTTGACCAAGTATGCCTAATAAACCCCGGCGAACTTCACCAAATTCAATGATTTGATCCACCAAACTTTTCATCATATTGGCGGGGATCGCAAAACCGATACCAACGTTGCCACCATTCGGACCAAAAATGGCGGTATTGATACCCACTAGTTCACCGCGTAAATTCACCAAGGCACCACCAGAGTTGCCGCGATTGATGGCTGCATCGGTTTGGATGAAGTTTTCATAGCCGCCAATATTTAAACCCGAACGACCTAAGGCACTAACAATACCTGAGGTAACAGTCTGACTTAATCCAAAGGGGTTACCGATGGCCACAACAAAATCACCAACACGTAATTTGTCTGAGTCAGCGAGGGGCATGGCGGATAATTTATCGGGGTCGATTTTTAACAAAGCAATATCACTTTGTTCATCTGCGCCGAGTTTTTTAGCTGAAAATTCGCGGCCATCAGTCAAGGTGACGGTAATTTCACTGGCATTGTCTACCACGTGATTGTTGGTCACAACATAGCCTTTTTCCGCATCAATAATCACCCCTGAACCCAAGCCTTTAAACGGTCTTTCTTGCACCTGTTCATCAGGTCCGCCAAAGTAACGTCGGAACATTTCCGGCACACGTTGGCGCGACACTTGTGTCCCTTCAACTGAAATGGTCACGATGGCCGGGGTGGCTTTTTCTATCATGGGTGCCAAACTTGGCACAGCATCTTTATCGTTAGAAAAAAATGGCAGTGCTGCATTTGCCGTTAGGGTAACGGAGCTAATAGCTGCAACCATGGTGCAAACAGCTAACATACGATTCACTACTTTACTCATCGATTTAAATCTCCAACTTAGCCTATAAAGAAATCACTACAATGACTGTGCGTTGACGGCAAAAGTTCCTCATTGCTTGGGTTTGATTTTTTTACTTTCGCTGCCCGAAAATAGACCAGAACTTTGTGACGCAAAATCTAAAGGTTGAAATTCAGACGTGGTTTTTTCTTTGCTGGGTTTGGCGGCAGTGTGACGTAAATAAGCGCTGGCATGCTCACCAAAAAAGCTGACTGCCACCTCTGGAACATCGGTGTTTAGCTGGTTGAAGGCTTCTTCAAAAGTCGCGATTTGCTCACTTAGCGCATCGGCTTGCTGACGTAATTGCTCTGCGATGTATTTACTATCCTGCACATGATTCATGGCACGTTGGGTCATCAATTCTTTTATGTCGACTTTTTGTTTTTTGTCTTTTTCGGATAATAATTTTCTCTCATTGACAAACTTTGCAACAAAATAGCCAATACATCCACCCACTACCAGTAACACCAAAGCCATTAACCAATCCATAGGAACTCCTATTAAAACACGCAAATTTGCTTGCGTTTATGACACGCTACCGCATTTTCTTAGGCAAACATAAGCCACTGCAGCAGCGCAAATTATAAGATTAATTGTTATTATACCCCGTGCCGTTTTATCACGGTCACTTTATTTGCGTTCAGCATTGTTTTCCATCCTTGCCCAGAATTTGAAGGACGTCACCGACCCTATGCTAAATATGAGCCCTTGGCAAAAATATCAAGATGACTTGCAAGATGCATCCTTTCAATACGATGCAGCACAAGAAAATGCAGTAAAAGAATTGCAACGCCTCTACGAAGAGTTGACTCAACCTGAGCGAAAACTCACTTGGCGAGTAAAATTACAAAGTGCCTTCGGTAAAGGGTTGTTGCAACCAAGTATTCAAGGTTTGTATTTCTGGGGTGGGGTTGGTCGCGGTAAAACTTACCTTGTGGATACGTTTTACGAATGTTTGCCCTTTGGTCGCAAAATGCGCATTCACTTTCATCGTTTTATGCAACGCATCCACCAAGAACTAAAACTGCTACAGGGGCAGAGTGACCCGCTAAAAAAAATTGCCAGCAAATTAGCCAATGAAACGCGCGTGATTTGTTTTGATGAATTTTTTGTCTCGGATATCACTGATGCAATGATTTTAGGTACCTTGATGGAAGAATTGTTTAGTCATGGCATCGTGTTGGTGGCCACCTCAAACATCATCCCAGACGAGTTATATCGTAACGGTCTGCAGCGCGCTCGTTTTTTACCGGCGATTGAATTAATTAATCAAAATACCCGAGTGGTGAATGTTGATAGTGGCATCGATTATCGTTTGCGTGCCCTCAAACAAGCAGAAATTTATCATTATCCCGCAGATGCCCAAGCCATGGAAAACTTGCACGTGTATTTTAAGCAACTCTCCCCAGAGCTGGGTACTGAGCGGCAACCCATTGAGATTGAAGGGCGTTTAATTCCCACCTTGTGTTTCGCCGATGGTGCGGTGATGTTTGACTTTCGTGCCTTGTGTGATGGACCGCGCGGCCAAAGTGATTACATAGAAATCAGTCGCTGCTATCACAGTGTACTGGTGGCGAATGTGGAACAAATGGGGTCGGCCATGGACGACGTTGCCCGGCGTTTCATCGCCATGGTAGATGAATTTTATGAACGCAATGTGAAATTGATCATGTCAGCCGCAGTGCCCCTTGAACAGTTATACACCGAGGGGCGTTTGAGTTTTGAGTTTAAACGTTGTTTAAGCCGTTTGAAGGAAATGCAGTCACACGATTACCTAGCAAGTCAACATTTGGCTTAAGCAGCCAGCAACAATTGTTGATTGCTTTTGTACTCTGTGCTGAAAGTGGGTAAAATCCGCGCCACTTAACATACTGATCAGCATGGCTGAGTATGCAATGTTCATCACAATCTAGCAGTCGATTAGAAGAGATTAATACATGGGTAGAAAGTTCGAAGTTCGCAAAGTCGCCATGGCCAAGACCCAAGGTGCAAAAACCAAGGTTTATTCCAAATACGGTAAAGAGATCTATGTTTGTGCTAAAAATGGTGGTGTAGATCCACAAGCCAACCTAGCACTACGCCGCTTGATGGACAAAGCTAAAAAAGATCAAGTGCCTAGTCACGTGATCGAAAAAGCCATTGAAAAAGCCAGTGGTGGCGCCGGTGAAGACTTTGTACCGGCACGCTATGAAGGCTTTGGTCCCGGTGGTTGCATGGTGATTGTCGACTGTTTAACCGACAACAACAATCGCACCATTACCGACGTGCGTAACTGTTTCACTAAAACCAATTCAAAAATTGGTGCGCCAGGTGCAGTGGCCCACATGTTTGATCATCAAGCCGTGTTTTCTTTTAAAGGCGATGACGAAGACGCTGTATTAGAAATATTGATGGAAGCTGACGTAGACGTGACAGAAGTTGAATGCGAAGACGGCATGATTACCGTTTATGCCCCGCATACCGAGTTTAACAGTACACGCACAGCGTTGACTGCCGCGAATCCTGACATCGAGTTTGAAGTAGACGAAATCACCTTCTTACCCCAGACAGAAACAGTGGTAAGTGGCGATGATGTCGCCGTGTTCGACAAGTTTATGGACATGCTTAATGACTGTGACGACGTGCAAGACATTTATCACAACGCCACGGTAGAACGTGGGGAATAGTGTGCCTTCATGGTGACAAAAAACCGAGCACATGCTCGGTTTTTTATGCAATAGGCCTTTGCTTCACTGCCTATTGATAGAGCAAGCATTATGGTTTGGCTTCGGCCAACACTATTTGATCGAGAATGCCTAACAGCAATTTGGTGCCTGTACCCGACGCAATGCCGTCGAACACATTTTCTACATTTTTGCCTTGTTGACCGCCGGCTAAATCGCTGATGGAGCGGATCACTAACCAATCAACATCATTCACAAAACACACTTGCGCCACCGCTGCCGATTCCATTTCGGTGACTTGTGCTTTATACACGCGCTGCAACCATTGACGATATTGGGCGTTGTCGAGAAATACCGAACCTGTCACGCCATTACCACCAATTTTGATGTTGATAGGATGACCAGAGGGCATTTTAATAGGGTCGATGGTGTTTACCGCTTGGTGGGCGAGCGCAATTAACTGTGGTGTGGCCGTAAAATATGGCATTTGCTGCGGGCTGTCCCAGCCATCTTTCACCACGGCCATTTCCTCTGGGTGAATGAAACCGTAGTTTTCATAAGCGGGAGCATGGGGGTCTTGCGTTTGTCGTTGTTTGTAACTGGCCAACGCAGCTTCGTAATAATCGGGAAGAATAAACTTTCCTTCAGCTTGGGGATCTGAGTTGACATATACCGACTCATCATGGAAGTACCAACGTTCTGGCACGGCAATATCACCTGGGTGAAATTCGGGATTGACGGCGCCAGCAATGCCCATCATCACGACACGTTCAATTGGAAAATAATCGAGGGCCATCTGCATGGTCATCGCCGCATTTGGCACACTGACGCCGGTGGTAAAGATAACCACAGGTTCACCTTTATAGTGACCAAGTTGATATTTTACCCCCTTGATGGTCAGCGTTTGTTCAATCTTTGCTTCACTCAGCTTAGCAAAAGCTTGGTCGATGGCATTAATTTCTGGTGCATAGGCCGCGACAATGGCCGTCCAGCGATTTTCTACCAAAAATGTTTTAGGACCATAACTGTCTGGCTTTGGCGTTTGTGCAAAGGCGTGATATGTCACGATACAAGCACTGAGTAACATAATGAATCTAAGGGCTTTTTGCATGGTGGATGATTGCTTCAAGTTAGTGCAGCTGAGCGTTTTGAGGGCAAAGTCTACAAGACTTGCCGCGCTATCACTACAGAGTAAGGTTTAAGCAGAGACTTATGATAAATACGTGCCAAGTTGCACAAGGTCCCTAAGCATTATTTGCCAATTAAGCGCAGAAACTCATCACGTGTGGCTTGTGAACGACGAAACGACCCCAGCATCACTGAGGTGACCATCGATGAATTTTGTTTTTGTACCCCACGCATCATCATGCACATGTGTTTACCTTCCATAATCACCCCGACGCCCTTGGCACCGGTAACGCTCTGAATGGCGTCAGCAATTTGTTTGGTTAAACCTTCTTGAATTTGTAAACGCCGAGCAAACATATCAACAATCCGCGCAAACTTTGACAAACCCAATACCTTGCCCTCGGGGATGTATGCGATATGGCAGCGACCAATGAAAGGCAAAATATGGTGTTCACAAAGGGAGTAATATTCGATGTCTTGAATCACCACCATCTCATCGGTATCTGCTTCGAATATTGCGCCGTTAACCACGGTTTCGAGGGACTTAGCGTAGCCGTCTGTCAAAAAGCGCATCGCTTTTGCAGCCCGTGCAGGAGTATCTAACAACCCATTGCGATTGACGTCTTCACCAAGAATGTTAAGGATATCAGTGTAGTGTTCAGACAGTTTGTCAGCCATAACCTGTTCTCATGTTGATTTGCATGTTTTCTCTACACACCTCACGCTTGTTTGTCATTTTCGACTGGCTTTGCTGGTTAATGCTTGACGCATACTCACAAAATAGGCGTCAAGTGCGGTCTTGGCGTGATCATATCGGGCGACGTATTCAGCCGAGTCAGGGTGCTGTTTTAGCTGCTCATAAGCCACATCCGTTTGTTTCAATAACATGCGTAAATGCTGTTGATTTATTTCCATATCGTCATCCTTTAACAAAACACTCCTCTATCTCAACGTTAGCACTGAACCATTATTACACCAACTTGGCGCCACATTAATGAGGAAATCCCATCATCCAAAAGTAGGTTTGATGATGGCTAGGCATATAATGGCCAATAAAGCCAACACTGGAGCCTCATTTAAAAATCGGTAAAACCGGCTTGAATGTGTATTGTTATCGGTAGCAAATTGCTTTAACAATACATACAAATAGGCATGATAGGCATAGATCAATACCAGCAATGCCAGCTTCAGGTGCAACCAGTGCGAAGCGACAAACCAAGCTTTACCATAGCTGTAAATTAAGGCGAGTCCAAATAATAAGGTAAGCACCGCAAAAGGTGTGACAAACCACCAAAGTCGTCTCTCCATTATCTTCAATTGCTCATGTACAGCGGGTTCTTGAGATTGTGCGTGATATACAAAAAGTCGTGGTAAATAAAATAAACCCGCCATCCATGCCACCATAAAAAAGATATGCAAGGCTTTTAACCATAAAATCAGCATGAATAAAACCACCTCTCTTGTGTATTGACCTGCAATTAGAAACTTTCTTTATGTAAATAGCTACGTAGGGCGTGCCAAGTGATAACGCCAACTATCTGCGTAGGATCTGAAGCATAAACATACACGGCACCATCCCGCTTGGCTTGCAACAAGCTATAGACTTCGGCCAGCGTCGCTTGATCACTCACCCCTTTTATTTCAGTGTGACTCAAGGGTTTAGATTCGCGTCCTAAGCTGAGGTCAAACTGCACAAGGGTGAAGCGCTGCTTGCCTTCCAGGTTTTCTTGCTGGAGTACAGGGTGGGTAGGAGACGCTTGTAAAAATGCCAAGATCTGCTCAGTTTGTACCGCTGGAAACAACTTAAATTGTGTGTCCATCACCGCTAAAACCCCGGTTTTTTGTAAGGATTCAATGACTGGCGAGGTAGTGTAGGGTAATTTTTGGTAATCCAGTTGGCGGATAAAAATCGAGCTGTTGCCTAAAAACTGGGTAGACGTGACATAGGCCGGCACAATCACCAAGATAGCGGGTAGAATCAGTTCTGGGCTGAATGACAGCTCCATGACAGCAGACAAGGCAGCCAAGGGCGCATGCACGACCGCGGCCATTAAACCAGCCATGCCTAGTAATGAAAAGCTACCGCTAAGTTCAGCACTGTTACCCATGATGAGACTGAGGGGAGTAACCAACAACGCCCCGCTAAACATACCGATGACAAAAACCGGCCCCATGATACCGCCTGGTACACCCAAGCCAATGGCAATAATAGTTAATAGAAATTTAGCCACTAAAATAGCCAATAAAAGCAGATGATTTTGGTCAGAAATCAGCGCATCAGCCGTGCCAAAGTGGGCACCCAAGGCCTCAGGTAAATAGAAGCCAACAACCCCAGTAATCGCCCCTGCAATCAACAAACGTTTACTCATGTTAAAGCGCTGAAATCCTTTGATCACATACATTAAAGAGTTATTGAAAACCGAGGCCAACCAACCTAAGGCAATCCCACACAACACCAAATAGAGATAAATAAAGTGACTAAATTCCGTGAATTGAATAAACGCAAGTTCATGGGAACTGCCAAACACCAAACGGGTCATTACACTACCGCAAGCTGCCGCCAACATGATAGGAATAAAAATATGAATCTTGTATTCACGTAACACCACTTCCATAACAAAAATAACGGCAGCAAATGGCGTGTTAAATGAAGCAGAGATGCCAGCAGCGATGCCGCAGCCTGAGAGAATGCGAATACTGTTATAAGGCAGTTTTAACCACTGGCCAAAAAAGCTGCTACCCGCTGCACCTAAGTGCACAGAAGGCCCCTCTCGACCTACTGAAAAACCCGCTGCAATAGCAATAGCGCCACCAAAAAACTGGTTGATGCTGGTGCGAAAGGGCATTTGTCCAAAATAATGTTTTACCCGATGAATGACAAAGGGAATGCCCATTCGGTAATGTTTAAAACCCGTGAGATAGGCGATAAGAATAATGGCTGCCGCCGCGGCCATGGGTAGGAATAAGCGGGCAACATCGTTGAGCTGCGAAAACTGATCGATCTGACTTAAAAAGTACAGCTGCAGCCATTCAATACACAGGCGGAACAATATGATCAACGTGGCCGCACTGACACCGCCAACTATACCTAACAAACACAGTTGAAAGGATGTGCGCGGATGAGCCAGTTCTTGTCTAAAATCGGCTAGCTTCACTCAATGATAACCAGTTGATTTGAAAGTAGTTATCTGCAGCTTATCATAAGTTTTCAGTTTGCATCGGGCTAAACACAAAATTCCCGCATTTAGACCAGTGAGTGATAGACTTCCGTCTAATTTTTACTGCTAGTACGAGTGATGTTGTGACATTTGAAACCTTAAAACACAAATTTGGCGCGTTTCGTAGCTACTTGATTATCCTAGTAGCACTCCTCGGTAGCGCCTACTTAGGTTATCAAGGTGGGCATTATTTTACTGCACTGCAATTACGCCAACTCAACACCTTGCAGCAAACCAATCAAAACCTCAAAAAAGAGAATGCCGAACTCAGCCAGAATTACAATGTATTGAGAGTTGAATTAGAAGTAGCAAAATTGTCAGAACAAAAAACCTTTGAAGAGATTAAGCAAGGTTTAGAGCGGGAGAAGGCCTTGCAACAAGACATTGCCTTTTATCAGCAAGTGATGGCACCCGAGTTAAGCCAGCAGGGTTTTGTGATCGATGCCTTCAATGTTAGCAAGTCACTCAGTGATCGCGCTTACCGTTTTGAAATTGTGCTCATGCAACGTGAAAAAATAAATAACACCTTAAAAGGTACCTTAGATGTTGTGTTGATCGGCAGCGAAGCAGGCAATGCCAAACAATATGCGCTGAAAGATCTCCTCGTGGATCAGAACATGAGTCTAACTTTTGGTTTCAAATATTTCCAAGTGGTAGAAGGGGAGATTCAACTGCCAGAAAACTTTTTGCCAGAGCGAGTACTCATCAATGCAGAAATCTATCAGTTCAACCGTAAAAAAGGTGATCTGCAGTCGAGTTTCAACTGGGTGCAATCAAATCCAAGTGAATAGTTGACCATTATAGTCAAGTATTAGATAATTAAGTCAATCCTGTTATGTTGTTCTGTGAGGCCATTTATGTCGGTACAAGCACTCTCTCCTATTGAATTCTCTGATGCTGCCGCCAAAAAAGTGAAAGCTCTGGTTCAGGAAGAGGAAAATCCAAATTTAAAGTTACGGGTTTATGTGACTGGTGGGGGTTGTTCTGGATTTCAATACGGTTTTACCTTTGACGAAAAAGTCAATGAAGGTGATACCACGATTGATAAAGATGAAGTGACCTTGGTGGTTGACCCCATGAGTTTGCAATACTTAGTGGGGGGTAAAGTGGATTATACCGAGGGATTAGAAGGCTCACGCTTTTTGGTGAATAATCCAAATGCCACGACAACCTGTGGCTGTGGTTCATCGTTTTCTATTTAACGTTAAGTCTATAAAAAAACCGCGCCTAGCGCGGTTTTTTTATGTCGATTTTCAGGCTTTAGCCACTGTTTACATGGTAATGCTGGCGTTAGTACTTTCGAATATTTTATCCGCTGAAGCGGCAACAAAGCCTTGATAAAGTGTGCCATCAGCCATGGCATAACGCTGGGCAAACTCATAAAAACAGCTAGGAATAGCACGTTTTGTATCAGCAAGTTGCACGTCAATTTTGTCGGCCATGGTCGAAGATTGGGCTAATAACACCTCGTGACCACCTTTTATTTCGCCACCACTTTGATTTAACACAAATCCTGCTTGCTTCAGGGCAGTATTGAGGTCGGCTAATTCATTAAAATGCGATAAATGATTCACGCTCACCGTAAAATGGTTGGCACGAAAACCCCACACCGACATCCATGCTGCGTATTCTGATTCCGCTACTAAACGTTCGTAGTCTTGATTGGCAATTTGCCAATGGGTGCCTGAATATAAAAAGTTTGTTTGTTGGGCAGCATCGTTGGCGATTTGGTCAACCATGTTGTGAATAATCTGCTGAACGTCGTTGGGCATTTCTTCCACTAACAGTTCACTGATAAACACTTTGGGCAGCGTGGTATCGGGATGTTCAAAATGCTTAGCTTTGAGCTTCTTTTGTACAAAATCATATTGACCTTGTTCGGTATAACCTAGCGCCAAAAAATGCGCTGCCAATTTAGCTAAGCTGATTTTGTCGATGTTGAAGGTACGCAAAGCAATGTGATCGTTGACAATTTCAGCGTGGCTTTTGCCATGCTGAGTTTCGAATTTATCGAGCAGAGCATGGATTTTTTTGGCTGAAGGTGTAATGCGCAAATAGTCTTGCCATAGTTCGGTAAATAATGCGTTAACGTCGGTGTGCATAAAGCAAAGTTCTCAATCTGAAGTTAAATAAATAAGCCTGGACTCAAGCTAGCAGGCAGTTCGACTTTTTCCAGTTCCACCGAAGCAACCGGATAAGCACAGTAGTCAGCTGCATAGAAAGCACTGGCACGGTGATTACCACTCTCGCCAATGCCACCAAAGGGGGCTGCGCCACTGGCACCAGTAATGGGACGGTTCCAGTTTACAATCCCGGCACGAATACGTTTGTAGAAGTGTGCATAGTCTGCTTCCGCGTCAGCCAATAAGCCTGCTGATAAACCAAAACTGGTGTTATTCGCTTCATCAATCGCTGCATCAAAATCGTCGTAACGGATGACTTTTAGCAGAGGGCCAAAATGTTCCTCGTCGGGCATGGCTTTTACCATGGCCGTGACATCCAAAATGCCGGGGGACACAAACCCTGATTCTGGATCAAGATGTTTGAGTTCAACTAAATCCGTGGCGCCTTTTGCCACCAACTGCTGCTGAGCACTGACCATCATGGCAGCCGCCTGTTTAGAAATCATGGCACCCATAAAAGGCTGAGGTTCAGCGTCGTATTGACCCACTACAATCTGTTTAGTCACGTCAATAAGTTTGGCTAAAATGGCATCGCCTTGGGCGTTGTTAGCAATAAATAAACGACGTGCACAGGTGCAGCGTTGGCCAGACGTGACAAACGCACTTTGTATAATGTCATGTACAGTAGCATTGATGTCAGTTACATCTTTTACAATAAGTGGGTTATTACCCCCCATCTCTAGTGCCAAAATTTTACCGGGATGACCAGCAAATTGTTCGTGCAGCAGTTTACCTGTGCGCGAGCTGCCGGTGAAAAACAACCCATCCAAACCGGGATGAGCGGCCAAAGCTTTACCGGTTGTCACTTCACCTTGCACTAAGTTGAGCACACCAGCTGGCAAGCCAGCTTGCTGCCATAGTTCAACGGTTTTTTGCGCCACTACTGGGGTTAAATCACTGGGTTTAAATACTACGGTGTTACCCGCTAAGAGGGCAGGCACGATGTGCCCATTTGGTAAGTGCCCAGGAAAATTATAAGGTCCGAAAACGGCAACCACGCCGTGGGGTTTATGCCGAATGAAGGCTTTACCTAAAGGCATGGGATTTTCGGTTACACCCGTGCGCTGCATATAGGCTTTTTCAGATAATCCAATCTTACCTATCATCGAGGCCACTTCGGTCGCCGTTTCCCACAGGGGTTTGCCTGTTTCTTGGGCGATGGTCAAGGCCAATGCTTCTTTGTTGCTAGCTAGTAGTTCGGCAAAGCGTTTAACAATCAGTAAACGTTGCTCAAAGCTGAGTTCACTCCAGGCGAGAAAGGCGTTACGCGCCGCTAACACAGCTTGGTCAACTTGCTCTGCGCTGGCGCTATGTGCTTGCCAAATGACTTGTTTCTTGGCTGGATCAATGGAATCAATGGGGTGACCTTCACCGGCCACCCAACGGCCAGCAATGAAATGTGTATGTTGGTTCATTATCAAGTCCTAAAAGTTGTCGGCGCAAAACGAATTGAGTCGCCATAGTCAACGCCCAAGGCGTCGGCAGCTTGTTTGCTAATGTGCACGATGTCTGCGTCTTGATCGTGATTTAGGCGGCAACATAAGGCACGAAAACCTTCGATCTTGGTATTAATCACAAAATGTTCACGCCCTTGCTCAGCCATGCGGTCATTGATTTCCACCGGCATTTTTAAGCTAATTTGCGCTGTTCTAATGTGTTTTAAGTTGGCTTCAACGGTTGGGCCAGCATCAAAAATATCCACGTAGCCCCGACAGATAAAGCCCTCTTGCTCTAACATCTGCAAAGCGGGACGCGTTTTTTCATGGACTTTACCGATCACCGCCTGAGCTTGTTTGCTCAGTAAACTTACGTAGATAGGGTACTTTGGCATGAGTTCGGCGATAAATTGCTTTTGACCGATGCCCGTTAAGTAGTCGGCAGTGGGGAAGTCCATTGAGAAAAAATGTTCTTCGAGCCATTGCCAAAACGGTGATTTACCTTGCTCATCACTGATGCCACGCATTTCGGCGATGACAGTTTCTGAGAATCGCTGGGCGTGTTCCATCATAAACAAGAAACGGAATTTCGATAATAAACGTCCATTTTGACCTGCCCGTGCACTTTGACGTAAAAACAAAGTACAGATCTCAGAAACGCCAGTGTAGTCATTACACAAGGTGAGAATATCGACGGTGTTGTAGATGTTTAGTTCACGTGAGGCGTGCACTACTTTGCTTAAGTGGTAATGATAAAATGCATCATCAAGGCCTACCGTAGAAGCAATGGCACTGGTGCCCACTACTTCTTTGCTCTCGGTATCTTCCATGACAAACAAATAACTTTCGTCACAGGGGGCGCTTAATTTTTTAGCAAAAGACTGCTGCGACAATTCAATTTTGCTGCGCAGCAAATCTTCATTAACCGGAAGTGAAGTAAATCCAATTCCAGACTCATGGGCAATATCCAGTAGCGAGGCAAAGTCATCGCGTTGAATGGGGCGGATGATTTTCATGTTCGCATTCTCTTTTGGTGCTTAACCAGCCACAACTTTGGCCACAGCCCGTTCAAAGCGAACTAGACCTTCAGCGATGTCTTCATCAGGAATGATCAATGAAGGCGCAAAACGAATAACATTGGCACCGGCAATCAAACACATGAGTTGTTCATCAGCGGCTGCCACCAGGAAATCACGTGAACGACCAGCAAATTTTTCATTTAATGCACAACCGAGTAACAAACCCAAGCCGCGAATTTCTTTAAAACATTGATATTTCTGATTAATTTTTTCGAGACCTTGGCGGAAAAGCTGCTCTTTATGCTTAACGCCATTTAATACTTCTGGGGTGTTAATAATGTCTATAACACGTTCAGCAACCGCACAAGCAAGCGGGTTGCCACCATAGGTACTACCATGTGTGCCGACTTTTAGATGTTCAGCGATTTTGGCCGTGGTTAACATGGCGCCAATCGGGAAACCACCACCTAAGGCTTTAGCTGTCGTGAGAATGTCTGGCACAACACCAAGGCCCATGTAGGCATATAACTCACCGGTACGGCCAACACCGGCCTGTACTTCATCAAAAATCAATAAGGCATGGTATTTATCACACAAGGCACGCACGCCACGCACAAAGTCATCAGACGGGCTAATAATACCGCCCTCTCCTTGCAAGGGTTCCATCATGACCGCACAGGTAGAGTCAGACATTAGGGCTTCTAAACTGGCCAAGTCGTTGTAATCAACGTGTTCAATGCCACCCGGTTTAGGACCAAAGCCGTCTGAATAAGTCGATTGTCCACCTACAGTAACGGTAAAAAAGGTACGGCCATGGAAGCCTTGTTTAAAGGCAATGATTTGGCTCTTGTGCTCGCCGTACACATCTAAAGCATAACGACGTGCTAATTTCAGGGCGGCTTCGTTGGCTTCTGCGCCACTGTTTGCAAAGTACACTTTGTCAGCAAATGTCGCGTCGACGAGTTTCTTGGCTAAACGCAAGGCGGGTTCGTTGGTTAATACATTGCTCAAATGCCAAAGCTTTTGACCTTGCTCAGTTAACGCGGCCACTAATGCTGGATGGCAATGGCCTAAGGCATTCACCGCAATGCCGCCAGCAAAATCTATGTATTCTTTGCCCGACTGGTCCCACACTTTTGAGCCGAGTCCACGCACGGGGATCATCGCAGCTGGATTATAGTTAGGGACCATTACTTGGTTAAATAAGTCGCGGGTTACATTCATAACATTACCTTTAAGTGACAACTTGCTGGTGAAAAAAGAAGCGTAGTATTACAGGATTTTAACCTTCTGTCTGCACTGTGAAACCTAGCAAAGCCTTATTTTTAAAGGAGTTGCTGTAAATTTGCAGGAAATGTGCATAACTATTTAAGGTCGTGCATAGCTGAGGTGTTCTACTTGTCTGGCGATGCCCATTGCACCTGATACTGCCCTGATAAATAAGGGAGAAAAGGTAAAATGCATGAATATGCTAAAAAAAATTTTTAGTTTTGCGCCACGGTGAAGTTTAAAGTACGAATATCGGTGGATTTGAGTGCCTGTAATGCGCCTTTGGGCAAGTGCAAACTGCGAACATAATCCTTCGATTCTTGCTCATTAATAAGCTGCGATGCTTTTAATAAACGGTACCTCGCATAACCCCGCGCTTGCAAAACCACTTGGGCGAGTTCAGAGAAATCATCACTGCTGGCATGAGTGGCAATCTCTTCCATGGCATTGGCAATAAACAGTCGTTTAAGATCCATTCGATTGATCAACGCAGCACTGACACCCATGGCATTCCCATCGATGAGTGAATTTAAAAAATCACCTGACGGACGCAGCTGACTCAAGGCTGCATGTTGTTCGTGTTGCTGTTGCTGTTGTGCTTCAATGAGTGCTTCTCTTTGCACCGTATCAAACAACCTGAAATACAAACGTACCACAGCAATAGTGCCGACCACATGAAACATGCTCAAGGCAAATGCCTGATTTTCATTAACCTTACTGATGGCAGCCAGTTTTCTGGCAACAATACTGGTTGCTAGCGCTTCTTCCCAGATACGTAACTTAATTTGCGGATAAGGATCGGTGATCTGTGGCAACCAACGCCTGAGCGCCAACGACACAACCACGGGATTTAAATTTTCAATGCCAAACATGCTCAGCGCAACACGCAAGTTGTCGACTAGGATGACTCGGCCTTTGCTGTCGATTCTTCGATACTTCGGCTGATTAACGAGTTTTGTGATGTCTTGATAAAACCAAGGAACCTGGGTCGCCAGCAATTCGATTTTGGAAATCGTCGCCGCTTTTACATTAATAAAATCTAATAATTCAGGTAACGCTTCATCGATGCCGATCACTTTTCGATAGAGGTTCTCGGTATCTTTTAATTCTTCTACTAGCCTTGCTTCAACCGCTTTATTGAGGCGTTCTAGATTTTCGTTGAGATAGTGTTGTGCCTGCTTAGTATTGAGATTTTTTTCCACGATGGCTTGTTTCTCAACCCGTAACAAACTTCGTGCCGTTTTACTCTGCTCAAGTTCTACCACAGTAAGAGTAGGCTGGGTGGTCTGCTGGAGACTCGATTGCGCGGCTTTGATGTCAAGAAAAAAAGCTTGAAAACGTTGCTTGATAATTTGTTGGATTGTTAATTGGTCGGTCATGAATATGATTATTGTTATTGTAGTTTTAAGCCTAAGTGCTCAGAGGGAATATGGCACGAATCGCGCTCCAGTGCTACTGCAACAGCCTTATAGCTCAGGCGTTTTGTGGTTTCATTGCTAAAAAGTTAGCCAGAATTTGATGCCCTTGCTCGGTAAGCAAGGATTCGGGGTGAAATTGCACTCCACAAAGCGGCAAGGTCCGGTGCTCAATGGCCATGACTTCTGGCGTATTGTCAATTTCCTCTGTCCACGCACTGACATTAAATTCAGCACTGATGGTTGTGGGGTCGAGTAACAGTGAATGGTAGCGAGTGGCAACAAAGGGGTTGCTCACCTGCTTGAACAAGGGACTACCGCTGTGTCTGACGTAGGAGGTTTTGCCGTGTTTGATATTGGTGGCCCTGACAACCTGTGCGCCAAATACTTGGCCAATCGCTTGGTGGCCAAGGCAAACACCCAAGAGCGGCAGTTTACCCGCGAAGTGTTGAATAGCCTGTAAGCTAATACCGGCTTCATTCGGGGTACAGGGGCCCGGAGATATAACCAAATACTCTGGCTGCAGTATGGTGATGTCGCTGCAGTTAATTTCGTCATTACGTTTGATGAGCACTTGTTGGCCAAGTTCTACAAAATAGCGCGCCAAGTTATGACTGAAGGAGTCATAGTTATCAATTAACAGCAACATGCAACGCAGTGCTTAAAAAAACGATATTGAGTTTGAATTACCAAGGCCGTGGCACAAATCCAACAGCCGCATAAACCTTGGCAAGTGTTAACGCTGCTTTTGCGCTTGCTCGCTCAGCGCCAGCGCGCATAATACGGTCAAGTTCTGCACGATCATGACGCAGTTGTTGATAGCGCTGCTGGATTGGCTCGAGTAATGCCACGACTGCATCTGCCACGTCGGTTTTCAGATGTCCGTACATTTTATCTGCGTATGCGGGCATTAAGCTCTCGACAGACTGATTTGTTGCGCAAGACAACAAACTCAGTAGATTGGATACACCGGGTTTTTCTGCCACATCGTAATAGATCCTGGCTTGTTCATCAGAATCGGTCATGGCGCGCTTGATTTTTTTGCTGATGGTTTTTGGTGCTTCCAATAAACCCACAAAATTATTAGGGTTGTCGTCGGATTTCGACATTTTTTTGGTGGGCTCTTGTAAGCTCATCACCCTCGCACCAAATTCAGGAATGTATGGGTCGGGAATTGTAAAAGTATCACCGTAGATATTATTAAAACGTGTGGCGATATCGCGCGTGAGTTCTAAATGCTGTTTTTGGTCCTCTCCCACCGGTACACGTTGCGCTTGATACAAAAGAATATCGGCAGCCATCAAATCGGGGTAACTATACAAACCTACATTGATATTACTGATATTTTTTGCTGATTTGTCTTTAAACTGTGTCATGCGATTCAGCTCACCCATCTGGGTGTAACAGTTCATCACCCAAGCCAATTGTGCGTGTTCGGGCACGTGTGACTGAATAAATATTGTACTTTTCGCCGGGTCAATTCCACAGGCGATGTATAGTGCTAAACCATCTAAACAAGCTTCATAAAGTGCTTTGGGGTCTTGACGCACGGTAATGGCGTGCAAATCAACCAACATGTATAGACACTCATGGGCATCTTGCATATCAACCCACTGACGCAAGGCGCCCATGTAGTTGCCGATGGTGAGTTGTCCGGATGGCTGGCAGCCGCTAAGTACAATAGGTTTATTCATGATGAGTGTCTGTCAATACCGTTAACAAAAATCGCTACTGGCCAAAGCGAGCTCTTGGCGCATCTGAGTGATTACTTGATGATAATCTTTGTGGTTAAAAATCGCTGAGCCCGCGACAAACATGTCGGCACCTGCCTCAGCGCAGGCGCGAATATTATCGACTTTTACGCCCCCGTCAATTTCTAATCGAATGTTATAGCCAGATTCTATGATGCGTGACTTGATTTGCTTTAGCTTGCTCAGGCTTTGCGGAATAAATGCCTGCCCGCCAAAACCGGGATTGACTGACATTAACAGGATGTGATGAAGTTTGTGCATTACATGGTCAAGTACAGACAAGGGCGTGGCAGGGTTGATAACCAAGCCTGCCTGACAGCCATGATCGAGAATGAGTTGTAGGCTACGATCCACGTGTTTACTGGCCTCTGGATGGAAGCTGATGTAGCTGGCCCCTGCTTTAGCAAAGCTTTCTATCAAACTATCTACTGGCTCCACCATCAAATGCACATCAATCGGTGCTGTAATGCCGTAGTGGCGTAACGCACTGCACAGCATTGGACCGAAGGTTAAATTAGGCACAAAGTGATTATCCATCACATCAAAATGCACAATATCCGCACCTGCAGCCAATACCGCATCCACATCTTCACCTAAGCGGGCGAAATCTGCTGATAAAATCGAAGGGGCAAGCAAATAATCCGACATATCCATCCTAGCTAGCAAAAAGTGTACTGTACCGAAAATTCCACACTGACAACAGTGGCGCGATTGCACCTAATGAATGCGTAAGTGCTAATTTGGTGCAGTATGCTAGTCTGTTATTGCACGGAAGAAAGCAGTTAATGTGGATTGCAAAAAAATATAAATAAAAAACAGTAACTTAACTTAGATATTTTGTGTTCGGCATTTTAAATATTTTAGGCATTAGATTTGCATTACTTGCATCACAAAAATTATAAATTGACGACAGAAAGCTGTTAAGCCACTGAAATTATTATAAATAAAACTGGAGTACACACATGAAAACATTAAAACTGAGTGTTATCGCGTCAGCATTGCTTGCCACTGCTGGTTTCAGTCAAATTGCCCAAGCAGAAGTCAGTGCCAATTTTGGTGCGACGAGTAACTACTTATGGCGCGGCGTGACTCAAAGCGGCAACGCACCCTCAATTTCAGGTGGCTTAGACTACTCCAACGAGAGTGGTGTATACGCAGGCACTTGGGTAGGTACTATCGATTGGACGGATGAAACCTCTGACGCCAAAGGCGCTGAAGTTGACTTTTACTTAGGTTACAGCGGTGAGTCTGAAGGTTTTGGTTACGATGTTGGTTATGTCTATTACTACTACCCTTCAACGGGTTACGAAGACAGTAACTTTGGCGAATTATATTTCAAAGGTAGTTTTGGTGATTTAGGTTTTGGTGTGTCTTACACCATCAATAGCGATGCAGACAATGATGCGCCTTTTGGTACGGGTGACCTTTATTACAGCGTCAGTTATGGCTTTGAATTGCCCAATGAATATACCTTGGGTCTGACTTATGGGTATTATGACTTTGATACACCCACCAGCGAATCTGACTATGGCCATTTCCAAGTTGATATCGGTAAAGGTGATTTCACGTTCAGCATTTCTCAAGCTGACAAGGAATCAGGTAGCGATGATACTAACTTCGTGGTGAGTTGGGGTACCAGTTTCTAAGCATCCACTCCTAGTTATGAGTCTTATGGCGACGCTTTAGTCGCCATTTTTATATGGCTAAATTACGGCTACGTTCCGTTGAATTGCCTAAGTTTTCCGATGAAATTCAGGTAAGCCCTTGAGTCAACAGTTGTTGTTGTCCTTGACTCAGGTATAATGCAAGCAAATGTGTCACATGCAGATAACCCAATGAAGCGGATTTCAAAACAGTTATTAGTACTCGGCGTCAGCGCTTCCGCTGCACTGCTGGGCTTTGCACATGTTTCAAATAATGAAGGAAGTGTGTTTTGCAGTTGTACTCAAGGCATGACGTATGTCAACGAACTGCCTATGAGCCATCCCATCAACCGTTGTGCCACCAGTCAAGTTGCCGAAGTCAGCTGGTCATCGTGGTTTAGCGCTCAATCCAGTTCTTATCAATTTCATTATCTAGACCTCTTAGAGCTGTTATCTCGTTACAGTGATACAGCCAAAGACAAACCCACCGCCTAACATCAACGTGAGCGATAAACCGCCCAAGCCATCGATTATTGATATCATATTGAGTGTGGCCGCGAGTGCTTTTGGTGTGCAAAGCGCAAAAAACCGCGAGCGTGATTTCCAGCAAAATTCTGTTGTGCCTTACGTCGTTGTTGGTGTGGTTTTTGTTTTGCTGTTTATTTTGCTACTGGTGTCTATTGTGCGTTACGTAGTGCCAAGTGCATAAAACAAACATTGATTAACGATGATACAGGGCGAGTAGTTCATCTATTTTAACGCGTCCATGAGCTTGATTATTGATGGAGCGTTGTACTTTTAACACTTTAAGTTTGTTCGCATCTTTATATAATTCTCGGGTAAATTTCACATCATGGTTGGAAATCAAGGTTGTTATGCCTTGCTCTCTTGCTCGAAGTGCGCAAGCAACTAATTCATGCTGCTGTTGAGCACCAAATTCATGACCAGAATAGGCTGTAAAATTCGACGTTTGTTCGAGGGGGGAATAGGGTGGATCACAGTAGATAACGTCATCTGTTTGCGCGCGTTTAAAGGCTTCGCTGAAATCTCCTTGCAAGAACTCAGCACGTTGCGCTCTGGTGGCAAAAAAGTTGAGTTCAGCCTCTGGAAAGTAAGGTTTTAGATATTGGCCAAAAGGTACATTGTAGAAGCCACTTTTGTTGTAACGACATAAGCCATTGTAACCATGGCGATTTAAATACAGGAATAACACCGAGCGGTGAAATGGATCGACTGTCTGGTTAAATTCAGCGCGTAAAGCGTAATAAGCCGCGGCCAGATTAAATTCTGGCTTGAAATAATGTTTGGCTGCGTGAATAAATCGTTGTGCGTCTTGTTTGATTGTATTGAATAGATTGATCAGGTCGTGGTTTTTATCAATCAACAAATATTCGTCAAAATCGAGGTTTAAAAAAACCGAACCGCCTCCGACAAAGGGTTCAATCAGTCTGGTATGTGTTTGCTTCGGTATCAGTCGTCTGATGTCGCCAACCAGCTTCTTTTTTCCGCCCGCCCACTTTAGCGCTGAACGCATTAGCGTTGGGCTTTGTTGTTTCGCCACTCACTACCTCAGCTTTATTATTGTGATTTTTTGCTAGTTAGGGATCGCAGCGCAAACCTACTAAAGCGCATTTGCAATGCGTGCAGAATTGTAACGAGCTGAGCTAGAAACGCCAAGGACTTATGGCGTTGTTAGGTTAATTTCTTGACGCACTTGTTGAACTGATTTAACAAAAGGCTGAAGATTTTGCAGCTCTAGGGGTAATTGCGAGATTGCTTGCCTTGCCACATCCAGACTTGGATAAAATTGTTGGTATAACAGTACCCACCAATCACCACCAAACCGAATGGTTTGATACTGCCAGTAAGCGTTGCTGGGCGCTACATTACCTTTAATCTCGTCAATGCTCTGCACATCATGCATGGCTGACAACTGGATCACATATTCCCCAGCATGTCGTGCCAATAAGGCTGGGAAAGCTGAATCAACAGCGCTTATCGAGGCTGGGGTAGGCGTGTGTTCAACCACGCCATCAGACTGAGCTACCGCCTCAATGGCCTTATTATCGAGAGGTAAAACCGGCGACGCAGACATGGAGAATATTTCAACGTTTGGTGTTGGAACAGGTTCAGCAGCTACAGCCATGTTGTCAGGTCTAGATGACGTTTCGTTTATTCTTTCAGATCCAAAGCTGCCAACTTCTAAGGTCTTGCTGGCATTTTCATCGACTTTATTGATGGCGCTTTGCCAGTCAGTGACCAAAGGGTCAGGACTCGAAAGCGTTTTTTCTACGACGACATTTTGCTCCTGCTGAACATCAATCTGTGATCCTGCAACTGCTGTTTTACCTTGAGCATTCACCCTTGGCTCATCTATTGGTTGAGGTTCTAGTATTTCACCATCGGCCGGCGCTAACGGTTTAGCTGTTGATGCACTGGGGCTATTGGTCGTGCTGTTTAAGTAATACTCGGTGAGCTGTTCAGCGTACAAATAAGCCAGCATCCCAGTAAATATAGCGATGAATAATGCAGATAAGCTGCCAAGCAGCCATTTTCTTTGGCTTAGCGGCTTTGCAGACACTGGCTTTTCGCCCCGTTGCTGCATGCGCTGGGCAAATTGTTTGCGTTTGGCCAAAATCATTTTATCCAGTTCAGAGCCAGCGGCATGTTGCAAAGCTTGAATGGCTTCGGCACTGTTAAGTAACACGGGCTTTTCACCTGATCTGCTAGTTAGACTACTCTTAGCTGACTTCGCCCAGGATTCATCCGCAAATAACAGCACATTGAGCAATTGTTTATTGTTGGCAAAGCGACTTTGCAGTACAACTTCCCATAGTTCTTTGAGCAGTTGTTTAGGTAAGTTTTCTGCTTTACTGATGCTGATCAAAACGGGGCCATCATGCTGATTAAGTGGCACCAATAATTGATTTAAGGGCAGTGAAAAATTGACGCGCTCATGTGCACTTACAAGCTGTCGGTATATTTTTTCTCGGTAGCTCGCTAAGGGCGTGGTGGTGCTTGCACTGAGTATGGCCACTTCAACATTATCGGTTTGTTCGGTTAAAAAGGCATTGAGGACTTGTGATTGGCGCGCACCACTGCCACACACAAAGATTAATTGTGAGGAGAAACTGACTAGATACTCGACTCGCTTCTGTAGGTCTGATGCTGCCATAAAAATCTCGTGCTCAAAATGTTACATATTGCTGATAAAGCAATACCCTTCACACTAAGCAAGAATGGCGCGCAGCACCTCGTCAGGAATATCACTGGTGACTTTAGCTGAGCCAATGCCAGTGGGGATGACAAAATTAAGTTGTCCAGCTTGGACTTTTTTGTCGTGCCGCATGTGCTGCATAAAACGGTCGTAGTTCATCTCTGTTGGCGCGCTGGTGGGTAAATCGAAGCGTTCCAATAAAAGTTGAATACGTCGGTTTTCTGACGATTGCAGCCAATTCATCTTAGTTGCTACGGTACTAGCAAGAACAATGCCTGCTGCAACGGCTTCGCCATGTAACCAATTACCATAACCTTGCTCAGCCTCAATGGCGTGGCCAAAGGTATGGCCAAGATTTAACAAAGCACGAAGCCCAGACTCTCTCTCATCCAAAGAGACTATTTCAGCCTTGATGGCACAACAACGAGCAATCATGTATTGCAGAGCGTCGGGCTGTTTGGCGCTGATTGCTGCGACACTCTCCTCTAACCAAGTAAAAAACGCTGCATCGTAGATCACCCCATATTTGATCACCTCTGCCATACCTGCGGAAAATTCTCTTTCAGGTAGGGTGTTAAGGGTAGTGGAATCGATACACACCACCTTGGGTTGATAGAAAGCACCTATCATATTTTTCCCAAGGGGATGATTGACGGCCGTTTTGCCGCCAACAGATGAGTCAACTTGTGCCAGTAAGGTTGTTGGAATTTGAATAAACGGCATACCGCGCTGAAAGCTTGCTGCGACAAAACCTGTTAAGTCTCCCACTACACCGCCGCCAAGTGCGATGAGTGTTGTATCTCGTGCAGCTGACATGCTGAGTAACTGAGAAATAATGCTTTCAAACGTATGCAGATTTTTGTGTGCTTCACCGTCAGGAATGACAATTTTTTGTACCTTACAGCCACCGAGAGCGTTGAGCAAAGTCGGGTAATAAAGCGGCTCGACCACATCGTTCGTGACCACCACCACATTGGCTGTTTTTAGAAAGGGTTTGAGTAAATCAGTTTGACTGAGTAAATCAGCCTGAATAAAAATGGGGTAGCTACGCTCACCCAACTCAACGTTTAGTGTTGTCATAAGCGCAGCCCTCGAACTAACAATGGTAATGATTAAAGACCGATTTTCTCAATAATTTGGTTTGCCACAGCACGGGCACTTTGGTCGTCGGTATCAACCACATAATCTGCCGCATCTTCATACATCGGATTGCGTTCTTCTGCCAGACGTCGCAAAACGCTCTCAGGATCATCGTTTTGCAATAATGGACGGCGTTTGTCACGCTGGGTTCTGGCAACTTGTTTATCAATAGTAGTTTGCAGGTAAACTACAATACCGCGCGCTGACAGCCTGTTGCGTACCGCTTTGCTAACAACTGAACCACCGCCTGTGGCTAATACGATGCCTTGTTTATCGGTTAATTCGTTGATGATGTTTTCTTCACGAATGCGAAAGCCCTCTTCTCCTTCGAGGTCGAATATCCAAGCAATGTCAGCACCTGTGCGCTTTTCAATTTCTTGGTCGGAGTCATAGAATTCTAGATGGAGTTCATCTGCAAGGTGTCTACCAATGGTGCTTTTACCTGCGCCCATGGGACCTATTAAGAAGATATTACGTTTTTCAGCCATGTTATGCTTTATTCACAATTATGTTTATTTAGGGGCTAGAGATGGTTTGTGCGGCTACCCTAATATGGATTAACCAGACCTCGTTTAAATTTCGAGGGCGCGATTATCTCAGTTTTAGCGTGAAATTTGCAAGCTTTGTTAAACTAGATACAAAAAAGCTGCCTAATCATACGCTTAGGCAGCTTTTTCAGGTGCTGAAGAAAAGGTTTCTCCTTCGTCAGCGCAGATTATTTGACGCGCAGACTGTCCGTCAGGATCTTTGGTGTAACAAATATCAGTAGTTCACGTTTTTCACTGATAACAGAGGTATTTTTAAACAAATGTCCAAGCACCGGTAAATCTCCTAAGAGTGGCACCTTCGATACGTCATCTGCGGTAGTTTGTTGAAATATACCGCCCAGTACGATGGTTTCACCATTTTCAACTAGCACTTGTGTGCTGATTTCTTGGGTATCAATGGCAACCGCTGGCCCCGTAGAGGTTGAGACAGTTTCACCGCGTGTATCTTGTGTGACAACTAAATCAAGGATGATCCGGTTATCAGGTGTGATATGCGGTGTAACTTTTAAGCTTAATACCGCTTTTTTGAATTCCACCGACGTTGCGCCACTAGATGTAGATTGCACGTAAGGGATTTCTGTACCTTGTTCGATATAGGCTTCGTGTTGATTGGCCACAGTAATGCGTGGACTGGCAATGACTTCGCCTTTATTTTCTGATTCTAGGGCCGACAATTCCAAGTCCAAAATAGTCCCATCAACTAGTCTTGCAACTTGCAAACCGATGCGTCCTGCTGGGTTGGCGACGGGTAAGTTAACGTTCAAACGGTCGGCCAAAGCAGGGATAGTGCCGCCAGCAATAGTTTCAGCGCCATTTAAAGAACCAGAAATACCATTGTCATCTTGACGGTCACTGAAACCCCAACGTACACCCAATTGCTCGCCTGCGTTGTCACGCACAGTCACCATTCTTGACTCAATCAGCACTTGCTTAATGGGGATATCCAAAGCCGTTACCAGTGCTTTTGCTTCGTCAATAGAGGCTTGTGTATCCCGTAACAATAATGTGTTGGTGCGCTCATCTACTGCCACTGTGCCACGTGGAGTCAGTATTGTGTTGTCTGCATTTTTTAAAATAACCGCCATTTCTGATGCTTTTGCATAGTTGATCTGAACATTGGTTGAGATCAACGGAGCCAATTCGGCAACCTGTTGTTTTGCCTGCAGCTGCTGTGTTTCACGAGCGGTCAGTTCTTCTGTTGGTGCAATGAGTAATATATTGCCCTCTAAACGTTTATCGAGACCTTTAATTTTCAAGATCATGTCTAATGCTTGATCCCAAGGCACGCCAGACAGACTGATGGTGACGTTACCCGTGACCGTGTCGGTGGTGACTAAGTTGAAACCATTTACCTGCGCAATGATTTGCAGAACTTGGCGTACTGGCACATCTTGAAAATCTAAGGATATTGGCGCCCCCGCAAAATTCTGTGCCGCTGCACTGCTGTCTGTTGCGGTCGCTTTTTCGATATCGATGACCAAGGTGTTATTGTCTTTCAGATGCAAAAACGTGATTTTGTCTTGCAAGGCAAACTCTACTCGGCTGGATTTGTCGCCTTGGAAGGTTTCTACCTGACTAACAGGCGTAGCAAAATCGAGCACGTCAAGTTTATACAGCTGCCCTTCGGCTAGTTTGGTAGCCGGCAAGGACAAAATTAACTTGGCGTTTTTTTGTGCTAGCTGCAGTTGAAAATTGCTGTTGTCGAAGGTCAAGGTGGTTTGCGCCGCACCATTGGCCAAACGCTTGAACTGAATATCGGTGAGCGTTGAGGTGTACATCTCAGCCGCTTTCGCCTCTGGATCAACCAGTGCAACTTGAGATTCTTGACCAATCGCACTCCAGGTGAAAAGCAATACAGCTGAGCCAAAAAGCCAATACAAAATAGGATTGGTACGGTTAAGTTTTTTGTTAAAAATGTAGCGCTCAGACATTATTTTCTCCTGCCTTCGAAAGCATGGTGAGAGTAGCTTGCTTTTTCTGCCAACAGCCAGCACCATCGGGCAGCATTTCAGTAAACGAAACTGTGCCGTTATTGATATTATTAATTTGACCAAAGAACAATCCCAAATGGTTGCCTACCGTCGCTTTGAACAAACTCCCGGTATTAGATTGTATTAAAGCCCATTTTTTGCCATTTGATGTAAACACGCCGGTAACGGATAACGCATCAATACCAAACTTTTCTAATGGCTCTTTAGCCCGCTTGAAATCAGGTTGTGCACAATTCGGTTGTGATGCCACCTGCACTTCTACCCCCATGTTGCGAGGATGTTGAAAAGGACTGCGTAATTCTTGGGCAGAATAGACAAACAATGGTTTGCTGCTGAACTCAGGATAGGGTTCAATACTGACCGGCGTGGTTTGTTTTACTTCGGCGACAAAAACTTGTAAATCATCGACCTTTGCTTCACATCCACACAACAATGCTACTAATGACGTTAATGCTAAGACTCTCATATTATTTGCGCCCCTGCTGACTTGCCAAACTTTGCGCAGTCGACACATCATTCATCCCAGTACGGTACGTTTTGGCCTGTACTTTGAGTTTTAATGTGTTCGCTTCTTGGGTGATTTCAAAATCATGCACAGTAACAATGCGCGGTAAACCGGCAATCTCTGAGGCAAATTGCCCGAAGTTATGATACCCGCCAGTCACTTCCATCTGAATGGGCAGCTCAGTGTAAAATTCCTTAGGCACTTCCTGCTGCCAGTTTAACAACCTGAACGTTAAGCCTGCAGAGGTGCCAACCAAGGTGATGTCGTCGAGTAGGCCTGGTGTTTCATTGCTGGTAGGCAAGGACTTCAGCATCGATGAAAAGTCCGATTGCAAACGGGCCAATTGCTCTTCATAGGCATTCAAATTAACCGCAATGCGATACTTGGTTTGATAGTTAGCTTTTAACTCAACCTCACGTTGCTGGGCTGCTTCTAAGATGGGTAGCTTATCTTTAACTAAACCGTAGTAGCCACCAACTAAACCGATAATCGCCACAAAGGCCGCCACCACAGTTTTAACTTCAAAGGGCCATACCGCTACCTGTTCAAAGTCGAGATCGTTAATTTCTTTGAGTTTATTGACATCAAATTTCATGGTTTGCTCGCCCCCTCTGGTGCAGAGAAATCAGGCGCAACACTTGGGTTAATGGTGAAAGTCAATTTGAAATCACTGACAGCTTCTAGGGCTGAGGTATCCGCCTTTATCGACGACAACTCGCCACTACTGAAAACCTCTGACTGTTCTAATTGGCGCATGAAGTCAGCGAGGCGGTTGTTTGACTCACTCACCCCTAAGATCTCAATGTGATTGCCATGGCGTTTAAAACTGCGAAATGATAAGCCAGGTGGTACCAATTTCACTAGTTCATCCAATACTCTAGGCACAGCATTACGGCTGGCTTCAAGTTGTTCGATTAAAGCCATTCTTTGTTCGATGGCCTGTTTGTCCTTCTTGATGTCTTTTATTTTTTCAATTTGCGCATCAAGCACCGTGATTTGAGTTTCTACATATTGATTGCGGAAATTTTGATTGCCAATCAAGGTTTCAACAATGGTGCCTACGCCAAACATCAAACCAAAACCGACAATCGCAATACCAGCCAACATGGTCAGGTATTGGCGTTTTTGTTCCGCCCGCTGACTATCACGCCAGGGCAATAAATTTATATGTGCCATGAACTAAAACTCCTACTCGCTAGTCCGGCGGCAATCGCCAATTGCGGTGCAAAATGCGCAATCGAATTTTGCGGCACACCATCGCTGAGTTGCATCTCGGCAAAAGGATTAAACAGTTCGACACCTATGCCCAAGTCGCTGGCTAAATCTTCACAAATACTGGCCACATGACACACACCGCCACATATTGAAATGGCCGTAGGGCGTTGCGCGCCAGTTGCACTTATATACACCTGTAATGCGCGATTGATATGTTGCTGTAAATTGGCCAGAAAAACAGGGTAGGAGTCGAGCTTCCAGTTATCAGGCAGGGTGTTGTTTTGCAACTGCTGTTCAATCAAGGCGCGCTCTTGATTGTATAACATCACTAAGTCTTGAATTAAGCTGTCGAGGCCGAAACTGTGGTCTTTGGTGTAGACCACCGAGCCATTTTTTACTGCACACAGTTGCAGGTAGGTCGCACCAATGTTTAGGCAGTAATGCGTAGTATCATCTGCTGGTGCACCAAAACGGCTAAAGGCTGCAGCTAAGGCGTAGTTCTCTACGTCGACTATTTTGGCTTCGTAACCCACTTCACCAAGCAGCGTAATGCGGCGATCGATAATATCTTTGTGTACAGCACTTAATAAGACTTCGACTTTGTTATTGCTGGTTTCTGCTGAACCCACTTCTTCAAAATCAATGTAAACTTCTTCCAAGGGATAGGGGATTAAGCTATCGGCCTCCAATTGAATACGGCTTTCCAATTCATAATCCGTGAGGCCGGGATCCATGTAAACAATCTTATTCAGCACCGTGGAGCCCGATACGGCAATGGCAACGCTTTTGTTTTTCGATTTCAACGAGGCCTTTATTTTTTTCAAGGCTTGACTAACCGCCTCAAAATCTTTGATTTCGCGTTCAGCAAAGGCATTGCCTATGATGGGCTCGCAAGCGTAGGCCTGCAAAGTGTAACGGCCATTGGACTGTTCAAGTACTACCGCCTTGACAAAGCGTGACCCGATATCCAAACCGATCATTTGTTGGGTTTTCTTTTTAAATAGGTTTTTCAACACATTACATTCCGCAACAATAAATTAATCATTTCGCCAGCATTATTACTTAAAAAATTGTAATTAATGGATCTGATAAGCGTACATAGGTATAAAATGTAAGTCATTTTTTTGATGACACCTTGGTATCCTGAACCTGTGAAGTATATAAAACCAGCCATTATCAGCATTATTGCCTTGTCTTTATTAGGCCTAGCCCTTGTGTTAGGTACCTATTTTTATATCCGTTCCGATTTGCCCAGTGTTGACGTATTAAAAGATGTACGTCTGCAAACCCCTATGCGCATTTATACACAAGATGGTCATCTCATTTCTCAGTATGGCGTAAAAAGACGCATCCCACTAAATTTGTCGGAAGTGCCACCTAAACTCATCGAGGCGGTCTTAGCCACTGAAGATAGCCGGTTTTACGATCATCCCGGTGTAGATCCTATCGGCATGCTACGCGCATTGGTTAATTTAGTTTTAACTGGCGAGAAAGGACAGGGCGGCAGTACCTTAACCATGCAGATGGCCCGTGACTTTTTTCTAACGCGAGATAAAACCTATATTCGCAAAATTCGCGAAATAATCATCGCTTGGCACATGGAACAGCTTCTGAGTAAAGATGAAATATTAGAATTGTATTTGAATAAAGTCGAATTAGGTCATCGCGCCTTCGGATTTGGCGCGGCAGCACAAGTCTATTACGGGAAAACCCTCAACGAACTTACACTGGCACAAATCGCCACCCTTGCTGGTTTGCCACAAGCACCATCGGTACTGAATCCTATCAGTCGCCCAGACCGTGCAGTAGTCAGAAGACGTATCGTCCTGTTGCGGATGTTGGACGAGGGTTACATCACACAAAGCGAATTTGACGAAGCCGTGAATCAACCTATTACCGCGGTAAAACATGGCGCCGAAATTGAGTTAGACGCCCCGTATCTGGCCGATTTGATTTACAACGAAATGATTGAAATTTATGGCAAAGAGGAAGCCGAAACCGGGGGATATCAAGTATTTGCCACTGTTCCCTCGGCCTTGCAGGTGGCGGCGCAAAAAGCAGTACAACGTAACTTACACGACTATGATGAACGACATGGCTACCATGGACCCGTAAGACAGCTATGGGGAGGTAAAGATAAAACAGCAAAACCTGCCAGCGACGAGATAAGTAGTCAGCCACAAAACGCTTGGTCAGAGCAACAGATGTTAACTTTGCTAAATGATTTCCCCACCTATGAAACGCTGCATGCTGCCATCGTGGTTGAGGTGAATGAGTCAGATATCAAAGTATTTGATAAAGATGGCGTGTATCGCACTATCGATTGGGATGGGCTAGATTGGGCTCGCCCGTTTATCAACGATAACAAACAAGGCCCTGAACCCAAACAGGCCAGTGATATTGTGCAAGCGGGAGCCTTAATACTGATCAGACAACGTGAAGATGATCAGCATTGGCAATTGGCGCAATATCCGCAAGCTAGTGGCGCGCTGGTCGCCCTAAATCCGCATAATGGTGCCGTGCAATCAGTTGTCGGTGGCTACAGTTTTTATCAAAGTCAGTTCAATCGTGCCACGCAGGCAAAGCGCCAAGTAGGTTCAAACATTAAACCGTTTATCTACTCCGCGGCATTGGAGCATGGTTATACTTTGGCGAGTATCATCAATGACGCACCCATTACACAATGGGAAGCGGGCACTGGTACCGCATGGCGACCAGAGAACTCGCCACCAGAATATGATGGACCAATTCGCTTACGTGTTGCCTTGACCAAGTCTAAAAACGTCGTGTCAGTGCGCTTGGTCAGAGCCTTGGGGCTCGACAAGATTATTCAACACCTTAGTCAGTTTGGCTTTGATAAACGTGACATACCAAACGATGAAACCGTGGCCTTGGGCTCTGGGTCGCACACGCCACTAGAAGTGGTAACGGCCATGGCGACCATCGCTAATGGCGGTTTTTTAATTCAACCGCATTTTATTCAACGTATCGAAGATGATTACGGCAAGGTGCTGTGGGAAGCCGATCCACTATGGGCCTGTGATCCTTGCGAAGACACAACGGCATCTTCGCCCAATACGCACACTGACGCCGAAGCTTTATTGGCGGCAGAGTTTGGCGTGCTGCCCACGAGCCATCATAAACCTGTGGCGAAACGTTCGGCACCTCGTGTTATCAGCGCAGAAAATGCTTATTTGGTGGCTGAAATGATGCATTCGGCGGTGAGCATTAATGGCGCTTGGGACAATCGAGGCACCGGATGGCGCACTGCCTTACTCTTACAGCGCGACGATGTAGCCGGCAAAACCGGCACAACCAATGACGTGCGCGATACCTGGTTTAGTGGTTTCACACCCGATCTCGTGGCCACTACATGGGTTGGCTTTGACGACAACAACCGTCGTCTGGGACGAGCCAGTCGGAATCAGAACCTAGTGAATAAAAATCCGGAAAAATTTAATTACATTGGTAACGCCATGGCCGAAACCGAATCTGGTGCGGTGGCAGCACAACCCGCTTGGATAAGGTTTATGCAAGTTGCCTTAAACGGGGTTGCTGAAAAGTCTATGCCCATGCCGACAGATTTGGTCACCGTAAGGATCGACAAAAACACTGGCAAGTTAACTGAGCGCGCAGACAAAACCGCCATGTTTGAATACTTTGTGGAGGGCACCGAGCCACAAGTGTATGTCGCTGAAAGTGAAATCAAAGAGAGCAATAACGGCGTAGACGAGTCTACTCATTCGGCGGAAGAGATTTTCTAAGTATTTCACATTATTTGCGAAAGGTCGGAGCAATGCCTCGCATAAACATGTCTATACTAGCGCGATTATTTTCTGGCAGTCTGAAATTACGGGCTGCCGCTTACCTTTTAACCCAACGTCAGCCTGACAGGACTAGATTACAATGACCGATAAAGCAGCTAAAAATGCTTTGTACATTCCCCATTCCGGCCCCTCTTTATTAGAAACACCTCTTCTCAATAAGGGCAGTGCATTCAGTGCATCAGAGCGTGTGAATTTTAACCTCACAGGTTTGATCCCACCACGTTATGAGACCATAGAAGAACAGGTCGAGCGCGCCTACATGCAGTACTCCAGTTTTGTAGCACCCATAAACAAACATATTTATCTACGTGCCATCCAAGATAATAACGAAACCTTGTTCTATCGCCTGATTCAGCAACATATTGATGAGATGATGCCCATCATCTATACCCCTACTGTAGGGGATGCGTGTGAGCAGTTTTCAGATATTTACCGCAGTTCCCGCGGTTTGTTTATTTCCTATTCAGAACGTCATCAAATGGACGATATTTTGCGCAATGCCACCAAACGCAAGGTCAAGGTCATTGTGGTAACCGATGGTGAGCGTATTTTAGGTTTGGGCGATCAAGGCATTGGTGGAATGGGGATCCCGATTGGTAAGTTATCCCTCTACACAGCCTGCGGTGGCATTAGCCCAGCCTATACCTTACCTGTCATGTTAGATGTGGGTACTAATAATGAAAAACTGCTTGCAGACCCAATGTATATGGGGGCAAGACATAAACGTATCGGCCAAGCAGAATACGACGAATTTGTTGACATGTTTATGACCGCAGTGCAAAGGCGCTGGCCAGAAGTCATGATCCAATTTGAAGATTTTGCGCAACCCAATGCCATGCCCATTCTCGAACGTTATCGTCATTCGGTGTGCTGTTTCAACGATGATATTCAGGGCACAGCCGCCGTTACGGTGGGCAGTATCATGGCGGCCTGTCAATCCAAACAAAGCTTATTGTCATTGCAAACCATTGTATTTGTGGGGGCCGGTTCAGCGGGTTGTGGTATTGCTGAACAAATTATCAAACAGATGTGTAATGAGGGCATCAGTGACGCCCAGGCCCGTACGCAAGTGCTGATGGTCGACCGCTTTGGTTTGTTGACCCAAGGAATGAGCGGTTTACGTGACTTCCAGGAACGCTTGTGTCAAACAACTCAAGCTACCCAAGACTGGCAAATAAGTGGTGAATACCCCAGTTTGTTAGAGGTGATAGAGCACGCTAAACCAACAGTACTTATTGGTGTCTCTGGCCAAGCAGGTTTGTTCACCGAACAAGTCATCCGTAGCATGAAGCAGCATTGTCATTTGCCGATTATATTCCCCTTGAGCAATCCCTCTCGCCAAGTAGAGGCTACACCTCAGCAAGTTATCGAATGGACAGACGGCGAGGTTATTATTGCCACGGGTAGCCCCTTTAAGCCTGTAACGTATAAAGGAAAGATCTACCCCATTGCGCAATGTAACAACAGTTATATCTTCCCCGGTATTGGTTTAGGGGTAATCGCTGCCAAAGCACGCCTAGTGAGCGATGAAATGTTAATGGCCACCAGCCGCGCTTTAGCGGACGCCAGTCCATTGATAAAAAATAGCGAGGGTGCCTTGCTCCCGCCATTGCGGGATGTTGCCAAGCTGAGTAAAAAAATTGCTTTTGATGTGGCTAAAATTGCTATGGCGCAAGGCTTGGCCTTGGATATTTCTGACGAACTATTGTTAGAACGGATTGAAAAGAACTTCTGGTTACCAGAGTACCGCCCATATAAGCGAGTGAGTATTTAAGCGGCCATTCGCTAAATAATCTTGGCTGTGCCTGTAGGCGAGAGCGTGATAACCACGTAAAGTATTAGCATGTTTCGACAGGCTAAAAAACCGGTGTTTCAGACCAGCTCCACGTCACGTTTTTCAGTGTTTAAGCGAGTAACCTTAGCCCTAACGACGGTGCTTTTGTTACTCGTGCTTAGCGCATATTGGTTGCGTAACACATTGGCGATAGCCGTAATTGAGTGGCAGGGCGCCGACCAGCAAATCAGCGCTGAGTGTTTAGATTTTGATTTGGATTGGCATTTGAATGTGTCGGTCAGAAAAGCCTGTCTTCTGACGCCTTACGCCAAAATTACCCTGCACAACGCCGTATGGCTGCGCACGGCACAAGACTTGTCTATTGAACAAGTTCAAATTACCCACAAAGTTGGCAAGCAAAGTAAGCTGAGCGACGATACAGGTTCCAGCCCAAGCTTCACACCTCTGCCTGAAATTTTGCCCACTTTCTACATCAAATCTTTGCAGGTGACATCACCTTACTTTGCAAAAACCCTAGATCTTGAAATTCGCTTCAATCAGCAGCAAGAATTGAGTCTGAGTGGCGCAATTAACGCTCAATTACACTGGGTCGATAATGCCATCCGGGCCAAGGTAAGATGGACCTTGGCAGAGGTGTTTGCTGTGGTGCCACAGTTGCAAGCACTGCGCCAGCAGCATGCTTCAGTGCTAAGCGATGAGGTATTAAATGCGGCGAGTTTTGTTACTGATCTTGGCTTCGACGGTCGACAAGTCAGCAGCACAAGTTTCATTCAGTTCAATCAATTATTGGCTCTCAACAACTGTGCCATGCACCTAGACACACAGGGCCGCGTTGACTTGAATGTTGATATACAAAACCCAGCGTTTCCAAGTCAGTTGGATCTCAGTCAACTCAATACACTTGTCGACATCCAGAGATGTGAAGCCGTAGCCAAGCAATACAATAACTGGCCTATCACACGTTTTAAGCTGTCAGTACCCCAGCCTATAATTGCAGAAACAGGGTTAATAGACATCCCCACTATCCTTGTTCAGTGGGATAATCCAGAGGGTAAAGAGCTAGGCAGTAGTGTTACCTTGAGCCAGACCAAAGTCGCCGCAGATGCAAACTTCACCACCGATTTAGCTTGGCAACTGGATCAACACTTACTGCCACAAAATTACCTGCAAGGCTCGGTGGCGGTGCGGGGCAGTGCTCAGGTAAATCTGAAACTGCCAGCGGGTGGCGAGCCTCTTAGTTGGCAAATTCTGCAGGGACGGGCAGCGTTTGATGTTAGCAATTTGCAGACAGCGATGGGCAAGTTAACCCGCGCGGGCAGTGAGTTTGAATTTTCGGCAAGCAACAGCGCAGGCCTGCAATTAACGGCTTCTAACACCATCACTAACGTCGTGGCAGGTAAGCTCACACTTGGTAAGTGGCAAAGTCAGGTAGATGCCAATATCGACCCTCAACTCCTGCTTAAAATAACCAGCAAACACACGATTCAAGATCTGAGTTACCAAGACGGGGCGAGTAAAACCATAACAGCAAACCTTGATTCTGAATTACAAGCACTGCGCAGTGACGATGGTCAACAGCAGTGGACTGCACAAGATCTAAAAGCACAATTTACCATACAAACTCAGCACGCCCAATATCAGCAAAACGCTGTGCAGGGCTTGCAAAGCAAGGGCACGTTAGAAGGGGCTAGCTTGGATGATCTGCGCATCCACGTGTCGACTCAGGTAGAAAAAGTAGTGGGCAACAACTGGCAACTCACGGGATTGCTTAACCAACTTCGCTTCAATATTGAAAAATGGCAGCAGATTTATGTTCAAGGAAAGACCAGTATTAACAGTGCGCAATACACTATCGCTAAAAGTACTGACACAAAAATGGCCAGTCAAAAGGCGCAAAAAATTCGCCTAAGCGACCTAAGCGTCAATCATCAAGGACAACTGCACACAGATTTGACGGTCAGCCAGAGTACTCATGACGTCCATCTTTTATCTGGCACACATGTGCAACTTAAACAGGACAAGCGTCGCGTGCAGCTACAAATGGAAGACCAAGACGTCGCTAAATTCCAAACCGTGATCAAACAAGTATTACCAGAATTAGTATTGAGTTCGGGTGAGTTGTCGGCAACGCTCACCACAAACCTTGAGGCTGATTTGCAAGTGGCAGGCAATGTTGCGTTAAAAAACCTCGGCGGTTCTTATGCTACCACCTTGTTTAGTGGTGTGCAGGGAGAGGGGCCTTTTCGGTTTAATTCAGGTGGCCTTCAGTTTGCTAGCACTACACTGCGCATCAACAGTGTCAACGGCGGCATTCCCATCGACAATTTACAGGTCACATTGCAAGGCACCAACAACCAAATTTTACTTGAGCATGGCCAAGGTGAACTATTAGGTGGACGTTTTGCCCTCAACAATTTGTGGTTAGATGCACGGGAACAACAATTTGACATCAGTTTAACTGATCTCGACTTAGCCAAAATCGTGGCCTTGCAAGACCAACCCGGCATCAAAGTTACCGGCTCGATTGGTGGTAAAATGCCAGTCAATACCAATCCACAAGGTATCAATATTGAAAATGGGCGAGTAGTGAGTAATGGAGGGGGAACCTTGAGTATTAAGGGCAATCCAGCCTTCGACAGCATCAAAGGGCAGCAAAAAGAATTGGCATTTTTAGAAAACTTTACGTTTAGCCAATTGAGTAGCCAAGTCAGCTTAAAACCCGATGGTTTGATGAACTTAAATTTTGCCTTTGCGGGCATTAATTCAGATAAAAAACAAGCGGTTAACTTTAACTATAGCCATCAAGAGAATCTCTTTGCCTTATTACAAACCCTCAATGTTGCGAGGGGCATTCAGGACAAAATTGAACAATCTATCACCCAAGGGGGTAAGCAGTGAAAAACGTCGTTATTGCGTCAACCGTGGCTTTATTGGTCGCCTGTACCCACACGGTACAGGTAGAGACCAAAGAGCCTATTACCATCAACATCAATGTAAAAATTGATCACGAAATCCGCGTCAAAGTGGACAAAGAACTAGACAGTGTATTCAGCGCAGACAGTAATTTATTTTAGTTAGCAGGATAGGATGAAAAGTATGAAAAGTATGAAACATAACTACTTAGTGAAAATTTTGGGCGCAGCATTGTTGTTGGTCTCTAGTGTGGTCAGTGCCATTGACTTAGACAGTGCCAAACAACAGGGTTTGGTGGGAGAAAAAGATAACGGTTATTTAGGCATAGTGGTGGAACGCAATGACGTGCAACAACTCGTCAACTACATCAATAACAAACGTAAAGATATCTACCGCGATCTTGCCAATAAAAACAATCTCACCCTTGAGCAAGTTGAAAAACTCGCCGCTCAGAAGGCCTATGATAAAACCCTAAGTGGCAATTATCTGTGGGTAAATGGTGAGTGGCAGAAGAAATAAACAAGTCAGGGGGGGAATAACAAGGCTGATATCAACGATATTGCAGATGCCAGCCTTGCAAACTAACAAAAAGTAAGCCCTTACACTTTAAAACGCCCTACGTTTCGATTTAAGCCTTTGGCGAGTTTGGAAATATTAGCTGACACGGTATTTGTTTGTTGAGCCAATTGTTCGCTTTCATTCGACAAGCCATTCAGTAGGACAATCGTGCGATTGATATCATCTACCACTTCACTTTGTTGTTCTGTTGCCGTGGCTATTTGAAAAATGATGCCAGAGGTGTTGTTGACGGAAACACTCACCACATTTAAAGCGTCATGTAAGTGTTTTGACATATTCACTACGCCATCGACTTGGCTAGACCCAGTGGTGATGGCATTTACCGCCTCATCCACGCCTTTTTCTAAACCAGCGATCATCGTTTGAATATCTTCCGTAGATTTTTGCGTGCGACTTGCCAAAGTTCTGACTTCGTCGGCTACTACGGCAAAACCGCGCCCTTGCTCCCCCGCTCGCGCGGCTTCAATGGCGGCATTTAATGCAAGTAAATTTGTTTGATCAGCAATGGATCGAATCACGTCCAGAACTTGCACAATTTGGCTCGACTCTTGGGCCAGTTTGGCAATCACTTCTTTGGCATGGGAGATAGCCTTGGATAACTGATTAATATTTTCCACCGACTCATCAACGACTTGGGTGGATAACTTGGTATTTTGTTTGACCGCTTCCGTTTCAGTTTGAGCGGTTTGCGAACTGCGTGCGATGTCATGAATAGCTTGACCCAGTTGGTTTAGCGCATCGGAAATTTGGTGTAGGTTCGTTGACTGATTGTGTGAAATGCTTTGGTTTTGTTGTGAGGTGCTATCCAAATCAGTCACCGTTTTATTCAAGGTAGCGGCATCGTCTTTAATGGCGACAATCAGTATTTGTAATTTTGCCATTAAACCATTGAAGGTTGTGGCCAGCGTGGCTAGTTCATCTTTACCTTTATCGTCCAAACGAGAGCGCAAATCACCCTCACCATCACTGATAGTTTTAATTACATCATTTAATTCAAATACTCGTGTTGTGACGAGTTTTGGTCCAAATACTACGCTGGCACAACACACTACCAAGGCGAGAATTATTAATAGGATTAACATGAGTTGATTACTGGCGCTTTCATCCGATGCTTGTTTATTTATCAAATCTGCGACTTCACGCACTTTGTCGCCCATCACATCATAATTGCCACGTAATGTTTCAAAGTCATTCATCACCTCCGCGCTCAATAAATTCGTCGCTGCGGCAAGATCACCGCTGTCGGCGACAACAAATACCCGTTTTGCAGAACTCAGCCAACGATTGTAATCAGCATCAAAAGAGCGAATAGCTTGATCAATCTCAGGAAAATCCTTCATTAATCCTCTAGCTTTATTCATCCTATCAAGGGCTTGTTTAGCATTCTCATTAAAGCTGGCTACATCGTCGCTGTTGGATCGTTGATCGCGGTTTTTCGTCAGCAGATAGTTTTGACTGGCGGTCAAGGCTTGGTACAAGTCACGATCAGCGTTTAAGGTCAAATCTACGGCGTTTAAAAAAGAATTTGAGAGATCTTCAATTTGTTGATTTAGTTTACTGGTTGACCACAAACTGATGATGCTAATCAGGATTAACATGACGGTAATAGAAAACAAAGGAATTGCGAATTTGAAGCGGATTGATAAGTCATTAATCTTCACTGATACAGCCCCTTAACTTAGGTATTGGATAAATACTTTGTCGCACACAGTACAATTTATTCGTCTCTACCGTAGTAGACGAATATTGCATAAAGCGTAGAACAAGAATTTTTTTTTGGTTAACTGGCATGCAAATTATCGTCTAGGCTAGAGCGCTGACTGAACGTTAAAACTTATGC
>JAACSL010000046.1 GCA_009993955.1 Paraglaciecola sp.
ATGAATGTTCCCTAACCGATATACTATCTGACTGATTTTCTTAATTTATTTGTGGGGATACCTCAGGCTCTAAGTAGCGTTTTTAACTGTTTGTTTAAGACATCACCGTAGATCACCAAAATAGTGGCCAATATACTTAAAGCGATAGCACTGAGATGGGGCTGAGCCCATGCACTTAGGCTCATTAATGCCGATTGTAAAGTCTGCATCATGCCAGCGTTAACTCACTCAACAACTTCAGTAGCTCGGTTTCACTGAGCACTTTAATGCCCAGTGCTTCAGCTTTCGCCAGTTTTGAGCCAGCGCTGGCTCCTGCTACCACACACGATGTTTTGGCCGACACACTACCCGCCACTTTAGCGCCCAAAGCTTCAAGTTTTTCTTTCGCACTGTTGCGGTCCAAGGTTTCTAAGGTTCCAGTCAATACAAAGGTTTGACCGGCAAGCGGTAAGGATTCGAGGGCGACTTTTTCAATGTGGGGCCAATGAATGCCTACATCAATTAAGGCTTGAATCACCTCGCGGTTATGTGCTTCTTGGAAAAAATTCACCAGATGCTGAGCCACCACAATACCCACATCATTAACCGCTTGAAACGCTTCAAGATCAGCGGCCATGATGGCTTCTAGGCTGCAGAAGTGTTTGGCTAAATTAGCGGCAGTGGCTTCACCGACTTCACGGATACCCAGCGAATACAAAAACTTAGCCAGCGTAGTGCTTTTACTCTTCCCTAAAGCAATCAATAAATTTGCTGCTGATTTGTCGCCTAGACGTTCTAAATTGGCCAATTGCGCAAATTCTAATTTGAAAAAGTCTGCTGGCGTTTTAACAAGTTGCATGTCAACCAATTGCTCAATGATTTTGTCTCCCAAACCATCGATATCAAAGGCTTTGCGCGAGGCAAAGTGTTTCATGGCTTCTTTGCGCTGGGCGGCACAATACAAACCGCCACTACAGCGCGCTACCGCTTCATCGGCTAACTTCTCTACAGCAGAGTCACAGACCGGGCAATGACTCGGAAAAACAATCTCTCGAGCCTCGAGACTGCGTTTCTCTTCAACAACCGCAACAACTTGTGGGATCACATCACCGGCTCGCCGGATGATCACTGTATCGCCTATTTTCAACCCTAGGCGTTCGATTTCGTCTTGATTGTGCAAGGTTGCATTGGAAACCGTAACACCCCCAACAAAAACTGGTTCAAGACGCGCCACAGGGGTGATGGCGCCAGTCCGCCCCACCTGAAATTCCACATCCAATACTTGGGTCATTTCTTCTTGCGCTGGAAATTTGTAGGCAATGGCCCAGCGTGGTGCTCGTGAGACAAACCCCAATTCTTCTTGCAAAACAATGCTGTCTGCTTTGAAAACTACGCCGTCAATATCGTAATTGAGGCCATCACGTTTATCCCCCAATTGCTGGTAATAATGCAAACAGGCCTGTGCGCCTTGGGCGACACTTAATTCTTTGCTGAGGGGCAAACCCCACTCACTAAGTTGCTGTAAACGCCCACTATGGGTGGCCGCCAACGGCCCTTTTTCACCCTCGACAACCCCTAAAGAATAAGCGTAAAACAGTAAAGGACGTGCCGCCGTAATGCGTGAATCTAACTGTCGTAAACTGCCAGCTGCCGCATTACGAGGATTCGCAAACACTTTTTTACCCTGTTCTGCTTGACTGGCATTAAGCTTAGCAAAACCATCGCGGCTCATGATCACTTCTCCCCGCACTTCCAAGCGCGTTGGATAATTGTTGCTACGAAGTTTCAGGGGAATATTTTTAATGGTGCGCACATTGGCAGTAATGTCCTCACCGACTCGACCGTCGCCACGCGTAGCGCCGCGCACCAACACACCATCTTCGTAAAGCAGACTCACCGCTAATCCATCAAGTTTGGGTTCGCAGCTATAACGAATTTCATGGCTATTTTTTAGGCGATCTTGCATGCGTTTTTCAAATGCCATGAAGGCACTCTCATCAAAGGCGTTGTCCAATGACAGCATGGGCACTTCATGTTCCACTTGTTTAAATTCGGCCAAAGGCATGCCCCCGACCTTTTGACTAGGTGAATCACTGGTTAGCAGCGCAGGATACTGTTTTTCTAGGGCGCTAAGTTCGCTCATCAAACGATCATACTCGGCGTCGGGCACACTGGGGTTGTCCAATACGTAATACTGGTAATTGTATTCGCTTAAACGGGTTTTTAATTCGCTGATTCGTTGACTTGGGTCAGAAAAGGCTGCCATAAACAGAACATTCCATCGTAGATTAGATTAGGGTGTATTGACGATTAACGTATGAATTTTGTTTACCTCGCATGGCGGCAGCCCCAGATGGGTAGCACTTGGGCAACATTTCTCCTGCTTTTTCACAGTCAAACGGTAACAGGCGCAGTAACAACCCAGAGAAATGTTCATCACTCTTTTGAAAAAAGTTGCGCTGCAGCATTCCAGCCGGTTTCAAAAAATTAACGATTTATCATGCGTTTGCGTTCAAACTCACGGATTTTTTCCACATATTGTTGCAAACTTTGTTTGGTTAACAACGCTCGCCGTCCATCGTAAACTTGGGCAGAAAACTCATCAGCAATCTTACGTGCAGCATTGTGCATCATGTTAAATACCTGATGAGGATCCCCCTCAATAGGCAAAATCATAAACAATGATAAGCCTTGGGTCGTAAAATTCTCTAAGTTATCAATATCAAAATTACCGGGTTTGAACATATTGGCCAAACTAAATAACACCGGCCCTTTGCCGTTGGAATTGACATGGCGATGAAAAATATCCTGATCACCAAACTTGAAACCTAGGGTTAGCAACATGGGTAATAAAGCCGCCCCTTGAATCGGTGCGCTGTCTGCCGCTTTCACATTTAACACCAATACTTCTTGTGGCCCAGCCGTGTTAGGCCCAGCCGTTTGTGGCCCAGCCGTCGGTTTTGGTGACTGCTGACCAGCGGGTTTTGTTGTGGCGCTAGGGCTTGTTGTCTTATGCTGACTCTCGTGTTGGTCGTCAAAATCAATACGCATTTGGTCATCGGCGATTTTTGGCTCGCGACGTTTACGTGTAATGCCTTCTGCTTTTTTGCCTAACACTAAATTGCGCGCCTGTTCTGCCAAACTAAAACGTTCCGGCAAACTCGCTTTTTCTGCTTTTTCTTGTGACAGATCAACACCACTCGCGCTATGTTGTGATTCAACAGAAGTATGTTGACTAAGCCCACTTTGCTCTGCACTTAGCGGCTTTGTCACTGGCTCGTCACCACTGCGATTAATCGCTTGGATATCCACGTCTTTTCTTGGTGCTTGCGCAACTTGATCTTCGTCAGTTTGATTTTTCTTCAGTAAGAAAGGGGGCGGCTCTGGCGCTTGATAGTCGTCTGCCACTTTCGGTTGTGGCTTGACCGCGCTCACCCCGCCCGCAGCAAAGCGCGCGGCATATTCTGGTTTGGGTTGTGAAACCACCGATGCATAAATTTTACCCGTGGCGACCGGCTTGGGTTCAGGCTGAGAAATTTTCGCTGAAGGTTGAAAATCACCCAAACTGGGTAATTCGTCGTCAAATGGTGTATCACTGCTGCTGTTCTCTTGCACCTTGTTGACGCTAGGCGCCGCCATTTTTTGCTGCTTATCGACTTTTGCTTTTAAGGGATTTGCCCCAACCACTCGCACCGCCCCCAGGCCCAAATCATCGAACTCGGTGTCTTTGATCGGCGTATGCGTGGTGTTGCGATTGACATGACTTGTTTCAAGACTATCGTCGTCCACGTCAAGGCTAAACGACGGGTCTTTGACCGACCGTAAGTTGACTAACTCACCCTCGTTTTCATTTTCATCTTCATCGACATCGTTAACGTGCCACTGATCGTCTTGCCAGCCACTGGGCTGGAATTGCTGGGTAGATTTTGTGCGCGCAGCATGCGCCCTTTCAGCTTTTTGTTTGTTGTTTTTTCGTGATACCCAAATACCATGAGCCAGCACCGCTAAAATAATACAGCTACCTAAGGCTAATAAGGCCAAACGAAATACGTCATCTTCCATTTAACTCACTCTTACCTTTTATTATTATTCATATTAAGCTTGGGCAATTGCCACTGCTTCCTCTACGTCCACCGCTACCATGCGGGATACTCCGGGTTCAGACATGGTAACCCCGGTTAAATAGGTGGCCATTTCCATGGCGATTTTATTGTGGGTAATGTAAATAAACTGCACGGTTTTTGACATTTCCGACACCAGCTTACAAAACCGTCCCACGTTGGCATCATCTAACGGCGCATCCACTTCATCGAGTAAACAGAAGGGTGCCGGATTCAACCTAAAAATAGCAAACACCAATGATAAAGCGGTCAGGGCTTTTTCTCCACCGGAAAGCAGGTGAATTGTACTATTTTTCTTACCCGGCGGTCGCGCCATGATGGTTACGCCAGTTTCGAGTAAATCTTGGTCAGTAAGTTCCAAGTAAGCACTGCCACCACCAAAGACTTTAGGAAACAACATTTTTAGATCTTCATTTACTTGATCGAAGGTTTCTTTAAAACGATTGCGGGTTTCCTTATCAATCTTTCGAATCGCTTGTTCAAGGGTATCTAATGCAGAAGCCAGATCGTCATTCTGCGTATCTAAGTGTAATTTGCGCTCTGCTTGAATATCGTATTCTTCAACGGCGGCTAAATTTACCGCCCCTAGACGTCCTAACGACGCGCTTACTTTTTCCACTTGTTGTTGCCATGCATGCTCATCCGCCTCTTCAGGCAGTGTGTCGAGTATGGCTTTAAGCTGTTGATTAAGTTCTTGTAGCTGCTCCAATACACCATTGGCCCGCACCCGATAACCTTCACATTCCAACTTGATGCTTTGTAGCTCGGTCAACATCACTTGGATTTTGTCAGTTACCCCCTGTTGCCCTTTCTCAACCTCAGCTATTTGATTTTCTACACTGTTTAATTGTTCACTTATTTGTTGCTGAGTGATACTCAGCTCGGCCCGTTGCTCAAGTAGTAGCTGTAATTGCTCAGCTTGTTCTTCTAGAGGGAGCGCTAATTCGGCGTATTCGTCCTGCAATTGCTGCTGCCTGTCGTGTAACAGACTAAGTTGTTGTTGCTCACGGCTTTGACTGGTCTGTAGGCTGGTATATTGGCTTTTTAATCCTTGCACCTGCAGGGCAATCAGATGCAGTTGGTTTTTAACCTTGTCTACTTGATTGCGTGCACTGGCAATACGGCTTTGGTTTTCCTCGCGCTGTCGCTCATTGTGTTGTTGGTTCTCATGCAAGGCCTCGACTTTTAATTCCCATTCCTCTGCTTGCATGGACAGTTGTGCGAGTTTTGTTTGTTCCTCAGCCGCAATGGCTTGCTGCTGTTGTAATTCATTGAGCAACTTGCCTCGACGTCCACTATTTTGCTGCAATTGGCCACGATACAAACTCAGGGTGGCGGTGTCGTTGTGCAAGGTTTGTTTGACTTGCTCAAGCTGATCGTGACTGGCCTGACATGCTTGATTAATTGAGGTGCAGTTTGACTCGCAGGCACTTAGCTGTTCATCCAGAACCGCGAGTTTTTGTTGTTGCTCGCTGACGGCTTGTTGAAGTCCAAGGATTTGACGGCTCCTTTGCACTAAGCCCTTATTTTGTGCGCCATCTTCGCTCAACGCGGGGGTAATCAGCCAATCTCGTCCTTGCCACAGTCCTGATTGTGTCACTACCGATTGTTCGGCATTGAGTTGGCTTAGGTGATTATGTGCAGCAAGTGGCGACTCACAGCAAATTATCTGAGTCAGCCAATGCGGCACATGGTCTACGCCCAATTGGGCAGCCAGTGAATTGGGCGGAATATCTCGCGTGAAACGGTCGTGCAGTAGCAAGGTCAGATTGTCATGAACCTTGAGCTTACTCAGAGTCTCTGCCGGTGCACTGACTTGAATTGCCTGTTGCCAGCCTTGCAACACCCTATCGACGGCTCGTTCCCAACCTTTTGCTACATTCAGGGTCTGCCACCATAATCTTGCCTCAAGTTCTTGGGCATTCAGCACGGCAAGTTCATCAACTGGTACTTCATTTTGCTGTTGTAGGGTATGTAGAGCGGCGAGCTGAGCACTCAGTGATTGTAATTCACCCACCTCGCTCAAACGCTGTTGCTCAAGCTTTTTTAATTGACTATGCAGGGCATGTTGCTGGCTTTGTTGTGCGCTTAATTTTGCCTGTTGCGCGTTCAATTGCCCTTGCGTCAACGCCACTTTTTCTTCGAGTTGGCTGATGAGGCGATTCAGCTCATCGTCGGCTAATTCGTCAAGCTCAGCTTGGATTTCATTGCTGCGCTGCTCAGTGCGCATTTGCATACTTAATACACTTTGAATCTGACTATGGCAGTGCTGAGCTTGTTGTTTACTGTGCTGATACTGCTGCTCTTGTTGCCGCCATAGACTCTGCTGTTGACTGGCCCGCTCCTCACACGCTAATACCTGGGTCTGGGCCTCATCAAGCTGCTCTTCCAGCACGATATTTTGCGGCTCTAGCTCGTCTAATTGTTGGGCTAAGGCTTCAATTCTTTCGGCATTTTGCTGTTGATGCATGCTGTGGTCGTCAATAGAAACTAACAAGGAAGCTTGTTCTTGCTCAATTTTCTGGCGGCGCTGTTTGGCGTGAATTTGATTCTGTTCGATACGACTAATGTCGGAGCCTACTTTGAAAAATTGCTGCTGAATCGTGTCTAGCTGCTGCTTCAGTTCCTGCTGCTGTTCTTTAAACTCGGTGAGATCTTTTTCTTCACCGCGTTGTTTACTGACGTAGGCTTCGATATCGGTATTTTTCTGGGCAATCGCTTGCTCCAAAGACGTAATCTTTTTACTGTGTTTGAGCCAACGAATGGCTGCCAATTGCCCTTTGAGGCTGCGCTCTTGTTGTTTCAACTCTTTAAAGCGTTTTGCCGCACTGGCCTGGCGCTGCAGCTTCTCAAGTTGTAAACCTAATTCATTGCGCACATCGGCAAGGCGTTCAAGGTTTTCTTTGGTATGTCTAATACGTGTTTCGGTTTCTCGACGTCTTTCTTTGTATTTTGACACCCCCGCAGCTTCTTCAATAAACACCCTGAGCTCTTGGGGCTTTGATTCGATCAAGCGGGAGATCATCCCCTGCTCAATGATGGCGTAACTGCGAGGCCCTAAACCAGTGCCCAGGAACAGGTCAGTCACGTCGCGACGGCGACATTTGCTGTTGTTAAGCAGGTAATTTGATTGACCGTCTTTGGTAACAATGCGTTTTACCGAAAGTTCGTTGTAACCGGCATATTCACCTTGGATACGCCCAGCAGAGTTATCAAACACCAATTCAACACTGCACTGAGATACGGGCTTGCGCGCTGTCGAGCCATTAAAAATCACGTCAGTCATGGCATCACCCCGCAAATTCTTGGCTGAGCTTTCGCCCAACACCCAACGCACTGCGTCAATCACGTTGGATTTACCACAGCCATTTGGGCCAACGATAGCCGTCATGTCATCGGGAAATGGAATTGTGGTTGGATCTACGAATGACTTGAAGCCTGCCAACTTGATTTTTTTAAGGCGCATCGTCTCACATCGAATTAGGGGTGATTTTTATTTTTGTTAAGCCGAGCACGAATGTATCAAAAGTCATCAAGTGTAACAATTGCGCTTTTGCGCTAAGCAGCGGGATAGGTATACTGCAAATTAGGATATTAGCCAAAACATCCACAAAAATGATTAATATCCATATATTTATCAAAAACATAGGTGATACGTGAATTATTTTTTGCAAGGCTTTAGCCTGATCCAAACGAAGGGCTTAAAACGGTTTGTTTTCATCCCCTTAGCCATCAACTTGCTGCTTTTTTCTACTGCCTTTTATTTCTTATTTGGCCAGATCAGCGAGAGCATTATTTGGGTAGTTGATTTGATCCCCGATTGGGAATGGCTCAGTTGGTTAAAACAGGGCTTGAGCTACGTGATTTGGCCTATTGCTGTGATCAGCATTTTATTAGTTTTTGCCTTGATTTTTGGTACGTTAGCCAATTGGATTGCAGCACCGTTTAATGGTCTGCTGGCAGAAAAAGTAGAGTTGCACTTAACCGGGCAAAGCTTGGGTGATGCGGGAATACTGGCGATCATTAAGGATATTCCACGCACGTTTGCCCGCGAATTAGCCAAACTTAGCTATTATCTGCCCCGGGCACTGGGATTTTTATTGTTGTTTTTCATCTTGCCCCTTGCCGGGCAGGTTCTGTGGTTTTTGTTCAGTGCATGGATGATGGCCATCCAGTATTGCGACTATCCCTTTGATAATCATAAGATTTCATTCAAAGACATGCGTCGTACTCTCAATGCCAGTCGTGGCCATTGTTTCAGTTTTGGCATTGCCGTGAGTGTTTTTTCTCTGATTCCCATCGTTAACTTTTTAGTCATGCCAGTGGCAGTGTGCGGGGCCACGGCCATGTGGGTGGAAGAGTTAAGGCACAAGGTGGAGTAGTACACTATTGGGCTCAATCTGTGCTTAGTTGATAGTGTTGGGCGCGAATACGGGCGAAATCACCGTTGTCATGGCCAGCTCGAATGATCGCTTGCAGCTTTTCTTGGTAGGGAAACAACTGACTTTGTGCACTGATCGTCACAAAATATTCGTTATATTCCGTTGGCTGATAAGGGGCTAACACGATGGTATCTTGCAAATTATGATGCTGTAGGTAAGCCACTGCGCTGTGTTCATAATGAATGAAGGTATCAATGCGACCTTTGCTTAACAAATTCACTTTTTGCTCTAAGGTCGAGACAGATATAAGCGCTAAATCTGCTTGATCATGAAATCGCTGATAGTATTTTGCGTGAATGGTCACCCCAATATTGAGTTTGCTTAGATCGGCAAAATCATTGAGCTGGATGCCACGATCTTTCATGATAAAAAAGGAGTGACGCAACGTCTCGTAACTGGGAAAAAGGTAAATAACCTTGTCTTCCTGATCATTTTCTCGCTGCATGCCAACCATTATGTCGATCTGTCCGGAAGTCAGGGCGACAATACGTCGTGCAAAGGGCATAGGCACAATGTCAATTTTTAGCTGCATTTGTTCGGCAATATAACGAAGATATTTTGCATGCAAACCATCGGGAAATTCAGGGGAAACAGAAGAGCGAATAAACTCCAGCGCAGCAGCTTGAGTACTGCTAAAAGTCAGTAACAATAAACTCAACAAACGAAGGTTATTCCATCGCTTCAACATCACTTCCCTCCTATTACGTTTTTACACTCAATGTATCTCGATGTGTACGACTCAAGAGCAAGGCGTAATTGACTGCATTAACACGCGAATCTGAGCATTAGCGCAGGGTAGCACAAGGACTCATGGCTGTTGGCAAACAAGATTCAATAGCTCCTTCGCTTCAATCGCTGGGCCGCTGCGCCCCACATGGTTAGCTGAGCGCTGTGCTTTAATTAACTGAATAATCCTCTGATTGACCTGAGACTTAAGGCCTAAATGTTGCGCCTGAGTCACAATAGCACCGTTGAGGTAATCAATCTCTGTCTTTTTGCCTTGAGACACGTCCCACCACATCGACGTGCGCACGTTGGGATCAATAGCCAGCATTTTGTTGGCGATGCGTTTGAATAAAAAGTCTGGTAAACGCAGTACTGTTGGCAACCAGTGGGCGGGCAAACTCGTGACTTTCGGCAGGCTGATCCCTAACTTATCTGTTACCAATAGCAATTCCTGCATGAGCATGGCGATGATTCGACGGTAAGCGCGTTGTTGCAACATCGCTTTGACTGGAATATCAGCCAAGGCATTGACACTGTTACCCAAATTCAGCTGCAACTTTGCCCACAATAAGGCGGTCATGTCAGCGCTGGTAGCCACCGGCAGCAGGTTGCTGCGCACTTTTGCCACCAAAGTATTGACGTCTAGCTGTTTTTCATCCGCTAGTTCAATGGTCAACTTGCCCTGTGAACCGCGATGGAAATGTCCGGGTTTTAGCTCTACCACGTTAAACGGCACCATCACCCGTAAAACCAGATTATCCGGAAAGGCTTGTTTGATAATGGCGTCTGAGCCCAAGCCATTTTGGCAACACAGAATCACCGTGGACGGACTCACAAACGCTCGCATATCCTCGGCGGCTTGATGCACCGCTGTGCACTTGACAGTTAACCACAGGTAGCTTACCGAGATTGGGTTATTTACATCGGCAAACTTCAGTGGAATATGTAAGGCTTCATGCCCCAAATAATCGCTTAAACTCACGCCATGTTTCAGTTTTTCCTGCAAACTTGGTCGCACCACCGCTTCTGCCGATAAACCAGTGTGATTAAAGGCGGCCACTAAATACGTTCCGATTAATCCCGCGCCAAATATGACATGTCGTTCAGATTGTATTGACTCAATGGTGCTTTGCATGATGTCTCTAGAACGAATAAAAAAACTAGGTTATCACACTTTATTACTCACTAAAGTAGCTGACTTGTAAGTCATGCTAAATTGATGAAAACTAGTGATCATTCTTCTTCTCAGACGCTAAACCTATGCACTGCTTTGACCGTATTCAAGCCGTTTTTGCCAAACCATATCTGCCAATACTTGCTTTCCTTGTCGTCGTTATTTTTACAGGTGAAGGGCAAGCTAAAACCTTTGTTGCGGCCAATTCGATGCAGTTTACCTACTCTGGACGCATCGATTTTAGCCAAGTTAACGCCCCCAAGCTCACTTGGCCTGGCAGCAGTGTAAAAGCGAATTTTAGCGGCACTTATCTCGCCGTTGTATTGGACGATGAACGGGGACAAAATTTCTTCAACGTGATTATTGATGGCGATGACCTTGCGCCTTATGTATTGCAGGCAAAACAGGGGGAAACATCTTATGTCATCAGCACCGCCCTCGCGCCAGGACCGCACAGGGTAGAAATTTATAAGCGCACCGAAGGTGCAGAAGGTGCGACTTACTTCAAAGGACTGGAACTCGGCGATAATGAGCGTTTGTTAACACCGCCAGAACGCCAAAAGCGAAGAATAGAAATTTTTGGTGACTCCATTACCAGTGGCATGGGCAACGAGGGCCCAGATAATGGTGCTGACAATTTAGCCTCTGACAAAAATAATTATTTGGCTTATGGTGCCATCGCGGCGCGCGCTCTCGATGCAGAGTTACATACCATTTCGCAAAGTGGCATTGGCGTGATGATCAGTTGGTTTGACTTCACCATGCCAGAGTTTTACACGCAATTGAGTGCGGTAGGGAATAACCAAACTGTATGGAATTTTTCCCAATGGACACCCGATGTAGTGTTGATTAACCTGATGCAAAACGACAAATGGTTAATCGACAATGAAAAGCGTTTGCAACCCATACCGAGTGATCAGCAACGCATCGCGTTTTATCAAAATTTTGTTGAGCAAATTCGTTTGCTCTACCCAAAAGCGTTGCTAATTTGTGCTCTTGGCAGTATGGATGCCACCGAAAATGACAAGTGGCCCAACTACGTGCGCCAAGCGGTAGCCAACATGCAGGCGAAAGGTGATCCAAATATCGATACACTGTTTTTTGACTTTACTGGCTACGGTCAACATCCACGTGTTGCCCAGCATTACGCCAATGCAGAAAAGTTGGTGGATTTTGTAAAAGCAAAAATGCATTGGGATTAATGCACAATGCTGCATTGGAATGGCTACATTCTGCCATGAAAAGATAAATGCCTTAGACTTGCCACCTAAGTTTCACCTACAATGCCGTTATTGTTACTAGCATCATGTTGTGGCTATTGTTGTGTTGTTATCTGCCTACCAGCGTCTCGCGCGAGTTATCCAATTATCTATCGTCCCTTTGCTATTATTATTTTTCGCCTCAGTGGCGTACTTCTTTAAAGCTGAGCTTATTGTACAAAGCTTGCAGCAAGCCCATTGGCTAACGTATACCGGTCTTCTCATTACCGCTTTGCTGGCCTGGCTCTTTGGTCGTAGTCGTCTGGTTTGGACGCTGCTATTACTCTGTGCCATGCTTGTTCCGTATCAAGCGTCTTGGTTTGCAGCAGAAACCTGGGCGTTGATCCGCTTTAGTGCTTCAATGCTCATACTCTGTTGGCTTGTGACTACTTCAGATAAGGGTTTTTCGCCCTTCAATTTACTCACCAGTAGCCTGATCATTGCTGGGTTGGTGTTAGTTTGTGTGTGGTTGCAACACAATGTAGCAATCAATTCATGGATGAGTAGCCATGTGCTTACCCCCGCCACCACTTGGTTATTTTCACTCTGGCCGGTTTTGCACCAGGGTTTCTCATCATTGCAGTTAAGCTTAAGTTTAGTGGCATTAAGTCTCGCCCTGATCTGTTTATTGTGGCGGCCGAATACGACGCAACTCAGTCTGAGTATTGTGGTGGTAACCTTGGTTGCCTTACATGGGCTCAATCGAACTGCCCTGCTAAACTATGCTGTACTGGTTTTGTGTTTACTGATTGCCTATGCCGTAGTGAAAGACAGTTTTGCTATGGCTTTTCGAGATGAACTAACCGGCATTGCCTCACGGCGCGCGCTCATGCAGTTTTTACCCACCTTAGGGCGCAAATATGCGGTGGTGATGGCTGATATTGATCATTTCAAAAAGTTTAATGATAGCTATGGTCATGAAGTGGGAGATGAGGTCTTAAAACTGGTCGCCAGCAAATTAAATAAAGTGGCCGGCGGTGGACGTGCTTTTCGCTTTGGTGGAGAAGAGTTTGTGTTAATTTTCCCAGGCAAAACCAGTGCTGAGGTGGTGCCCTTTGTAGATGCATTGCGCCAAATCATCGCTGATTACGACATCGCCATTCGCAGCAAGCCACGGCCTAATAAAGCGCCCAAAACATCCACAAAAAAACCGCCGCAAGATAAAATTGTAAAAGTCACCAGTAGTTTCGGCATTGCCCAACGCAGCAAGGTGCATCATGAATTTGCCAGCATTATGAAACAGGCTGATGTTGCCCTTTACGCCGCGAAAAAAGCCGGACGCAATTGCGTAAAAGTCGCCAACCAATGAGTACACTAACTCCCACAGCACTAGCCGATTGTCCCTCACAACTAAGAGTGTTGGTATTGGGTTACGTGTGGCCGGAACCCAATTCTTCTGCGGCGGGGCGACACATGTTGAGCATACTAAAGAGCTTTTTAAGTGTCGGTTGGGATGTGATTTTCGCCAGTCCTGCCGTACAAGGCGATCATAAAATCGATCTCACAACACTGGGCATAAAAGAGCAAAATATTACCCTGAATTGTGCAAGCTTTGACCGTTTCGTTGAGTCTTTGCAGCCCGACATCGTGCTTTTTGATCGCTTTATGCTGGAAGAACAGTTTGGTTGGCGTGTTGCCCAATTTTGCCCTGAGGCGCTGCGCATTCTCGACACGGAAGATTTGCATTCATTGCGCCATGCCCGCCATCAAGCGCTCAAACAGGGCCGAGAACTGCAACCTGACGAATTAAACAGTGACATGGCGAAACGTGAAATTGCATCGATTTTTCGTTGCGACCTGAGCCTTATCATCTCGGCATATGAGTATCAACTCTTGCAGCAGCATTATCATGTGCCAAAAGACCTATTGTTGTTATGCCCCTTTATGATCGACCTAAATAGCATTCAGTCGCCTAAGGAAGCGCCTGTCAGTTATGCGCAGCGCCAACATTTTATTACCATCGGTAATTTTCGCCACGAGCCAAATTGGGATGCAGTATTGTGGCTCAAACAGGCTATCTGGCCTCAGATTCGAGCACAATTACCAGAAGCTGAATTGCATATTTACGGCGCCTATCCGCCGAAAAAAGCCACGCAGTTGCACAATCCCAAACAAGGTTTTTTACTCAAAGGCTGGGCGGCGGATGCGCAACATGTCATGACACGGGCTCGAGTATGTTTAGCACCTTTGCGTTTTGGTGCAGGTCTAAAAGGCAAATTAGTTGAAGCCATGTTATGTGATACGCCAAGTGTGACCACCAATATCGGCAGTGAAGGCATGCATGGCTTGGCTGATGCCCAAGATAGATTGCCATGGCCAGGGTATACGGTTGATTTTGCTGTCACCCAGCAAGCCATCTGTGCACAAACATTTGCACAACGCGCCATAACCTTGTACCAGAATGCAGATATCTGGCATACCAGTCAGACACAAAATAAAAGGTGGTTATATAAACATTTTAATGCCCAAACCTTGCAACCGCAGCTGATTCAGACTTTGTGCACGTTAAAAGACACGCTAAAGGCACATCGCAGTCAAAATTTTATTGGTCAAATGCTGCAGCATCATGCATTAAAAAGTACTCAGTACATGGCGCAGTGGATAGAAGCTAAAAATCGCATTTCATAAAAACATTGCCGTTTTTTTGGGTATTTATTCACTCCTATTCTACACTTAAAATTCGTCTGAAATAGCCAAGGCTTTTGTCATGTATTTGAACTTAGTGACCATGTTACTGTGCATGTTTTGTATTGGCGTGCATGCCGAAACACACTACCTGCGCTACCCCTTACAAATTGAAATCCAAGACAAACGCGCCCAATTCCCGATCAAAGTACTTGAGAGTATTTTTGCTCGCACAGACCAAAACTATGTGCTGCAAGCCATGGGTACCACGGCCAATCAAGAACGGAATTTAAAACTGATAGAACAAGGGGAACTTGATATTTATTGGTCCGCAGCCAGTATTTCCCGCGAGCAAGCACTACTGGCAATAAAAATTCCAATTTACAAAGGTCTGTTTGGCTATCGCCTGATGCTGGTGAAAGCAGAAAATAAAAATCTGTTGGCTGGGGTAAGGACCATAAAAGACCTAAAAAAATTTACCATTGGTCAGGGTGTTGGCTGGCCAGATGTTGAAGTCTATCAGCACAACCACATTAAAGTGGACACCACTAACGAATACGCCAATCTTTTCAACATGCTTGCCCTTGGGCGTTTCGATCTCTTTCCTCGCGCAGTGGTGGAAATATGGGACGAAGTGGAGCTATTTAAAACCTTAAATTTAGCGGTTGAAGACAACGTCTTAGTACACTACCCCTATGCCATTTACTTTTACGTTAAAAAAGATGCCCAGCAATTGGCGTCAATCATTGAGACTGGCTTTCACCGGATAATTGAAGACGGCGAATACGATGCCCTTTTCATGCAATACCACGGCAACGTTATCGACCAAATGAACACTCAAGCAAGAGTGGTTATCGAATTGGAGAACCCTAATTTCAAGGCGCAAAACCCTGATTCCTCAGCTGATTTACCGCCAACAATCCATTAAAAGTATCCCGCAGTAATTTTTGTTCAGTCCATCGTTTATGGCGTCAAAGGCTAATTTACTTAATCGCTTAATCCTTGCGCTTTTTAATAGGATTTTTTGATTAAGTCGTTCTAGTTAATCCATTGTATTTATCCTTTGCTGATGGCTAACCTGTGGCCAGTTTCACCTCAGGGCTGAAACGCACGAATGCATGCAAACATGCAGCGGCTTTTTAGCGAGCACTCTTTATCAACTAGGTTCTATGGAGTAATACAATGGCCTTAATCAACACTGCAATTAAACCGTTTAAAGCAAATGCCTATAAAAACGGTAAGTTTATCGAAGTTAGTCACGAAGATATCAAAGGTAAGTGGGCGGTATTTTTCTTTTATCCAGCTGACTTCACCTTTGTGTGTCCTACCGAATTAGGTGACTTGGCAGACAAATATGCTGAATTACAATCACGCGGTGTTGAAGTGTATTCAGTGTCTACTGACACTCACTTCACCCACAAAGCATGGCATGACGCCTCTGATACCATTCGCAAAATACAATACGCCATGATCGGCGACCCAACCGGTGAAATCACCCGCAATTTCGATGTGATGCGCGAAACGATGGGCTTGGCAGACCGCGCAACCTTTATCGTTGATCCACAAGGTATCATTCAAGCGATGGAAATCACCGCTGAAGGTATTGGCCGTGATGCTGACGATTTAGTACGTAAAGTCAAAGCGGCTTTGTATGTCGCTTCACACCCTGGTGAAGTATGCCCTGCAAAATGGAAAGAAGGTGAAGCGACACTTGCACCATCTTTAGACCTAGTAGGCAAAATCTAAGCACAAACATGTAGCAACCGAATGTGGGTCAGTAGACCCACATTTCCCCAAAATTAAGGCAGATTACCGTGTTAAATAATGACATTTTGCAAGCATTGAAAGGCTACACCGCTTCAATGCAAAAAAACGTAACCTTCGTAGTGCAAACTGGCGAACACAGCAAACGCGACGAGTTAATTCAGTTTCTGTCCGCCATGGCGGGGGTAAGTGACAAACTTTCCTTGGTTGAGAGAGACACCCTAGGAACATTACGCAGTCCTGTGAGCTTTTTAATCGAAGCTGATGGCGATGACACCGGCATCCGTTTTTCAGGCATTCCCGGTGGACATGAATTTAATTCCTTGGTGCTGGCAATGTTGCACGCATCAGGAAGAGAGCTAAAACTTGATGATAGCGTCAAGAAACTGGTTCAGGGTGTCAGTGACGAATTACACTTTGAAGTGTTTATCAGTCTGAGTTGCCATAACTGCCCAGACGTAGTGCAAGCACTCAATCAATTTGCCCTACTTAACCCAAAAATTTCAAGCGAGATGATTGATGGCGGTTTGTTTCAAACCCTAGTCAATCAACGTGATATTCAAGGTGTGCCAAGTGTTTATCTAAATGGCGAATTATTCGCCAACGGCAAAGTTGATGCGGCCATGCTGATCGATAAATTGTTAGAGCGCGACCCAAGCTTGAAACAAAGCAATGTGAGCAGCACCCTCCCCATGCAAGACGTGGTAGTGGTAGGTGGTGGTCCAGCAGGGGTAAGCGCGGCGATTTATAGTGCACGTAAAGGGCTGAAAGTCACCGTGGTGGCAGACCGTTTTGGTGGCCAAGTCAAGGACACCATGGGAATCGAAAATTTAATTTCTGTGCCCAAAACCACTGGCCCCAAACTGGTGGGCAACTTGTTAGCGCACATGCAGGATTATGAAATAAGTCTCAAAGAGCACGTGCGAGTGACGAACATCGAAAAAGGCGATATCAAAACCCTGACCCTTTCCTCTGGCGAGCAGATTAAAACGCGCAGTTTGATTGTGGCCACCGGTGCACGCTGGCGCGAGCTTGGCGTACCGGGGGAAAAAGAAAATATCGGCAACGGCGTGGCCTACTGCCCACACTGTGATGGCCCATTTTTTAAAGGCAAAGACGTGGCCGTGATTGGCGGTGGCAACTCTGGTATTGAGGCAGCACTTGACCTTGCTGGGATCGTCAAATCAGTAACCGTGTTTGAGTTCATGCCCGAATTAAAAGCCGATCAAGTTCTGGTAAAACAAGCACAAAAACGCGACAACATTACGATACTGCGCAATGTCGCCACCAAAGAAATCGTGGCACAAAACGGTAAAGTGACCGGTATTACTTATCAAGATCGTGCAAGTCAAGCCACCACAACGTTGCCGCTTTCTGGTGTATTTGTGCAAATTGGTTTGGTACCAAACAGTCAATTTATGCAGGGTGTGGTAAACCTCAGCCGCCACGGTGAAATAGAGATAGACAATAAATGTCACACCTCTGAACCAGGTATCTTTGCGTGTGGCGATGTAACCACCGTGCCTTACAAACAGATCATTGTTTCCATGGGCGAAGGAGCCAAAGCGTCACTAGCGGCCTTCGAGTATTTGCTCAGTCATGAGGTAGTGAGCGAGGACGAAGCGCCTAAACCAAGCGCCAAGGAAGAAGCGCAAGCGGCGTAAAACATCAACCCAATGGCCGTAACACTTAAGCCACCCTCTTTGAGGGTGGCTTTTTTTTGCAGCTCGCACCTTAGCTAATTAACCCCAATCCTGTTTAAGAAATTGAACTAAATGCCTGTTCCAAGATCCGATCTTTCGACCAAGAAAGTGGGAACCAACAGAGGAACAGG
>JAACSL010000081.1 GCA_009993955.1 Paraglaciecola sp.
TCAGAGGCAAATACGTTGCTTCTACAGTTACCAACCTCAAGGAGTTAGAAATGAAATTGTTTAAAAAAGTGCTTGCAGGCGTTGCTGTAGCAGCGGCTCTTGCTACGTCGGCCCAAGCTTCATACATCAACGTGGGCGGTGTTCAATGGGATCCAGACTCGACTTTCGACTTTAATGCTAAGTTTGACTTTAATCAGTGGTTTGTTACATCTGGATCGACTACCACTTTGACTGGGGTAGGCGAGGTTTATAAGTTGAACAATGCTAACCCGAGCACGATGAATGGTTCGACCCTTCCCTTTTTGCCAAGCGGCGGTGAGCTGACCTTCCAATTTGGCGGGTTCGACGTTACTGGAACTGGTTTCTCAAATGGTTGGCTGAAGGTTTATATTGATTCTGTTGACAATTTTGATGTTGGCAGCACGCCTCAGGGTATTACTGAAGCAACCGATGGAACATTGTTTTTCAGTTTGGTAGCAACGTCAAACAATTTTGTTTCACTCGCGTCTTCCGGCGAACCGTTTTACAGCGCTGGTACTTTGACTGCTAATTGGAATATTGACGCTTCTGCTGGCGGGCTCGCTTGGACTAATTTCGACACTAATGGTCAGTCTTTGGGAACTGACATATTCAGTCGTTCGTCAGCCACTTTTGAGTTTGGCAACCCAGTAAGCGTGTTGGGTAATGGTTCATTGGTGGGGAATTCAATCCCTGAACCAGAATCCCTCGCTCTGGTTGGCTTGGGCCTCCTGGGTCTGGCCGCAGCACGCCGCCGCAAAGCCGCCAAGTAAGCACTGTCGGTTTATTTGACACTTTCAAAAAGCCCGCTTCGGCGGGCTTTTTTTATGGTCTTTTTGGCCTCCAGCCCTTATGTAGCCTGCGCAGGCAGCTATTGATATCGATGCAATTTAAAGCCAGCATATCTGGCTGAATCCCACCACTCAGCCCCGTGCGATAAGCAAAGTGGTCCCACACCGCAGTTCTCGCGCCCGGCCCCGGTCAACCCGTTCTTTGGCGACGGTGGTGAGTTGGTCTGCCATGACTTTGCTGGACTGGCCACCAGCGGTGACAACAACTATTCTGACTCAGGGGGTTACCCAAACCAGAGTTCAAGGCCTGAAGACATCGAGC
>JAACSL010000047.1 GCA_009993955.1 Paraglaciecola sp.
GTTAGGGGTAAAACGCTGCGTGATGTGTGCCGCGTTTCGATGACCCTATTAAAGCGCAAAGGAAGTGATTAAAAAATCTACAGGGTAATACTTAGGTATTTCAAATAATACCTAGTAATCCTCGATAACGAATAAAAACCAATGTATTCAAACAGATAAAAATAAAGCGAGGTAAACCTCGCTCTATTTTTAAATCGAAAACTAGCTGGTAATGGCTAGAAACCTAAGGTTATTTGCCCACGAATTTCGCCGCCGGGATTGGCTGGCGTGTGGAAGTTAGTGTATAAACCTCCGGCTTGCATCAGCGCCATCGAGGCAGCATCTAAAGTTGCATTTAGTGTCCAAACACCCGCCCCAGCATCAACAAATGGTACTGCAACAGCGCCGTTGACCCCCACTTCGCCTACATGGATATGCCCCATGCTGGGGGTAATATCAAACATGTTCATCGTACCGTAGATTTCCATAGTGCTGGTGTTTAAGGTAATGGCGCCTGTTGCCGAAGCCGTGGTTGTTACCGCGGGCACTTCTTGGTCACCCGTGGCTTGTACACCATAAACCTCAATGTTAGACGCGGTAATTTGCCCACGTATTTCTCCACCCGGATTGGCAGGGGTATGCACATTGACATAGTGACCACCTGCCAGCAGTAAGCTCGCTGTGGCATTGTCTAACACGATTTCACCGTCACTCGTCCACACGTTCATGTCGTCAGCGTCTTGCATCAAGGCCACCAATACGCCGCCATTTGTGCCTGCATACCCGGTATGGATATGCGCCATGGTCGCGTCAGCTACGCCGCTGGTCACAACACGCAAGGTTACGCCGTTGTTCAAGGTGTCAAATAAGGCGTAACCGTAACCCATGGCGTCAGTGTCGATACGGGGAATTTGTTGAGCGCCACTCAACCCAAAGGTCACGACGGCCGTGGTATTTGCCACAATTTGACCGCGTACTTCACCACCTGGATTGGTGGGGGTATGCACATTGAGATACCAATTACCACTTAATAAGGCATGCAAAGTGCCTTGGGTCAGATCAGTGGCCATTAGGCTAAATGTGCCATCTCCACCGTTCACTAACGGATAAGCAACACCGCCGTTTACACCGATTTGGCCAGCGTGCACATGGGCTGCTGTGGCACCAGCCACATTGGTGGCATCCAAGGTTACTTTAAACGCAGGTAAACTTTCGTCAATTTCAACCGTGGCGGTTGCACTGGATGCTGTCATCACACTTGGCACTTCTTGTGCACCTGTCAGACTTACGTTGAAAGTTGTTGTGGCGGTAAATGCTGGAGCCAAACCATCGGCAGTGAGCAAAGTAGGGCCACTGTCACCGTCAATAGCAATGGCCGTGTAAATATGATTGGCTTCTAGACTTAAAACACCGGTTTCGATGGCCGCATCTTTACTTCCTGCGCCTGTTACGGTGACCACATAGTCGCCGGCCGCCAACTCAACATACCCCGTTTCGCTTAACATTGGCGTGGTAAAAGGCACAGCAGAGAATGCTGGTGAGGCAGCGCTGATATCACCGTCGCTTGTTACGTAAATATCTACATCACCTGCGCTGGGAGAGGCGTGGAAGATCCTCACTTTTGCGGCGGTCGCCACTGGGCGAGGTACATCAGTGACGAGATCTAAGCCGATGCTAGCTAGTTCACTATTGGCGAACGCAGTGTAAAATTTTCCACTTTCTAAGGTAATTGACGCATCATCGATAGCAACAATGGAATTGTCGGCGTCAACAGCAACATCAATTAAGTAAGTGCCAGCATCTACCGCTTGATAAGCAGTAATGTCGGGGAAGGCCACGCCATCAAACAACGTTAAAGCATTGTTTGCAATCACGTCAACGGCTGGGGCATCAGGTACCGCATGCACCACGCGCACTTCTGCTTTTGAACCTGTATCCCAGATATTAAAAAAGTAGGTGCCATCTGAGACAAACAAGGTAACGGGTGAACTGCCTGTACCGGTATTGGGGGTTGCAGCCACCAATAGATCTAAGCCAGCGGCCAAGCTCAAGGTACCAGAGTCAAATACCACGGTTTTTGTGCCAGCTGGTGTAATTCTGATTTGATAATCGCCAGCAGCAACTTCAACTTGACCGGTAAAATCTTTGTAGGCGGCGGTGGCTAAAGGTTGCTCTGATTCAATATCTGCGCCGGGGGCGGTAACATAAATATCGACGGTTGGTGCGGTGACGGCGGCATGGACAACTTGTACCCTAACGTTACCAGCTGTTACGGCAGTTGCCATGTTGCTAATCACCAGCGGTTCAATATTTCCCTCGGCTGCCGAACCAATGGCCAACACATCGTAATAGGTATCGTCTTCTAGAGTAAGGCTGGCGCTGATGACGTCTACATCATCACCGGGCACGTTGGCCTCAACACGCACTGCATAAGTACCACTTTCTAAGGGTAGCCAACTCGACGCTACCTGGTAATCAACATTTTCCAAACCGGCAAGCACACTATCACCGGCATAAATGTCCACTGTAGGAGCATCGTACACGGCGTGCACAACCCTTAGGTTTGACATACCTAGGTCTGGCACTTCAACAACGGGATCGGGATCATCAGATCCGTTACAAGCAATAAGCGCCAGAGGTAGTAGACCAATGGCAAACAACTTTGTCAGTTTTTTCATTTAATCATACCTTTTAATTGAGTTTAGCGTGATGGACTGCAAAATCGGAATTGTTACGCCAAGGTTAAAAAATTAGATCAGACAAAAAATATGCAATAAACAAAGCAAGCATTTTCAGCGTTGATTGCAAATGGGAAGTGGTGGCCGCGCATAAAAGATGCCTGGCTTGGTGAAGCAGGAAAATATGTGCCTATATCGCTAAAATCGCACTAATCGCTAGACCTATGAGCAGCCATGATACGTGGCACCAGCAACGCTGCGCCAGCAATGGATGGGTGGTCTTCATCGAAATACAGGGGTATACCATTTTTCACGGCCCAACAACGTGTTAAGTCACAATAATCTTGGCTAGGGTCAACAATACTGACGTTATCTGGGTACTTTGCATGGTCAAAGTGTGCATTGATGCGCGCATTGCGCTGGGTGTAATAATCGCGGCTTACGCTGACAATATTCTGTGCTGCATGACCGCCCAACTTGGCTCTGGCTAATAAAAACGAAACACTTCTGGCAATTTCAGGCACCGGACGTAATACAATGACCTGTTTATCCGCAGCGGCCAGTGCAAAAATCATATTATCCAAAGCATTGAGTATCGCCACACGTTTGCCTTCTTCGTCCGGATTGATCTTTGGTAGTGCTGGATACATTTCATCGTTGTCACCAAATAAGGTTGCAGAATACCGGTAATTGATCACCACCGTCTTAATGGTAGGGTCGGCCAACACGCTGCTCATCACTTCATTTGCCCACTTGGCACATTTAGTAAAATCGTCATTAAGTAAATAAGCTGGCACACAGCGTGTAAAACTAAAATGCTTGAGACTTTGCCCTGAGGGTTTTAAATAATCGGCTAGCGCATACGCAAGCTCCACCACATGGCTATCGCCCACCACGGCCCACGTCACGTTATTGGCATCAGCATCAACATCAACAAAATAGGTGCAAGCTTCAGCTACAGGTTTATAGGTCTTACCGCCTCCGGTGTGGCATTTATTGCGCAGTGGGCTTGGCACAGCGAGTTCACTCACCGCAGTGTAGTCTGATTTATTTAGGCCCAACCGGCCCTGCTGTAAGTAGATGACACTGGCGAGCATGCCAACTGCAATAAGTAGTTGCAGCGCCTTGTTGTGCACGAGACTGAGTAGCGTCGGACCGTCAGTGCTAAGTGGCGCCTTTTCGACAAAACGATAACTCAAATAGCCCATAAAAATGGACGCGGCGATACCTGCATATAACCACCCTGGATTGGGGTCAATGTAATAGAGCATAACCATGATTGGCCAATGCCAAAGGTAGATAGAATACGACCACAGCCCCAGTTTTTGCGCGACCTTATGATGAGTAATAGGATTTTGTTGGTCTTGACCTTGAATCACTAAAAAAGCGGCAAAAACCGGCAGCATTGCCATATAACCAGGCCACACAGTCGCTTTTGACATCAGCAAACTTGAGATCAAAATTAACACTAAACCAAGCCAAGTCAGCCCTCGTTGATAAGGCGCTGCTATTCGCAACGGGAAAACAAAGGCCATTGCTCCCATTAACAATTCCCACATACGTGTCGCTAGCAAGTAGTAAGCGGCATCCGGCCAAATGGCAGCGCTCCATGCACAATACATAAATGCAACAAAGGTCAGAAAACCTAGCCAATATTTGCAAGTTTGTGGTGTTAAATAACGATGTAAAAAAACCAAAATTAAGGGATATAAGAGATAGAACTGCCATTCGACCGACAATGACCAAGTATGCAATAACCACTTTTCACGTGCGGCAGTATCAAAATAGCCTGCTTCGGCCCAATAGCTAAAATTCGACAAAAACGTCAAGCTGCTGATGACATGTTTACTCAACAACTTGTAATCCTTTGGCAGTAAATAAACAAAACCGAAGATTAATAAACATAAACACAAAGCCGCAAGGGCAGGGATGAGACGATTGCCTCGCGACAGGTAAAAGCGTAGAAACGAAAATTGTTGGTTGGCTAAGCCACGCATAATTATGGCTGTCATCAAATACCCTGAGATGACAAAAAAAATGTCGACACCCACAAAACCACCGGGTAACCAAGTAGCGTTGAAGTGAAACAATACTACGGTGATCACCGCAATTGCGCGGAGTCCATTTATGTCTTGGCGAAACTGCAAGTAAGGTTGCCCTATGAATTCATCGGAAAAAATTTGATGATGACATTCTTACAGGAAAATACCACGAATTCCAAACAACATAGTGAATGTCTCTTTTGCATAAAATACAGCTAAAAAAATAGGCCACTGGTGGCCTATTTTTAATGTAATGATGTTGTACTCTAATTAAGCACCAGCGTTCACTTTTTCTAAGTAAGCGTTAAAACTCTGTTGGTTGGCCATTTTTAAGGTCAAACATTGTTTGGATTCTTCCTGCTCAATGTCAACACTGCGCTCCATTCCAGCATGCTCAACTTTGCGAGTTTGATAGAAGGCTGCGCTCATTTCGATATCTTTGGCATTACATGAACTAGATGCATACTCAGGTAACCGAGCCACGTGGTATTCAGGCATTTTTTTGACCAAGGCAGCAAAATGTGTTTCCAGCCACTTATACAGTTCAGTCTTGTCGTCTTGACCGCTAGCAGCGCGTGCAATAAAACCAATGACATTGGCTGGGGTGACATTGTCTGTCATGGCAAAATCTAAGACTTTCTGCACGTTTTCAGCTTGCGGAAAAATCATCGCGCGGCCAATCACACCTTGCACATTAGCATCGTTAGTTTGTTGATAAGCGTTCTTAAATTTATCAAACCATGTGGCATCACCCAATCTCACCACATTACGCATGGCTGGCGCAGCGATGGAGCGCGGCACACTGTTTGGATCGGCTAAGAAAGCCTGAGTAAGCTGCAAACTGGTGGCGCTCACTTCTGGGCTGTTGGTGTAGCGGGCAAGCAAACCAAAAACGCCACTGCGTAAGCGGCTTACATCACTTGAGTCTGATGCTAATTCAGTGGTACCCAAACGTTTGAACCAGGTTAATAATTTGCTTTGGGCAAATTTTGCAAACTTCGCTTCATTGTCTGCATCCACTAAAAACACGAGGTCATTCAGGGCGGCAACTACAGCACTGCCTACTACGGGATCTTCATCACCTGCCAGTGCATCGAGCACGGACATGTGCTCGGCAAGATCGATTTTTCCAGCTTTGAACAATGCGTCGGTATTGTACAACAAGGATTTTTTCTCACGTGCATTTAGCGCACTAATGTCCTTGATCAGGGCTTGCAGTTGAGCACTGGGGATCTGCCACCGCATGTAACCCATGGCATTGTCATTTGGGTAAATCCATTCTGCTTCAGCTAATTCGGGCAATTGCATGTTTTGTTCTTTCAAAAACAATTGCTGGCGTTGAATTTTGCCATTTTTCTTGTAGCTGATCGCCAGTGGCACGATCCACGTTTGTTCTTTTACCTCTGCGCCTTGTAAACGATAACGGCTTTGGCTTATTCCACCACTTTGGTTGAACTCAACCAAGGGGTAAGCAGGTTGCTCAAGGTAGGTTTTCATTAACGCGGGTACGTCAAAATCAGCCACAGTAGACAAAACTGCCCACAAGTCGTCGGCTTCAGCGTTACCCCAAGCATTATTTTTCATGTATGTTTGAATGCCTTTCTGAAAGGCTTTCTCACCCACGAGGGCTTCGATCATCTGTAAGATTGATTCACCTTTACTGTAATTCAAACCCAGACCATCCATCACGTCTACCTGACTTTTGACGATTTTTTTCACCGGTTTAGTGGTGGGGCTTGCATCTGCGCCAAAGGCACCTTCTTGTACTAAACCTGCTTCTAAATTCTGCTCAGGGTGAACCGAGAGCATGACTTTGGTGGCCATCCAAGAGGCAAATGCTTCATTCAACCAAAGGTCATCCCACCACGCCATGGTCACCAAGTTGCCATACCACATGTGGGCAAGTTCGTGGGTAACCACATTTAATGGGCCACGTTGTTCGGTCAAGTTTGGTTCGTCTTCCAACAACAAATAACTGCTGCGATATGTAACGAGGCCAGCGTTTTCCATGGCGCCATGCGTAAAGTTAGGCACGGCCACAAAGTCAATTTTTTCGAAGGGGTAGGGCGAGCCAAAATAGTTTTCGAGCCCTTTCAGCAATGGTGCAGTGTGGCTGGCCACAAATTTGGTGCGATGGGCTTGCCCTTTGGGTGTATAGATTTTGCCCGGAATGCTTAAACCCTCAATGTCGGCAGAATCCATTTCACCCACCGCATAGGCCAGAATGTAACTGGGCATAGGTTTAGTTTTGTTAAATTCAACCGTCTGCCAACCATCTGCCACACTGCGCTTATTAACCAGGGTATTGGAGATCACCGTGTGTTTTTCTGGCGCTGAGATTGTCACTTGGTAAGGAATTTTGAAGGCAGGTTCGTCGAAGCTTGGAAAGGCACGACGTGCATGCATGTCTTCAAACTGGGTAAAGATATAATTGTTGCCTTCAAATTTAGAGAGATACATACCATCTGACGAGGTATTGACCTTCCCAGAAAAAACCAAGTGCAGTTGGTAAGGCTTAGTCGCCAGTTTCTTGGCTGCCTTTGCTTGCTGAATGTCATAACCTCTGGCCGTGACAGTCAGTGGAATGCGCTGTTCACCATCGATCAACTCCGCCACGCTAATGGTTAAACCAATCTGATAGAACTCCACCGTGTCAGTACTTTTATTTACGGTGATATCAAAGGTCGTTTCACCATTAAAGGTGGGTTGATCGGGATCGATACGTAAGGTTATTTGTTGAAAAGTGGGGGTAACATCGTCACTGATGCGGTAGTGCTCTTGTTCCGTCGCGGCACTTTTGTTGATAAGTAGTGAGCTTGAAAGCATCACACCAAGCAGCCAAACACTGGCAGATTTTAACGCCATGAGTAATCCTCAATAGGGTAGTAGATAAGAAAAAGCGCCGAACTGTAAAACACTTGTAAGCAAATGCAACAAAAGAAACGTTAAAAAGTATGTATTTGCGTAAGGATTAGTGCACGGCGAAGAAAATATTCACTCGCCGTGCAGCTTGGTTTAAGCAGGAAATTGGTAGTCAGCAAAAGACTGACGTAAAGCAAGTTTATTGAGTTTTCCGGTGGCGGTGTGTGGCAGTTCTTGTACAAATACCACATCATCAGGTAACGACCATTTATGTAAATTCGGGCGTAAAAACTCGATGACTTCTTGGCTACTCAAGGTTGCATCGGGTGTTAACACCGCAACCAGTAGCGGTCGTTCCGTCCATTTTGGGTGGTAACAGCCGATGGCGGCGGCTTCCATGATAAGTGGATGACTCACTGCTGCATTTTCAATTTCAATGGAGCTAACCCATTCTCCCCCCGATTTGATTACGTCTTTGGTGCGATCGGTGATTTGCATGTAACCATCGGGGCTGATGGTGGCTACATCACCGGTATCAAACCAGCCCAATTCATCCACCGGGCAACCTTCACTGCCTGGTACTTGAGATAAACCAAAATAGCCACTGGCAACCCAAGGTCCCTTAACTTTTAAAGCGCCGAAAGCCACACCATCCCACGGTAACTCTTGGTTGTTTTCGTCCACGATGCGGATTTCAATGCCAAATACGCCACGCCCTTGTTTACACTGCACGTCAACCAAGGCGTCACCTTGCAAGTCTTCCATGCCGGCTTTTAAGCTAAACACGGTGCCCAACGGACTGGTTTCTGTCATTCCCCAGCCCTGTTTCACTTCAGTGCCGTAGGTCCAAAACCGTTCAATAATCGAACGCGGGCATGCTGCACCGCCAACGGTGACGCGTTTTAAGCTGTCAATTTTCTTGTTGGATTTATCTAAATAATCTAACAAGGCTAACCAAATCGTTGGTACACCAGAGCTATACGTGACTTTTTCGTTTTCCATTAACGCTTGTAGGGTTGCCCCATCTGCCATTTTGGGCCCCGGCATCACTAATTTAGAACCGACCATGATGCAGGCATAGGGAATGCCCCAAGCGTTAACGTGAAACATGGGTACCACGGGCAGGCAGGTTTCCATCACTGAAGCGGCGGTTACATCGGGCAGTGAACCCGCCAAGGCGTGCAGTAAGGTAGAACGATGACTGTAAACCACGCCTTTAGGGTTGCCAGTTGTGCCAGAGGTATAACACATTCCACTGGCGGTATTTTCATCAAAACTGGGCCATTCGAATTGATCATGTTGCGCGGCCAGCAACGTTTCATAACACATTACGTTGTCTAGACTGCTGGCAGGCATGTGGGCGGCGTCAGTTAATACAATGATGCCTTTAACCTCGGTAAGATGGTCTTTGAGGGCTTCTACCAAAGGCATGACTAACACATCAACAAACAGAAATTTGTCTTGTGCATGTTTAATAATGTAGGCCACTTGCTCAGGGAAGAGTTTGGGGTTGATGGTATGACACACCATGCCACTGCCCGATACAGCGTAATACAGTTCTAAATGACGATAGTCGTTCCACGCTAAGGTACCAATACGATCACCAAACTCTGCGCCCAACTCTTTTAGCACATTGGCAAGCTGCCGACTGCGTTTGGCAAAATCTTTATAGGTGTAACGGTGTAATGGATTATCAGCTGTCACTGAGACGATTTCACGAGTGGCAAAGTTGCGCTCAGCGTGTTTAAGAATAGAAGAGATCATTAGCTGGGAATTCATCATTAATGCTTGCATCAATTTTTATCCTTGTTGTTATTTTTACAATCTAGCGGCCCTGTGGACTTGGGTCTTAGGCCTTAGGGTTTACAGCGAAGGCATAGTGTTATTGATTTACCATGCCGATACGCCGCCATCTACCGCTATCGTCTGCCCATTCATGTAGGAGTTGCCAGGCGACAACATTAACAACATGGTGTTGACAATTTCTTGGGGGGCAGCCAAACGTCGCATCGGTGTGCCTCTGGCCAACTGAGCTTGGCCTTCTGCCGAGGCCATATCTTTGAGAATGGCGGTGGGGCTATAAAAAGGACAAATGGCATTGCAGCGAATGCCTTTGCGCGCGTATTCAACCGCCACAGTGCGGGTTAAACCGGCCACCGCATGTTTGGCCGCCGCGTAAGCAGCACCTTTGGGGGCGCCACCAATGCCTGCCATGGAGCTGACATTTAAGATATGTCCGGAACCTTGTTTGAGCATGGCTTCAATTTGGTATTGCATACCAAACCACACACTTTTTACATTAACATTGATTTGCGTATCAAAAATCGCGCTTGAAAGTTGGTGCATGGGGCCAATGTCATGGGCAATGCCGGCATTGTTGACGGCAATATCAAGGCGACCAAAATGCTCAATGGCACTGTCAACCATGGCTTTACAATCTGCTTCTTTTGACACGTCACAAAGCTGACTCACTACCGAACCCGCTGGCGCATCGAGCATGGCCACCGTTGCCGCTAAACTGTCGGGATTAATATCACTGATCACTAATTTGCAGCCTCGCGCAGCTAACCCTTTACTCAGGAGTCGGCCAAAACCACTGCCCACTCCGGTAATAACAGCCACCTGACCACTAAAATCTAATAACTCATCCATCAACTTTTCCTATATGTGAAAATCTTGTAAACGTAGTGTAACGTATGCAGATCACCAAAAGCCTTAACAAAAGTCAACTAGCACAAATTGATGGGTTTAAATGGATTTGATGAATGGATTAGTTCAGAGCGTTATAACTTATTTTAATATTACTCTATAAAACCAATAAATTTGGATGATTGGGTAGGCTGGCCTAGTATCTTCGCCCATCGACTATCTGGTAAGAGGTGTTTATGGCCCAGGACAAAGATCAAGCAGTACATTACGAAACGACAGCGCTGAGTAACCATAATCAGTTAGCTATCATTTGGCTGAATAATCCCCCCGTTAATGCCTTATCTAAGGCGGTTCGTGTGGGCGTGATTGACGCCATGCACAAAGCCCTGGCGGATCGATCCGTGGCGGCAGTGGTTATTTCGTCGAAGCAAGCGCTGTTTTCTGGTGGTGCTGACATCAGTGAATTTGCCAGTGGCGATTATGAACCGCCGTTACCCAGTGTGCTCCACCTCATTGAAAACGCAGATAAACCCGTCGTTGCAGTATTAAACGGCCCCGCTTTTGGCGGTGGTTTAGAAGTGGCCTTGGCCTGCCATTACCGAGTGACTTTTGCCGCAAATAAAGTGGGTTTGCCTGAAGTTAATTTAGGCATATTGCCAGGCGCAGGTGGCACTCAGCGACTGCCACGTCTAGCCGGTGTGGCCATGGCATTAGATATGATTGTGAGTGGCCGCCCCACGCCAGCTAAAAAACTCCCCGGTGTATTTGATTTACTGGTAGAAGATCCCACGGCATTGATGAGCGAAAGTGTGCATTTTTGCCAAAAATTGCTCGACGCTGGCGCGGTGATTAAACGTACCAGTGACATCGCCATCGATCCGGCAAGTGCACCAGCAGACTTGTTTGCCCAGTTTAGACAAGGCATGGCCAAACAAACCCGCGGATTTTTTGCACCAGAGCGCTGCGTGCAAGCAGTGGAAGCTGCTGTCGCTTTGCCCTTTGATCAAGGTTTGATAAAAGAAGGGGAATTATTTATGCAGTGTATGCAATCTCCCCAAGCACGTGCTCAGCAACATTTCTTTTTTGCAGAACGCGCCGCCAGCCACGTCAAAGACTACGACAAAAGCACCCCAGTACGCGAGATCAAAACCGTCGGCATTATTGGTGCAGGTACCATGGGTGGTGGGATTGCCATGAATTTTGCCAATGTTGGCATTCCGGTCACCTTGTTAGAAGTGAAACAGGAAGCCCTAGATAAAGGCTTGGCTTTAATCCGCAAAAACTACGAGGGCTCTGCCAAAAAAGGCAAGCTCACGGCACAGCAAGTTGAAGAGCGCATGGCACTGTTAACTGGCTCAACACAATACGCCGATCTGGCTGACGTAGACTTAGTCATTGAAGCCGTATTTGAAAAAATGTCGGTTAAACAAGAGGTGTTTAAAGCGCTAGACAACGTGTGTAAAGCAGGGGCCATTTTGGCTTCGAACACCTCAACACTAGACTTAAACGAGATTGCTCAGGCCACCTCAAGACCACAAGACGTGATTGGTCTACATTTTTTCAGCCCCGCCAACGTGATGAAATTACTTGAAGTGGTGAAAGGTGAACAAACTTCGCCAGACGTGATCAAATCAGCCATGCACATGGCGAAAAAGATCAACAAAGTGGCGGTGCTGGTTGGCGTGTGTTTTGGTTTTGTCGGTAACCGGATGATTGAAACCTACGGGCGTGAAGCCAACCGTTTGCTGTTAGAAGGCGCAAACCCAGAACATATTGATCAGGTGATCACCGATTTTGGTTTGCCCATGGGGCCATTTACCATGGGTGATATGGCGGGCCAAGACATCGGTTATTTTGTGCGTCAGTCTCGTCGTGAATTCATTCAGCACGACCCCAGTTACTGTGTTGTTGCCGACCGATTGGTGGAGCAGGGCCGTGTTGGTCTCAAAGCAGGCAAGGGGGCTTATCTTTATGAACCCGGTAGTCGAGTACCTATTGCAGATCCAGAAGTCATGGTCATCGCCCAACAAGAAGCTAAACGCCTAAACATAGCACCGCGCAAACATAGTGATCAGGAAATCGTAGAACGCATTATTTACCCCATGATCAACGAGGGTGCGCTGATCTTGGCCGAAGGCATCGCCGCCAAATCCAGCGACATTGATGTGATTTATGTCTACGGCTATGGCTTCCCTGTGTATCGTGGTGGCCCGATGAAATACGCCGATGAAATTGGCTTAAAAACCGTTCACCAAGCCATGCTCAAATATCGTGATGAGCTGGGGGATTACGGCATAATGTGGTTTGAACCCGCGCCTTTGTTAGCCGAGTTAGCCAGCCAAAACAAAGGTTTTGCCAGCGCTTAAGCGTCGCTATGCCAAGGCCATTTTTGAATTTAAACCAGCCTGATGCCACTGCATCAGGCACACAGAGATAATATTATGAAAGAAGCAGTGATTGTATCCACCGCCAGAACCGCCATTGGCCGCGCCTATAAAGGTGCATTTAACAACCTAGAAGCCCCCAGTTTAGCGGGTCACGCCATTGCCGCAGCGGTTGAACGCGCAGGCATTGACCCCGCACTAGTGGATGACGTGATCCTAGGTAGTGCCCTTACGCAAGGTAGTGGCGGCATGAACATTGGACGTCTTGGTGCTTTAGCCGCAGGTTTACCCGTTACCGTTGGCGGCATGACCCTTGACCGCCAATGCAGTTCAGGTATGTACGCCATTGCCACCGCGGCAAAACACATCATCGCAGATAACGTGCCGGTGATGGTGGCAGGGGGCTTAGATTCCATCAGTTTAGTGCAGAACAAATACATGAATACCCACCGCATGGTTGACCCTGCGTTGGTGAAAAAACACAAAGCCATTTACATGCCTATGTTGCAAACCGCCGAAGTCGTGGCCAAGCGCTATGGCATCAGCCGCGAAGCGCAAGATGAATATGCGCTGCAAAGTCAACAACGCACTGCCGCGGCTCAAGCTGCCGGCAAATTTGATGCTGAAATTGTACCTGTAACCGCCACTCAGGTAGTCATCGATCGCGAAACCAAAGAAGAGAGCTTCAAACAAGTTACCTTAAATAAAGACGAGGGTAATCGTGCAGATACCACCCTTGCGGGTTTTCAGAGTTTAAACCCAGTCATTGAAGGTGGCTGCATTACAGCTGGCAACGCCAGTCAATTGTCAGACGGTGCCTCAGCCAGTGTCATCATGGATGCAGGTCTAGCTGGAAAAATGAACCTCAATCCGCTTGGTGCGTACCGAGGTATTGCGGTGGTGGGCTGTGAGCCTGATGAAATGGGCATTGGTCCGGTTTTCGCCATTCCTAAATTGCTCAAGCAACACGGCTTAACGACGCAAGACATTGGCTTGTGGGAACTCAATGAAGCCTTTGCTGTGCAGGTATTGTACTGCCGCGACAAGTTAGGGATCCCAAATGATCTCCTCAACGTAAACGGAGGCGCTATTTCAATTGGTCATCCTTACGGTATGAGTGGTGCCCGCATGGTAGGTCATGCATTGATCGAAGGAAAACGCCGCGGTGCCAAATACGTGGTATGTACCATGTGTATCGGTGGTGGTATGGGTGCCGCTGGTTTATTTGAAGTGTATTAAGGTGAGTGGGCGGCAAACCTGACGTTAAGCCCACGCCAGCAAGAACGTAACAGTATTGGTCCCTCCATGAGAGTTGACTGCAGCAGTAAAAACTAGAGGTAGTTATGCTAAATTACAAAGCGCCACAAAAAGATGCATTGTTTGTCATGAATGAATTGCTCGGTTTCGAGCAGCATTATCAGGAGCTAGGCTTTGACGATGCAAGCCCGGACATGGTGGAAGCCATTTTTGCCGAGGCAGCTAAATTCAGTGAAAATGTGCTCGCACCCATTAATGCTTCTGGCGACGAAGAAGGCTGTAAGTGGGAAAATACCGTTGTAACAACACCCACCGGGTTCAAAGAGGCCTACCAAACTTATGTCGATGGTGGCTGGCCCTCTATGACTCATCCCGAAGAATTTGGCGGGCAAAACCTGCCTTACTCGCTAGCCACCGTTATCGCGGAATGGTTTTCAGGGGCTAATCATAGCTGGGCGATGTACCCTGGTTTAAGCCAAGGTTGCATGGAAACCCTCAAAGCTCACGGCACACCTGAACAACAAAAAATGTTTTTACACAACTTGGTGTCAGGAAAATGGACCGGCACCATGTGTTTAACCGAATCACACTGTGGTTCAGATCTCGGAATGTTGAAGTGTAAAGCGGTGCCCAATGATGATGGCACCTATAGCTTAACGGGTACCAAAATCTTTATTTCTGCCGGTGAACACGACCTTTCAGAAAACATTGTGCACATCGTAATCGCGCGTTTACCTGATGCGCCGAGCGGCACACGTGGCATTTCATTGTTTGTGGTGCCTAAGTTTAATGTCGGGCCAAACGGCGAAAAACTGGAGCGTAACGCGGTAAGTTGTGGCTCCATCGAACACAAAATGGGCATCAAAGCCTCGGCCACCTGTGTCATTAACTTTGATGGCGCCAAAGGTTATCTAGTCGGCCCAGAAAACCGTGGCTTAAATTGCATGTTTACGTTCATGAACACTGCGCGTATCGGCACAGGCTTAGAAGGTTTATCAGCCAGTGAAGCGGCCTTTCAAGGTGCGTTGACTTATGCCAAAGATCGTCTGCAATTCCGTGCCATGGACGGGGTGAAAAACCCAAATGGTCCGGCTGATCCGATTATTGTTCACCCAGACGTACGCAGAATGTTGTTGACTCAAAAAGCCTTGGCCGAAGGGTGTCGTGCTTTAGCGGTGTACGCCATGAAACTTGTCGACATTAGCCACCACAGCAAAGACGAAGCAAAGCGACAGCAAGCAGAAGCAAAATTGGCGTTTTTAACCCCAATCGTTAAAGCATTTTTGACAGAAACTGCACAAGAAGCCACCAGCTATGGCATGCAGGTGTATGGCGGCCATGGCTTTATTAAAGAATGGGGCATGGAGCAACTGGCACGTGATACACGTATCTGTACCATGTACGAAGGCACCACAGGCATCCAAGCCATTGATTTATTGGCTCGTAAAGTGGCTGGATCAAATGGCGAATTGCTTAAAGGGTTCATGCAAGAGGTCAAAGAATATTGTGTCAGTGTGCGTGGCAAGAGCCAATTCAACGCGTGGTCTAATGCCATCGATACTCACCTTGATGAGTGGGCACAATTAACCGGCGAAATCATGAAGCGCGCAGCCAATAAACCAGAAGAACTCGGCGCTGCCTCAGTGGATTACCTGATGTATTCTGGTTATGTCACTGTCGGTTATTTTTGGTTGAAAATGGCGGTAACCGCGCAGCAGAAGTTGGATGAAGGCACAACTGACGTTGATTTTTATCAAGCCAAAATACACACGGCTAAATTCTATTTTGACCGTATGTTAAGTCGCACCCGCTCGTTAGTGGCGGCCATGGCATCAGGCTCAGATAACTTAATGTCAATTAGCGAAGAGCAATTCAAAGTTGGCTAGTTGAACACGCTAGTAAGTGGTAAAAACAAAAAGCGAGCATTGGCTCGCTTTTTGTTATGTGTTAATCAAGGCCCTTTAAGGGCTTAAGTTATTTGACAACCACGGTGATAGCGGGCTGAACCGGCAACGGAATAATGCCGAATACTTGCTTCGACTATGTGTTGCTCAGGCAAGTCAATAAGGCCGACTGCACTTGCCCGTCGATTGCTTACCACATGACTGTAAATTTCCGTGATGCGTAAATCGGCATGCCCCAACAATGTTTATAAGGTGCTGATTTCGCAATTCGATTGTAATAAGTGAGTAGTACAAATCTGTCTGGATCTAAATTTGAACATCCGAAGTGGTCTCCCGAAGCGGTCACTGCGCAAGGTAGCCCGTAGGGTAAAATGTAAGGATGTAATTGATACAAGAATGACGCAAGGTTTGAAGGGCACATGTTTGCCAATGAGCGTTTTTTTTAGCGATTTGTGCCGGATGTTTTTTGTGGTGAAAATAAATAGAGCCTTTCACCCAAATTAAGTAAGTTTCAGTTGTTTTTAGCATAACGACGTTCATACAAAGTCTTTGCAATAAACGTTAAAAATGGCGACTTAAACATCTTTGTTCATCACCTAGAATTACTGTTTTAATATACAGCTATAGTGAAACTTCCGCATAACAGCAAGATTTAGGAATTATTCCGTATTTCCTTTTGCCCACTATTTTTGACAGGCAATAAAGCTACACTGTACAAAGACTTACAGGCTGTGTTAAATATGCATGATGTAGAAAGGCGGAAAAGTTCCGTGTTTAAACACGGAACTTTTCCGGATATTAATATTGTTACACACCATTTTGGAGCCAAGGAATGAAATATTTATTTATAGTTATTGCCGCTTTGATTGCAGGGGGCTGCAATAA
>JAACSL010000023.1 GCA_009993955.1 Paraglaciecola sp.
GTCTAGGCTAGAGCGCTGACTGAACGTTAAAACTTATGCAAGGTGTGTCATGTAAAATAGGCTGGGTATTGTATGCTAAGTGGATTGCATATTTATGGCCTGTACTTTGCTGTAAGCTGACAACTAAAAGCCGACAACGTAACATTTTCTTTGCAACACGTGTGTGATTAACCTAGGCAGCAGGTATAACTCATCGTCTGCATCCTATTTTTAGCTAACCGGATTGATTATGCGAGATCTTGAATTACACACAAACCTCGACCGCTATTACCAGCAAATTAAAGCGGTGATCTTAGATAAGCAACATCCTGTCTCGGGCTTATTACCCGCCAGTACGGCGATCACCACGCATGGTAACTATCAAGATGCTTGGGTGCGTGACAACGTATACAGCATTTTAGCTGTGTGGGGTTTGGCGTTAGCTTATCGACAGCTAGATGATGACGGTGGACGTGGTTACGAGTTAGAGCAAAGCTCGGTGAAGTTGATGCGCGCCCTGTTACGCTCCATGATGGCCCAAGCGCACAAAGTCGAAGCATTCAAAAAGACCCGACATCCCATGGACTCGCTGCATGCCAAGTACGATACCGCCAGCGGTGCCAATGTTGTCGCCGACCATGAGTGGGGGCATTTACAAATAGACGCCACATCGGTGTATTTGTTGATCATGACCCAGATGATCAGCTCTGGTCTGAGCATTATTTGGACTAACGAAGAAGTGGCGTTTATTCAAAACTTGGTTTATTACATCGAGCGAGCGTATCGCACACCTGATTATGGGATTTGGGAACGTGGGGCTAAAACCAACAGTGGCAGCGTCGAACTCAATGCGAGTTCTCTGGGCATGGCCAAAGCCGCCCTAGAGGCCCTGTCAGGGTTTAATTTGTATGGGGCAAAAGGCGGACAAAGCTCCGTCATTCATGTCATCCCAGATAATATTGCCCAAGCCAATATTACTCTCAGTACCATGCTGCCACGGGAGTCGAATACCAAAGAAATCGATGCCGCTTTGCTAAGTGTTATTGGCTTTCCCGCCTTTGCGGTGCAAGACAAAAGTTTAAGTGACAAAGTCCGCAGTGAAATTGTGAGTAAGTTAGAAGGACGTTATGGACTGAAACGATTTTTACGTGACGGTCACCAAACTGTCTTGGAAGAAGAAGGACGGCTACATTACAAGGAGCAAGAACTCAAACAGTTCGAAAACATCGAATCAGAATGGCCTTTGTTTTTTGCCTATTTATACTTGGATGCCATATTCCGTGATGACAAGGCCAATATTAGCCATTATCGCCAGCGCCTCGATGCCGTGCTGGTGGAACAAAACGGCCACAAACTTCTACCTGAACTTTATTATGTTCCTATCGAACACATCGAGGCAGAGCGACAAGCCCCCCGCTCCCAAATGCGTGTAGCCAACGAAAACGTGCCCCTGGTATGGGCGCAAAGTTTGTTTTTATTGGGCATGATGTTAGAAGAGGGCTTGATCTTACCCGGTGATCTCGATCCCTTGGGGAGACGCCATAACAAACCACGCAAACTGCCCGTTGTGCAGCTGGTTTTTCTGGCGGAAGACGAGGCATTGCAACAGGAATTAGCCACCCACGGCGTGGCCACCGAAACTTTAGCCGATATTGCCCCCGCCAAGGTATGTTTGCCAGAGGATATCGCTGATGTGCACGCACAAATCGGCCGTTGTGAGCGCTTGGGACTCAGTGGTCGTTTGCATCGTATACCCAAGAGCTTAACCACCAGTCGCGTGTATTTATTAGAAAAATCCCGGGTGTTATGTATTACCCCCTCGTTTACCCAGCATGCTTTTTTCCTTAGCTACGACATCAACTTTTTGGTCACACGGTTTAAAAGTGAATTACGTTATTTACATCGTAATTGGACAGAAATGGGGCGTCCTATTGTCACTGTTTTACTGACCCATCAACTATTGGATGTAGATCGCAGTTCATTTTTCTATCTGATGAAACAAATTGCCACTGGGGAGGTAGATGATATTCCTGTGCGCAAAGGAAAAGTGGCCGAATTGATCGCCACCGCGACTCAGGAACGAGTTGATCAGATGCACGGTTTTAGGCTGCCGGAGCGTCCGTTAACGTCGATTATTGGCCAATCGAAAGGCATGGCCCTCGGTTTGCAACACCAAGAATTGAGTCAGGCTGAACAATTAGAGATTGACCTGATTACTGATACCGCAGAACTGGCGGAGCGTTTATGGCAGTCAGGCAATATTTTTGAGCAAGTTGCCCTCATCGCCGCCTTGGTAAAACGGCAAGGTTTAGACTCGCATGTGATGTTGCAAGGTGAAGTCAATAAACTCAGTGAACTACTCGACGATGTATACCTACGCGCTGGGCGGGTGCGTTTGTGGTCACTCTTACGTCATGTATCAGGTTTGTTGGGTAAATCAGACAGCGATCTTGGGCTCGCAGTGAGCGCCATTTTAGTGGCACAAAAGATCATTCACGTGGGGCGCTCATACAGCGATGATTCGTTGATTTCACGCCCGCTACTCGATGAGGAATTACTCAATATCATTCGCATGTACAGCCGCGAAGACGTGCGCGATCAAATTCTCACACAAGAAGTGTTGTTATGTCTGGGTTTATTGATCCGCGCCCGCCCTGAATTATTCAGTGAATTACTGACGATCCGCGTCAGCCACCTGATTATGTTGTTAACCAGCCAGATTGCTCGCAGCGAGAGAGTCGCCGCCGACGAGGCCTATGAAATCTTAATGGCGAAGTCGCCTTCTGAAATCCAATTGCGTGTGGAAGCGGTGTTAGAGGACTATCAATCGTTAACTGACTTGCCGCAAAAAATGGAGAGATTGCATGCCAAAGTGGATTCGGGAAAACTAAACTGGCAGCAAGATCTTGGTTTAGAGCAGTTAGTTGTGCCAATCGACGGCTGGTTAGTGTGGCGCCAACATCAAGGCATTATCGATCGCCGTGCCGCCAACTTTAATAATCAAATTTGGTTGATCTTGCAGCATGCCTCTGGCTTGGTTATTGGCAACAAAATGGACAAACGCAATCGGATCAATAGCGACGTTGTGCTCAGTGATATGACACCAGGAGAAACGGCGTTTGCGCTGTTGACCGAACACATGCTCAACAACATCCAAGCACCCGAATATCGACAATTGACGATTGAAACCCTCACTGCAGTTGCCAGTTTCTTTGCTCAGAACCCGAGTTTAAAATTACAAGATGCCGTTGTAGTTGACGCTATTATTGGCCACGGTGTTAATCAGGCCTATGTGGCTAAATTTCCAGACAGGGCAAGTAAGTATATTGAATATAAGGGGCAAGCATGGGAGTATTTCTACACTCTCTCGCCACAGTTCACGACGGGCTTTGTGATTGCCGCGCTCAATCATTTAATTACGGTGGGTAGTTCAAACGACTAAGCCTTGAGCGCCTTTTAGCCCATTTAAAGTAGAGATAAGCATGCCAGATGTAGCAGTATTGTTGGTATTTATTCCCACGTTTTTCTTGGTTTCTTTGACCCCCGGTTTATGCATGACCTTGGCCATGACCTTAGGGATGACCGTTGGTGTGCGCCGAACGTTGTGGATGATGTGGGGGGAAATGCTGGGCGTTGCGCTGGTGGCCATTTGCGCGGTGCTGGGCGTTGCTGCACTGATGCTCAATTACCCGAGCATCTTTTGGCTGTTTAAAGCATTGGGTGCGCTTTATTTGACTTACATTGGTGTAAAAATGTGGCGCAGTACGCCCAATGCACTGACCAACAGCACACTTCCCATCAACCAGCGACGCCGTGCCTTACTCATGCAAGGTTTTGTCACAGCGGTGGCCAACCCTAAAGGCTGGGCATTTATGATTTCGCTGTTACCGCCGTTTATCAGTACAGAAAATAACCTTGTTATGCAACTTGCCGTATTGGTGGGTATTATCATGTGCAGTGAGTTTGTTTGTATGTTGGCTTATGCCACAGGGGGGAAAGGTTTGCGCAAATTGATTAATAGAGGCAATAACCTGCGTTTAATGAACCAACTAACCGGTGCTTTGTTAATCGCTGTTGGCATGTGGTTGGTGTTGAGTTAAATAAAGTCAAAGCGTGGCAACTAAGCATTAAGCGGAGGATGTTTGGCTCATTAGCTGAAAGGATCGCTGATCTGTTCAAATGCAACCACATAGTAACCGGGGATCAATTGGCTATTCATTTCGGTATACACCTTATAACGTTTTAGCTCGCCAGCTTTACTCATCATATTTACATCTAAAAATACAAAACTTTCGTCCCCTTCCAAGGCCAGACTGACCTGTAATTCCCAATGACGCTCTACCACTTTTTGGTAATCTTTATCAGGATATACCTTTTTCCACCACGTTTGTTTGTCGGGTACATCGGCGAGGGTCCAGCCTAGCTCTTGAATAAATTTGTCATTGACAAAAACGATGGGGTGGTTTGTTGAATTGACAAGATGTTTGCTGACCAACAATGGTAGGGGCAGAATGTTAAAGAATTTTTCTGGCAAGCGTGAATTTTGCAAACGATGCATTCCTCTGTTCACATGTTCGTCTCTGATTCTAACAAATTATTCTCACAGATGCAGAGACTACGTTTGTTACTGCGCGGTTTGCTCGGCTAAAAACCTTTTGAGTGCATTAACCGTCACCTGAGGATTTTCTTCTTGGGGCACATGGCCGAGTTCTGCAAAAATCGCCACCCGACTGTTGGCGATGTCTTGATGAAATCGTTCAGCCAAGGAAACGGGGATCAGGTGATCGAGCTGACCCCATAAAATTAGGGTGGGCACAGTGATTTCCTTCACTCGAGAGGAGAACTCACCAGGCTGAGTTTGCTCAAAACGCGCCACCAAGGCACCACGATTACCCGCGCGTGTACTGATCTCAAAATAGCGGTCCACTAAAGCTGGCGTGACCAAAGCAGGATCGCCAAATACATTTTCCACACTGCGTTTTACCACCGAGCGAGGTAAGACAAAACGCATGAGTTTATTTAGTATCGGGGTTTGTGCGATTTTAAAGGCCAGTGGCAAAGATTCGGCTTCAAAGGGGTAACCACTGGCATCCACCAAAATCAATTGCACAACCCGTTGCGGGTACAAAACCGTCGTTGCCCAAGCGATATAACCACCGAGGGAGTTACCGCCAAGTGTGACCTGCTCAACACCCAATTGGTCGAGTACAGCCACGACAAAAGCCGCATAGTGTTCAATAGCATAAAGACCAGTGGGTTCTGGTCCCGTGAGGCCAAAACCCGGTAAGTCAAAGCGGATGACTCGATGTTCGCCTTTTAACGCGTCTACCCAGGCATCCCAGGTATGCAACGATGAACTGGTGCCGTGTAACAAGACAATAGGCCGTGGATCGTCGACAGGGCCTTCGTCTCTTAGGTGTACTTGCATGCCGTTAATGGCAATAAACTGTGATGGCGGCTTAGCCCAACGGGCACTGAGTTGTTCGACACTGCGATCAGGTTGCCAATTAAGCGCGACAAACACAGCAACCACCACCACTAACAAACATAAAACAGCGAAGAACATTTTTAGCAAACGAGACATGTAGGTTCCTTAGATGTTCAACTTAATTGGTACTGGCTGACAACGTTCCCTTGGTTCGTCTGCCTCGGCTGTTGCCAGATTACTGTGCTTGGGCAAGGCGTTCAAACTGGTACTGGTTGCGCATCACCTGCTGTGCATTTTCATCTATTTCATATTTGGTAAATTGCAGTGACGTGGCAGAACTGACTAAAAAATATCTCGACGTTTCAGCCTCTTTAGTCACTTCAAACTGGAATGTTGTTAGCTCTCCAGCCTTTTTTACGTCGATGATGGCATAGGTTTCACTGCTTGGTTTATCGGCCCCCGAGGTCCAAACCACCGTAGCAGCATTGAAATCAAATTGCATGCGTTCATAGGAATATATGGTTTTGTTGGGGCCATCATCAAATACCAAGTGCCAAATGATTTCATTCGGTTTCGACAAGGCAGCAAACAATGTGGTTTGCAACGTGACTAACTTGCCTGGTGCGCTGTAGTCATTGTAGATCAGTGTACCTTGCCACTGTCCTTGCAAGGCGGCTACTTCGGGCAACGGTTTGCTATCGTATAAGGCGAAGGCGGGTGAGATTAACACACTCAACAAGGCGCTTAACATTAACTGACGCATAATATCTCCGGATTTAATTAGGTATGTGGTGATTACGCCCCGATGCGACACAGAGATCGCTTAACCCAAATTAGTGCGTAATCCACTCTGCTCATGCCGTTCAATGCTGCACACAACATGAGCGCTAAAAGTGAGTGAGCAATTTATAAAAAGTTAACTATGCTCAATGACTCAAACAACAGGAAAGGAGTCAGGTCATGCCCATCATCCAATCGAACAAGCTAGGCGTCAATCAAGCCATTACGTCTAGCGATGATATACTGCAAATCACCCACAATGAAGCCGGTGCCTTAAGGCCTGGTGTGTATGAATTTCAATTGGTAGTGACTGACGATTCGGGCAATGTGTCAGCGCCGACAGTGTCGAGAGTTGTGGTGGTGGATGACAAACGCCCTACCGCCGTGCTCGATGCGCCAACTACCGTTGGCTTTGCCGATGATATTACCCTCAGTGCCAAACGTTCAGTGGATATTGGTGGCAAAATAACGAGCTACGAATGGACCTTGCTCAAACAGCCTTAAAACAGAGTGTGCTAGGAAGATGGGTGAGCAGCCAGCCACAAATCACCATTACTAGCACGCTGCCCCCGGGGCGATATTGTGTGCAATTAGTGGTGACTGATATCCATGGCAAGCGTAGTTTGGCGACGCAGCACATCCTGATTATTTCAGCCCCAGCACATTGGTCTCGGTATCTCGCCTATTGCTGTAATTTGCTGTGGCAAAAACTCGCCATGAGAAAGCCAAAGATAGTCAAACACTGAGGCCCTAGGTCGTGGCGATTACGCTAGATTGGCCTCAATTTGCGTTACAGTCAGACACCATGCAAACTTTTAAATCACCCTATGTTTGGCTTTAAATCACGCCATTCACAATCGGTTCAAAGGCTGTGAGACTATCAAGCAGGGCGCTGTTACCCAAACCATTTTGTGGAAATAAGGTCGCAAATTTACCTTGTTCACCATGCAGTGCTAAGTAGTTTAGGATCACGGTTTCAACTAACAAATTGACGTTGTTAGCGGCTGGCGTGGCACTGGTTTCTACGGAGGCGTCACTGCGCATGTAACCGAGTTGCTGGTGTTTGGCCTGTGCATCCAGATTCGCCCCTAATAATTGAGGGGTACCCGCCGGGTTGTAAACCAAAAAGAAACTGGCGGCGGTAGATGAATTATCACCGGTCCATACACCTTTACCACGGCCATTGAGGGAATCGTCCACCATGCCGTTGCTGGCCACCGCGCCATCGCTGCACACATAAAGCATCAGCGGTACACCTTGGCGAGCGGCGTATTCTAAACAGGCGCCCATGCAGCGACCCGCGCGTAAGTCCCGTAGTTCACCCGTTGAACGATCACCCGTGTGATAATCGAAGCCTCCCATGGTAATGGTACCCGCACCGGCAAAGCCGTTGATCACTAATTTCATCACCGAGGCGGTTTTTTGAAATTCACCGTCGTTGGCAAATTCCTCGGCCGTAAAGATCCCACTTTCGCCAACGATATTAGTGTCCAATGCGGGATCAAGAGATGAAGGATCACCAAAACGGTCAGTGATATCAGCGCTTTTTACATAACCACAATTCACCAAGTCTTTGAGCACGTCATCGGTGGTAATTTTACTGTCTACTTTGCCAAGCTTCATGGCACTGATACGTTGAATGGATTCCATTACCGCCACAGAGTCTTGCTGGCTGAGCAAACCCACTAAATCACCAGTATCCACTAAGCCTGTGACATCCGAAGGACGGTCAACCTTAGTGGGGCGTTTGCTGCTATCAATCATCATGGCAGGTGCCATAGAGTTGCCACCCGAATCAGAGTTTCGTGAACCAATCAGGGTGAGTAAACTGCCGTCAGCACCAACTCGGTTGATGCCATACATGGGGTTGTGGGGGTTATTGCCTGTGTCATTTTCAGAGCGAGCAGGTATTACGGCGCCATTAGCATTGGCGCGATGGCTCACAGCAAACTTATCTTGGATCCCCCGTAAAAAGGCACTATCAGCGTGGAAGGCCAATCCTAGTTCGGTATTGATGAAGTCACTCAAGCCAGTGGTGGGGTTGGCGATAGCCGGTACCATGTCGCCGGGCAAACCCAGTTTGCTATAGCCAGCGGTGCTGAGAAAGTCTAACTGACCACCACGGCCACCCACCAATACATTCGAACCTGCAATGTTGGCACCGCCCGCTAAGTCAAACACAATGAAGGGGATTTTGCCTGCGCCTTGTGTGGCAATACCACAGCTGCTTTTTAAGGCCTCTAAGTCACTGGAAAGGGTGGCATTGGCGCGTCCTGGCGCCGCGAGTAAAGTGAATATAGACCCACTGCACACGGTGCCAAGTCCGGCCATAAAACCTTGGGCGATAAAATCGCGTCGGCTGATAGGCTTGTGATGACAACTGTGCAATAAAGGGCTGTTAAGTCCATAAGACCGAGTGATTTTTTTCATGTTGAAGTGTCTCCGCGTCATGGCTTATTGCACCAACAGGGCGGCGCTGCCGAGGGTAGCCGCACACACTGCTTTGACCACCGTGCGGGTATAGTTGGCGTCGCAAATTTTCCCGCCCGAACAGTCAGTCAGGCGTGTTATCAGGTCATTTAACTCGTTATTGACGGCCGCTTGTTCTGGTTGATCAAGCAAGTTCTGGCAGAGCATGCGCTGGCTCAGAACGTTTACTATGGCGTCGCGAGCGGTGGGTGTGAAGGCCGTGCTGGCGGCTTGATTAAAATTAAAATCAGGGAAGTAAGCGCTGCGTAAACTGCTGGATTCCACCAATTGATCACAATATTTAATCGCCATTTGAGTCACGGCCATTTGGTTAGAAGCAACAAAGCTGTCTAGGTTGGTTACTGCGGGTAACTGTTGTTTTAATTGTTCAAATGCAGCTTTAACCGCTGAATTAGTTATGGGTACAGTGGTGGCAGCAGCCATACTGGCATTGATTTCAGCGAAGTTACGCATGCCTATTTGCGCCTGTGGCACAAGATCGACACTGGGGGCACGAGCAGGAGGATCTGCTTCCACCACCAAGTTGCTTTGCTCGCCAAGCCGCGTAAAACTCAGAAAAAATTCATCTTGTTCTGGGCCTTTTTCAAGAGGAATAATGGTGCCCAAGCGGGATAAAGTTTGTCCTTCTCCTGCTACATAGGCACTCGCAGAAATTTGCCCTTGAAGATTTTTAAACACTTGGCCAACACTGGCTTCACGGCCATTAATGCCAATCCGCATGCCTTCAATAGGGATGCTACCAATGCTGGCATTGGCATCAAGGGAGACAAAAAATGGTTCACTGAACAGGTAGCTATAACTATCGTACAAACTCACCTCCAGCACTACATAGGCTTGAGGGACATCGATAATGTCGCTGACGTTAAACAACAAGAAAAATTTCTGGCCGATACCCACCGCAAAATTCTGGCTGATTTGCTCAGGAGTCAGCACACGATTGTGAATCGCAACCATACGAATTGAGCCGGCCCAATAGGCTTCTCCTGACACTTCACTGCCGAGCACAAAGGCATAACTATCATTCCAAGTGCTCAAATCACCGGTCTCGATGCTGTCCACATCGCCGGTAAATTGGCCATTTACATACACTTGCCGACCGTTTATCGGGTTGTAGTTCACCACCACATGCTGCAAACTGGCTTGTAAATCCTCATCGGCATCGGCAGTGGTCAGGGCAGGTTGGCCGTCGTTATCGGTGGTGCTGCTGCGTAAACGCATGTCGTAGGTGTACAACGTTTGCCCAAGGGTAAAGTTGCGGTTTTGTGCACCACCGGAATAGCTGATGATTCTTGCCGGTCCCTCTTGGGTGACATTGGCCGGTACTACCCAGGCTTCGATGGCAAATTCACCAGTTGCGGTGATGAGGTCATGCAGTTTTTTGCTGCTGGCCGTGGATCCTTGTGCTTTGCCGTTGACCAGTTGAATTCCCCACCCGTTGATCCACGAATACTGGCCATGCAAACTTAAGTTGATGGCAGGTTCGACGCCGCTGGTATCAAAAGCAGTGCTACCACTGCCAGTTTTAAATTCCCACTTGGCAATCAAATCTTTTTCAAAACGACCGCCGCCGGTGGCGAGGGTGCCGTCAAACAACGATAATGCTTTGCTCGCCACTAAGCTGTTATCTAGTTGGGTTAACTCAATGCCATCGGCCATGGTTTGAATGGCGGCCCGCAGTTCTTCAGCCTCGCTGGCGCAATCGCTCCAGCAATTATGAAATTCATCACGCAAACGTCCGACAAATCTTGAGTTTACTGGGTTATCTAAGTCTATGCGGGCTTTAGCTGCGGCATAGGCCTCATCGATATCACTGGACGCAAAATACGGCGATATTGGAATCGTGGCTGAGTTGGTGTGGCAGGTTGCGCAATAGGTGGCGAGTGGTGGATATACTGTGCTGGCAAACAAAGCACTGCTCGCAGGAAAATTTTTGTTGGCCGCGGGTTGTTTAATCGGCGGAGCTTCTAATTGGATTTTGTTGGCGGTATTTTCAACATTCGCCCAGTTACTGATCCAGGTTGTCATGATATCGGCGCAGGCTGCCGCGCTGGCTAACCAACAATTGTGACCTCCCGCGACTTTACTGACCAAGGTAGAATCTTGGGGTGAAGCAAGGTTTACCAAGGCATTGGCTTCACTGTAGGCCAAGTTGATGTCGTCATTGCGAGCAAAAGCAGGGGATTGTTGCCCTTGAATATGACAGGCGCCACAGCGGTCTTTGCCACTGATGTTATCCCACAGAGCTAATTTAAACTGTTGCACATCGGCTGTTGCACTTACCGGGCCAGAATATGTCACCGGGTTAGTATCCACTGGGGGAGGAGCAGGGTTTTGTAGCACCTCGCTGCTGCCACCGCCGCAGGCTGTGAGCCATAAAACACAGCTGCCAACAAGGGCTGTGCGCAGTCTGTGTTTGTTCAAGAAGTGAAGCGCAAAGGTCGACAAGTGCATGGCTATTCTCCTTTGCAGTAAGCGGCAGTATCAGCAAATACCTGTTTTAACTGATAACCACTTTGTTGGAATTCTTGAGTAATGGCGGCCAATTCAGCGCGGTCTGTGGCATCTTGTGGGCTACGTAAACATACATTCTCAAATACTTTTTTCACCTGACATTCTGCAAACTGCTGGCTGCTGGCGAGTTCTTGTCCCATGGATTTTGCTCCACTTCCTTGGGCAGGGAGATTGGTGTCCCAGCCTAAGTTTTTGTTCAAACCTTCACGCCAGTAATTTGCCCAATCATCATTGTCAGTGACAAAGCCATAAGGAAAGTTATTGCTGTTGATGCGGTATTTACCTTGCACCCGGCTACCGGTTTGCGCATCCACTTGACCAGCCGCATGATATTGGATGCTACCGCGCTCACCTTCGGGATCAGCATTAACGTCGTATTGGTAATTGTAATAAGCAAAGGCTTGTGCCAGCGGATCCATGCCAGCATGACAACCTACACAGGAGTTATTAAAAATTCGACTGTCGCCACCTGGACTGCGACTCACATCTTGGCGAATGCGGTCCGGCGCCCGACTGGTATCTTTTAGCCCTTCTAAGTCCGTACACAAGTGATTGATCAAGGTAAAACGCAACATGGCACGATTTGTCCCATCTTTAAAATAGGCTTTGGCTGCGGCACGTGTCGTCATCACCCCTGCGGTCGCTTCACTGGGTAAACCGATTAAACTTGATTGCTTTGTTGCGTGTAAAACGCGTTTCAGATCGACGCTTTGTGCATCAAGGGCTAGGTAGTGATCATTATTGCTGTTGCTGTAATTGGGGATGCCACTGATGGGAATGCCATTGTCGGCGGTGGCAGTATAAATAAGATCAGCAAACAGGATTTCTCGAAAATCCACATCATCTCGCACGATCCCGATGACCGTTGCAGTGTAGTCATTGAGTGGCGCAAATACATCCCCTTCTTCATTTGTCCAGGGGGTGATCCAGTTTTTTAAGGTCACGTTGTAAAAGGCCGGATCATCCATGGCGATGTAGGCAGCCGCTCTCACCTCACCGCGACTCAGGGCTGCACTCATGTCATCGAGTACCGCTGCACTCGGTGGAATACCGGCAAGGCGATCGTGCATACGTTTTGCTTGTTGACGCACATCAGCCTGAACCTGAGTGACAAACACTAAGCCGAGCATCAGGGCAATAAGGCGTGAGTGTTTGTTAGCTCTGACTCGCCGGTTGCAGCGTTGAAAGCCAATTTGTTGGGGGGCAGATTTCAAATTGGGTCTCCTCATTAAGTGCACTGATTAAATGCCTGAGTAAGCCAAAGGTAAATATGTTGAACCGTTCTTGGGTCTTGGCATTTATACCTTTGCCCGGCGATTTGCACATCGCAAGCTGGGTTATTGCAAAGGAGCACGGCTTCAGCACATTTTAGGCCAAGAAGCATTATCCTGCCTTATGGCCCGCGTTTTGCCGGGTCGACACCCATTGTTTGTCAATCAAGGTGTGTTGCTTGAGGGCAAAGATGTGGCGAATTACCGACAGTCGCGAGGGTTTTAGTATTGCTTTTAGCCCAAGGTGCTAAAAATTTGCTGGCAGAATAGGGGCTACCGGCGGTGTCGTGAATTCGCAACAGTAGGTATCGGCTTGCTCAGTCACGCCTATTTTTTAACCGCCCCTCGCGTGTTTGGGTATTAAAAACTATTACCTAGAATAAGTTGTTGACTTGAGTGAGGCACACCGAACTGTCAGCATCGCTGCGCTATTAGGCAGAATGACGAGATTGTCGCTGCAGCCCGACAGTTTAAAACCGTCATATTCGTTGCTAGGCTAAGCTAGCTAAAGGCGATGACATAAAAGTGCTTAGTTCGCCGGTACTGAGCTGAAAAGCAGGCTTTACCAACGTGCAGAAAAAGCCAAGCAGGCAAGTGATAGGGCAAGCATGCAGCAAGACATAAATGAAACAAGGTAGATAGTGTGATGACGCAACAGCAGACAACAAGAATGCAGCGCTTCGCCGTGATAGTCTGTGGCATCGCTTTGTGGGCTTGTGGTGGCGAACAAGTTATTCCTAATAATCAAGAGCCGGACCCAGTTGTGGTTGATGTGCCTGTTGCCTTTATCAAACGACAGTTACCCCTAAACGAAAATGGCGAGTTAATCAGTCAAGACTTGCGCCAACCAAACGATTTTGTGCCCGGTGCCGCTCTGTTTATCAAAACCCGAGCCTCGGTGAGTGCCGTCGCAAAAAACATCACCGATCGCGCGTTTTTCAGTGAAGAGCAAGTTACCGCTGCCAGCGAAGCAAACCCTTTACCGGGTTACGATGTCAAAGACTTGGACGTATCTTATGATGGTGCCAGCCTAATTTTTGCTATGCGTGCGGCACAGATTGAAGACGCCGATGATGATGCGCAACCCACTTGGAATATTTGGCGTTATGAACTAGAAAGCGACAGCCTCAGTCGGGTGATGGCGGCCGATGCGATAGCGGAAGCAGGGCAAGACACGGCCCCTGTGTTTCTGCCCGATGGTCGCATTGTATTTAGTTCAACTCGTCAGCAAGCCAATCAAGCTATCTTGCTGGATGAAAACAAACCACAATACCAAAGTGTAGATGAGAGTCGTCGCCGCACCGCGTCGGTGTTGCATGTGATGAATGCTGATGGCAGCAATATCCAACAAATTTCGTTTAATCAAAGTCATGATCTTGATCCAACCGTGCTAAGCACGGGCAAAATTTTATTCAGTCGCTGGGATAACGCCGGCAACAACAGCAGCATCAACTTATATCAAATGAACGCCGATGGCAGTGAGTTAGAAATAGTTTACGGGCGTCACAGCCATCGTTCTGAGCGTTCAACGCAATTTTTACACTATACCCAAATGCGTGAATTGCCGGATGGACGGGTGATCAGCGCCTTACGTCCCATGCAAAATGATGATTGGGGTGGCGACTACGTTACCGTTGATATTCAGCACTATGTCGATCGTCAAACCCCCTTTGCTAACATGGCTGGCACCAGTGCAAGTGCCGAACAAAGTGCGTTATTTGCTGACATCGTGATTGATAGTCCTGTTTCTCCCAGCGGTAAAATAGCCGCAGTGTATCCACTGTGGGATGGCAGTGGTCGGGTGTTGTACAGTTGGAATCAATGTCGAGTGTGGGATCCTGAGCCGGCTGAAGGGGAAACATCCCTCATCCTCCCCTGTAATGACAGCTTACTGGCGAATCCAGATATTCAAGCCGCGCCTCTTGCCTATGGGTTGTGGATCTATGACCCGCGTGACAATACCCAATTGCCTATTGCCGTGCCTCAGTCAGACGTTATTTACACCGAAGTCCTTGCCCTAAAGGGACGGGCGTTTCCTGCCGATGCGCAGCAAAGTCCAGCATTTGACCCCGAGCTAGCCTTTGCTTCGTTAGCGCAAGTGCATATTCGCAGTGTTTACGATTTCGCGGGTATCGATAGTTCAGAGCAAGGTATTGCGGTCTTAGCTGACCCCAGTCAAACCCCTGCGCAAGCGCGTCCTGCGCGATTTTTGCGAATTGTTAAAGCGGTGTCACAACCTGATGATGCTACCCGCGACTTTAAAAATTCAGCCTTTGGCCGCAGTAGCAATCAACTGATGCGTGAAATTGTTGGTTATGCCGTGGTTGAACCGGATGGCTCGGCGCTCTTTACCGTGCCAGTCAACGTGCCATTAGCTTTTAGCGTCTTAGATGCCTTTGGTCAGCGGATCAGCGAACGCCATCAAAACTGGTTGCAGTTTGCTGCGGGTGAACAACGCACCTGCAATGGCTGCCATAGCCAAATTAGTGAAGCGCCCCATGGGCGAATGGCGGCTGAGGCGGCCAGTATTAATCCGGGTGCGCCGGCAACAGGGCAGGCATTTTTGCATGCCAACCCTGCGTTGTTTGCTGACATGGGAGAAACCATGGCACAAACTGCGGGGCGAATTAATGGTGTGGCTTACCCCAGCCCCAACATTGAATTCACTGACATTTGGACGGATCCGGCGCTGCAAACTCCCTCGGCAAGTTATCGCTTAGCTTACGCGGACATGCAATCTGCGATACCGATTAGTCCCGCCTGCGCAACAACGTGGACACCCTTGTGCCGTATCGAAATTAACTACCCTGTGCACATTCAAGCCTTGTTTGATCTCGATCGTCCAGTGCTGGCCGAAGACGGCATCAGTGAACAAGCCCAACATCGCTGCACCAGTTGTCATAACAGCGAAGATGCCGCAGGACTGGCACAAGTACCGGCTGGGCAATTGGATTTACGTGGGCTTGATTCAAGTGATAATCCCGATCACCTGATAAGCTACCGAGAGTTGTTGTTTAATGACAATGAACAAACCTTAGTTGAAGGTTTGCTGGTGGATCGACTGGTGCCCGTATTGGATAGTAATGGCGATGCCGTTTTTGCCACTGACGATGAAGGTGAGCTAATCCTAGACAGCGAAGGCAATGCCATTCCCGTCACCACCACGGTGTCTATTAATCCAATTTTATCGGTTAACGGGGCACGCAGCAGCCAAGACTTTTTTGCACTTTTTCAAGACAACGGCAGCCACGCACATTGGTTATCACCCGCTGAATTGAAGTTAATGGTTGAATGGTTGGATTTAGGGGGACAATATTACAACAACCCCTTTGTTGCGCCGGTAAATTGATGATTATAAGGACCTTGCTTGCACCACCCTCAAGCCACCATGTTGTGCTGGTGGGCTGGCTGTTGTTGCTGACGCTCTGGAGTTTAGCTTGTCGTGCAGATGAGCTCGCCCAAGTGCAAATTCAGACTAACTACATAGATATGCGCTCCGGTCCGGCCAGTAGTTATCCGGTGGTTTATGTGGCCGCAAAAGGTGAATGGTTGAGCGTGATCAAACGTCGCACCAACTGGTTTAAGGTACAAACCATGAAAGGGCAGGCAGGTTGGATCAGTCAATCAGACTTGCATACTACGCTGAGCAGCACAGGCGCCCCAGTTCGTTTGGCTGATGGTTCTTTCGATGATTTTACCCAACGTGATGTTGAGTTGAGTGCCATGGCGGGTTCATTTGATGGTGTACCTAGTTTAACCGTGGTAGCCGATTGGGTGGCCACTGAAAACATAAATCTAGGCATACGCCTGACACAGGCGGTGGGCAGTTTTTCTGAGAACCAAGTGGCTATGCTGCAATTGAGCCACACGGCTTTTCCAGAGTGGCGCGTCGCTCCTTATGTCATGCTTGCGGCAGGTAAAATTCGCACCTTGCCCCGAGGCAGTTTGGTTGACAGCGGTGACGAGGCGCGCAGTGCCAATGTATTGTCTATTGGCCTGGGAATGCGCTACTACCTGAGCCAAAATTTTTTACTCAAACTTGAATATAACAATTTGTTGGTCAAAACCGACCGCGACAAAAATGAGGAAGTGCCACAATGGACACTAGGTTTCGCCATCTTCTTTTAAGCTGTGCAGCGTTGTTTAATGCAGCGGTGTTTGCCCAACAGACGGATAATTCGGATACCGTGATCACGCCACAGCCAGAACGTCGTGAAATCAGTGAAGCCAATATCGACAGCGAAAATTTTGAGATAGCCTTGTTTGCAGGGGTGATCAGCATCGAAGATTTTTCGAGTAGCGCGCTGCTCAGTGCCCGTCTGGCCTACCATATTCATGCCAATTTTTTTGTTGAGGCAGCCTATGCCCAGGCAACAGCCGGTGAAACCAGTTTTGAGGTGTTAAGTGGCGGCGTGCCCTTACTCAGTGACGACGACCGGAAATACCGCTACTACAACCTGAGTGTAGGTTACAACCTCAATGGCGAGACGTTTTTAAGCGATAGATTAGTCCTTAATTCATCAACCTATTTTACCTTGGGTGCCGGCAGCACAAATTTTGCTGGCGATGAGCATTTTACGGTGTCCCTTGGTGCGGGCTACCGTCTGCTACTTACTGACTATTTAAGTGTGCGCTTGGAATTAAGAGACCAATTGTTTAACAGTGAAATCATTGGTCAAAGCAAAACAACCCACAATATCGAATATGGCCTTGGCCTGTCGGTTTTTTTCTAATTGCATGTTAATGAACAGCATTCTGCGAGGACATGTTATGCAGTATTTCTCTACCTTAAAACAGGCTAGGTCGCTCATCACCTTGATGCTGAGCTTAAGCTTGCTGTGCATCACTGGTGTTCATGCTGCGGATAAAAGTAGCGCCGTCATGGCCGCCGATTTTACCTTAGCCAGCAAAGCCCACGGAAACCTGCGTTTGCAAGAGCAAATTGGCTCGGTGGTATTGATCAATTTCTGGGCGTCATGGTGCGGTCCGTGTCGCCAAGAATTGCCTTTATTGGAAGAAATTCAGCAACAGTATGCAGACTTAGGTTTTACTATTTTCGCCATCAATGTCGACAAAGACTCAAGCAAGGCCGATGTTTTACTGAATGATATTCCGGTGAGTTTTCCGGTGTTGTTTGACCCCGATTCTAAAGTCAGTGAGTTGTATCAAGTAAAAGCAATGCCAACCACCGTCATTGTCGATCGAGATGGCAAAGTGCGTTTTGCGCATCTGGGTTACAAAAATGGTGACACGGATAAGTATCAACACATCATCAAAACCTTGTTGCGAGAATAAACCATGCAGCTGCGAACGTTTCCCTGTAAATCTGTTGGCAGAATGTTGTTGTTCGCCGCATTGGCCCTGTTAAATATTGCCTGTGCATCTATTGAACCTTGGGTGCAACCCTATGAGCGCGACAACTTAGCCGATCCCATCATGGCCACCAACCGCAACCCGGTGGCGACCTCTTATACTCACCACGCCTACCAAGCACGAGAAGGCGCTCGTGGTGCAGAGGGTGGCGCAGGAGGCGGCTGTGGCTGTAACTAGATTTAGTTTGCTGGGCTGTGGAATGGCCTTGACGTGGCTGATGCAAAGCCATGCCGCAGTGCTGCCCCAAGAGCGGGCTGACGCCATGTACCATTCCTACAGCGGCGGTGGTGTATCCATTGATGGGCCATCCATCTTGTTGCGTAAACAGATCGGAAACAGTGTGTCGGTGAGTGCCAATTATTATGTGGATACCATTTCAGGGGCGTCCATTGATGTCTTGGCTACCGCCAGTCCTTATGCTGAAAAACGCACCGAGCATACTGTTGGCCTAGACTACGTGCGCAATAAAACGTTAATGAATGTGAGCTATACCAGTAGCGACGAAAATGACTTTAATGCCACCACCTATTCCCTTGGCGTGAGCCAAGATTTTTTTGGTGATCTCACCACCCTTAGTCTTGGTTACTCCAAAGGCAGTGATGAGGTGGGCAAACGTGGCGACGAGAGTTTTTCTGAACAAGCTGAACGGCATAATTATCGTTTGGGTTTAACTCAAGTGATCAGCAAAAACTTTATTGTGGGTTTAAGCTTGGAAAACATTGCTGATCAGGGTTATCTGAACAATCCCTATCGGGCGGTGCGATTTTTAGAACCTGAGAGTGAACGCGGTTTTCGTTATGAAACCGAGGCCTATCCTAACACACGGACCAGCAATGCTGCGGCCTTAACTGCCAACTATTATTTGCCGTATCGAGCATCAATTTATGCAGAAGCCCGGCTGTTTAGCGATACTTGGGGAATAGAGGCTGATACCTATAAAGTCGGCTACATTCATACCTTTGGTGATGATTGGATTGTAGAACTGCGGGCTCGCCATTACAGCCAAAGTAAAGCTGACTTCTATCAAGACCTCTATCAGCGCAGTGAAGAATTTAACTTCCGGGCTCGAGATAAAGAGATGAGCACCTTCAGTAATTTGTCATTGGGCTTCAGTGTATCTTATGAGCTGCGCTTTTCTGCCAGCGCTTGGTTGAAGAAAAGTAGCATCAATCTTGATTTCGACCATGTGGCTTTTGATTACCAAGACTTTCGTAATGTCTTGGCAGATGCCCCCGTGGGGGATGAACCGTTTTATGCATTCTCAGCCAATATTACCCGTTTATATCTGTCGGTTTTTTATTAAGACTGCACTGCTATGCATACTTCACAGCCTAATAAGGGTGGCCTGCACAACATGAACATAAAAACGATGACCAAGAACACGATGAGCAAGCAGACTAAAACGCGCAACATGACAGCGACATGGGTGTTACTGACCGTATTACTCAGTCAGCTTTTGTTGAGTGGTGCCCAGGCCCAGCAACTTGATGCCCCAAAAGCAGATGAGGCCGATGATAATCAACTGGCCAGCCAACTGCAGCAATTGAAAAAAGAGGTGATTGCCCTCAATCGCGATTTATTTATTTTGGAAGAAGACTTGTTGTTTCCTTCAAGCACACAAGTCGTGGTGTTTTTGGCTGTGGACGTGGGGGATTATTTTAAACTCGACGCCGTTGAGTTGAAAATTGATGAGCAGACGGTGAGCCATTATTTGTATACCGAAAAGCAACAGCTGGCCTTAGCAAAAGGGGGAGTACAAAAACTCCATCTCGCCAATTTACCTCAAGGTAAACATGAACTTACCGCGTTTTTTATCGGTGTGGGCCCTCACGATCGAGAATACAAACGTGCCACCACCTTGAGCTTTGAAAAGGGCAGCGATGCAAAGATGTTAGAGCTCAGGATCACTGACACTACTGCCACCCAACAACCAGAGTTTACGGTTGTCGAGTTATAAAATGAGGTGTCTCGCTCAGCGCTATTTGCACAAACTATGGCCAAACATACTGCGCGGTGTGGTTATGGCGTTGCTGAGCCTTGGTCTGTGCCACGCCCAACAAGCGTCTGTATCATCAGTAAACACAGACCCTAAACAAGTGGTAGTCGAAAAATATTATCAGCAGGCACTCTACGCGTATTTTCAAGGCGATTTTGCCCAAGCCTTGTTGTACCTTGCCTTGTTAGAGCAGACTACACCCCAAGCCCTCACCTTAGTGCCCACTTATCTGCGCAACGAAGCACTCGAACCACTGTTACTCAAGGGCGCCATCAGTTTGGCCTATGGTTTAGAGGATCAGGCCGCGGCTATTTTTCAGCAAAGTCTGCAGCAATATTCCGACTCCGAAAAACGCACATTTGCTTGGTTTTTACTGGGCCAGACTTATTATCAGCAAGGGCGTTTTGAGCAAGCCCAACAGGCATTTTTAGCTATAACAGCAGATGACAGTCTCGTTTATCTTGATCAAACAAGTCGTGACACGCTGCTGTATTCCCAAGCCCAATTGGCCGCATATTTTGGCACTGAAGAACCGGGGGCTTGGCTTAGCAAGTTATCTGCAGACTCCATTTATTTGCCGTATCTGCAATACAATCAGGCCTTGGTTTTGTTGCAACAGGGTAAAAGTCAGGAAGCCATTACGCAGTTGCGTCAACTGGCCGAGCCTCAGCAATCGAGTTTTGGCGCATTGGTCGATGGTTGGCTCAGCCCTTTGTGGCAGGCCGATGAGCAACGTGATGGCGACACAACGTTGTCACAAGACGAAGAACGTCGAGGGTTGCGGGATAGAGCAAATCTCAGTCTAGGTTATGTGCTTCTGCAACAAAATCAAGCACCAGAAGCCTACCGAGTATTTGCCAAGGTGCGTCGCGCCGGACTCGACGGTGATGCTGCCTTACTCGGTTATGGCTGGGCGGCGGCAAAAAATGATGAATTACAAACCGCGTTGGGCATTTGGCAGGCATTGATGCAGTTGCCCTATGATTCAAGTTTTAGCCTCGAAGCGTATTTAGCGTCGGCCTATGCCTACGAACAAGCCTTTGCCCCTAAACAAGCCGTGCAGGTGCTTGATCAAGGTGTGAAACGTTTTAATTCGGCCTTGCAGCAAATACAGCTTGCCAAACAGCAGGTGCAAAAACCTGCATTTATCGTTGCTTTGGCCAATCACATTGACGCCCAACGTATGGACGTCCCACCTACTGACGCCCAACGTAGTGAGGTGCAACCACCTGGCTCAGCTAAAACAGGGTTTACTCAGTATGCTGCGCAGCCAGCAACAACCATACTCAGTCGTGTGGTAGATGCTGTGGTATTAAGCAATGACTTTCGTCAAAAGTTAGATGCAGTAAAACAAAGTGTGCGGATTCAACAACAACTTGAGGAATGGCAACAACGCTTAGTCAGTTACCACGTGATGCTGGATGAACGTCAAGCAGCACGCCAAGCAGAGGCAAAAAACATGTTGCAAGACCGTATTTTTGATCGATTGCCCGCCCTGCAAGCAAAGCGTGATGAACTGAAGCAACAACTTGAAGACAGCAGGTCGCAAAACAGCAGTGTCAGCTTAATGTCCCCTGAATTTCAGGCGTGGCAACAACGACTAACAGGTGCCAAGCTAACACTGCAAAGAATTCAAAGCCGTCGACAAGCCCTGAACCAAGCACCACTTGATGAAGCGTATCAACAACGCTTAGCGCGTATCGAAGGTGTATTAAGTTGGCAAGCGAGTGAGGCTTATCCAGTGAAATACTGGCAAACTCAGCGCCTGCTTAACGACGTGGATGACGCCTTATATGAGGCATCAGCGCAACAACAAGATTTACTGAGCGTGATTAATCAGCGCCCGGATTATAGCGCGCAGCGCAACCGAATAGAGGGGTTGCAACAGCGAATTGCGCAACAGCAAACCACCACCACCAGTATCCAAAACACCTTGCGTGCTGAACTAACCAAAGCCTTGCACAGCGCTTTGCAGGAGCAACAAGCTGCGATTGAGGATTATCGAATTCAGGCGCAATTAGCCATGGTGCGTTTACAAGATCAAGCTTTGCAGCAAAATCAACATTCTACCTTACCTGCTGTGCCCTCAGCTGACATTGGTCGTCCGCCGATGCTGGGATCAGGTCAAAACGAAGTGCAAAGGCAAGACCAACGATGATGCTAAGAATGAATAAACATCTGGTTTTGCTCAGTCTGTTGCTTACCACAGGCTGCTCGTTGTATGACACACCAGAGCCAACACCTAGGCAAGTTGGCATAAGTGCAGAGACCTTGGGGGATCAGTACTTCCCGCCCCAAGCCTTAGATAACCAGATTTTGGCCAAACCAGCACTAGAAGATTTGCGCCAAGCTTATGCTGATTTGTTGCCCTTGGTGACTAATGTCGAGATCCGCAAAGCCGTGCAGTTACGCCTAGCCGATCTCAGTGCAGTGTTGGCTGAACAACAATTAGAAAGCGGTATTGTAGCGCCACAACAAGGTGTGTTAAGTTCGGCGATAGCACAATATCAAAATCTGCTAAATCAAGCGCTGCCGCCCAGTAATCATATGGAGATTCTGTATCAGCTGGCCAAAGCCTACGATCAACAAGGTCAGCCAGAAAAAAGTAAAGCCACCCTGGAAGCCTTGTTAACTCAGTACCCGCAAAATCCCTATCTGTCAGAAGCCAATTTCCGTTTAGGGGAAGAAGCGTTTAGTCGCGGTAATTATCCAGCGGCTATTAAAGCCTACACTACGGTAGTCGATGAAGGTGCACAAAGTGCCTATTTTCCCACATCAGCGTATATGCTGGGCTGGAGCTATTTTAAATTGTCACGTTATGCCGACGCCCTGCGTGCTTTCACGTTATTGTTAGACAATAGCCTACCCAACGACATTATTGCCCAGCCCTTTTTTACGCAGGTGGATAGCCAGGCGCAAATCGATGCCCTTGGCGTTGGCGACAAACGCTTGGTGAACGATACCTTGCGAGTCATGAGTTTGATTTTTTCATACCGTGAGGGGCAATACGAGCAGGCTGCAGATAGTTTAATGGCGCATTTTGCCGAGGTTGGCCCCCGCCATTATGAATATGTGTTGTACAACCAACTGGCGCAACTTTATCTCAACCAAAGGCGGTTTCGTGAAGGGGCGCAAGTTTATCAACGCTTTGCCCAAACTCATGAGCAGCATTTTCAAGCCGCGATCTTTGCGGTTAAAGAAATCGACGCCTACATCTTGGGTAAATTCCCCAGTCTGGTACTGCCAGCTAAACAGCAATTTGTTGAACGCTACGGCATGCAAGGTGATTTGTGGGGGCAGTGGGGGATTGTGCAACAAGAGTTAGTTGGGCCATTTTTAAATCAATATTTACAAGAACTTGCCCAATTCGAACATAGCCGAGCTCAACTGCTGAGCAATAAAGCCACAGCGCAAGTTGATGGGGGACAAACCAAGCAGCAAAGTGAAGCGGTGCAGTTAAGGTTTAAGCCAGATGAGCCTGCCTTGACATCAACAGAATTGCAACAACAGGCTAGGCTTGCCTATTTGCAAGCTGCCAAGTGGTACCGTGAATTTTTAGCCACCTTTAGTGATGACTCACTCGCCCCGCAAACCTTGTATAACATGGCTGAGGCTTTATTTTCAGCCGGTCAATATGCACAGGCCATCACCGCTTTTGAAGACTATGCCTATGGTCAAGACCAGCATCAAGCCCTGAGCCCTGTGCCAAAACACTCATCCTCTTTGCCGCCACCCACACCACCGGTACCCAAGGCAGAGGCAGGCTACGCGGCCATTTTGGTGTACCGAGATATTCAAATACACGGCGAACCCAACGCGGCCCTCAGCCAAGAGCAGTGGCTAGATTTGCAAATTGTCAGTCAATTACGTTTTGTGCAACATTTTCCTGAGGATGACCGTGCCTTGGACGTGTTATATGTCAGTATGCAGCAACTGTTTGATTTAGAACGTTATTTGCCAGCGATTGACCTTGCCCAGCAGGTACAAAGTTGGCAACCCGCGATAGATGCCAAACAACGTTTGGCGAGCCAGTTAGTGATTGCCCATAGTCAATTTGCATTGGCCGATTATGCTGGCGCTGAAAGCAGCTATCAGCAAGCCTTACTGTTACTTACGGCCAATGATCCAAGACATGCCGACCTCAGTGAGAGCCTAGCGGCGAGCATCTATAAACAAGCAGAATTGAACGTTGAACAGCATTATTTGCCCTTAGCTGTGAATGATTTTTTGCGTGTCATCGCCAGTGCCCCAGACAGTGCAATTCGTATTAACGCCCAATATGATGCCGCTACCTATCTACTTGAGATGCAAGAATGGCAGCAGGCCATAGAATTGCTTGAAGACTTTCGCCAGCGTTTTCCTCAGCATCCTTTGCAAGGTGAGCTGGCTGAAAAACTGATCGTCGCCTATCAGCAAAATCAAAATTGGCAGCAAGCAGCAGATGAGCTATTTAGCTTGTGGCAAAGTCAGCCAAGCAGCACGCAAGGCCAACAAGCGCTGTATGTGGCGGCTCAGTATTATTACAAAATTGGCCAAACCCAACAGGCGCTGGAAGCATTCCGGCACTACGCTCATGCCTATCCCCAGCCTTTAGCAGAGGCGAACGAAGCACGTTTTGTGCTCAGTGAAATTTATTTGCAGCGCAAGCAAGGTGAGAATCGCCGTTTTTGGTTGAAGAAAATCATCGCCGCAGACCAACAAGCGGCAGCGGATGTTAATATTGGGCGCAGCGATCGTTCGCGTTTTTTAGCCGCCATGAGTAGCTTGGTGTTGGCGCAAGATAAGGTGGCCGAATTCAAACAGATTCAATTAACCCTGCCTTTAAAAACCAGTCTCGCTAACAAGAAGCAGGCCTTGAATGACAGCATGGCTGCCTTACAACGCACTTTGGATTATCAGGTGGTCGATTTTAGTACGGCCGCCCATTACTACATGGCGGATTTGTATGCGCAGTTGGCCAAGGATTTGTTGGCCTCCAGTAAACCGAAAAATTTAAATGCCCTAGAGTTAGAACAATACGACTTATTGCTTGAGGAGCAGGCATTTCCCTTTGAGGAACAAGCCATTACTCTGCATGAATCTAATGTCCAGCGAGCATGGCGCGGTGTCTATGACGATTGGGTGAAGTTGAGTTTCGCGGCCTTACAACAATTATTACCCGCCCGCTATAACAAACAAGAACGATTATTGGAGACTCACCTTGAACTGCGTTAAGGCGATGCCAAACAGCAAAGCACTCCTGCTGGTATGGATCAGTGTGGCCACCAGTAGCTGTAGTTTATTGCCCACAGAGGCAGATTCTGTGGCAACTGAACAGGTCGGCAAAAATAAGGTTGAGCTCAACCAAAGTACCTCTGCGCCAGTCGACCCACTGACCCAGCAAGTCTTGGTCTTGCAAGCTCAGCCAAATCGCTATTTACAAAATCCCGCCATGCAAACGCTGAGTGACAATGATGCAACGCGCTACCAACAGGCCATCGCCTTGCAAAAACAGGGTGATAACACTAAAGCCAAAACGATCTTGCTGGCACTTAGCCAAAGCTATCCACAGTTGTCGGGACTTTGGTTGCAGCTTGCCCAGCTTGTGGGGCCGGGTGAAGACAGCCAACAACAGCGTTATTTACTGAATGCCGTCGAGGCAAACCCAAACAATTATTTTGCCCATAATCGTTTGGCTTGGTATTGGCGTCAGCATGGTGAATTTAGCCAAGCACTCAAACACTATGAACTGGCCTTGACAGCTTATCCGGCTTTCGCTGAAACTCACTTAAATAAAGCGATACTCAACGATCTCTATCTCGGTAATAAACAAGCGGCATTGCAAGGTTATCTGTTATACCAAGCCTTAGTTAGCCAAACAGGTGAACCTGCAGATAAACAAGTGGCGGGGTGGATTATTGATTTACAACGTCAATTACAAGCCCAGCAAGCTGAATTTAATCGTGTGTCCGGTTCGATCAAGGAGGCAAACAATGAATCTAATTAAGCTTCTGCCGTGGCTATTAAGCATAAGTAGTCTGGGCACCTTGGTGTTGGCTGAGGCTTTGGCTCAGGAAACCCCGGTGGTGATAAAACTGCAAGACACCATCCGTGGCGATCAGGAGCAACCCAAAGTCTTGAGTATCGTGCCATGGCAAACACCCAGTGTAAAACCACCCTTGCCCAGTCCGATTCTTGAGCGGATCAACCTAAAGTTTGCGCCACTCGAACGTGCTGAATTTAGTCGAGAATTACAACAGCTAATTGAAAAAAAACCGGATGACAGTTATACGCAGCAAAGCGTAGTGCCGTGAACATATACCCAACTTGACCAAGCTAAACGGTATAGTACATCCATACCAATACGGGTGAAGACCCTAGGAGAGCAAAATGTTAGATGTGATAGTGCGATTTTTTCAAGAAGGTGGAGCGTTTATGTTTCCCATTGCCATCGTGCTGGCCTTGGGGGTCGCTATTGCCATTGAGCGCTATATTTTTCTGAGTTTAGCCAAACGAGAAAACAAAAACTCGTTTGCGCAAATCGAACCCTTATTAAACAAAAGTAATTATGCCGGCGTGGTCAACTTTGCCAGTGCCGACAAGGCACCCATTAGTCGCATGATTGGTGCAGGTATCGCCCGTTTAAACCAAAGCCAGCGCCGTGAAGACATTGAATATGCGATGGAAGAAGGTTTGATGGAAACGACCCCACGCCTAGAAAAACGCACGGCATATTTAGCTACCTTGGCCAATATTTCCACCCTGTTGGGTCTGTTGGGGACCATCATTGGTTTAATTGCTGCGTTCTCGGCAGTGGCCAGCGCCGATCCCTCAGAGAAGGCAAGTTTATTATCACAAAGTATTTCGGTGGCTATGAACACTACGGCCTTTGGCCTAATTGCCGCTATTCCTTTGTTGGCTTTTCATGCCGTCTTGCAAACCAAGACCACTGAAATCATCGACAGCATGGAAATGGCTGGGGTGAAATGTTTGAATTTGTTGATTGCTCGTCAGGATCTAACCACACATTCACGTGCCAGTGATCCACACGCCTAGTCAAGCGAAACAAAGCCGGAGCAGAAAATGGCCAGAGCTAGCCTGGGACGCAAAAAACTGAAAAAAAGTGATGCTGAGTTAGACATTACCTCCTTCATGAATCTGATGATCGTGTTGGTACCCGTGTTGTTGATGATGATGGTGTTTTCACGCATTACGGTCTTGGATCTGAGCTTGCCAGAACTGGGTGAGGCCAGTTCACAGCCTGTTGACGTCAAAGATCAGCGCCTCGAGTTAGTGGTCAGAGCCGAGAATATTGCCGTGTATTATCCTCAGGGGTATTTGGTAAAAGACATTCCATTGGCCGCAAGGAGCTATGATTACAAGGCGCTGCAAACCATTCTTATTCAGATCAAACAGACCCTCTTACAGCAAAATATTGAAAAACGTGCGGCTACGCTGTTGCTCGAAGAAAACATTCCCTATCAAGTGATTGTGGCCTTGATGGATACCACACGCTCGTATCAAGATGTATTGATAGCAAGCGTGGTAGACGCTGAATTGTTCCCAGAAATATCCCTCGGCGATGCGCCCAGCGTGGATGCGCCCAGCGTGGATGCGCCCAGCGTGTTGACGCCCACAGGCAATAATTAGGATGATGCGATGAAAAAATCCGCCAGAGCCATGCGCATGGAACGTCATCATAAACGCATGTCTAAAGATTCAAAACTGAGCCTTGTATCACTGATGGATATTTTTACCATCTTGGTGTTTTTCTTGATGTTGAATGCTTCCGATGTGCAGGTTTTGCAAAACAGTAAAAGCGTTATTTTACCTCAATCGACGGCCAAACAAGCAGCACGAGAAACCCTGCTGTTGGTGGTGAATAACCACGATTTAATACTTCAGGGGCGTAAGTTAGCCGATGTGGCAGAATTGCTCGCCAAACCCGATGAAATCATCGCTGAACTTGCCACGGAATTGGCTTATCAACTGGGTAGATCGAAACAAACGACCCAAGATCTCAATAACAACGCTGACAAAGACGCTGAGATTGGCCGCGCCATTACCATCATGGGAGACAAAAGCATTCCCTATGCCTTGCTAAAACGCATTATGCAAACCTGTGCACAAGCAGGGTTTACTGATATTTCCCTTGCTGTGGAGAGCCTCGACGTCGATAGCACAACAACGGCGGATAATCAGCCATGAGTAGTACCATTGAAGCAGCCATGCTGAGTTCTTTGCGTCAAACTCAGCCGGTTCCTGTCTTTGTATCACAATTGCCGTGGTCGTCGAGCGCGATAGAAAATCGTCGTTTTGGTCAAATTACCTTGGTGGTCTTGGTCTTAACCCTGTTGTTAGCTGCGTTGGTTAAATGGCAAGAACTACCTGAACGTCCGCGTGCCGAAAAAGAAAAAGTGCCGCCGCAACTAACACGAATTGTTAAACCTGTGAAAGTGGAACCACCTAAACCCCTTGAACCACCCAAACCAGTCGTAATACCCGAGCCAGAGGTGAAAAAGCCAGAGCCAGAACGTAAACCACCCCCGCCAGTAAACACACCTGAGGTGACTAAAAAAACGCCTGAGCCAGTTAAAGTCAAAGTCCCCAGCCAAGCAGAACTGACTGAACTTGCTAAACAAAAAGCGCAACAAAGTGGTTTATTGGCGCTGCAAGATGAGTTGGCCAGCATGCGTGACAACCTATCGGTGAATAATCTTGCTGCCACAGACAGCATTAAAGGCGCCGGTAGCAGTGACGAAACCCAACGTAAATTTATTGGCAAAACCGTGTCCAACGCGAGCGGCGGGGTTGATACCAGTCGGTTGAGCACCAACACTGGCTCAAAAGGCGAATTGGCCGAGCGTAAAAATACCGAATACGTGGCACCCATTGAGGGCATTGCCTCACTGGCGGCACAACAAGTGAATGAAGAAGAGAGTGTGGTGGGCAATCGCAGCACCGAATCTATTCGTCGTGTTCTCGATACTAACAAGGGCGGCATTTACGCCATTTATCGCCGTGCCCTTCGCAACGATGCCAGTTTACAAGGCAAGCTCACCGTCAACTTACAAATTGAAGCCGACGGCACGGTCTCAGCGATTAAAGTGATCAGCAGCGAACTCAATTCTGCTGAACTAGAGCAAGACCTGATAAACCGGATTAAGTTGATTAATTTCGGTAAACAAGCCGTCAGCCAAACCCTGTTAGATTATTCATTTAACTTTTTGCCGTTTTAACGAAACATGACAAAAAACGCTGTCACTCCCTAGGCTTGAATCTGTATTGATCATCGACGGCTGTCCGGCCCCGGGCAAACACACATTTTGACACTGCTACACGCCGCACCTATTGCTGTGTTAGTGTGGGGCATTAGTGCTCTAAGGTGTTTATGCCTTGCAATTCTTTTTCTAGCTGCTTACTTTCATCGGCGCGTGGTTTAACAAATCGCGCTAACGCTAAATACAGAACAGGGGTCAAAAACAGCGTAAACAAGACCGCAAAGCCGAGTCCACCAAACACCACCCAGCCAATGGCATTACGTGCTTCGGCCCCCGCCCCACTGGATAAGATAAGCGGTAAACCACCCAAGATCGTTGAGATCAAGGTCATGGCAATGGGGCGTAGTCGAATGATAGCCGCTTGTTCAACGGCTTCCCTTACTTGTAAACCTCGGTCCCGCAATTGATCGGCGAATTCCACCAACAAGATGGCATTTTTAGCGAGGAGACCGATTAACATCACTAGACCAATTTGTGAATAAATATTGATACTGGTGTCGGTGAGAAACAGTGCGAACAAGGCTGCAGCAATGCCAAACGGTACCGTTAACATCACAACTACTGCACTGTTTACACTCTCGAATTGGGCGGCCAACACCAACAGCACGATGACAAAAGCCAAGACATACGTGAGGGTGACTTCTTTAGCAGTTTCTTCATAGGCTAAGGCTTCACCTAAAAACACGAGGCCAATATTCTCCGGTAGTGCTTGTTCGGCCACACGCGCAATCACGCCAACCGCCTCATCAATGGCCATGTTTTCAGCGAGGGCTAAATCAATTTGAATAGCGCGGCGCTGAGCGTGACGTTCTAATTCTGCGGCTACCCCTTCTTCACGAATTGTTGCAAGGCTTGACAGGGGAACCAAAGCGCCACCCGTTGATCCCACAAAGAGGTTGGCCAAATCTGAAGGGTCACTGATGCTAGCGCGAGTGGCTTGCAAAATAATCGGCACACTTTGGTCGCCTACATTTAAGTCGGCAACATCGTCGCCATTAATGGCAGCACGTAAGGTTGTGGAGATATCATTGAGGGGGAACGTCTAACTCGTCAGCACGCTGGCGGTCAATCTCTACACGTAGCTGCGGTTGGGTAGGTTGATAAGAGATATCGGGTTTACCAAATTCTGGGTATTCGCGCTCGAGGGCCTGAGAAAACTGTAAGGCAGCCGAGAAAATATCAGCATAGTTTTGCCCGGTTAGGGCAATCTCTAAGCCACCACCTTGGCCACGTAAACTCAAACTATTGGTGCCAAACGCGCGACCGGGCGCGCCGGGTATCGCCCCTAAGGGCCCACGAATTTGGCTAATGATGTCTTGTTGTGGGAGGCTACGCTCACTCCAGTCATTAAGACGAGCCGTGATTGACACAATATTGGGATCCCCTTGCCCCACCACGGTATAAATGGAATCAATTTCACCTTGCTCAACCAAAGGCTGCAAAATATCTTTCATTTGTATGGCTTGGCGATCCATAAAATTAAGGCCTACGCCATCAGAGCCGCGGGCAAATACCCTGATCACCCCCCGGTCTTCTGAGGGCAATAGTTGATTTTCGAGTTGCCAATACAAGGTACCTGCGCCAATGGCCGCGAGGGTGCTGAGTAAAAAGACCAGCCACGCATGCTGCAAACTCCAATGCAAGGCAACCCTGTAGATACTCAGTAACTTATCTCCCAAACGGGTGAGCACGTTACTGGTTGGTGTATTTTTGGTGGCCAGTTTTGCTGTCAGGGCAGGGACGAGAGATAGAGCGACAAAAGACGATATGATCACCGCTCCAGCCAGTACGCCACCAAATTCACGAAATAAGCGCCCTGCTGTAGAGGGTAAAAAAGCAATAGGCACAAACACCGCGGTGGTGGCAATAACCGCAAAAAATACCTCTCGTGTGCCAATTACCGGCACGCCGTTTAAACGCACCATATTTTGTCCATCCGCTGGTCCAAAATACACATCGGCCACGTCACCAATGCGTGTATCTGCCGCAATGATGATGTCTTTGACTTGCTGGGCGCTGACCGACGTCGCATCGGCACGCACAATCAACTGATGATCGGTGGAGCGAAAACTACCCGCTGGTACATCAAAGGGGGCTTGGCGTAAAACGGCAGCCACTTGCGAAACGGTTAAGCCATAACTGGTCAAGCGTAGCGGGTCGAGCATCACACGTAAAACACGCTCTCTATCCCCCACCAAACGCACGTCAGCCACCCCAGGAATGCTTAAAAATAGTGGCGCCAAGTCTTTATCGATGCGCTCAGTCATGGACTCTAAATCGAGTTGACTACTGGAAATCGCTAAACTTACCACCGACTCAGCATTGTTATCAGCCTTGATAATCGCCACTTGCTCAACGTCATCGGGTAGCTCTCTTTGCACACGACTCACAGATTCTCGGGTTTCATTGGCCGCGTTGTCTAAGTCGATGCCGGGGCGAAACTCAACCACAATACGCGCGCTGTTTTCCTCACTCTGCGCACGGATAGACTTTACGCCACTGACCCGCGCTACAGCGCCTTCAAGTTTACTGGTGATCTCGGTGTCTATGGTTTCAGGTGACGCGCCAGGCAAGACCGCTCTAACGGTAATAACTGGGCGATCAACGTCGGGTAATTCTCGTACTTCAATGGCATTGATGGCCGCCAAACCAGCAATAATGACCAGTAAATTTAAGACGACAATTAAAACAGGTCGGCGAATCGATAAGGAGGGTAAATCATTGGCCTGCGTATTTGGATTAAAATTCATCTGGGCTCCCACTAGGCTTTGGCATAGCTAAGTGTTTGGCCATTGCGTAAACGCTGAATGCCTTCGGTGATGAGCAATTGTCCTTCTTGCAGCGCCCCATCCACTAAGATACGCCCAGCCAAACGTTGTTTGATGGCCACTTCAATACGTTTTGCTTGTTCATTTTCTACTACCCACACATAGGCCCCCGTAGCATCCCACATCAAGGCAACTTCAGGTATTGACGCATACCGAGGGCCTTCGAGGAGCAATTCGACCCGAAAACTCATGCCAGGACGAAATAAATCCTGACTATTGTCTACCAACGCGCGTACGCGAAATGAGCGATTATTTAAATCTATCCGTGAGTCAATTTGTTCAATTTTGGCACTGACAACTTGTTCGGTATTCAACCACGGTACAACCTTCAATGTGGGTTTGGCGCTGAGCATAGGCAGGGCAATTTCCGGTGCATTAAAATTTATGTATAGCGCAGAGCGATTGTCGATGGTGGTGATGGGGGGTTGTGTGGTTATTCGATCGCCCACTTCTACATCGGTCAGACCAACAATACCGGCAAAAGGGGCGCGGACTTGCCTGTCTTGTAATTCAACTTCTGCTTCTTGTACCGCCACCTTGCTAAGATTGTGCAAGGTAATGGCATCATCTAGTTCATTTTGCGGAATAGCGCCCTGAGCGCGGCTTTGTTTGAGCCTTGTTACTGTGCGCGCCGCATCGTCAGCGCTAATCTTTGCCCGAGCGAGCGCCACTTGTTGACGGCGATCGTCCAAATGCAACAAGACTTGGTTTTGCTCCACCTTATCACCGGGTTTAAACAGCACGTCTGTCACCCGGTCGCTGACAGCCGGGTAGAGCAAAACCGAGTATACCGCTTCTGCTGTGCCGACTGCTTGAATGCGGTCTCGTTGATGTTCAAAAACAAGCGGGGCAACGATGACCTTGCTTGGCGCGGCTGGTGGCTGTTGGCTGCAGACCTTAAATGAAATCAGGCCGAGTACCACGATTTTAAAAAGAGCGGCAAGGTAAGGTGTCGGTGGCATTCAGGTTCCTGTCATTATTTTTTGCCCACAGCATGTTTTGTGGACAACTTACTTAATTATTTGATTTTAAAGCGCATTTTACGCTTCACGCAGTAAATTTGATCATAAACCTGGGCAAGAGAATAACAGTAAGTAAGTCCTGTGCATCGGTATTGTTTGTCATCAAGGCTTAACCTGCGTAGAATCCGCGGCCGGAGTTGGCCAGGCAATCGTCGCTTATCGGGCATTCGTGTGTTGATAAGGGGAGGAAAGTCCGGGCTCCATAGGGCAGGGTGCCAGGTAATGCCTGGGCGGCGCGAGCCGACGACAAGTGCAGCAGAGAGCAGACCGCCTGTTGGTTATTCGTAGCCAATCGGTAAGGGTGAAAGGGTGCGGTAAGAGCGCACCGCGCCGCTGGTAACAGTGTGTGGCAAGGTAAACTCCACCCGGAGCAAGACCAAATAGGATCCCGTATGGCGTGGCCCGCGTTGGGATCGGGTGTGTTGCTTGAGCCAGTGAGTGATTGCTGGCCTAGATGAATGATTGCCCTGGTTATCTAACGTTAACTGTGACAGAACCCGGCTTACAGGCCAACTCCAACTTTTTACTTGTGATCATTAAATCATCGAATATCACCATAGTAACCATGTATGTATCAACAACTTACAGCGTGAAAAGTACGAATTAATTGACCAGAACTACGTCAATGTGTACTTGCCATTTTTACAACAGGCTCCTTGGCCCCAGGTGGATTTTGCGAAATTACCTGCCAGTAAAACCCAACATAGACCGCCAGAAAAATTCAACGTTGCGAATGTGCTAAAAGCCTTTCATACGCTGAGTCAGCGCAGATAAATAACCTAAATAATAAACGGAATCACGCCTGAAACGGGACCAAATAACAATACCAGTGCCAGAAAATAGCGCTTCATCCATCGACGAAGTGCGGGTATTTTTTCATACGGAGAAAATTGCATGAGAACTAAGAAGAACACAACTAAAAGGAGTATAAAATGCACTGAAAACAAAATGGACTCGGCATCACCTACCTCAATTTGGCGGAGAGTAATCGGCATATATACGATGGACATAGCAAACCACAATACTCCCATTGTGATGACTAAAAAATGAAATTTTTTTAAGCGCATTATATTTCTCCAAACGTCTTGTAAAAAAAACTTACCCGTTAGGATATACCTTGCTGGAAGCGTTAACAATCCTCACAGCGCTTTTTACATTTTGCACTCGCTGAATAAACAAATCTGGTCTTGTCAGCGATGGTGCGTTTATTAACATTGAGCAAGGGAAAAGAAATGACACTAAACTATCTAGTATTGTTGCTATTATGCATATTAAGCTTTGACAGCCTTGCTATGTATGATGATGAAGAAGAAAGAATCGTAGTAAATAGTCAAAGGTATGATCGCGATTTAATTGAGCAGTTTACTCAAGACTTTTTATCCGACTTTGCGCAACTAAGAGATGATGCAGCACTTATTCAGCAAATTCAGCAAAGCATCGAGAATTCAATTGCAGCATATGAAAGCGCAGTGAACACAGAATTGGCAAGACAAACTGCATGTAGAAACAGAACCAATGCTCAACTTAATACTTGTCAGCAAATGTTCGACATATTGGTTGGAGGAATAGGAGCTGGCTGCAGCGTAGTTGGTGGAAGCGTTGTTGTCGGTATTGGTGGCACAGGAGTGGGATTGCCTTTGTCGACAACTGCGGGATTTGCTGTAGCTGTGGCTTGTACGAAATTAATATCTCAGACCGCCGCGCAATCGGTAAAATCTGCTTGTGAAATGGGCACGATCGAGGATCACATTGATTGTATGGTCAACGGATAATTGGAATAAACTGTGAAAATAAAAGGATTTTTTGCTGCATTTTTATTCATCCTAGCGTGTGCATATTTCTGGGCAGTGGGTTTTCAGGTTTCAGAAAATCAGCCCGATGTGAAGCTTGAAACATCGCAAACAGCGGCGGCTCTTTTCAGTGACGAAAGCGTCGCCGGTTTTCAACTTGCAGAGAAATGTCTCACCACTGACTTTGCAAAATATAAAAATTCTTCAGATTTGTTTCTGGTAGAGCTATCAAAACAAGCGTACACCCGCACTATTGAATCGGATAAAAGGCTAAGTCAAGCAGCGAAAGACAAGTTTGGCAATGACCTAGGATTACAACGTTTTTATAAAAACATCCAACAACGGCATTTGTTACAAGAAACTAAATATAACATTAGTTTTGACAATAATGACTCTTTTAAAACCCTTAGTAGCACCCAGTTAAGTAAAATAGACACCAATCTTGACAGTGGTAAATTAAATCTGTTTCGAGGTGAGCTGGAGAAACTCCATACAGAATTTACTGATAATATACCCTTTGCAAACAAACAACAGTCGTTGCTTTTGCATGTATTAACTCGCACTTCGTTGCAAAACAGAGAAGCTTTTGTCGCTTTATATTATGAGCTTGGCTTTCAAATTACACTTTGGCACCTTGCGGAAGCCACGGCCATGGGACTGGATGTTAATACATTGCAGGCCATGCTTATCAGAACGGATGACGACACATCACAGCCCTACCATTTCACCAGTAAATACCGCTCAATGAACTTAGCGCTTCATGCGGCGTTAGTTGACAATTGGGATGCCGTTTTTTTCTGGCTAGATAAAAACGTATCGCCATACTCCAATCTTATTATTGGCAGCCCGCTAGATGTACTGGCTATTTCAGTCACAAATCAAGCTGAAAAATACAAAATGTATATCGAAGAACTCGTTAAAAAAGGCGTATTACCCGTTCATCAAGCGTCAATTGATACAGTTAATGCAACACCATATTCAAGCGGTATGATCCCAAACAAACTGTTCAGTGGTTGGGTGACTCAATTCGAATTGAATGAACTTGAGAAAAGTAAACAATTATTTATAAAGGAGGTTTTCTCTTTACTAGAATTAAAAGAATATACTGTAGCGATAGACTGCCATGCAGAAGATTTTGAGGCACTGAGAATGCATTTGGCTTCAATTGAGAACGACGCTTTAGACGAAACGGTCAGTCTGCTGTTGCTAGGGCAAGAAGAGGCAAAAAATATGTATCAAGTTTTTCTGCAGGATAAAATTTATTGGGCTGATGCATTAAATGAACTTGCAAAAAAAGACTTGTTTACAGCCAAAATTGCCATGGACAATATCATGGATCAAATAGATCTATCGGCAATACAAGCTAAATCAACTATCAATCAATTGACTCCAGATGACTTGCGCATTTACTCACAAATGACGGACAACAGCGAAAAGAGTTGGGCTGAGCAAAAAACAATTATTGATAATATAGACAACCCGAATAAACAAATACTCCTGGCCCTATTGTTAGATCAAGTCATAAAAACAAATCAAAGTGGTGATATTGTTCAAGGGATAATATTAGAAGGTGCAATAGTCACCTTTGAGCATATCAAAAGCGCGCTGTTGTTAGATAATGTTACCGCATTAAGGGTGCTTTTACAGTATGCAAGTGCTAGTGAGACCAGCGAGAAAACGGGGAGAAACGCCCTTTGGTATGCGGTAATGATGAAGGCACAAGCTTGCTTTGATCTATTATTAAAATTAAATGTGAATATAGAATCACCAACCTTAGGTGGTTCGGATGCACTCGATGTTGCACTTCAGAAAATTTTTCAAGGCGATGAACTAACTTATTTTGCCGATGCACTCTTGCTACACGGCAAAAAAATCGAAAATAGTCACCTACAACTTCTTAATGCATTATTGGTAAAAAAGCCAGAGTTTGCCGTCAGTTTCATCAGCAAACATGATATTTCATTTTCAAAGCCACCTGGCTAAGGCATCTGATTTGTAATTCCCTTAATACTGCAAATTAGAATGTGTTTAAGTGTTAAGACGTCCTGCCTTAACTTGATATATTGTGGTATGTAACTAACCAGATCTACACTTTCTTATTAGCGATCACATTAGATTTTTTAGGTTTTTTTAGCGAAGTAAAAAGTCGGAGCTAACCGATAAAGCAGCTACATTTGCTTTTGGGATTGCGATAACATTTTGGGCACAAAAAAGTCAAGCATGTTATGTACCACTGAAGAAGCAATTTTCATCTCGTTCAGCTTAATAACCGAGTATGGTAATAAACACTTCCCTAAATTTGCCCAATCGGGCTCATCGAGTGAACGAACTATAACACCGTTTGTTTTCTTGAATCGGCGGACATTTAACCGTCACAGACGAGCAGTACACACAACGATCACCGGCTAACGGTTTAATGAGTGTGCCATACAAGGTGCATTCGTCATAATACTGACAGGCATCCGTTGGTATTACTTCTTTTTACTCATGCCACATGCTGGACAAGTCAGCAAAGACGCTAACACTCAATGCTTCATCAATTTCTTGGTCGTTAAGATCTGTTATGCATAAATGCAGGTGAAAGTTTTAGACCTTGTTGAGGCGCAAGATATAAATCCTTTGCAGGTATTTATCCCTTTAGCCACGATGATTGAGCTGCACATAATTCTCTACAAAAGTGGGTATATCCACCCAAGCCAAGGGTTTGCTGAATAGATATCCTTGAACCTTCATGGCACCAATTTTATTTAAGGTCGAGAGCTCTTGTTGTGTTTCGACCCCTTCAGCCACTACATCGAGTGCCAATAATTGTGCTAGGCCATAGACAGTATTGACTATCGCTTCTTTACTGCTTTGTTGATCGAGTTCGGTGATAAAACTTCGGTCAATTTTTAATATATCGATGGGTAAATGTCGCAAATAACTGAGTGATGAATAACCAGTGCCAAAGTCGTCTAATGCGATTTTGATGCCAGCTTCACGCAATTTCCCCAGTTCTGCTAACACTAAATCCATATCTTTCATAAAGGCGGACTCGGTCACTTCGAGGCGAAGATAGCAGGGTGATAATTCATGCGCCGCCAACATGGCTAGGATCCGCTGTGCTAAACCTGCTCCCTCAAACTGTTTAGCAGAAATATTAACGGCAATGTAAAACGAGCTACTCAGACCCGTTTCTGACAGTAGCGCCTTGCACATCACGAGTGCCTGCTGCAAAACACAATCCCCTAACAATGACATCAATCCACGTTCTTCGGCCAGAGGAATAAACTCAGCGGGTGATACATGACCGAGCGTCGGGTGATGAAAACGAGCAAGGGCTTCAAAGCCAGTGATTTGCGAATTGCTGGAATCAATAATGGGTTGCAGATGAGCAGTGACTAAGCCGTTGCTGGTGCCCAATCTCAACTCTTGTACCAGGAGCGCTAGGCGGGTGTTTTTATCTTTTTTAGTGCGATCATAGATGCAAATGGATTGAGATTTCCGCGCTTCGCGCAGCGCTGTCCAGGCGTAATTAAATAACTCATCGGTGTGTAAGGGATTCAATTCCTTGGAATCAATAGCCCCAATGGCTAGGGATAAGTAAAGCGTGCTACCTGATTCTAAGGTAAACGATGCTTTGAACAGGTCGTTTAATGCATCACACAAGTTTGTTAGCTTAAGCTCTCCCAACATGCCCGTGAGTGCAAACATATCATTGGGTAAACGCGCCAACGTAGCATGCTGCGCCAATCCACCCATGATACGTTGAATGATATTGCGTCGCAGGGCGTTAATCGTCTCATTGTCTAATGATTCAGCCAAGGCATCAAACTGATTAACACTGAAAAACAGCAGATAAAATGGGCGTTTAGACTCTAACTCGTCTTGTAAATATTCTCGCAAATAACTCTCATTTGGTAAGCCGCTCCATGCATCAAAAGAGCGGATACTACTGATGTCTGTTTGGGTGCCAGCGAGAACGTGTGTTTCACCTTGTTCACCTTGTTCATCGTGTTGGCATACCCCTCGGCACAAAATCCACAGGTAGTTACCGCTACTAGTTTTGATACGGTATTCAACACGTAAGTATTGGTCTTCACCTTCAACAACACGCTCAATGGCTTGGCGTAATCGCACAATATCTTTTGGGTGAACTCTGGCAAACCAATGTTGTGCCCGTACACATTGATCATGGTTAATATCACCCAACAACGCAAACCAATGAGAGGAAAATTCAATAGAGTCCTTATCCAGACGCCAAATCCAAACCGCGTCATTGGAACCCTCAATGACCAAATTTAAGATTTCTGTGCGTTCTTTTACTTTGTCTTCCAACTGCGCTGTCAAGGTGTGCATGTCACTGATACTGCGTCTGACGTTTTCGAGTAAAAAATTGACTAAAACCGACAGTTTTTGCCCTTGAATTTCGTCTGTATCCACACTCACGTGAATATCAAAGTTATTGTCCAAGGTGTCACAGATCTGATCGCCAATACTGGCAATGATCCGGCGCATTTCTTGTTCGTTAGAAGAATTCTCAGCCAAACTTAACCACACTCAATGATGTCAGCAGATGTATTTTTATTCGCTGCATACGGCCACTGCAATACAAAACAACATTCTCCATCGCCGCGTTTTACACAACGAGCACAGGAAACGGTCAACGATTCATTGTAAAAACCGGCTAGTTCATGGGCTAAGGCTTTAAAAATACCACACAATAAATTTGCTGAGCGGTACTCGATCTGAATGCTGCCTGGTGCAAGTTGGGTAGCCGAAAATTTGTCGGTCACTTTTTTACGATCCACCGAATGCTGCAGCCCTGACGCCATAACCGCATGAATAGTGGCCTGACGCATCAGGAAGGCTTCTGAAGACGTGGATATTTCAAAAAAACGCGGAAACAAACTTTTGGCTTCTTGTAAAAACGCTTTGGCATACAAGGTGTAGATTTGCTGTGCAGGTAAGCCCGTTTCCGCAACGGCGGCGTGTATCAGTCGCAGACACTCATCGTCAGGGTAATTTTGGTCAATGCGAAAGTTTCGATCGAGCGGAACCCCCGCGCGGGCAAAAACGGCCTGCTTTAACTCTGTTCCGCCAGTGTTCACCAGCAAATCAACTAATACTTTTTGGATAATGCCTATCATTGATGTCGTGATTCTTTCCGTGTAATGAAAGCGTGTTTACAGGCCTTACACCTTCGTCTGTAGACTTTGAGCATAATACTCAGAAATCTGAAAGTCTATGCAGTTAATTTAAGCTAAGATTTTGAAAAAAATGATAAAAATATATTTAATAAATCATTTAATAAATTTAATAAAAGCTAAATTAGTCTCGCGTTAACACAGATAACAATTCAATTTCGAAAGTGAGGTCGGCGTTCGCCGGGATCATGGATCCAATTTGCCGCTCACCATAGGCTAAGTGAGCAGGTACCCAAAGGCGTCGAATGCCGCCAACCTGCATGCCGGCTAAACCTAATATCCAGCCTTGAATAACCCGTTTATTACTCAGTACACACTCAAACGGTGTATTGCTTTTGTAAGAGGAGTCAAACTCTGAGCCATCTCCAAGCCAACCTCGGTAGTGTGCTGTGATCAAGGCACCGCGCTGCGCGGTTTTGCCGGTTCCCACTTTTAAATCTTCAATGATTAGCGTTGTTGACATAGTTTTTTCACACAGGTTAATGGTTTAAGGGGGCGAAGTAGCTGATAGTGCAATTTGCGCATTGTAAGCAGCAAAAAGATTGGCTACCGTCAATTTTGCTGTGGTTGTTTGTGCATGCAAGCTGGCAGAAAATTGCGCAAAATCCACTTGCGGCCAAGGTGCTTGCCGTAAAAATGGCAAGTAGGCAGCGACATTGTTTTGGTCAATTAATTCGTACTTTTCACGCTGCAAATTGTTGATAAATACGTTGTTGCCGTGTTGATATTCAATGATATTCAGAATGGCGGTGCCGGCCATGAGGAAGTGACCGCCCACTGAAGCGTTCAACTCGCCACTGTGGATTTTCTCAATGGCGCTGGGTAGCCAGTCGAAACCACCTATTAAAACTTGCTGACCCGCTTTGATCCCCAGTTTGCTGAGCTGGCGACTCACCGCCAAGGCCATATTGTCACCTGCACACCAATAGGCATTAGTGTGGGGATAACGTTGATGGATGTTAGCAAAACGTTCCTCAATTGCTTGAGCCCGCCAATACATGGGAAAATTCTGATTTACAATGATGTGCTCGTTAGGTTTGAAGTATTGCTCTAGGTAGGCTTGACGCTCCAGTGACACGGCATCAAAGTCGCCACCTATGCCAGTCAGGTAAAAGGGTTTATCTGGATAACGTGTTTTAAACTGTGCGTGTAATGCTTGTGTTAATAGTTTGCCACCCGCTTCATTGTCATAATTGATGGCACCCAGCCAATATTTAAATTTTTGCTGGGGTGAACCCAGTTGCTTGGCTTCATCTGCGGTAAAAGCCTGTTCTAAGGTTACAAACGGGATACCTTGGGATTCCAACAAATTGAATGTTTCGAGGCTATTGCCTTGGAACGGCCTGAAAATTAAGTAGTCTGGTTTGTGTTGGCTATGGGCAATTTTTTCTAACACCATCTTTGAAGCAAAGCGGTTATTATCGCTGTATACCACACTGAGGTTGACATCAACATCCTCGGCAACACTGCCTGCCACGCCACTCCCACGTTCCAAAACGTGAGGTTTTTTTCGTCTGGCACCACAAAAGTAATGTTGAGTGTTTCAGCGCTCAGCTTAAGTTGCATGAACACCAAAGCGATTAGGCAAATAAACTTCATCAGCAACCTACTACTTCCAAGAAGACTAAAGCCTAATACATCAGCCTTAATTTGCCTATGTATGGCCGCTGTATTTTATTTACTGAGTGAGCTTTACACCTTAAATGCCTTTGTTATGTTGGTCAAAATACGCAAACACGTCTGACCAAAGCGATTGAGCAGCACCATAAAAATAGCCCATGTGCCCGATGTTTTTCATGCCAATTTGACTGGGTTGCAGGTCTGCACACTCAAGTTTGGCATGGCGGTAATGTGACATAAATGCATCACGTGAGCGAGGCAGTGCCCAAAGATCGTCGATGGAGTTAACCGCCTTGATGGGCAATGTGACTTGGTCGAATGTATTTTGCATTTCAGGGTAGAGTGGGTCATCGAAAAAGTAGTGGGGAAAATGACACCAACGTTTCCATTGTTGATAAGCTCCCATTGGTAAGTCCTCGCCCATACCCAATGTGCTCCAGGCGAGATATCCCTTTGCTTTGACAATAACCGGCGCAAGCAGATTCCACATGAAGCTCACCCTAATTCTTTCCAATGTTGGCATCCAACCATGCCAGCCGGCTCCCGTGCCAAAGGTATAAGCTGCACTAAGTAACGCGTGAGCAGTCAGGCCAATGGCATGGCCGCCATAGGAGTGGCCAACAAGAAAAAGAGGTAAGCCGTGGCTATGTTGATCATGCAGCACCGCCGCCAAGTCTTTTTCGGCCCAATCGCGATAGTCCATATCAAAACACCGCAGTGTCGCTGGTGCTGATTCACCGATACCGCGATAATCGAAGGTGACAACCGTGTAATGTTGACTGACACCGTGTCGGGCGAATTTGCTGTAAAAACCTTGGGCAACGCCGGTTGCACTGGCAATCACAATAATACCTTTAGCGTGTGGAGCGCGATAAATTCGTGCGCTTAAAGGATAACCATCTGTCGCTGTTATTGTTGTCGTTTTGTAATCCATCATCTTTGTCTCGTCACACTGACCATGACGAGATGATAAAGTATGGAGTACACTCTACAGTCAAGGGTTTTAATGTTAGCTCGATGAAAAGGGGGCCTTGTGCAAGCCAGTGAGTTAGCCAAACGAGCAAACGTAGCCAAAGACACGCTGCGTTATTATGAAAAGATCGGATTAATTAGCAAACCACCACGTAATGCCAATGGCTATCGAGACTATCCCGCAGCCTGTTTGGAAGAACTCAAGTTTATTAAGATGGCGCAGTCAGTGGGTTTCACCATCAATGAAATAAAGCCAGCGATACCCTTCATTGCTAAGCCTGAAACAAATTGTCCCTTGCTCAGCGACGCCATTAACAATCAGATTCAGCGGATTGAAGAAAAAATAGCTGAGCTACAACAATCAAAATCTACTTTGCAACGTTGGTTAGTGAAGCTCGGTCGTCCTCGAACTGAGCAGCCATAAACGCAGCATTTGCCAAGCCAAGGGTTTGTTTGCAAACAAGGCTTACGCTATGCAGCGATGGCTATAGGCATAAAATGACTAAGTCATAGCAAAAGTCTTTTGTTTATTCGCTTGATAAACCCGTTCTGTGCCTACATCACTTAGCTCAATGGCGTTAAGGGGGAACGTGCCAACGGTGGCAAACTTAGCGCTGGTCAACAATCGGAAACTCAAATGTCTGAATTACTTAATAATTTGCAATGGCGTTATGCGGCTAAAAAAATGAATCCCAGTAAAGCGGTGAGTCAAGAACACGTGGATTTTATCCTTGAAGCGGTGCGATTGAGCGCCAGTTCAAGCGGTTTGCAGCCTTATGAAGTCATCGTGGTGACCAATCCAGAAGTACGCGCCAAGATAGTGCCCCACGCGTGGAACCAAGGGCAGATTACTGATGGTTCACATTTACTGGTATTTGCTGCATGGGACAACTATACCCCAGAGCGCATCAATATGATGTTTGACCTGGTCAACGAACAGCGAGGTTTTAAAAATGAAGGCTGGGAAAATTATCGCCAGATGTTGCTGAATAACTATCCCAAACGTGATGCTGAAACAAATTACCAACATGCCGCTCGTCAAGCTTACATCGGTTTAGGCTCTGCATTGATTGCGGCCGCTGAATTAAAGGTAGATAGCACACCCATGGAAGGTTTTGATCCAGCTAAGGTCGACGAAATTCTCGGCCTGACGGCACGTGGTCTGCGTTCAGTGGTGTTGCTGCCCCTCGGCTATCGCGCTGACGAAGGTGACTGGTTAGTTAACTTGAAAAAAGTACGTCGCCCTGCCGAACAATTCATTAGTATGGTTGAATAAGCCGCTTTAACAGCCGTTCTGAGGGCATATTTGCGCCAGAACGGCTTGCTCATTTGTTATCACTTAGCGTAAAGAAGCCGTAAATGGTGTGGTAAAATCAGCTTTGGGTAAACGTTGTGCGTCTTCTTCTCTTATCCGCCAAGCTTGTACAGACATATTGACCACGCCCTCTTTTTTATAAAAACTCACGGTCATAAAGTGCTCTAAGGTGCGCTCACACCAATACGCAGATAAGGGAAACCCGTTTTTTGTACTCACATTAAAACGTTTGTCATATTGCACATCTTGCGGTGCCACACCGGCTATGTTGACTGCCTTTGGGTCTGGAAATTGTTTTGGTGTACTTTTCGGCGCATCCGTTGCAATACTGTTGACCCCTGTGAGGTTTGACATGGGTGAGGAAACAACTTCAATTAAACGCCCGCCTTTTGTGCCTAATTTTACTTGGGCAATGCGGCCAAAATGCACATCACCCGACAACACCACAATATCATGTCCAGTGCTGGCCAGGGCGCTGACCAAGTCAGTGTACTGTTTTTTGAAACTCAACAAATTGCGTTCTTGCTCGTTACCTTCGACGATGAGTATTTGAGGGATCACCAAAACACCGGGGCAACGGAGATTTTGCGCCCAAGCCATTAATTGGCTGAAGCCAGCATTGTCGATAAATTGGGTTTTACTGCGATAACTGCGCAGATCAGCAACACAAAAAGCAATATCGTGTTGCTGGTTATCACCCAAATTGAAGGTGTCGATCTTGGTGCTACATTGCACATTATTCACCCCGTCACTTGAAGCCTGCCGCCAAGCGTGACGAATTTTGGCGATTTTTAACATAAACAGGGTGGGTACTAAACTGTCGTAGAATGGGTAATCATTCCAATATTCATGATCATCGGGCAGCATCCAAGCACCACCACGAGTTAACATACTGCCTAAGGTTTGCCAGTGTTTGGCGTAGTCTTCTGCCACGCGCTGACGCACTTCATTGGTGAGTGGCGACAAAGAATCGAGGCCAATGTCTAAATAAACTTGATCACCCACCATAAACTTGATGTCGGGTTGCACACTCATATCACCCCGGTCATATAAAGCTTTGAAAGCGCTGGCCGCGCGACCACTATCCCGATGTTCATAAAAACAACTGCTTAACGATACGGTAAAAGGTTTTGTTTTGCTGCTTGGTAAAGCAGTTGGCAGGGTGGTGAAGGTTCCATCATTTAAGGTTTGCCAGAGGTCTTTACCCTCATAATCAGGGCCTTCCAAACGTTGAAAAAACTTAACCGTATAACGTTGACCTGCCTGCAAGTTAGTAAATACTCGCTTGTCGTAAAACCTTTGATTTAATCGAGTAATGGGGCGTTGCCAATCTTCAGTACGGATTTCTTGTCTGGCTAACTCAGTACCATCCCGATAGATGATCAGCCGTGCGGCTTTGGGTTTACGCAGTGTCCCAAAGAGGGTGCCTGCCCAAACCTCAACACTGTGTTGAGTAACTTTGTGAAACACCAAACTCCAAACGGAGGTATTGGTTTGAAACTGAACAACTTCCATGATTTTGCCCTGTAATGCCCAAACTAAGATTAAGCATAGAGGGCATTCGTTGTTTTGGTATTTTTTTGTTTAGCCAACCGCAGGGGTTTAGCTCATTAGATACTGATGGTGGTGCCATCAAACAGTGGCACGGTCATGGTAAATCCTTCGCTGTAGGTTAGTTTTTGTTCCTGCAAGATACCGAGTGCAATCTGTTCACCCATACGCAATGATTCAATGTAGTCACTAAAATAATGCACGCCGGCCCAATTACGGCCAATCGCAATATTTGACGCGAGTTTATTAAGTTCACCCTCAACGGTCAGGTTGCCGTTTTCAACCGGCACACTGAGTAGTTGGGTGCCGTTGTGGTTTGCCACAAAAGCTGTTTTTTCATCCCCAGCGAGTTTCAGAGGGTTGGTATGGTCAAAGAAGGCTTTGAGGATGGTGACACAAGCGCCAGCAACGGTTGCATGGCCCGCACCATAGGAAGGATGCATGGGTGAGCCTTCTGCAAAGGCCATAGGCAGTAAAAAGTTAAGACCTTCTGGTAGTTGGCCAAGAGGCTCACCTGTTTGGCTATTCTGGCGGACATTATGGGTATTCACTTCACCCAAGATAGGCAACATTTTTTCCAGCATGACAGCAAGCTCAGGTACTGCCAGTTGCCCCGCCGCTTGTTTGGTGAGTCTTGCCGCTAGCGCCTCTGGTCTCAATCGTCGATGAATATTAAATTTTTGAAATCTCACTGCCTTTAAGGCACGTGTTGCCACTTCTGTCACCAACGACAAAATGTGGGGGCCACCAAAATGTGCAAAGCCTTGCTGATGATCAATATGATCCTCGTCTTGATAAGGAATGCCTGGATCAAGCGGAATACCCTCTGCCAGCAGCATCAAGCACGCGTTAAGGTAAGCTTGGTTTAAAGCGTCGTAGTGAACATAGGTGGCCAAATCGCGTGGTGTGGTGATGAAGCGTCGTGTATGTGTTACGACTGTGCCATCGGGCAGTGTTTGTTGTTGATTGCTGTAGCTTTCGGTTTTGGTTAAATCGGCGGCTTGTTGCACATCATACCAAGCATCCCAGCTTGTTAAATAATCTTTGTCGGGGCTGGCGATTCTGACACGTTGATCAATATTATTGGCACCAAAAGCGATCAGACCACTGGCTTTTGTCCTGCCTTGTTCGTTATCGCTACCATTGATGGAGTGATTACCAGCGAGTAAAAACTGAGAAATATACGGACCAATATTATCCCCAGGCGTTTGGCCTCGAAAAAACGTTTGTCCGTCTAAATTATTTCGCGCTCTGCTTGCTTCTCTTTGGCTAAGATTCTGATGTTGACCTTCTTCAAAAACAAAAACAAGATTGTTTTTTTCCTCATTAAACCAAGCTAAGTCCTTCAGTTTCTGCAAAAGAGATGAAACAGCGATGGTCCTCCCATCACCGTCCCGCGTTTGCAAGGTATAACTGAGGTCTGCTTCATGACCGGCCGCCACAATTTCAGTGAAAGGCACATCTCTGAGCAAAGCTTGCACATAGACTTCTGCCATTTCAGCGGTTAATTCTGCGGAGCCAAATTTGGGAGCGGGTGGCATACTAACTGATTGTGCGTCTGGCCCTTGTAAATCAAACAATTGTCCCGCAGCCTGACTTTCCCAGGCACGTAGCTTTAAATTGCCTTGTCCTTTGCCCTGTTTAATCTGCTTTTTGTCATCAGCTAATACCTCGTTGATAAGGGTGTTGGCATGCCATCCCTTACCTACTGGCAAAGGATAACCAGCAGGTCCCAAAGGCGTATCCTTAAAATCTTGTGGCAAACCACTGTTTATGCCCTTGATAAATTGTTGAAAATGCTTCGGTTTTGACAGCAAGCCACTTGCGTAATCATGGGGCATGCCTTTGGTAAAACTGGCTAAGTGACTGAGTGTGCCATCTTGATGTCGAAACCGCAGTTCATCACTGTTACTCAGATGAACAGCATGTAATCTATCATGTGCCATGGTGGCGGCATTGATGCGTATTTCCAAGGCTTGTTGTTTACGCGACTGGCTCATGCCCGTACTTCCTGTTGTTAATTTATGCTCCTTTTTGTAGTGCCGTGGGTCGACGCCATCTCTCAGACAAAAATGGAAAGATTCATTCCTCTGAACCGCTACTCTCTTCCAACGCGGCAGCCAAGGCAGCATCTTCATCTGCTTGATAGTGTTCTAGTTTTAATCGAGATTTTAATACTTCAGCCTTGGCTTGTTCATAGGCCGCCTCTTTGCTGGAGTAATCAATTTTTAACTGGATAATTTCGGCCGGGATTTCAATTAAGGCTTTTAAAGCACGAGGCACCATGCTGAGAGCGCCTACAATTTCACTCGGTTGGGTGACCGCATAGCGGGTTAGGTAACCATCCTTAAATTCAAATTCATATTTATTGTCAGCAAAATAACCTTTGTCCATGGAGATCATACCGACATAATGCGGATCAGAAATTTCGGCATAATAGCTTTTGATCGGCTCACCTAGCGTCACGCTGCTACCGGGTAGGACGTTACGATATACACTCAAGTCGATCTGCATTTTTCGCCGATACATTAGTCCTTGGTGTGTGCCAGTTAGATTAGTCTTTGCCGGTTTAGCTTGAGACAAGGAAACTGAATGCACGACGTAACACAGCTTCTCGGCTGCCAGCGCTGCGTTAAGTGTAATGATGGGGTCATCTGCATTGGGATCGAGGACAAAGTGATAGGTTTTTTCCTCTATCTTGCATGGTGCTTCATCCGTCTGCTCGTTAAAGGCGTTGAACGCTGATTTAGAGGTGGCAAAACCAGGCGCTCCCGCAACTGCACCGATGGCTTGGGCAGCAGCAACTACAATTTCGTCAATTTCTCCCTTGCTACTCACGGTGCCGCCGGATAATAAACCCGCCGCGGTGGTTTTGATGTCAAGTTCATTGCTGGTAGTACCATCGTGTTCGATTTGTGCTAACCACATGTGGCTGCTGTCTACGGTGACCTTAGTAGAGAAAGTAAAGGTATCTACCACCGATTTTTTGCCATTGGGTTGTTCGGCGAGTTGTTTGAGCAGATCTTGGGTGGCAAACAGCTGTTTTTGTAGTTCGTTTTGTTGGTTTTTGACAATGGTTTGTTGTAAACGCGCCAGTTCAATTTCCAGTTCAAACCGTGCTCGGGCAGTATCAGAGAGCTTGGGCTGTTTTAACGCGCTGCTCAGGGCAGGGATCTGATTTGTCTCGATTTCATCAAAAGCCTTCTGTTTTGCGGCGATTTGGCCTTGTATTTTACTTAGCTGCGCCGTCAATTTTTCCTTGGTGGCAAATTGGCGTACCAGCTTTATTTCAATATTTTCCTTGGGTAGGCGATACAAAATGCCTTGTTGAGGTGCACTGTTTTTGGCTATCGAAGTTGATTTGACTATAGAGTGTGTAGACTTACAGCCGCTGAGGATGGCTACTATTATTGTCATCACCATCAAATGTTTTACCGTACACATAGGGTTTCCTCATTGCTAAAGTTAACTAAGACAAAGTCCTTGGTTACCGCAAATTTGGTAAGCATTGAAACCATAAGACTTAATATCGAAGTGCAATGAGTAACGCTGTTCTCTCAGCTAATGGGCGCATTAACGCAGGTTGATGGTTTCATATTGACGGTTGGACACATTTAAAATAAACCCTGCCCAATATTTTGGATGGCGATAGGCGCCTTGTTTTGAAAATAGTGTTTGAGTGTGATGCAAGGCATAACTCACATTACCCTTACTCTGTTTTAGAACCTGATAAAACGTGCTCATGAAAACAGCTGTGGCTTTATCTTGAATGGGCCAGAGTGTGCCAATAACAGAACCTGCACCTTGTGACAAAAAACCACGGGTCATACTGCGCATACCGGAACCTTTATATTGTCGACCTAATAGCGTTTCACACCCACTGATAACAACCAATTGGTTATTAATTGGTTTACTCACGAGTTCACTTAAACTTAAAAAACCATTTGTAGACTGCCCATTATTGAGCTCGCTAGTGGTTATTAGACCGACATTGTCAGGTTGTTGGGGGTCAAAATAGCCATGTGTCGAAATATGTAATATGGAAGCATTGCGGCTTTCTGGATCCATTAAAAAGGCATTGTTAGCATCTTTCTGTAGCGCCATTTTTAATCTTAAATGGCCAAAAAGCTGGCTAATAACTTGCGCTTCTTGCTGGCTTCCAGGTATTGATTTTACGGTGTTGGCGTTGCGCAGTTGGCGCGTCGTTGTTTGACCTTCTTCTTCTTCATTTACAAAGCTTGGATCGGCAAATACGGCAATGCTTGCTAACGAGTCTAGGCTGGCTAATGGTATTTCTTGATAGTATTGCGAGGCTGATGATGAGGAAACTATTTCGATTCGCTGAATCAGTGGCTTATAACGCCCTGCATCAGCTGATATGTTAAGCGAAGCGAAGGGAATTTCATGCAATCGTCCATCGGGTATGACGATTAATTTTTTATATGCGCCACTGTTTAACAAATTCAGTGGGAGCATTTGTGCGGCTAAACGATATTCTATAGCGCGAGAATCACTTACTGTTTTTATGGTTGTTATATACTCAGCAATTTGCTGAGTTAATGTTTCTTCTGTGCCGATTGTTCTGATTGAAATGTCATCTTTACTAATGATCAGGGCATGCCCTTTTTTTTCTGTGAAAAAATATCTAATCAACAAATCAGTTTCATGCATGCTCGTTTGTATGGTTTGAAGGGGCAACGCAGTGACTTTGTTGCCTGATAACTTGTCAATTTGTCGATCTACATTTTGATTTTGCCAGCCTTGTTTCAACCTATTCACATTTTCTGTTAACGAGCGGGTCGCACTATCAATCGTATACAGATTTTTTTCGGTCTGTGGTGCGAGCGAATAATAATTTTCTAAGATTGAAAAGAGCTTTTCGTTTGATACCCTCCATCTCTCATTTTTCTCCTCAAACATTGAGTCGATGTAACTTGCGATGAAACTAAACCTTGCAGCATTCCAAGCTTGCGGATTAGCGACATTGTTAATATTTGCTTGGATTATTTGTATGGCTTTTTTTACAAAAATATCCTGCCATGTTGAATCGCTGTCATCTTTGTGAATAACAATGAGCAAACGTAATACGGCAAGTTGCTTTATTGGGTATGGAGTGGTTTGGCTGTCTGCATAATCCTTGTTGTAGTAACTGGTAAAACCGAAGTAAGACGCCATCAAATCAAGATCTTTGATTAATCCCTCTAGTTCACCTTGGGTGATTTTACTGCTTAGTATCAACGTCAAGGCATCGATTTTTTGCGTGGTTAAAATACGTTTATCGTTGATTACCGCCCGCGCTAATTTCATTGTCAGCGGATGGTCTTTGCGCGCAAAAGCGGCTTTAGCTTGCTCTACTAGCGTGACGACTTGGTAATAGTCGGCGCTATTTATCAATAGGGTTTGGGCACAGTTATGCCATTTGTCTGTGTTATTTGGGTCGGCCAGTTCTCGATACATTGATCCAATCATCAAAGCACTACGAGCAATTTCAATTTTACGTGATGAATCAGAACTACATTGCGCATCGGTCCAAATCAGTGGGCTAGAAATGCGCTCATATTGAGTAATCGATTGTTGGAAATAATGTTTGGCAATAGCAAACTCACCGACGTAGTAGTTTAAAAAACCCATATTGAATAACATCGGTATGGTTAAATTACGTGCCTTTTCTGGTTCAAGAGCTAGACCAATCTGTAAGTAGTGTTTGGCTTCTGCATAGGCACCACGCCTAATTAATGAAGTAAACAACTTGTCAATCAACTCAACTTTAAGTGCTAAATAGTTTGTTTGATTAGTGAGTATGCTTAGGGCGGTTTTACTCGCGGTTTCGGCCTCAGCATGTCTATCGTTAAAATTATAAAATAGCCACAAATTGCTTAACACTTTCGCTTTACTGATAGTATCCAGTTGTTCTAAATATTGTAAGGCTTGAGCAAATAGCGCTTCAGCATGTTTCTCTGGTGCAGATTGTGTGGTGGTGTGATTCAACAACTTGGTTAATGAAGGTAGACAATAGGTGACGTATTGCGCTCTGCTTATGCCGTGTTTTTCATCATCACTCAATTCACCCTGATTTCGGCTTAACTCATACAGCGCCTCGGCTAACTGGCTACTTAATACTTGATTTGATCGTTCTAAGGCTATTGTGCCCTTGGATGCATAAAGTTGTGCTAACTGGCATTGAAGAATGATGTTGCTGTTTGGATTCCACTTAACAGCGTCAATAACTTCATCGACTAATATCCAATTAGTCTTGTTTGCTGCTAGTGAAAATACGTTTAACCAGATGGCCTCGCGAGTGGCGGGCTCAAAACCCACATCGCTTATTTCTTCACTGATTTTCAAAAGATGGGCTTTCAGGCTTTCGGATTTCTCGGCAGCCAATGCATTCAATTGGGTAAGTATATTTTGATAGTGAATTGATGTGTCATGACCTAGTGATGTCAGTGTAAATTGGGGGGAAGGTAAGCGATATTCATGCTCAGGTAAGGAAACAGTAACCTCAACTAAAATGGAGTGGGCATAGGGTCCAAGCATTAGGGAATATTTGAAAAAAGGTGGTCTAATTTCAGACACTTTGGTTTGGGTTGGCAGATGTTCTTTCACGATTATCGTTGCATTGGGTGCAAGATTGTCAAAGCTCAACAGGCTGGGTGAGGTCAATTCCCATTGTTGGGAGACGACTTCACCGCGAGCACCAGCGATAAACCAGAAAAGTAAAAACAGTGAAAGTCTGAACATACAGTCGACTAGAGCTAGGCTGCTATGGATAATGTGGCCATGCTTGTTTGGTAATGGCCGATAGGGCTGGATTGACAGTATTTTGCCAAGTGAGTATGTCACAGATAAGATCACCAGCACCTGGTGTAATAACATCTTTGGGATTACCTATTTTATCAATAATCCTGACTTCCCAATGGCTAATGTGCCAGCCTTCGAGATCATCAAAAATCATTTCTTTTACTTCTGCAGTATTCAGATTGACAAGCTTTGTTGAGCCACTTGGATCAGGTTGCAAGTTGAGGCGAGACATCACCAATTCCATCCTGCCATCCCATTCACCTTCAACGGTTTTTTGCGTGAAATATTCTTGACCAACAGAGCCCTGAATTTCCAGTTTACCCGTAAAACCGTCTTGGGGAATAGGCAGCCAAGCATTGTCAATATCATTATTATTTTCTCGAAAGACGATTTCTTTCGCGGGTGAAGTAGCAGTAGGGGCGTAAAAACCTGAGAATTTTATGCGTACATTAGACATATTGTTGCTCCATCTTCATTAATTGCTGATACACGTTAAACATTGTTAGTTTGAAGGGTGAAGAAGCAGAACCAGTGTTGCTTGTTTGCAAAAACTCGCCCCATTTCCCCATACATTGTGTGGCATATTCAAAGTTGTATTGTTGATTTTCAAAAACACTATTCGGTGCCTTTATTATGGCCTTTCTAAGTACATTGTTAACCATAATGCTTCCTAACACCCCAAGACTATTGCCTCCAGTCGATTCCGCTTCTAACAAAAGATATGGCCATAAAGGAAGCTGTTCTATGCTTATCTTCCTGCCATTCGCCAAGATAATATTGCCAAGTTCACTTTTACCAAAGTTATCCAAGGGCTCACAATTTAAGGCGCTAAAATCGCGGTTATGCCGATTTAAATGTTTCAGTGCGTTGCAAAATTCCACACCATTTGCCAACTTAGCTTTTTCACCTGCCTGGAGATTTCTGCAAATCACCGATACAACAGGTGAGTTTATTTGCGATTGGACATTTTTCAGCGGGAGAGAAATTTTAGAATCTAGCTGCAAGGCAGGTATATATTTTTTTGTACCATGCTCAAAAAAATGTGCCCAATTCACTACTTTTTCAGGTGTGAGTCTCTTTCCAATTTGAAAGAGGTTTCCGGTGTTTGTATCGACACTAGTTCTGGTTTTGAGTGCATAGCCTTTTCTAACCATACTATGACCAAATCGAAACGCTGCATGACTAAAATAAAAGGGTAGGTCTTGGTCATCAAAGGGCAGGTTAACGTTTGGCGTCGTTGTTGATGAAAAGTAATAAGAAAATATGTTCTGGTCACTTAGGGCAGCGAGAAAATTCTCTATCACCACTAGTTGAAATGTCTTAGTCACCAGTTCTCGAGCATGCTCAAAGCTATTGGCAATTTTTGCTCTGATCAAGATGTTGTGTAGTCGTAACCAAAGTACATGAAGCTGCGAAATCAGCTGATTTTCATCGTTTCGAGGTTCTGGGATTAGGGCTGTATGCCTGCCATTTTGCTCACATCGATAAAAATCAAAGCCGGTTAAACTGTGCTGTTTATCAACGATGGTTGTGAGTTTGAAATACCCTTTGTTATCGATACTTTGTCTGACGATATTTTTATCTCTCAGATCATTTCCATAGAGGCTGTCTAAGTTCAACCAAGGTTGAACCTGACGTTGTTCTGCAGAATGTTTTGTAGCAGGTACGATGTCATGAGCGATCAGTTGACCTATATAGGTAAGCCCAGCTGGAATTTTGGACGCATCCGAAGACCCGAGGGTCATAGCGATTGCTATGGCTTTGGATTCACTTGATACCCTGTCCATTTGCCGTTCCTTCTGAATTCAGTTCAAGGTTAATTAAGGCACTATTTCAATTATCAGCTCTTGTGTTTTGTCGAGTGTGTTTGGGTTTGTTAGCGTAATTTTCAGTTTGCCGACAGAGAGCTGTTTAGTTGCCACAGGGAGTAGCAAGTCCCCATTATTATTAATACGCAAGTTTGTCGTATCAACAACTGTCCGATTCAAGTGATCGCGAACCGTCACCTGATAACTAAGACTTTCAGTATCTTCAGGCTGCAGTATCAACAACGTCGTTTCAGCTAAACTAGACAGGGAATAAGAAGCATCGGTTTGATCTACACCTCTGATGTTAGACACGTATAAGACATCAATGGATTGAGATTGCAGCACATTAAGTGGCTGCTCATGATAAACACTCAATAAACTGAAGCCCAGCGTGCACAGTGCAAACGTTGATAAACTTGCCCACAGAGGCTTGCCAGTAAAGATATACCACCATCTCGAACTGGTGTGCACGGTTTTAAACGTGGCTCTTGGCAAATGCTCCACGAGGACACTTTCAATTTCCAATTGCTCCAATAACTCAGGTTTATCAAGCATATACTCTTCAAACTCCAGCGTTTCTTCGGCGCTAAGTTTGCCTTTTAAATAGCGTCTGATGACATCATGTTGATTGATGTAGTCAGTATTTATGTTGTTCATACGCACCTCGATTCAGGCGAAAACTGCTTACCCTGTATTCCATCGATGTTTGCAGCCTCAATGGCAACTAATCGACTGCTTGGTTCAGGCGTTGTTTCTATTAAGTGTTTGGCGACTGGGCTTTCTCTCAGTACATGCAAAAATAAATTGGAGAATATTGGCGAGGGGGACGAGCCTACTTGCACAGCACTCAATAACAAAACAATGGTTAACAAGTGTGAAAAATCAGTCGGTGTTGATCCCGATCCTGTCGATAATTTCAGTTCAATCACTTGTTTAAGGCGTTGTCGCGCCCGAAAGAGTACACGATCAAAATGCTCGGCACTTAAACACAATTCCTCGCAGATCTGTGCTTTGGGTTTATCGTAAACAAAAAAACGTCTCAGCAAATCACGATCTCTATCGGTGGGCAATTCGCTGATCACTTGCTGCACGACGGCTAAAATTTTCTCGCTGTGCAGGGCTCGGCTAATATCAAGCTCTGCGTCGGGTATGTGAATGTCGATGTCGTCGACGGAGTGAGTAGCGCGGCGTGATTCTTTGCGAAAGTGGGCGATTAATAGATTGATGCCCACTTGCCGAATAAAGCCGTTGAGTGCGGCTGGATTGAGTATCTCTCCCAGGCGGGCTTTTTGGATCACAAGTATAAAGGTGTCTTGTGTGAGATCCTCACTGAGAGTTGGGTTGCTAGTTTGTCGGTTGAGGATGAAAAATAAACCACGATAATAGGTGGAAACGAGTTGTTTTTCGGCGCTTTTATCACCATTGGCAATACGCTGTACAAGTGCTTGAGGCGAGTTTTCGACCTTCTCTACTTCCTTAGTATGCATTTTCAACCCTTTGAAATATCAGCTTTTTTAGCGAATTGAACCAAGACTAATCGAAAAGTAATCCTTACGCAATTCACCGCGTTGCCTATTTCTTTAGCGTGCTTGGTTTTGAGTATCAAGCTGTATTGTTAAGGGTGGTTTGAATGGTAGTGGGTAATGTCTGGATGGTTAGTCAGGTGAGTAATCTTTTTTAACGGGAATCTCGAGGGATGCTTCGACATCGGCTAACTGCTTAAATATGGTCAGCAAACTGTCGTTAGTTTGCTGTGAATTTTGCTCGGCAAATTCTACTTGTAAACGCAGGAGGGAGTGTTTTATATCACTGATTTTGCTGGCAAATTTACTTTTCAATTTATTTTCCTACACGACTCGAAAACAGTCTACTACGTCGAAGAAAGCGCTCATCGCAAAAAATCCGCGCACATAATAGCCAAATAGTTGCTTTATTGATACAGACGAGGCGCAGGTGATGTCGCCTTTGGCACTTACTTTGTCAGTTATCATGTACATCGTCAGGCGGCAAAGGCATGCTAAGCTGATAATGTATACAGAGATAAAAATGTTGCCACACGCGCCCAACATGTGATGTCCAACGCTTGGCGCCTAACATGTGAGGTCCAACGCTTGGCGTCCAACAAACCTAACAAGTGATTTTTTAGTGAAAACTACGTATTACGCGCCTAAACCATTAATTTGGACACGCTTGCAGCGCAAGATTTTTGCCTTGGTTGTCAGTTTGTTCACCTTAGTTTTTGCCTTGACGTTAATCAGTATCAATCAAGCTGCCTACAACCAAGCGGAGCGTGAATTTATTGCGCGTCTGCTGGTAGGTAAAAATGTATTCCTGAATGAAATTAATATTGCCAAGGTGCATTTGGATTCGAGTGTTGAAACAATCGCTAAAGATTGGGCTCTGCGCAGTGCGATTGGTCAAGGCGACGATGTTGATTTGATCAAAAGTGTCTTGTTTAACCATGGTCAACGCATCGATGCCGATATCGCGCTGATACTCGACAAACAGTTTATGTTGATTGCGCAGTACGGCAGCGAAGATGTCACGGTGGATAAGTTTTTGGCGCAAAATCTCAATGACAGTCAAAAACAACAAGCTTGGATCACCATGGTTGGTAGCGAACCTTTTTTGGTGTCTGCTGAGCCTGTGAGAGCGCCTGCCACCATCGGCTGGCTGATTATGGGCAAAAAAATCAATCAAAGTTTCTTACAACGCATCAAGACCCTCATTTCCCTCGACATCAATTTAGCGGTGCTGAGTCAGCAGCAAGCTCGCTTTGTTTTAGCCACCAACAACAATGCACCACAAATTAGCGAGGAATTACTCAAGCTGACCGTGCCAGACAGCGAAAATTTGCTTACCAGCGATACCGCCTCGATGTTAGAAACGGGTGATGTTGTTGCATTGCCGTTTCAACTTGCGACAGACTCAAGCTCACGTTTTGTGGTGGTGTTGCAAGATTCCATCAGCGTGTGGTTGCATGCTCGCAATTTATTTATGCTGGAATTGTTACCCTTTTTTATTGTGGGTATTTTGTTAGCTTTATTTGGTTCGTTTTTTATTGCGCGCAGTATTACGCGCCCGGTAGGTAGATTGCTCACAGCTGCAAAATTAATTGCCAGTGGACAATACGATCAGCGCATTAATGTGTCTGAGCGCAGCGAGTTGGGTGAACTGGCAAAAGCGTTTTCCAATATGCAACGGGCGGTAATGGAAAGAGAACAAAAAATTACTGATCAAGCTGAAGAGATTAAACAAACCAATAAAATTAAATATCAAATCGACATTGCCCGCAAAGAGCAGCAACTCGCTGCAGAAGCCACCAATGTTAAAAGCCGTTTTTTAGCCAATGTCAGCCATGAAATACGCACGCCATTGCATTCAATCATTGGCTATTCGGAGATGTTGAATGATCCCGATGTGAGTCAGCAGCAAAAACAAGCAGCGTCGCAAGCCATCAACAATGGTGGCCAATACCTGCTCAATATCGTTAATGATGTATTGGATTTATCCAAGATTGAAGCGGGTAAAATTCAACTTTATAAGATAGACAGCAACTTGATCGCGCTATTAAAAGAAGTCGAGTCATACATGCAGGGTTTTGCGCATGAAAAGAAACTGGCGTTTAATTTGAAACTGCATTTCCCCCTACCGCAATTTATCAAAACCGATCCTACACGCTTAAAACAGATTTTGCTGAACTTGTGTAACAATGCCATCAAATTCACCGCCAAAGGGCAGGTCGATTTATTGGTGTATTTAGACAGTCAAAAACAACGTTGTATTTTTGTGGTTTCGGATACGGGCCCCGGTATGAGTGATGAGCAACAGCTGCGTTTATTCACGGCCTTCTCGCAGGGCAATCAAGCCAGCAACCGCCAATACGGTGGCACTGGGCTGGGTTTGTACATCAGCAAACAATTAACTGAGCTGTTAGGTGGGCATATCAAAGTAACCAGCCAGGAAAAGCTTGGCAGTCAATTCGCAGTGTATTTGCCCTGTTTGGGGGCGGCAGATGATACGTTGCTGACTGGCATGCATGATCTGCCAGAAACCATGGCATTGCCATCACAAACGGCAGTCAATGTTCCGCAACTGGACGCCCATGTGTTGTGTGTGGACGACAATGATGACAACCGGCGTTTGGTGGCCTATTTATTGGAAAAAACCGGCGCAGTGACCACTTTAGCAGCAAACGGTAAGGAGGCGTTGGCCCTTGCCAGTCTGCACAGCTTTGACTTGATCTTAATGGATATGCAAATGCCTGAAATGGATGGTTTGCAAGCGACGCAGCAGTTAATCGCCCAGGGCTTTATCGGGCCGATTGTGATGTTAACGGCTAACAATGACCAAGTGAGTATTAGTCAAACATTGCAAGCAGGAGCCAGTGAACATCTTGCCAAACCCATCGATACCGCTGCTTTTTATGCAATGCTCAATACTTACCTTGGCGCAAGATCTTATCAGCAAGCCCCGTTGGCAAGTCAGAAATTTACGCAACTCACTCTCTTATATGTGGCAAGTTTCAGTGAGAAAATCAAGGCTATGCAACATGCCATGAGCCAGCAAGATTGGCCGCAACTAAAACTGCAAATGCATAAAATTAAAGGTTCAGCTGGGAGCTACGGTTTTCAAGCTATTAGCGAGATCGCTACGCACATTGAAAGTTTGTTAGATCAACAGCAATTTCAATCGGTCAATCAACAACTTAATGCAATGTGTCAGCTCATGCGTCAAGCAAACGCAGCACGTGAGCTGTCAGTGGAAAGGCTAACAGAATGAAGACATACCTGAGCAAACTATGCATGCTGGTGTTGATAGTCACTGCGAATAAGGGCTTAACACACGATCGTAATCAGGCCTCAGCAAGATATTTGGCGAATGAAGCGGTGATGGTCAGCGTGGGCAGTCACAAAGTACTGTTTGATCCATTTTTTAGCGAAACGTTTGGTATTTACCAAAAAATTCCGGACCCTATGTTAAGCGACATAGAAGCAGCAACCCCACCTTATGATGATATCGACCTCATTGTTATCAGCCACGCTCACGCGGATCACTTTGACGCAACTCGAGTATTGGCTTACCTCATTGCCCACCCCTCTACGCATGTGGTAGGCCCTCAACAGGCTATTGCTGCCATTCGAAAAATCCAAGCCGGGGGAAAGTCACACATACAACTGCACGAAGTCAGTTTGCAAATTGGTCAAGCTGCTGTGCAACTTCAGGTCAACGCATTAACCATTGATGCAGTGCGGATCCCGCATGCAGGCTGGCCGAGCCGTGCTGAAGTTGAAAACCTAGTCTTTCGTGTGAGTTTGGCGCAAGGTGATCACATTTTTCCTGAGCAAATTACCGTCATGCATATGGGAGATGCTGATGCAGATATCGATCATTTTCTGCCTCATCGTCAACATTGGCAGAGTAAAACCACACATTTGGTGTTTCCGCCCTACTGGTTTTTTGCCAGTGCCGAGGGTAGGGATATTTTGCAGAGTGTTGTGCAAGCTAGACAACAGATTGGCGTGCATGTCCCCGTTGAAATACCCATGTCATTGCAACAAGGCACGGAAGATTTTTTCAGTCAACCAGGTGAGGTAAGAATCATCGATGTGGGTGCGGCAAAGTAGTTCGAAGAACGCCGCCGCAATTTCATCTGGGCATAAAAACTCCGCAGAGGCGGAGTTAATTTTTTATGCTTAGCCGAGTTCTTTGAAGACTTAAAGTAGTTCTAACTCATCTTCTGGACTTAAACCCAGTTCACTTAATTCTTGTCTGAGTCGCTGACGGTCATGAATTGCTTCAATTTCTCGCCATTTGCGTTTCGCGGGTTTGGTTTTGGAGGAGCGGCTTTCTACATCAATCATCGACAATAAATCGGACTTATCCATCTGAGACCCCTTTATTATTTAGCGCAGACTTGATGAATATCGTGACACGATGCTCATCAAAACTCAGTTTTTGTTCGCAAATCAATTACATAAAATGCACTTAATTCCACGACCTTTTACCACATGAGCGACAAATTTAGAATACTTTCTTGTACTTTTTATTAACAATAGATGAATAATATGTGACGTTTGTGTGTTGCCCTCAGTGTAAAAACCATGTGTTCATCCGCAAATGAGTGAAAAAAGCCAATGTTAACCATTGGCTTGTCTGAATTTACTGATCAGTTGATTAGTTGACGCATCAAAGTTTAATGCACTTTCAGTGTTCACTAACTTGTCTAGTACCTGGTTGCCAAGTTCTTTCCCTAATTCTACTCCCCATTGATCAAAGGAGTTCACACCCCAGATAGCCCCTTGCACAAACACTTTATGTTCATAGAGGGCAACTAGTGCGCCTAAAGTACTTGGATCAAGTTGCTGAAATAACAGAGTATTACTTGGTTTATTGCCGGGCATGGTTTTATGTGCAGCCAAGGAGTCCAAGGTGGCTGCATCAAGATTTTTACTGGCTAAGTCTGCTTTGCATTCAGCCAAGGTTTTGCCTTGCATCAGCGCTTGAGTCTGACCAAAACAATTGGAGGCCAACATGGCATGATGGGTTTTATCTTGATTTGGCACATTCAGTGGCAGCATAAAATCTGCTGGTATAAGCAAGGTGCCTTGGTGGATTAATTGGTGGAAAGAATGCTGCCCGTTGGTGCCTTCACTACCCCAAATGAGAGGGCCGGTTGGGTAATCAGTCACTTCACTGGCGCCAGCAATGCGCTTGCCATTACTTTCCATATCAAGCTGTTGTACATACGCAGGAAAACCTCGTAAGTAGTGATAATAAGGCAGTAGTACATGACTTTGTGCACCAAAAAAGTTGATATACCACACCCCCAATAAAGCGAGGATCATCGGTAAATTCTGCTCTACAGGTGCTTGTTGAAAATGTTTGTCCATGGCATACGCACCCTTGAGCAAAGCCTCATAGTGCTCATAACCAATGGTGAGGGCGATGGGTAAGCCAATGGCTGACCATAAAGAATAACGCCCGCCTACCCAATCCCACATGGGGAAAATATTATCAGCCGCCATGCCAAAATCTGTGGCCGCTTTGATATTTGAAGACACCGCAACAAAATGCTTGGCAATATCCTTTTGGCTGCCACCTGCCTTGAGGAACCAGGCTTTTGCTGTGAGGGTATTTTGCAAGGTTTCTTGGGTGGTAAAAGATTTTGACGACATCACCACCAGGGTTTCTTGGTGATCCAAGTTAGCCAGCACATCCTGAATATGACAGCCATCTACATTGGCCACATAGTGTACTTTTACGCCTTTATACCAATATGGCTTAAGGGCTTCTGACATGATCTTGGGGCCGAGAAACGAACCACCAATGCCAATACTGACTATTTGTGTCAGTGGTTTGCCGGTATAACCCAAGCATTCACCGCGGTGCACTTTATCCACAAAGGCTTTGATTTTTTGCTGACAAGCTTGCACTTCAGGCATCACATCTTCACCGTCAAGTATCACTGGCTGCCCAGAATAATTGCGCAGTGCTGTGTGCAATACTGCCCGTTTTTCGGTGTGATTGATGACCTTGCCTTTGAACATGGCATCACGTTTTACGTTTACTTCACAATGTTGCGCTAAACCTTGCAAGGCTTGCATTACGTCGTTGGTAATCAGGTTTTTGGAATAGTCTAACTCGATACCACAAGCCGCCACGGTATAACGTTGGGCACGTTGTGGATCAGCGGCAAACCAATCGCGCAAGTGTTGCTGCTTAACTTGGGCGGCTAATGAACTTAGGTGTTGCCAGTGGGATGAATCGGTCAATGCGGTCATAACAGTGCCTTATGTTTGGATCAAGGCCTATTACACAGCATACGGTGTAATAGGCTCAAAAAAGAAATGCTTTACAAATGGGCTTTCAGCAGGGTTTCGAGTTTCACTTGGTCAATGGCGAAATTGCGAATACCCTCAGACAGTTTTTCTGTTGCCATGGCGTCTTGATTCATTTCCCAGCGAAATTGAGCTTCGGTAAGGGGCGCACCGGGCTTAGATGTTGCCCCAGTATCCTTAAGTTTTACCGGCAGTGGTGCCGTTGCTTGCGATAACTCCTCCAATAAACTTGGACCGATGGTGAGACGATCACAACCTGCCAGTTCGGTTATTTCATCGGTATTGCGGAAACTGGCACCCATGACCACCGTTTTATAACCGTGCTGTTTGTAATAATTATAAATTTTGGTCACCGAGACGACGCCGGGATCTTCAGCAGGGGCGTAGCTAGATTGGCCAGTTTTCGCTTTGTACCAATCTAAAATACGGCCTACAAATGGTGAAATCAGATAGGCGCCCGCTTCAGCACAGGCTTGGGCCTGGGCAAAACCAAACAACAAGGTTAGGTTACAGTTGATGCCTTCTTTTTCTAAGTGCTCAGCGGCACGAATACCTTCCCATGTGGAGGCCAGTTTTATTAAGATTCGATCTTTACTGACACCCGCATCTTTATACAGGGCGATGAGTTTATGGGCTTTTTCGATGCTTGCCGCTGTGTCGAAAGATAAACGTGCATCGACTTCGGTGGAAATACGTCCAGGCACAATATTAACAATGTCAGTACCAATCAGCACAGACAGTTTGTCTCCGGCATCAATAATCTGTTGTTCAACATCATTTGATTGTTGTTTTGCCCAAGCAACGGCTTGTTCCACATGTTTTTTATACTGGGGCATTTCTGCCGCTTTAAGCAATAACGAAGGGTTAGTGGTGGCATCGACGGGTTGATATTTTTTAATGGCTTCGATGTCGCCAGTATCGGCTACTACAGTGGTAATAGCGCGCAATGCTTGTAATTGGTTAGACATAAGATCCTCGAAAGTTGGGCTGCACAGTGACCTAATCTTGTCAAAAAAAACAAGCAAGTCAACGTATTAAGTTGCATAGCTTGGCTTTGTTTGGGATTGATGCAGAGTTTGTGAACAACCTAGGTAATAAACGCTTTTAAAAGTATGTTTAGAGTATATCCCTTACTGATCGTGTGCCAGTAAAACCCTGAAATTGCCAGCAAAAATAAAGGCTAGATGAATACTCATAAAATCTTAAAGCATGGAAGCTGGATTAAAACGCGATGCTTACTTGTGCCCCATAAAAAATCTGTCTTTCGCTGCGCCAATATTCGCTGTCAAGTTGGCGCGCTCTGACAGAAACCTCAAACCGCAGGTACTCCAGTTTTAACCCTAAACCCAGGCCTGCGTAGCCATCAGGCTCGTTGTGTTGTGCGTAGTAATCGTCACAACAGTCATAACGCTTGTCGTTTAATATCGATTCACCGAGGTCAAAACCGGCCTCAACGTAGGCAAACACCGTGGAGAAATACCCTAAGCGCAAGCCCACTTCCCAACCTATAAACTCTTCCAAATAACCGGCATCACTGACAACTTCGGCATAGCTAAGGTTGGTTGTGGCTTCGCCACCCAAATCACTGTTGGCAAAATTAAACTGCTGAGCAATGCCGATACTATTAATCTTATCTGTGTCGTTCACCTCTTGTTTAACAAAAAAACTAAGTCCGTCCATGTCTTCCCCCATTGCATGGCTACTCATGCGCATTAAACCCACTACACATAAAAAATGGCGCATCACATATTCCTTGATAAGACAGAGCAGCGTTATAGCGATATTCTATATAAGCCACAAGAACCGCGTTATTAATCTGCGTGTAGAATTACACTGAGCAAAATTAATTTAGCCTGAACAAGTGGTGAATTTAATATTGAACCCCTTAATTGAATCCTCAGTACAAGATAATCAGTGCACCCGTCTTGTAATCTAAGGCGTAAGCCTCATTACTGAGTCCATGGCTTATTTTTCGCGTTTTATCATTTAAGGTTATTTATGTTAGTTGTATTGTCACCGGCCAAAAATCTTGATTTTAGCCCGCCAAGCTCTGCTGTATCACACACACAACCGGTAATGCTGAGTGAGGCAGAAACGCTGGTTAAACACTGTCGAAAATTGAGCCCCGCCCAACTCAGCTCACTCATGCACATCAGTGATAAACTAGCAGGGCTTAATGCTGATCGTTTTGCCAGTTGGCAGACCCCGTTCTCCAGTAGCAACGCCAAACAAGCAATCTTAGCCTTTAATGGTGAGGTATATGCGGGACTAGAAGCAAACTCATTTAGTGAGGGCGACCTAGCGTTTGCTCAGCAACATTTACGCATTTTGTCAGGACTTTACGGGGTGCTTAAACCCCTAGACTTGATGCAAGCTTATCGCTTGGAAATGGGCACTAAGCTGGCAAACCGTCGTGGTGCTGACTTATATGCTTATTGGGGAACACGCATTACCCACGTGCTGAATCAGGCTATTGACGAACAGCATGCTGAGGTATTAATCAATTTGGCCTCAAACGAATACTTCAAAGCGGTTAATCCCAAGTTACTTAAAGCGCCCATTGTCACCCCAGTGTTTCAAGATGAAAAAAATGGACAATATAAAGTGATCAGTTTTTTTGCCAAAAAAGCACGAGGTTTGATGGCGCGATTTATTATTCAGGAACGGGTCAACAAGCTTGAGCAATTGCGGGAATTTTGTGCGGCGGGATATCGTTTTGACGCAAGTCACAGTAACAATCAGCAATTAGTCTTCCGTCGTGCAGAACAATAAGTCGTTTGCGGTACAGTTGGCTACACCGCATTTTTATTGAGGGTTCAGACAATGGGCAGGGCTTATTCTGAGCACTTAAGTTATTAAGCTATATACCCAAGTATCACCCTGTAGATTTTTTAATCACTTCCTTTGCGCTTTAATAGGGTCATCGAAACGCGGCACACATCACGCAGCGT
>JAACSL010000004.1 GCA_009993955.1 Paraglaciecola sp.
GCATATTGCCTCAAGAAAAATAAGCCATCCCTTAATATTAGCGACGTTGAGAGAAATGCGATGGTGGCTGCTTAAACCGATCTCAGGTTAATTATTTTTTGCTCAGAGGTAAGCAGCAGAATACGCAGGGTGTAGTGGCTAACAATTTTCAAATACTTGTGCTCAAGCTCAATATCACGTTGCGTGTCTGTCATTTTGTCCTGGTCTCAGCATTAGGCATGTTAATTAAGCCATGCGTGCTCAAGATTTGTTGCATTCCCGCCGAAGAGCAAAAAAATCATCCCAGTGATCAAAACCGTATCTGATAAATAACGACACTTCAATGCTTTAAATCGAATGGTGAAAAACATAAGGCGCATACCATGTAGTATCATCGCGCCGGCACTATGGCCTATTTTAGCTTGCGTGACACGACGAAATAACCAGTCGCGATTTTAGACAACACCTCAACGGACAACTTAATCTCCACTCATCCGTTTATTCAGTAACAAGAATTAGGGCTATCGTCGGGGTTCACCTCGCCGTAGACCCCGTCGGGGTCGATATCGTTGTCGAGTAATACTTCACGTACGGTAGTGATGTGGTCAAGTACATGTTGGTAATTATCGCCGTATTCATACTTGGTGACTTCTATCGCCTTCGGCATGTAGCTAAAAGCAATTTTTAGCGCCTGCAATGTTTCGTCTTTGCTACTCATTGTGTTGCTCCCTTGAAAGTTGAATCGGTGGTCATTTGCTGGGCCAACCATGCTTGCACTTCCTCTCGTTGTTCTAATACAAACAAAACGACCATCGCCCCATGTTGGGCTTTGCTAATGGCCAATTGTGTGCCTGCTAAGGGCGTATTACATATCATGATGTGCTCTGCGTTTATGCCACGTTGCAAGAGGTAATGTTTTGACAAAGCCGGGACTTCACCGGGCTCACGCCCACGTAAGTATTTTTCAATTTCGGCGGCTATGTATAAATCGGCATTAAGTTGAGTGAGCGTTTCGGTGAGTGCTTGGATATCTTGATTACTACGATCGCCGCCATGACTGAACATAACAATTATTTGCCTAGCAGGTAGCTGTTTCACCATGTTCACCACAGCCTGCACACCATGTTGGTTGTGGGCAAAATCGACGATGACTTGGCAATCAGCAACATGGTAAATATTGCAACGACCTGGATTATCTTGTGGGTCTCGACCAAATTCCAGGAGGCCTTGTCTGATGGCCTTATCGGGCAAAGCCAAGGCTTTACATAGGCCAACCACCCCGAGCGCATTTTGAATATTGTGCACAGCACTGTTGGCTAATGACAGCGGCATCCGTTTAGTTTGACCATAGTACTCAAACTGCTGATTTTGATGATAAATGAGCTCGCCATTGCGCACAAATACCGCGCGGCCCCCACTGGCCAGTTGTTGCTGGATCAGTGTGTTTTGTTCATCAACGCTGTACCAGCAAACTGATTTTTGGATGTTTTGTGCTTGATTTATCACCAAAGGATCATCGGCATTGAGTACTAATATGCCAAGGTCATCGAGTGCTTTGGCTACCACAAACTTAATCTGCGCCAACTCTTCCACGGTGTTGATTCCGTATTGGCCGAGGTGGTCACGCGCCACATTGGTGATCAGTGCGGCATTAACCTTGTCTATCGGTAAACCTCGGCGCAGTATGCCACCGCGCGCTACCTCTAAAAATCCTAATTCACAGCGTTTATCTCGCAACAACATGCGGGCGCCAGCTGGGCCGGAGTAGTCGCCGTAGTCAACAATGGTATGGCCAACGCGAATAAAGTCGGTCGACGTTATGCCCGCACAAATACCCGCTACTTGCGCAATGTAAGCGGCGAGACGCACACTGGTCGATTTGCCATTGGTGCCCGTGATCATGGCACAGGGAATAGCGTGATACGTTGACCAGACTACGTCGCTGGGCGATGGCAGGGCATCGAGGGGCCAACAGCGTGTACTGGCACCCATACCTAAACTGAGTTCATCGTCGTCTATTAAGCACAGGATTTGACGCTGTTTAGCGGCCTCAACCAAGGCTAATAAGGCCGGATTTTGTTCTTGCACTAAAGCCTGGCGAATTTCGTCTAAACGCGACTTCCATGCAGGTAACGCTTGATCTTGCAATTCACTGGCACAGCACAGCCATGCCAGTTCGAGTGCATCACAGGCACCATACAAGGCATCAAGAGGTGCACTGATGGCTAAATTTAAGCCGTGTTCATGCAAGCGATAACAATGGCTTTCATGCTGCCAGCCTAATTCAGCCAGCAAATTCTGTGTCCAGCGTTGCAAACTGAATAGTACTTGTTGCGGATCAATCCCGCTGTGCAATACGTCAATAATCGCACCGGGTTTGTCCCACAACAAGGAAGGGCCAGTGAGCCGACGCACTTCATCTAATTGAAGTTCAATCATTTTTCCAATAACCACTGAAAATTAGTCAGCCTCTTCATCAAGCTCAATCACTAAGCGCACGCCACGCTCGTCTTGCACAAGGCGTTGGCCTTGGGCCAGTTCAAATTTATGTTCGACGGGTTCAAATAATTTATCTGGATAGTCATGGGACGGTTCGTCACCACTGGGTTTGACTTCAACCCCGCCATTAAAGTGCACAATCTGCTTCCAGCAGCGCGTGATATCGTCGCCAAGAATGATCAACAAATCCCCTTTGTTGCAATCGGCGAGAGCCTGTTCGATGGCCTCAGCTTCTGCAGGGATCACCTGTATGGCACTTGCATCCACACCGGCTTTCATTAAAGTATTTTTTAATAACAGCGGCACTTCGTCATGGCCACGTCCACGACGTGCATCGTCAGCTTTACAGATAAAGCAGTCGAATCCTTTGGCCACGATGGAGGCGGCCTCGACAATGTCCTCGTCGCGTCGGTCACCCGGCATCGCCAGCACGATTCGACGTTTACCACTGACATCCAAGCGTGTTGCCAGATCCGTAATAGATTGAATAGCGGCGGGGTTGTGGGCGTAATCAAGGATGACTTTGAAGGGATGCTCATTGTAAATATTCAGACGACCCGGCGCCTGATAAAACGAGGTACTGAAAATCCGTAATCCTTGGCGGATATCCTCTAATGAAATGTTAAAGCTATAGGCTATCGCGGCAGCAAACATGGCATTTTGCACGTTATGAATGGCCTTACCTTCGATGGTGGCTGGAATAAGGTGGGTCCACAACAAGGGAATGTGTGCACCTCTGTCATACAATGTGATCATGTCACCGTTGATGCCTTTTTCCAGCACTGCAGCCATGCCGCCACTGCGAATATGCTCGCGCACCAAACCATGCCCTGGATCCATGGTGACATAACAAATTCGTTGCGCCTCACAAAAATCCGCCATTTGTAAACACAGCATATCGTCGGCATTCAGCACCACACAGTCTTTAGCGACCTCGACCACCACGCGTTTTATCTGAGCAAGTTGCTCAAGCGTATTGATGCCTCGTAAACCAAGGTGATCAGCGGTGACGTTCAAACAGGCACTGACGTTTGATTCCATGTAACCCAAACCACGCTTTAATATTCCGCCCCGAGCGGTTTCGAGAATAGCAAAATCGACACTCGGATCGCGTAATACAATTTGGGCTGAGGTAGGGCCGGTCATATCACCCTTGACGGTGAGATGGCCATCGATATATACCCCATCAGTGGACGTCATACCGGTGGTGTACCCCGCACTTTTAACAATACTCGCTAGCATGCGGCTGGTGGTGGTTTTGCCATTGGTGCCGGTAATTGCTGCCACCGGAATACGCGCTTCGCTACCGGCTGGGAATAACATATCTAATACTTTACCGGCAACATCTCTGGGCTTTCCTTCGCTTGGTGCCACATGCATGCGAAAACCAGGTGCGGCGTTACACTCACAAATGCCTCCACCAATTTCTTTGTACGATTTGCTGATATCGTCGGTCAAGAAATCGACACCACCGATATCTAAGCCAATGGCTTTAATCGCCCGCACGGCCATATTGCGATTGTCCGGGTGCACGATGTCAGTGACATCAATGGCGGTACCACCGGTGGATAGATTGGCCGTAGAACGCAAGTAAAATAATTGGTCTTTGTCTAAAATGGTGTCCGCTGAGTACCCCGCATCTTCCAACAAACGTTCAGCTTGGTTATCTAACTCTAAACGTGTGAGAACCTTTTCGTGGCCAATACCACGGCGCGGATCCAAGTTAACAATGTCAACGAGTTGGGCAATGGTAGACACACCGTCACCAATCACATGGCCCGGTACCCGTTTCGCTACCGCGACTAATTCATCGTTCACAACCAACATGCGGTGGTCAAAACCAGTGATGAAGCTTTCCACCAAGACAGCTTTGCCCGTGCCAAAATTTAAGGCTTCATTACAAGCTTCACGCACCTGTTCATCATCAGTTAAATTGATGCTAACCCCACGGCCATGATTGGCATTTAAGGGTTTGATCACCACTGGAAAACCAATTTTGTTGGCGGCGCGTATGGCTTGATTCTCGCCATACACCATCACTTGTTGTGGCACCGGTAAACCCAAGTCGTTAAGTAAATTATGGGTATCTTCTTTATCGCAAGATATTTCGACGGCGATATGTTTGGTCTCACTGGTGATCGTTGCTTGAATACGTCGTTGATATTTACCGTGACCGAACTGCACCAAGCTATAATTGTTCAGACGGATCCAAGGAATATCTCGCTCTTCCGCAGCCTTCACTAAAGAGGCCGTGCTTGGACCGAATTCTTTTCGCTGTGCCATACGCACAAAACTATGTAATTCATCAGCAAAATTGAAGTCTGGATCAATTTTACTGCTCATCAGAGCTTGCACGTGGGCAGGCATCAAATGGCTTAATAGCCGCAAACCCAATTCTCCAGCTTCTAAACCAACGTCCCGTTGATGATATTGGTACACGACATCGTAACAGCCTACTTTGCCGCTACTTCGGGTTCTACCAAAGGTTACATCTGAGCCAGCTAAGTCTTGTAACTCAAGGGCAACGTGTTCCCAAATATGACCAATCCACGTGCCTTCATCTTCTTTTAAACGGCGAATAAAACCGCCTTCTTCACGATAGGAACAGCCGTGTTTTTGCAATGACGGGAGGGCGGCAATTAAACCGTCGATAAATGAGGCACCCAGTTTTACTGAAGGCCAATGCTCGAGTTCACCGATATCAATTTGATGGCGAATAACCGGAAAATTAGCGTATATACTGGGCCCGACATATACGTTGGTGCTGAGAATTTTCATGCTTAGTGCATCCCTTTGGCTCTGGGTAAAAAAAGACGTGCCTACGTTTTTAACACAGCCCCAGTGCTTCGCACCGACTACCGCTGAGTTGAGTGGATTCCAGTAGCGACTTTCATGGGTTGCACATCAAGTGCAAGAGCCATAAGAGATCGCCACCAAGCCTCTAAAATATATAATAAAAGTAGCCTAAGCTACTTTTATTATTGATGAGTTAGCGCGTCATTAGCGCGCTTATTTGATAAATGCCTGACGGGCATTCAAATCATAGCGACTGCCACTAGCGAGAATATGCATTTTTAGATTTAATAAGGTCAAGGCGTCACCGCTATTTGCTTCTGCCATAGAAGAATATTCGATGTTGGAGGGGTCGATGACAGTAATGGCGCCACTGCCTACTACCGTAAATTGGTTTTTATCATCAATAAACGCGGCGGTATCTTCGTCCAACCCCAGACCAATCAAAAATGGATTGTATGATACGGCACTGAGTAAACGCGCTAGACGGTTACGCTGATTAAAGTGCTGATCAATCACTGCACTGTTCACTAATCCAAGTCCGGGAGCCAAACTGACACCGTTTTCAGTAGGGACAATGCCTGATGTACCGCCGGTGATCATATGCTGTGAAACGATCGCCGCACCTGCAGAAGTCCCAGCATAGTGAACCCCTTTGGCATTTAATTGGCGGATCGCTTTAGCAATGGGAGTACCCCCTAAAATAGTGGATAAACGCAGTTGATTGCCACCGGTCACAAAAATAGCAGTGCTTTTTGCTAACAGTGTTAGATATTCCGCTTTTTGCGCATCTGCTCGCTCGCTTATGGGCAAAACGTTGAGTTCACCTGCCCCAAGTTCAGTAAATAGATGTTGATAACGCTCGCCGGTATCGTCCAATTGTGATGCCGTTGGAATAATGCTGATCACAGAATTTTGGCCACCGGCCAGAGCAATAAATTTTTTGAGAATTTGTGGATTGTGCAGTTTGTCTTCCGCACCGCCAATGGGGATAACGTAACCCCGAGCGGTACCGTCAATCTTAGGAGAGGGCATAGTTAATTCTCAAATGAGCCTTTTTTAATTATTTGTTTGGCCAAGATATGCCATTGACCAAGGGCCATGACATGTTCAATGCGGTATTGTGTATCTAAGATAATTAAATCTGCATCGCAACCGACAGCAATATGCCCTTTCTGCGTGAAATTCATGAGTGCAGCGACATTGCTGGTAAAAAACGGCAAAAAGCGTTCCAGAGCATAGCCCTCATCGAGAAGCTGATAGAACACCTCGGTCATGGCCATAGAGCTTGCAAAGTCCATGCTGGTCATGTGTCCGTGGTGATCAAAACAAGGCAAACAACCACCGCCATCTGAGCTTATGGTTAATTTGTCTTGTGGCAGATCACTTTGCATATAACGTATGAGCGCCTCGGCAGGTTCGTAACCTACTTCCCCGGTCTCAAAAGCCGTCACGTCTATCCAGCAACCTAATTTGGTGAGCTCACAGGCTTCATCAAACAGTGCTCTGCGGCGATTCACATGGGTTGGGTTAAAGGTTCGCGGAGGAATTTCCGACTCAGCGATGGCTGCTCGAACCAATGCCAAACCCCGTTCACCATCGCCTAAGTGCAAATGCACAATGCCTGCTTTCCCAGTCATTAGACGCGCTACATGAGCATCAGCCGCAACTTTGAGTAACTCTGCTAAGGTAGGCTGGCTGGAACGATGATCGCTGATGGCTAATTCACCCACTCCTACCACGGGTTCAAGAAAGACCATGTCGGTTTTAACGGAACCGGTTAAGGTAGTGGGGGGCAAGTGATAACCCCCAGTATAACAATAGGCCGACAAGCCTTCTTCACGTAAGGCATAAACCTGAGCTAGCACGGAGGCGGTATTACGGGTCACATCATCGGTACCCAACAAACCCACTGCGGTAGTGACACCCGCGCGGGTAAATTTGCTCAGCGGCACGGGAGGCACTCGCGTAGCAAATCCTGCCTCACCGCCACCACCAGTAATATGTGTGTGGGCATCAATAAAACCGGGCAACAATATACAACCTTGCAAGTCCATGACCTGCGGGGCTAACTCTGGACCTAAGCTAGGTTCAGTTTGACCCAACCATACAATTTTACCCGCGGCAATGAGAACATGTTGTAAACCCATGGCCTGAGGAGAATAGACCTGAGCGTTTTTCAATAAGATGATACTTGAACTTGGATTCACGGTAACTCGTTAAGGCGATGCGCAAATGGTGGTCATGCTAAAACACCCAGCGCAGATAACAAAGTGATTTATCGAACAATTGTGCCAATTGACTAAGATCCATTCAGCTTGTGAGCAAGAGTGCTAGCTCGTCGAGGCTAGGATAATTTCTTGTTTTCAAATGTTGGTATTTCATATTGTTTGTTTATAGTAGTGCGGGTTTAGTTTTCAGCAAAATATGAATAAGCAGCAAAGGGAAAATGATGTCGCACATAAAAAAAATTGTCACAGTGACAAGTATCGGTTTAGCCATATTTTTGGTGGCAATATTGGTGTTTGCTCCGGCCTATGTTGAACAACAGTTTAACCGTGTAGCACGTCCCGTGGTCGAACCCACCATCTCGCTTGAAGCTCAGGCCATGCACGATGCTTTGTTTGTGGTTGACTGGCACAGTGACAGTTTGATGTGGGACAGAGATCTCAATCAGCAGGCTAGTTTTGGCCACGTCGATTTTCCGCGTTTACAACAAGGTCATGTCGCCTTGCAGATGTTTACCACCGTGACCAAATCGCCAAGTGGTATCAATTACGAACGTAATGAAGCCACCGCCACTGATAGCGTGACACAACTTGCCTTGGTGCAAGCCTGGCCACTTGATACATGGCAGAGTTTAACGGCCAGAGCCTTGCATCAAGGGCATAAACTGCATGCTTTTATTGCCGCTAATCCAGAGCAAATACACTTTGTTTCATCGAAAAAATCACTGCAAGATTTTCTACTCGCGCGCCAATCTAATCAGTATCTAGTTGGCGCCTTGCTTGGCACGGAAGGCTCCCATGCCTTAGACGGTGAACTCAATAACATTCAAGTTTTATACGAGGCGGGGTTTCGAATGATGAGTTTGCAGCACTTTTTTGATAATAAACTGGGGGGGCTTTACATGGTGTCAGTCAGCAAGGTTTAACCGAGTTTGGCCGTGAAGCGGTAAAACTCATGCAACAAAAACAGATTATTGTGGATGTATCCCATTCTTCACAACAGGTTGTCAGAGACGTGCTCAGCATAAGTCAGCGCCCCTTAGTGGTGAGCCACACAGGTTTTTATGGCCATTGCCATAGCCCGCGGAATATTCCCGATGAACTAATGCAGGCCATTGCTGAACAAGGCGGGCTTATCGCCGTGGGTTATTGGGATGGCGCGGTATGTGATATTAATCCACAGAGTATTGCCGCGGCCATTCGGTATGGCATCGAACTCGTCGGCGTCGACCACATTGCGTTAGGTTCAGATTTTGATGGTGCGACCACCACAGCCTTGGATACCAGTGAATTGGTGCAATTGACCCAAGCACTCATTGCTGAGGGACTCAATCAACAACAAATCAGCGCTGTAATGGGAGGCAATAGTCTGCGCTTATTGCAGAACAATCTGCCTGACTAGTGTTCAACCCTTGGATTAAAAGTTTTTCAACCATTGTTGCAACTGCTGGTAAACCAAGGGATCGCTGAGAAGTTGCATATGGTTAATGCCACGGCCTTGCCATTGGTTTTGCGGGGCGAAGTGCAAGGTGAAACGTGAATCTTCGTGTTTACCCAAGGCGCTATCGAGGGGAACCAGCCCATCCCCCACAACGTGATCACAGATCATGCTGGCGTTTTCACTCATGGTGGTGGCAACGGTGTAACAATGAACATGTGATGGGAGGGGTAAGGGGCTGCGTTTATCCCGAGAAAAATCAAAGCGATCTCGCGCCTGCCAGTCTGAGGCCAGCACATTGCCATGACGCAAATCCGTGATGCCAGCACTGCGAATTTGTGTCAAACGCCTTAAAGGGGCACTGTAAGGGTGATAACCCAACAGTAATTCCACCCAAGACCCTGCTTTTTCGAGTGGTGCGCCATGATGAGGTGTGCCTAAAAACACCAGATTGACACATTGCTGTGGCCATTGATGATTGAGTACTTGCCCCTGATGTAATGCACTACGTGCGACTAATCCACCCATGCTGTGGGCAACTATCGTCAGCCGCAGTAGCACGGTGTTGTCCAAGGTGCCCATCTGTTGGCATAAGGCCTCTAGGAGCTGGTTGAACTGTGCGCCATTGTCGGAAATATGTTGGCCACTGTTGTAACACAGATACACGACAGCACTATCGAGTTCGCTGGACAGTTTTTCACCATGATCATGTTGCCCTTGACGCCACTGTGCATCGTTCATGCACAAACCGTGAACCATGATTAACAAACGGCCACGTTTTTGCACCACGGCCTGTGCCAGGGTTGGCAGGTCAAGTTCACGATCCTGCAATCTAAACCCCATAGCAATGGCAAGAGGACTTTGTCGTTTCACCAAATGGTCGCCCAGTACCCCGTTTAACGCTGAGACAAGTGCGGCTGAACTAGCAGAGGGAGTGGCTTGTCCGAGTTGCTGACTCAACAACGCTAATGGCCCATCAAGGCTTTTACCTACCAAGGCGGTAATACTGCGAATGCTGTTATACACCAAACCACTGATGCCGCCACTGCGTTCTGCTGCGGCATTGGCTTTGCTGGTGGGCAGAGGGTTGATGCGCTGGTGCATGGATTCAACAATGTCTGTGACACTGATAATTGCTTCAATGACCATGTGGTTGACACTTTGCAGTGTTGATGGCTTGTTGGGTGTTGAGCCTGAGGGTGGGGGAGCGTTAGTCACGCAATGCACTGCTTAGTTGGGAACACACCTCAGCATAACAGGCTTCTGGGCTGAGGCGAACCCTAGTTTTAACGCTTATAATTCACTAATGCCACTGTCACTGGCTACTAATACCACGTCAGCGCCACGCATGGCGAACAGGCCGTTGGTGACAACGCCTACGATATTGTTTAAGGCTTTTTCCAATTCCACCGGATTAAGAATATTCATATTGTGCACATCCAAGATCACATTGCCATTGTCGGTGATCACTCCTTGACGATAAACCGGATCACCACCGAGCTTGACGATTTCCCGCGCCACGTAGGAACGGGCCATGGGGATCACTTCAACCGGCAAAGGAAATTTCCCTAAACGCCCAACTTGTTTGCTGTCATCCACGATACATACAAATTGTTTGGCCACGGCGGCCACGATTTTTTCACGGGTCAAGGCAGCACCTCCCCCTTTAATCATGTGTTTATGCGCGGTCACCTCGTCAGCACCATCCACATAAATGTCAAAACTGCCGACGGAATTGAGATCAAATACTTCAATGCCCAGTGCCTCCAAACGTTGGGTTGAGGCTTGTGAACTCGATACCGCACCGCGAAGTTGGTTTTTCATGGACGCTAATGCATCAATAAAATAGTTAACGGTTGAGCCTGTGCCTACTCCTACGATGGCGTCTGCTTGCACAAATTTCAGCGCTGTTTTGGCAACGACAGCTTTTTTCTCATCTTGGCTCAAGGGCATAATCAATATCCACGGTTTAGGTTTTGCTTAGTGTACCCAATTTATGCGGCGTCAGGGGAATTAAGCAAAATAATTAGCTTATTGCGATATACCTTTGCGGCGTGGCAATGCCATGCAAAGGAATGTCCCAACCGTCAGTGGGTAAATGTTCGGTGAGTTGGCATTCATGGGCCAAGCCAATAATGCGCGTTGCAAGTCTGTTTCGCTGGACTGGAGCGAGTGTTCGGTCGTAATACCCACCGCCCATTCCCAAACGATTGCCTAAGGAATCGAAAGCCACTAAGGGCGTGAGGATCACATCGATTTGTTCTAAGGGACAAATGTGCTGGCAGTTAAGTTTCGGCTCTAAAATGCCATAGCGATTTGTTTGCATGGGGCTGTGTGCATGGTATTCGACAAACACCAAATGCCCGGGTGTGAAGGGATGTAAGACGGGCAGCACCACACGTTTTTGTTTTTGCCACAAATACGATATTAAGGCAGACGTGGCTATTTCACTGTCAGTTGCTAGATAACACGCCACCGAGTTTGCCTCGCCGAGTAGCTCGTTTTGCAAAAAAGTATTGAGCAAGCTCGTTTCAGCCTGTAGCTGTTGTTGCACAGATAACTGCTTTCTTTGCTGCCGATAATACTGTCGTAATGCATGCCGAGACGGCAATATTTCAGTCATTGTCTGCTCTGGGTATCAAACGATTTAACGCACTAACAAGGTGGTTTTTATCCACGGTTATTTAACAAATAATCAGACCACAAATGCGTGGCTAACTCAGAGTCGCCGCCAGAAAAAACATCGGCTGATAGGGCGACAATCGGCAACCTCGGATTGTCCGCCTTGATCAACTGAGTGGCGCGACGCCCATCTATGCCAGGTAACTGGATGTCCATAAAAACTTAATCGAATTTTTGTTGTTGCACGCTATCCATCGCTTCTTCGCCACTGCTGGCGATAGTGATGTGTAGGCCGAGCGAACTAAAAATAGCCTGCTGATGAATAACATGAGCGCAAAATGCAATATCTCGACTGGTTTCTTGAGCGTCTAAGCCCACTTTGGATTTAATCCATTGACGATGAGGATCAACCAAACTGATGAGGGTAATCGGTTTGTCACAAAGATTAGACGCAAGTAGCGTCAAGTCGTCAAAAGCTTTTTCAGCCTCAGTATCTCATACATCATATTCGTAAAGGGCTAACAGGCGCGCTTCTTTATTTGTGCTGAGTAGAGCTGTTTTCATTTCTCAGCGCGCCTTTGTTATTTGACTTGCTCTTTACTGAGACAAATCGCCCATATTCAGTCTAGGCTTGGTAAGTATCCAAATATAGTTGGGTTAAACGTACTTTATCCACCTGAGTGGCCACATTAATTTGCTGAGCGTTGAGCCAATCTGGACTGGTCGTTGTGCCTGGCAATGCCACCGACGTTTGGCCGATGTTCAGTGGATCGGTACTCACTCTGGCATGACCGCCTTGAATCTCAAATAAAGTCGGATCAATCAGGTGAGCGATAGGCATTGCATCATGAAAAAAGCACACTTTGTCTTCGCGATTTTGTGAATAAAACTGCACATAAAACTGTGCTGCATCTCGAACAAATCCGCCTAGTTTGTTATTGCCCAACTTGAGTTCTTCTAAAAATTGCGGGGTAAATGGCACGGCATTGGTCACGTCTAAGCCAAACATCGTCAGTTGCCATTCTGCCGCAAACACGATCTCAGCGGCATAGGCATCATTCCAAATGTTGGCTTCTGCCACAGGGGTTACGTTTCCGCGCACAAAGGCCGCACCGCCCATGATCGACACACCTTTTAACAACTTAGGTAGCGCGGGTTCAAGACGCAGGGCGAGGGCTAAATTACCGAGAGGGCCAATCGCCACGACGGTAATCTCGCCGGGATGTTGTCTTGCCATATCAACAATGAACTGGGCTGAGCTACGTGGGTCGAGTTCACGGATTTTTGCCGGAGGAAAATTGATGTTGCCAAATCCATCGTCGCCATGCACAAAGTGCGCATAGCCCGATTCTTTGCCTACCCATGGCATGCCAACGCCTTTACACACAGGAATATCTTGTTCAGCGAGGGCGCACAAGGTCTGGGCATTGCGGGCTGACATCTCAACAGGCACGTTGCCAAATACGGTAGTTAACCCTAATACCTCAATCTGGGGTGACAGAAACGCGAAAAAAATCGCCATTGCATCATCAATGCCGGGGTCGGTGTCTAAAATTATTTTATGCTTCATAGTGGTCTCATTTGGCGAAGGCTTTATTGCTGTTTGGCAACAAAACGATTGACTTCCTCTTTACTGGGAATGGATTGTGCCGCACCGGCTTTAGTGACAGCCAAGGCGGAGGCTGCACAGGCTCTGACAAGGGCAGTTTTGGCTTCGGTATGGTTACTGTAGGCAGATAAAAAGTAACCAATAAAGGTATCGCCTGCTGCTGTGGTATCTACGGCAGTCACTGAAAAAGCCGGGACATCGATGGTTTTCTCTTTTTTCAGCATCCGCACCCCAGCTTTACCAAGGGTAATGATGACTTCAGTTTGCGGCAGATTGTGACGAAAATATTCTTCAATTTTGTCTAACTGGGCATGCCCAGAAATTTCTTCTGCTTCCACTTCGTTGACAATTAATAAGTCAACACAATCCAAGGGTAAATGTTTGACGGACTCTGTCATCGGCGCGGGGTTAAAGGCAACCTTTAAACCTTTTTCTTTTGCCTGTTGGATGACATCGGCAATCGCGCTGGTCTCATTTTGCGTTAGCACCCAATCTGTTGATTTGGCTGCATCAAGGGCCTGCATGATATCTTTGCTACTCAGTTCATGATTGGCGCCGCCGAATAAGACAATGGCGTTTTCACCACTTGGCGTCACCTGAATAATGGCATGTCCAGAAGCAGTATCAGTACAACTGACATGTTTACAGTTAATATTTTCACGGATCATGGTTTGTTTGAACGAGGCATCAACCTGGTTGACTTTACCAACGTGCCAAACATCTGATCCGGCTCTTGCCAGTGCAATGGACTGGTTGGCGCCTTTTCCACCTAACAATTGTTGGTAGTGGCTAGATGCCAGTGTTTCACCTGGCTGAACGAAATGGTCTACTTGATAGACGTGATCAATATTAATTGAACCAAAATTTATTACGGCCATAAATCCCGTGTACACCTTATTGTTATTAGTTTGCTGCTCAGTCACAAAGTCATACTAGCGTTGCAACATTGTATGCCTAAGTGCGCCAAGCCTTGCCGAGAAAGCGTTGCTAAATATAGCGCTTTTTAGCCGCTTGTTGAGTAATTTATGAAAAAATCCCAGTAAGTCTATGGAAGAGCCCCGATTTTTCCTGATAGGCAGCGGTGGACGTTAAAAACAGTCTAATGGACACTGTCGCACCATGCCCCCAAGGCCACCAAGCCACCATGATCTTCGGTTGATTTCCAAGATGGTCACTGAGTAGCATTTGGTTCTTGCTGAGCTTAGCAAAAAAGTGCGCTTTGTGTTTAATTTCGTTGGGTGCTTTTTTGATAGACTTGGCATCCCAGCTCAAAGGCAATACCTGTTGTAAGGCTAAACGGACTTGCTCTTGTTTATCCATAGAAAATTCGGCCAACATGACGCCATGAAAGTCGTTATATTGCCATTTTACGATAGGTGACAAGGCATCAATCACCACTTTTCCATAAGTTTGTAACTGTTCTTGCTTTGTCATGATACTACCAAAAAATAGGGGTAAAAATGAGGTGCCTCCCATAATCCCGCTGTTCAGTGATCGCCCGTGAACCGAAAGTTCAGGGCGGAAGTATCATCATTACCGTAGGCTTCTCGATGCGGGTCGAGCTTGCACAAAAGTAGTGGAATCAACTTCCAAAGGTTAAAGCATCGGCCAGGGACATTACTAAACTGGCAAAGACTCTAGGAGGCATTGTAAACCGTATTGTCAGTCAAACTTCTTGTAACCGTCAATGCTTGTCGGTGCTGCCATATAGCTAGTTGTACTAGAAACAATTCACCACCAACAACCCCATTATAACCAGTTCTCTTGTTGTTAGCCTAATGGCATTTTTTAAGCAAGGCACAATGGGGTGATAAAAACATGATTGCGAGAATGCGATGACAACAACTTGCAAGCCACAACGTAATTGCCACAACGTGGTTGCCACAATGTGATTGCCACAATGTGATTGCCACAATGTGATTGCCACAATGTGATTGCCACAACCTGGTTGCCACAACTTGCTTACCAAAAATCTGGGCATCAAAGTATGGCAGTGATAGCATTACCCCTTCAGCCTTGGCTTAACCCGAATGAAAACATACTGGCGAATAATGCGGTGGTTTGGCGTGTTTGGGTCTCATCACACTAGAGAGTTTATTTTGAATTCAATCAGTCAACTATACGAATCCCTCACCACCTTACTTGAGCGCAATAATATCTTAAGTTCTGCGGCGGAAATTCAGGGTATTATTTGTGGCATGTTAGGGGGGGGGATGCCATTGGAATGCCGTGATTGGCAAGAACCTCTGGCTGATATCATCAATCAGGGTGAAGTCCTTAACAACGACTTACAACAAGCATTTAATGCCCTCTTTGATCAGACCTGTCAGCAGCTACTAGAAAGCGATTTTTCGCTGGTTTTACTGTTACCCGATGATGCGGCTCCCATCAATGAAAGAGGTCAAGCGCTGTTGCTTTGGGTGCAAGGGTTTATGTTGGGATTTGGATTGCATCAGGCAGACTTGACGGGTTGTTCTGATGACGTCAAAGAAGGCCTAGAGGACTTTGCTGAAATTGCCCGCATGGATGATGAAATGAGCGAAGATGAGGAATCTGAACAAGCCTTCTACGAAGTATTGGAATACGTCCGAGTTACCGTCATGTTGTGTTTCAACGAATTGGGTAAGTCTCCCGAACAACAGCTTGGTGAACCCAAGATTGTGCATTAACGCCTGACCCTAAGGTCTTAAATCTATGTCCGCTAACCTAATGGATGCCATGGCCTTAACTGAGTTTTCACGTCGCCGTGAAAAGCTACTGCAAGCCATGCAGGCCAATAGTATCTGTCTGATCCCTGCAGCTCATTTGGTGAGTCGCAGCCGGGATACCGATTATCCATTTCGCCAAGACAGTTATTTTCACTACTTGAGCGGTTTTCCAGAACCCCAAGCTTGGTTGGTTTTATCGAATCAAGTGCATGTTACTGGCGTTAAACGTAAAAACAGTACGGGTTTGAGTATTCTGTTTTGTTTAGACAAAGACGAGCAGGCAGAGATTTGGCATGGGCGACGAATTGGCCCGCGTCAGGCGCAACGCCAGTTTGCTATGGACAGGGCATTTCCCCTCGACGAGTTAGACGAGGAGTTACTGCATTTAGTGGATGGGCACGACCATGTGTATTACGCCCAAGGATGCCATGCTGAGGCCGATGAATTAGTATTGGGTATTTTACAAGCCCTTCGTGATGCCCCTAAACAAAGCCATCACGCCCCAGCAAGTTTGCATGACGTGCGGGTAATTTTAGATGAGATGCGTTTATTTAAATCGCCTTTCGAAGTGAATTTGATGCGCCATGCCGCGCTTATAAGTGCTGAAGCCCATTGTCGCGCCATGCGCTGTGTTGCTCCGGGTAAAAACGAATACCAGCTGGAAGCCGAGTTACACTATGTATTCGCCAAACATGGTGCTAAAAGCCCTGCCTATTGCAGTATTGTTGCAGGCGGAAAAAACGCCTGTATTTTGCACTACACCAACAATGATCAAGTGCTAAACGCTGAGGACTTATTGTTGATTGACGCAGGGTGTGAGTGGCAGGGTTACGCTGCTGACATCACCAGAACCTTTCCGGTGTCAGGCCGTTTTAGTGAGGCCCAACAGCTTCTTTATCAAATTGTCTTGGATGCACAGCTGGCCGCTATCGCTTTGGTTAAGCCAGGCGCTACTTTCAAACAAATAGGCGATGCGGCAACTAAAGTACTGACTCAAGGCCTCATTAAGCTGGGTATTTTAACCGGCAGTTTGCAAGCCAACTTAGACAACCAGAGTTATCGAGCATTTTTCATGCACGGCATTGGGCATTGGTTAGGCCTAGATGTCCATGATGTAGGTCGCTACAAAGAGGCAGATAACGACCGCCCCTTACAAGCAGGTATGGTGTTAACCATAGAGCCGGGTCTTTACATAGATGAGAATACCCGTGTCGCGGCAAAGTGGTGGAAAACCGGGATCCGCATTGAAGACAACATATTGGTCACAGAAGCGGGGCATGAAGTACTGACCATTGCCGTGCCCAAGGACATTGATGAGATCCATGCCTTAATGGCTGACGTAATGTGTTCGAATTAACGAGGTCAATGAAATCAATGGCACAAGCAGATATTGTTATTGTGGGGGCGGGAATAGTTGGTTTGGTTCAAGCCCTCGCATTACAGGGCTCTGGTCTCAACGTTGCCTTACTTGACGCTCAACATCCTCAGCCTTACCCCAAGGGTGAAGCGCAGCTACGTATCAGTGCCTTAAGTCTTGCCAGCCAACAGGTTCTATCAGCCATCGGTGCTTGGCAGCATATCGACACTGCGCGCTTTGTGCCCTATCAAGCCATGCACGTTTGGGATCAAGATAGTTTTGCCCACATTGATTTTTCTGCTGCGCAAGTTGCACAAAACCAATTAGGTTTTATTGTTGAAAATCAATCTGTTATAGCTAGTCTTTGGCAGCAAGTTGGGCAAGTTGAGACTATTCAGGTCTTGACTGGAGTCGAAATTAAACAAATCCATACGAGTGCTCAGGGCTGTTACTTGACCTTAACTGATGACAGAGTAATAAGCGCTCGATTGCTGATTGGAGCCGATGGTGCCAACTCCAGGGTGCGCCATAGTGCTCAACTGCCCCTCACTTATTGGGATTACGATCAAACAGCCATTGTGGCAACCGTGGCCACCGAGGAGCCGCACAATAATGTAGCTCGTCAAGTATTTACCCCGAGTGGTCCCTTAGCTTTGTTGCCCTTATGGGATAAAAATCAATGCTCAATTGTGTGGTCACAAGATAATCAGCAAGCCGCCACTTTGCTTGCATTGCCGCCTGATGAATTTAATAAAGCGCTGAGCGTCGCCTTTGACCAAAAATTGGGGCTGTGTCACTTAGTGGGAGAGAGACAATCTTATCCACTCAAAATGCGTTATGCTCGCCAGTGGTTAAAAGACGGGGTATTCATCGTTGGGGATGCAGCGCATACCATACACCCTCTGGCTGGCCAAGGGGCAAATCTTGGTATCCTTGATGCGGCAGCGTTAGCAGAGCGTATTTGTTGGCTGGTGCAAGAAAATAAAGATTTTGCGCTTTTACGTCATCTGCGCCCGGTGGAAAGATGGCGTAAAAGTGAAGCACTTAAACTCATTGCGACGATGGAAGGCTTCAAACGTTTATTTGGGCAACAGAATCCGGCCAGCAAACTCATCCGTGACGCGGGATTAAGTGCCGTCAATGCCTGGCCAGCAGGAAAACATGCCTTGATCAAACAAGCGATGGGGCTGAGCGGCGAACTCCCCAAGATGGCAAGATTCCAGCATGTGCAGCCTCAACGTTAAGTAAGTAAAAAATAATCCACGTTAGGTGGGAAAAAATGCATACACTGTGTAGGCAAGATTAAAATTTCACCACGCGGGGCAGCATAATGTCGAAGTTAATTTTAGGTTTATTGTTAGTGGGTGGTTTGTCAGCTTGTCAGACATTTTATAGCGCGCCTCAGCCAAATGCGACACCGCAACCAAATATGGAAGGTGAACCAGAGGTAATGAACGCAGAAAAAGCCAAAGACGCTGCCGAAGGTGCCTATGAGGCGATGCAAGCTAAATGTCAGGATGCCAAGATGGATCTGTTAGCTGCTGAAGGTAACAATGATATGGCGCAAGCCAACATCATTACTAAACGCATTATTAAATACTGCGACAAATAATCATCTCACCTCTATGTGGGGATAAGGATTGCATTTGAAAGATTCCCGTCTTTGCTTGGGTATTTTGTTGATTTTTTTGCTTGGATGCGCCAACAATCAGCAGTCTAAGCCTGCTAGCCCTGAACCAACGGTGGTTCAAGCACCGGGTGAAAAGTGTGAAAACGCCAAGAAAACCCTAGAAAAAGCAGTGGCTGAAGGGGATCTTGACGATGTGCGTGCCCTGAAAATAGATATTGAGTTGTATTGTATTTGGCGCCGGCAATAAGATGTTGCATGACGAGCGACAAGCTATAAAAAACTATCACAACTAGCTTAAATATGAATTACGTGCATGACACCAGCCATTGATCTTTTAAAAAAACAGCAGATTATCCATCTTGTGCATGAATACAGCCATGATCCACAACACGCTTCCTTTGGCTTAGAAGCCGCAGAAAAACTGGCGGTGCCGGCGCTACGTGTATTCAAAACCTTGGTGGTAAAACTTGATACAGGGCAGCTGGCGGTGGCCGTATTACCCGTAGAGCCGATGCTGAGTATGAAACTGATGGCGAAGGCCTGCGGCGCAAAAAAAGTAGACATGGCCGATAAAGTAGCGGTGCAACGTAGTTCAGGATATGTGCTGGGGGGAGTCAGCCCCTTGGCGCAAAAAAAACGCCTTCCTACCATCGTAGATGACAGTGCAAAAAATTTTTCTACGATCTTTGTCAGTGCGGGGCGGCGTGGTTTGGAAATTGAATTGGCCCCGCAAGATCTCGTTGCACTTACCTCTGGTCAGTTTGCCTCTCTATGTCAGTAGGCGTATGTCAATGTTCATTAGATTAAGACGATAGCTTATGTCATCGACAAAAATTCATGGCGAATATCACATGACGCTTATTGGGCAAGTGATGTGTGTGCATGCAATTGGACCTTGGAACGAAGAGTGTGTGCAACAGTTTCAAATTGATTACAAACAACATAGCTTACCTTGCTTGCATGCTCAGTGGGCAGACTTGGTGGTATTGTCGGGGGAGAGTTTACTGATACCCTCTGCCGAGCGTTTTTTAATAGAAGCTGCTGCCAACATGAAAAGCAAAGGTTTGCGCTGTGTAGCCATCATGTTCAATGATTCGATTGTAAAAATGAGTACTCAAGAGCAATTTACTAGAGTGTATGCAAATTCTGGTTTAGACGTCGGCTTTTTTGAACACCTTGCTGATGCCACAGACTGGTTGACTAAACAGAATATGCACTGCGAACTTGCGAAAATAAGCACCTGGTTCGCGCAATTAGACCTCACAAAACATGCTTAATCTATTCTCATATACTTTGAGCTACATGGACGCAAGTCTGCTTTTAATGGTGGCATTTTTTATCGGCATGGCCAAAACAGGGGTACATGGCATTTCAATGTTTGCAGTGCCTCTGCTTGCTCTTATTTTTGGTGGCAAAATGTCAGCGGGTTTGATGTTACCGATGTTGATCATGGCGGACGTGTTTGCCGTCAATTATTACCATCGTCACGCCAATTGGAATTATTTACTTAAACTCTTCCCTTCGGCAGCGGTGGGAGTTTGCATCGGCACTTGGCTGGGCAATGTGGTGGATGACGAGGTGTTTCGGATGATCATGAGCGTCATCATCTTTATCAGTTTGGGTATCATGTTGTGGATGGAAAAAGCCAATAAAGATAAAGTCCCCGATTATCTATGGTTTGCCGTTTTAATGGGCACCCTTGGTGGCATAACCACCATGATAGGAAATTTGGCCGGTTCTGTGATGGCCCTGTATTTACTCAGCATGCGGCTACCTAAAAATCAATATATCGGCACGGCAGCTTGGTTTTTCTTAGCGATCAACGTATTTAAAGTGCCATTCCATATTTGGAGCTGGCACAGCATTACCCTCGACTCCTTTTTACTTAATCTGCTGTGTTTACCGGCTATTGCCCTTGGTGCATGGGCGGGAGTTGCCGTTGTCAAACGCATAGCAGAACAGTATTACCGCTGGTTAGTGATCGCGATGACAGCGATTGCAGCCATCGTTATAGCGGTATGAACATGTCTTTACACCGCTAACTACTTCTGATACTAAGATGAAGTATTGGAAAAGACGGAGAAGTCCTGAGTAACGGCTACATATTGACAGCCAACTTGCTGCAACCACTGTAATCCATCATCTTCGTTTTTCAGCATAGCAGTTGTGGCAATGGTGCCTGCCATCACACACAACGGTGCCCAAACGCTTACTGCACTTAAACCACTGATTGGAAGCCCGGTCAATGGATTGATAATATGGCTGTATCGCTTGCCATTTACTGTAAAAGCGCGGGCATAGTCTCCGCTACTGGCCAATCCTCCCGTAATTAAAGGAATATGGGCAATTGCTTGTGTAGGATCTTTTGGATTTGAAACAGCGACTCGCCACGGCCGGCCATCTAAGTGCGGCCCGACAATCGAAATGTCGCCTCCCATGTCTATCAAACCAGCATGAAAACCGTTTGCTTTTACTAAGGTAACGATAGTATCCGCGCAGAATTCCTTTACAATTCCACCGAAATCCAATTCCATTCCGTCCAGAGGCAAACGAAAACCTTGGCGCCTGAGTTGGATTTTCGACCAACCAATGAGCGATAATTTCTCCTGAATTACAGCTGGGTCGGGGAGTTGAGCTAGGCGAAAATCCCAATATTTACCCAATACACCAGTAGTAATATCAAACAAACCCTCGCTAATTTCGAAGGCTGTTTGCGCGTAACATATAAGCTGCCACGTGGTATCATCTAAATCGAAAGCCAATTCCCTTCCAGCATTGGCGTTAATTTGTGAAATTAAACTATTAGGTAGATAGCGGGAGTAACAAGCTTCTAGTTGTTGGGCATGAGCGAGTACTTTTTGCATAATTTCGTGAAACTGCGCAGCTGAGTCACAGTAGAGACTCAATGAGCAGGGACTACCCATGGCATTAAAACGTTCGGTGAAGAGTTTTTTTTCAGAATCTGACATCAAAACCAAGACTAATCAACTTGAAATCCAAGAGTGCCGGATTTTCGAATTCTGCATTGGCCAATCCTTTGCCACCACCACTGCTGTATTGATCAGCACTCAGGGTAATTGACCACGAATCAAACGTTTTGACTAATTTTATTCCAGTCGTGATCGCACCATATTCCGCCAATCGATAGTCTGTGGAATAAAAAGAATCGCTACGTGATTGTTGGTAAAAAACATCATAAAAATAACTTTGACTTTGGTTGTAAAAACGTACGGAAGGGATAAGTTGTAGATCAAAAGGCAAATTTTGATACCAACTTACATTGAAGGTATGTGACTGTATGTCCCAACTGTCCGTGTAATAGCGGTAGTCAACGTGCAATGCAGCATTAAGTGTATCGACAAAATAACGAATGCGAGATGACAGGGTTTTTGCTCTCCGAGTTGTTGGGCGGTTATCACCAATTAACTCAAAGTTGACCAGCACCATTTTATAAGGATCTGATAAATAGCCGCTTTTATCGCTTAAGCTGGCTCCTAATTGTAATAAGGTATGTTTATTCAACAACTGACTGTAGGAAATCACCAAAGAAGATGAATGCTTAGACTGCTCCGTGGTCGGTCGCGTTAAGAAGATATCTGCATCCACAGGATTAATTTTATCGTTGGAAAAATCAGCAGCGACGGTCCAAGTAGCCTGTTTATCAGGCGTTTCATGAACAAACTCTAAACCATAACTTGCTGATTTATAGTCATCCTCACTTGATCTCGCCGCTATCACGGCCAGACTGTTTGCTCCGTCAACATAACGAAACTTTACTGAGCTATCTTTTCGTTCGTCATAAATTGATGCGCCACTCATGATCTGCAATGGCAAACCGTCAGCATCTTGCAGCGTGTACCAAGGAGAAGCCCCAGACATTCGCTCTTGTTGGTAATTTATGCTCAGGTCGAAGCTATCCGAAAGCGGCGTAACAATAGAAAATTGATTAACCTTGATGTCATATCTGTCGGTTGATCCGCCTAATGATTGAGGCAATGAGTCTTCGGTATAGCTGTGATAGCGTAAGCCAAAGCGAAAATCTTCGGCAACGTCCAAAGCATTGGCTTGTACACTGATTAAGTTAGTGGCTGCAGCGCCAAGTAGAGCTAAAACATTGTTGTTTTTTATCATTGAAAAAGAGTCCGGATGCTAATTTTTAGGCGTTGAAAAATGCCGTAGCTTGATACTAATTACAGCCACAGCCACCACCTGCGGCACTTGTACCACCACTCGATGCTTCTTTACTAAAATACACATGGTTTTTAAAAGCCGCGTCCAATGGATCCGGCTCTAACTTCATTTCAGTCTTGGAAAAGCGTTCTCTTTCCCACGGTTCGACTTGAGTTACACAGCCACTCAAACCCAAAACAACTAGCACCAGAGCTAATTTTTTCATCTTTAATTCGCCACTAAAAAGTTAACTTGCTCGTTTAGTTTTGTAGCAGTTTTGCTATTAAAACCGACATGGGTTGCCACATTACTTTGATTCTTATCGTAGAGAAAACCGATGGGTAATCCGCTAACTGCAAAGAGTTTGGCGATTTCACTATCTCCTTTAACTATGTCAAAGCCCACTGGATACTTCTTTAAAAACGCCTGAGCCTTGGTGATATCTTCGTCCATATTGATGGCGATAATCTGCAGCTTATCTTTACCTATTTTGCTTTGTAATTCATGCATAAAAGGAAAAGATTTTTTACATGGCACACACCACGAAGCCCAAAAATCAATGTAGATGACTTTATCGGTTATCTGGCTCAATTCAATGTGTTGATCGTTCACCAATGATTGTAGTTTAAGCGAAGGTAGGGCCTGACCTTGTTCTACGGCTACTATTTGTGGCACACAAATACACCAAAGTACTAATAAAAATAGAATTATTTTAGGCATAGTAACGTTGTTCACTTGCTGTATGATTTAGGATTATGTTGGGTTTGGTCATCTTTATGATTCGCTATTTTCTGGGACAAAGGCCTGAGATGCATGGTAGGAATTTGCTGAGTCGCTTGTTGTCGCCATTGCCACGGGGCGATCATGAGTCCATGACCTAACTGCCACAAGCCGATTTGAGCACTCATTGCACTTCGCTGTGCTTCATCAAAGCGCAAATTCAGTATCGGGTCGGGTATTGAAGGTAGCATCCACGCCATACCCTCACTGACAAGTTGTTCATTAACAAACCGTCCATTTAAATACACTTCCAACTTATTATCAGCAGTGATACTAAAAGTGACATTTGGGTTGTGACAAATATCAGTGAGTTTGCGCATGGCTTCTCGGCCAAAAGGTTGTTCACGCTCAGGGGCGTCGATGTAAGCTAAATCAAAGGCTTTTTCTGGATGACTTTTTAATATTACGCTGTCACCATCCACTATTTTTACCACATCGCCGGCACCAAGATTTGCTGGGCTACAGGCAGCAAGGCCAACAGCAAAAAAGCAACCTGTACTGATTGTTATGAGTTTCATCTATATGCGAATACTATTCCGTGGGTCAGCGTTTTGTGGTGTGCTGACACTGGGATTAAAAAACGCAAAGTTCTCGGAGTTGTTAAATGGGAAAGGGTTTAACAAAGGGCTATTACTGATGCCCATATATTCTCTTAGAGCTTGCATCACATGTTTGGGGTAGATAATACTACCGCCGTTTTGCTGGGGCTGTAAGGTAAGCGGATTAATGGGTACCACATTTTGTCCTTCATCGGTTAAACCCACTACGCGATTTCCCCATGGGGCATCGAGTTCCATAATAATCGCACTTCCCACTGGCCAGTGGTCTTTACCGTTACTATCGTTATAATAGGGCGTGCGACTAAAATCAGAGGTAACCACCAACACTATTCGCTCAGCCAAGCCCATTTGTCCCGCAAACTCCCAGAAAAAGTCTATAGAGTCCGTCGTGTGCGCCATTAACTCAGACTGCAATACGTCATGATTTGAATGAGTATCAAAACCACCGATTTGTAGGTCGGCAGCTACTGACACTCCCGCTTTCATACTTATTAATGCCAGCTGCATCTGGCGTTTTAATGAGCTCCAAAATTCTGTACCCCTCTCATCTTCATATAGGCTGCCAACTTGGTTCAGCTCATCGGCAAAACGCGTCAATATGCTGGCATTGTCTAGAGAAGATTTATAATTATTTATCGCTAAGCGTTCTCTGATAGTGAGTGTGCCATTCGACAATTTCTCTAGCATTTGTTTATTGCGTAATTGTTTAACCAAATCATTGTCAACATCTGGGATCCATTTTTCATCCGGATTCCAATTCGATTCAGTGGGCCTAACAATATTCTTGATCGCATAAGAATCACTCAAGCGAGTGTAGCGTGTAAGGCCAGCAGTTTCTGAATAACCACCATTATTTATATAGTTGATCGGTAAATTGGGAGCGTTAACTGCCGCATAGAGGGCAGTTAGTGTTGGGTAACCCGCAGAAATTCGCCCACTCCAGTTATGAGTTACCCCAGCAGAGTGGGAATTGGTTTGACTATCGATGCCATTGATTATCAACATATCCTGATAATATTTTTCAAAAAAAGCGGCATTATTAGCGAACTGAGCGTAGTGGATTTTCCCTGCTGTTTGGGTTTCACCTTGTTGCGCCCACGAATTAACAATCGCCTCCCCCGGTACATTCATCTTAGGATCACAAATTGAACTGACGTCCCATGCGCCTTCGACTTGCAGATTAACTAAAAACTTACCTGTAAATTCTTCATCAACTGCATGCAATTTGAAAGAAAGAGGTAAAGAGGCCGCAATCGAACCTACACCGGTCATTTTCATAAAATCACGTCTATTCATTGCCTGCTCCTACTCGTGCAAATAGCGGTAATCGGACATCAGATAAAACACCACGGTGCGCCAGGCACTCATGGCATAAACCGGGTCACTACCCATCGCCCAGCCATCTTGTTCTGGGGTGTTATAAGCACTGTAATCAAAACTGCAGCTAGAGCCTTCTTCTTGGATATGTGCCCAATTTGAACGTGTACTCTTGGCTTGCCTAGACTGTTCAAATAAGACCAGCAGGTCATCTACTTCCCCAGAGTCTGGACTAACCGTCCGTCCCCAAAAGTTAAATATCATTTGGGTCAGGTGACGACGAAATTTATCCGATGAAGCGGTTTTAAGATTAACAACATCATCACTCGCCACAGACACGGCAAGATCGGGCACTTCAACCTGAGCTAACTGAGCCAAGTTGTAGGTGTCCGCCCATATATCCACGTAACTGCTTAGCTCAATACGATACTCACCCGCCTGTGTAATGGCGATAGGCACGGATATCGAGCCAGGGTTGTACAGAACCAAGGCTGGTAATGAAGGGTGCTGCCAAGTTTCCAGTGCTCCCGATACGCTAGCACTATTTAAATCAAAGATTTGCTGTGCAGAGTAGCTGGCGACCGTTTTTCCACTTACAACACTTATGACTTCAAGAGAGAAAATGGTCGGGTTAATGTCGACCCAGACTCCGTCAGCATCCTCATAATCTTTCGCAAAATTAGTCATCACCAGGTCAAGGCTACCCGTGGGCAAGGTTAGCACTGTGGCGTTGACTTGCAGATTTTCAATTTTGAGGCCTTTTAGCTCAATTGAGCTTTCATCAACAATATTCGGCACATCCCTATTGCTGAATCCATTAAACAGAAGTCTTTGGTCATCCGCTTTGACAAAGTCACCTAATACCACGCCACAAGACATTTCAGCGGCGTGGGTGAGGGCCACCTGCGACATCACGGAGGTCATTTCTTCAGCTCGATTTATGACTCCATTAGAATCTATGCCACCATAGGTGATGCGGTATGTTTGTTGTAAATCTGTGTACAGCTGATAATTATTCCACTCTGGATAATGTTCACCCCACAACTTACCCACAATGGCCTTAGTTTTTCTGTCCAATCTTTCTGGGCTGAGCAACATGCCAACGCCGGTTGTGTTACTGGCATGTTTTTCTCTTTGCGCTTCAGACATGTTAGTCGCCCTAAACCAAGGACTCATTAATAAAGAGACTAAACTGTCTTTTAAGTTGAAATGTTGGCGTAAGTCGTCCGCTAGATGATTAATAAACAGGCTCTGTTGACTAAATATTTCGGCTTTTTGTGTATAGTCAGCATCACTTATTTCTTCAGGTGCGGTGAGTGTTTTGCTACCCATAATAGCAGGCCACCAAAATTTAATGGCTGAGACAGCAAACCGATCATCAGCTACAATTTTTTTAGCTAACCATTGCATCGAGTCTTCACCTTGTGGAGCTACTTGCCCATAAAAACCCGGGTTACGCATATCTCTATACCAAGTATCACCTACTTGATACAAACTACCCGCTGTCCATTTGTAGGTATCAGGCAACGAATCTTTGCCAAGCCAAGAATCCTTGTAATACCCTACGTCACCATAATCCTGAAAGGCACCCGCTACCGGATCCATGACTTCATGGCATACGGTACAATTAGGATTTTTCATAGTGGGATTATCTTTATCCGCGAGTGCCAATGGATCGTTAGTGCGCGCAGCAGATTTTTCTATGTCAAAGTCTAAAAAGAAATACTGAGTCCAACGCGAGCGTGCTCGATTGCGGTTAGTAGCCGTTGAGGGATAACGACCTAAAAATCCTGGGTCATTTAACACACCAGCATGAGGCCAAGTAATGGTTTGACCTTCTGAATCGATTCGCAGCCCTAAACCTTCAAAATATTCAGATTTAAAATTTTCATCATTTAACATAAATCCTGTCATTTTACCCGGCTGGTATTCATACTGATTTGCATCATCATCAAATGAAGCGGTACCACGATACAGTATATTTAATGCTGGATTTAACATGGTATAATTCGCGGTCAGAATTTCTGTATAAGGCTTTTCGTTATCAACCACATAAGCTATCAATTCAGTCGCAGCTCGCGAGTATCCCTCATAAGCATGACTTACGATATTTCTATCAAACGCAGCATAATTGCCATCAAGATTGGCTTGATAGCGCATTTTCGCACCCTCAACTAACTTGGCAGCGTTAAAGTCTAAAAAGTCTGTTCCTGCTGAGAGAAACTTCTCAATCAATAATCTGTCATTTGCACCTTCAGTCAAAAACTGATGAAAACCATCACCTTGCATCAGATTTCTGAGGGCTAATTTTAAAGACGCTTCTTTGTTATCAGCAACTGAGGCGTATTCCGCTTCAGTTGGCAAGCGACCTGCAATAATGATGGCTGCTTTACGCAAAGTCTCTTTGTGACTGAGTAAACCTACCCCTGACCAGAATTCGCCAACATCCGTAAACACTTGTTCACCCGTGACTAGCGATAAATATTCTGCTAAGGCGATGTAATCGGTGCTGCCAAAGGCTAATTGTTGCGCTCCACCATGACCAAGCAAACCTTGCACCTTTGCCAAAATAAAACTGCTGTCTACGCCAGTTTGACCTAAAAACTCGGCCAAAATGGCGCGATTAACCATCTGATGGTTATTGGTTGTGCTCGGTTCTAGTTGCAATCGACTTGTGGCGGCTGCGCCAGAACCGGTATGACACGCAATACAGCGCCCTTGAATAATCTGTTCAGATAATTTTGTTTCGAAGTATTCGCGTGAATCAAAAGGTTCTTTCAATAATCTTTGTGTCGATTGCCAAGCACCTAATACCGGAACATCAGTTATTTGTGCGCCAAAGGTTGTGCTAACAACGATTTGAGTTTTGGATGACAGATAGAAAAACTGACCACTGCTTGGGCGACGAATGGCTAAATCTGCTTTGCCATCACCGTCATAGTCTGCTGGGATTGGAATATCCGTCGTTTGGGTGCCAAAGCGTCGGTCGTAACGTTTTTCTGAAGCCGAGTATTGTACATACCACGTCCCATTGCTTGGTCGCCATATGGCAATGTCAGTTTTGCCATCACCATCATAATCGGCGGCAACCGGGATATCACTTGCTTGTGATCCCAGAACTCGAGTGCTGGTTTTTCCGTATTTACTCGAACGTATATACCAAGTGCCTGTGCGCCAAATTGCGAAGTCTATTTTTCCATCATTGTCATAATCGCCTAATGCAGGAACGTCGGTGTCGAGACTACCAAAAGATAAGGAACGATCCGCATAATTAGAGCCGGATAATTGGTAATGCCAAGTACCAGTCGATGGTCGTCTAACAATTGGGTCATCTAAACCATCCCCATCCACATCGGCCAAAAAAGGGGAGTCGCCTATATCTCCAAGCCACAAATTAGTTTTATTCCCATTGGCGTATAGGATATCCCAACCACCTGTTTCGGCTTGCCAAACGACAATATCATTTTTGCCATCACCGTCGACATCGCCAACTAGCGGTACGCCTGTGTTTCTGTCTCCTAGTACTTGCGCGTGTACGGTTTTATTAGTAGTGCTTGATTTACTGTAGTATGTCTGGGTGTCAGGTCGCCACAGCAGGAAATCTGCTTTATTATCTTTGTCAACATCCCCTTTAACTGCGGGTGTTATAGGCTCTGGTACTTGCAAAACGGTCTGTAATGCCTTCCAAACACCGAGGACCGGTATATCAGTTTTGATACTGCCAAATACACGGCTAGTAGTTTTTCCATCTTTGCTTGATTTATAGATAAATTGCCCCGCTGCCGGGCGACGTATGGCCATATCAGCTTTCCCATCACCGTCGTAATCTGCTGGTACGGGAATATCAGTCGATTGCTGACCAAATACGGTATCCACGCGCTTTCCGGTTTTTGAATGATACACATACCAAGTGCCACTCGTTGGCCGCCAAATAGCTACATCGGTTTTGCCATCACCATCATAATCTGCCGGTACTGGCACATCAGATTTCTGAGTACCAAGGGCTGCAGTAATCGTTTTCCCCGTGCTGCTCAGGCGCATGTACCAGATGCCATCACGCCAAATCGCAAAGTCTATCTTTCCATCTTTATCGTAATCGCCGATGACTGGCACATCGCTGGGTTTTGACCCAAAAGCGAGTGATTTTTGCGTATAACCTTGGGTTGAGAGTAAATAATACCAGGTGCCGTTTTCGGGGCGACGAATGATGGGGTCGGCTTTGCGATCACCATCAATGTCGGCCAGAAAGGGGTAGTCACCTAGTTTCCCCAAGGTAAAGCTCATGCTCTGCCCATTATCCAAAATAATATCCCACAAGCCACCTTTGGTGTTCCAAGTGGCGATATCCCCTTTTCCGTTGCCATCCACATCAGCGGTTAAAGGTACGGAGTAGGGACTGTCACTCAACACCTTGGCATGGACGGTTTTGCCAGTTGCTGAAGACTGTGAATAATAGGTTTGTGTCGCAGGACGCCAAATAAGTAAGTCAGCTTTTGCATCATTATCAATATCACCTAGCGTATGCGTAGGCTCCGCTACCGGCGGTGGAGGAGGTGTCGTCTTCTTTTCAACGATAATTTGTTTGGAAAGACATGCAGCTGCTGAGTCATCGTTAAAATTGCTGAAGTCACGGTTAACCGTTTCGGCACAGGCATACAAGGTAATGGTTTCCTCGTTAGCCGGTGCTTGCCAACTAATATTCCACGTTTTTTTATTCTCACTGAGTTTTGTCAAGCTAGCGAGGGTATGAGTTAATTCATTATTAACTTTTTGAAGGCCAGTACCACTAAGTAAAGTGCCACCAGAAACCGCAACATTTATTCCCGCCATGGGGGTGGTTACTGAAGTTGGAGGAAAGAAAGCCAGTAACAATGCCATATCGATGGTTTGTCCTGCCTCGACGATCTCATCGCCACTGTAAGTTAAACTTGACCGGTAGTTACTGCCGCTGTGACAACCGGAAGAGTTGCACGTCAAAGTATCTTTACCGGAGCGACCAATGATGCCCGTGGAATTAGCCAGAATTTGAGTTGAATATAAGATTGTCAACACAACAAACAAACGGCACATATTTTGTCCTTCGTACAGTGACGAGTAAAAATAGCCCTTGGCGTAATTTACAGAGCAAACTACCAGCAATTGTTCATCAATCTCATTGTTGCTGAACAAGCAGCCAGATTTACGAGGAACTCATGATGGGTTTACGTTGGTTAACACGATAACAATGTTAACTAGCACGCCTTACATAACATACAAGTGTATTGGAGCACACTAAACTCCCAGTCCCTGAGTAAATTTATTTAAATGGTTATGACCAAGTAGATTGGTCAATATTTCATCATAGAAACTACTCCATTTTTTACAAAACACCAAATTAAAGCTTTTTTTGGCAAGACCAAGAGAATATGCAAGAAATCGGGTGGTTTGGGTTATACCTATGCATCAACACTAAAAATTGGCACTTTTAATTCTTTCATCCAACATTATGTGAATTAACTAAGAGGAGAGTGATATGTTTCGAGGTATTACAAAACGGACAGTGTTGATGGGTTTCCTGATTTTAGGCGGGTTTAGTAACTTGGCAGTGAATGCTAATGAACAAGTTATCGCTGAAGCGGAAGACTTTAAATGTTTGACTGAGATGACACCGGTACGCGGTTTTTTTGTTGATAATTTACTGGGTAATCTGGCAGAAACCGTGGCGGCGGCTGAACAAGAGAAAGGCGTTTATCCGGTTGGTTCGGTGATTCAGTTGATCCCGACGGAAGTCATGGTAAAACGCGAGGCTGGCTACAATCAGGTCACCAAAGATTGGGAATTTATTGAATTGGCCGTCAATGAACAAGGTTCTGCCATCAAGGTACGAGGTGCGTTTGAAGTGGTGAATCAGTTTGGCGGCAATTGTTTTGCCTGTCATATCAAAGCCAAGCCTGAATTCGATATGATTTGTGAACAAACACATGGTTGTGATCCTATTGTTTTACCAAATGGTGTCACGGTGTCGCAAGAAATGATCAAAGGTATGCAAAAGCAAGATCCACGGTGTAAAACACCAGAAGTGGCGCTGCTGCAATCACCCAGTGAATAACACAGCCAAGCAAAATATTCAGTATTTAGGGGAAAGGATATGGCAGAGCTCAAACTCAGTTGTCAATGTGGCAAAGTGCAAGGCATCGCTCATGATGTCTCACCCCAGGCCGGTAACCATGTTATTTGCTGTTGTGACGACTGTCAAACCTTTGCCCATGCTTTAAAATCCGCTACACCGATATTGGATGAATACGGCGGTACCGAAATCATGCAATTACCCATGTCTTCAGTTGCCCTTTCTCAAGGTACTGAGCACTTGGCGTGTTTGCGGCTCAAACCCAAAGGTTTATATCGCTGGTATGCTGATTGTTGTGATACACCCATCGGCAACACCATGCATGGGCGCATGCCTTTTATTGGCATCATTCATAATTTTATTGCGCTAAACGACAAACGTGAGCAAATTTTAGGGCCGGTGCTGGCATATTGGTTGCCGCAGTTTGCCTCCCGTCCACCGCCCATTAATGCCAAACATTATTCTAAAGCACGTTTATTGTGGCGTATTGCAACTAAACTCCTTGGCTGGAAATTACGTGGTAAACATCAACCCTCCGCTTTTTTTGATGAAAAAGGCAAGGCTCGGGTTAAGGCAAAGATTTTAAGCCAATAGCCATATATGGCATGGGCGTTTTGTTTGCTTGAGTTAATCCAAAGCCACGGCATCTGCGTTCTTATAACTGTTGTTGCTTTAATAACCAGCGAGGTAAACCCATGATGACAATCAACAGACGTCGATTTTTGCAGTTTAGTGCCAGTGGCTTGGTGGGGATGACGTTAGGTGGCACCAGTTTGACGGTGTTGGCTGACGACGAACATGTTAACCCAGAAGATGTGACGGCTAAGGCACTCAAGTATGTGCACAAATCTGCTGTCGAAGGGGCGCATTGTTATAACTGCACACAAGGCCACGCGGTGGAAGGTAAAGACTGGATTGCTTGTAATATCTTTCCCGGTAAATTAGTGGCGAGTGAGGGATGGTGTGCGGCCTATACAAAAAAAGCCTAGGGGCGCTTAACACGTTAATCGGCTACTTTATTGCCAATTGACTCGGCGGGGCATACTCAAACACTGCCTCGCTGTTTTATGTTTCGCTCAGATCGATAGCAAACTGCTTAGTCCAGTCACGTTTATTCAAGACCGCACCCTGTTCGCGTATGTCACTAATCAGGGCCATGTGTAAATCAGCCACCACCCATTGCGGCTCAGTATCGGCTGCTTGGGCCAGCACCCCGTTGGCGGGAAAACCTTTGTCTAGTGGCGTGTAGACACTCGCTCTACCAATATTGATGTCAACTGCGGGCGACCATAGCGCTTCCCCTACAGTAGGAGCTTGCAGCACATAACACTGATTTTCCAGGGCTCTAGCTTGGCAACCAATCCGTACGCGATGAAAACCTGCCTCTGTGTAGGTGCAACTAGGCACCACAATCAGCTCTGCTCCCGCTTCGATTTGCCGATTCGCAAACATCGGAAACTCGGAGTCATAACAGATATTGATACCTAATTTACCGATGTCGGTATTGATTACTTTCAGCTCTTTCGCTGCCTGTATCGCCCATTTTTCGTCTTCAAAACGCGTCATAATGAGTTTGTCTTGAAAACCAATCAAGCCGTCAGGCGAAAATACATTAGCTCGATTGCGAAAACGTTCGCTGGGCAATTGCACAGGAAAACTACCGGCCACCACCAAGACATTATAACGTTTTGCCAACTCAGCATAACAAGCTTGGTAAGCAGCGTAGAGGCTTTGCATGTCCAATAATTGCTGTTTCAAGTCGCTGTAGATAGCTTTACCGAGCAAGGAGGTGAGTTCCATGCTCGCGTATTCAGGAAAAACCAGCAATTGGGCACCCTGTTGCTGTGCAGTAGCAAACCACGTAGCTAATTTGTGAGCAAAATCATCAAAGTGGCTAAAAAAACCAATGTCATATTGGGCCACCGCCACGCGTAATATTTTCATGTTTTTCCTTCAGTATCCTTCTGCAATTAACTCGACTTTTGGCTGTGGATCCACTGAGTGATCACATCATCAAGTACCGCCATAGGCAGAGAACCATGGCCAATCACCTCGTCATGAAAGGCGCGAATATCAAACTTTGCGCCAAGTTCTGCTTGTGCTTTTGCCCGCAGTTGGCGTATTTTTATTTCCCCAATTTTGTAGGCAAGAGCCTGACCAGGCCATGAGATATAACGGTCAATTTGATCATTTACTGATTTTTCAGTTAAGGCAGTGTGTGCGGCTAAGTAGTCAACGGCTTGTTGGCGTGTCCATCCAAAAGCATGAATGCCGGTATCCACCACCAAACGCACCGAACGCCACATTTCGTAACCCAAACGCCCAAAGTCACTATAGGGGTTTTCATAAAAGCCCGCTTCTTTACCCAAGCGTTCAGCGTACAAACCCCAGCCTTCAGAGAAGGCGGAATGATTGAGGGTGCGGCGAAATTCGGGCACATCTAATTCTTGGGCAATGGCATTTTGTAGATGATGGCCGGGTACAGCCTCGTGCAAGCTCAAAGCCTCTAAGTTATACAGGGGTTGTTGTTGAGGATCTGAACTTAAAAAATAGGTACCCGGTGTACGATTGTCAGGGGGCGGCATATAAAACGCCCCGCGTGCCGCCGAGCCTTTAATCGTGAAGGTATTGCGAGGCAAATGACCAAAGAAGCTCGGCAGCTTGCCATACATTTTTTGCGTGATGAACGCGGTTTTTTCCATCACATCTTGGCGGTCACTGGCATAAAATCGCGAGTCGGTAGCCAGGAATTGTAAAAAATCTGCATAACTTCCTTTAAATTCAACTTTGTCGATGATGGCCTGCATCTCTTGTTGAATGCGCGCTACTTCACTCAAACCCAGTTCATGGATTTGTTTAGGCGTGAGATCAGTGGTGGTGTAATAACGCACCACGTATTGGTAATAATCGCTGCCGCCCTCTACGCTACTGATACCCGCTTGGGTTCGGCAATGTGGCAAGTATTCGTTTTGAAAAAACGCATAAAACGTGCGATACGCTGGCAGCACCGCCTTGCTGATCACTTCTTTAGCTTTACTGCTATACACCTGTTTTTGGCTAGCACTAAACGTGGCAGGAAAACGGGTAAAAGGTTCAAACCAAGGGCTCAACTCTGGGCTATTAACGATGTACGTGCTGATAGTTTGGCCATAATCTTTAAATGACTCGCAATAATGCACAAAACCTTGTGCTACGCCCTCTCTGAGTAAGTTGATGTTTTCTTGATTGAAGCGCGGATAGTCAGCCAAACTCTGAATAAATTTGTCGTAGTCTTTGGCTTCGAGAAAGGCCATATTGGCAGGTGCTTCGGCAAAATAGGTGTGCCAACCACTTAAAAAATTGATGGGGAAGTACTTGTCTTGATAGCGGTAACTTTGTGCTTCTGTCTCTCTTTCGTATTGAAACAAACGATAGCTCAGCTGGTTTTCAGCACTTAATTGTTTGGCGTCAATCTTGGTTAAATCAACTAACACTTGCTGATTAAATGCTTGTCGCCGAGCAATGGCAGCAGGACTCCACTGTGCCAGCTTACCATCGGGTTTCCAAGCGTCAGGATCAGTACGAAAAAATACTTTCTCTTGTTCGGCATTTTGCCAATGTTTGGCCAACAAGGTGGTGAAGTCTTGGTTAGCATCAGCCCAAGTTGGCCCGCTAAACAAGGTAAATAAAATCAATGCTAATACAGATTTAATCATGGGTGTTTCCAAATTTTATTGAATGCCAAATAGCCTGAAAAGATGTCTGAGCATGGTTTAACCAGGGACATCTGTTGCTTGGTTTATATCAACCCAGTTTACCAATGGGGCTGTCCAGTGACTCGGGTGGCACAGTAAACCAACGCGGCCCTTGTTCAGTCATATAAATACAATCTTCGAGACGCACACCAAATTCCCCGGGTAAATAAATACCAGGCTCGTTGGTGAAACACATACCGACTTGCAAAGGTGTTGTTTCGCCGTGTACAAAGTTCACACTCTCATGGCCCTCCATGCCAATGCCATGACCAGTACGATGCGACAAGCCAGGTAACTTATAGGCAGGCCCTAAGCCCTGTGTTTGGTAATATTCCCGCACCTTATCGTCGACACGACCTGCGTCCACACCCAATTGCGCAGTGGCAAAAGCAATCTCTTGGCCCCGGCGTACGGTATCCCAAATTTTGCGCTGTTGTTTGTTTGCTTCCCCAAATACAAAGGTGCGGCTGATATCACTTTGATAACCTTGAACCGCACAGCCACAGTCCATGAGTACCACTGAGCCTTCACGAATGACTTGGCTTTGCCGTGTACCGTGGGGATAAGCACTGGCTTCATTGAACAAGGCCATGTTCCAAATACTACTGCCGCCAAGTTGACTTTGCGCCTTGGCCATCAAGGCTTTGACATCATTTTGGCTCATGCCGACTTGTAATTGTTGGTGCACATGGGCATAAGCCTTTAAGGTCACTTCATTGGCCTTTTTCATCAGTTGGATTTCGTGTGTCGATTTGTACATACGACAACCCAAGGTGACAGGTTCGGCACGCACGTCTTGCAAATTTGGTAATAAGTCCATGACGCCCTTTAGCACAAAATATCGCACGGTATGTTCAAAGGCGATGTTGCCGTTGGCTTTGAGCATGCCCCGGTCTTGCAGAATTTGTTTGACTAAAACAAAGGGGCTTTCATGCTCTTGCCAAACTCGTACATCTTTGCCAACCGATAATGATTCACGAATGCTGGGCTCTTCAAAAAAGGGGCAAACTACCGCTAATTCTCCTTCACGTGGGATCACCAAGGCGGTTAAGCGTTCACTGCGCCACCACTGGATCCCCGTAAAATAATCCATGGCAGCACCCGGCTCTAACACCAGAGCAGCAATATTATATTTGCTCATCAATTGTTGTGCTTTTGCGATGCGGGCGAAGCGCTCATCTGCACTAATCCCAACAACATCGTCAGTAATATCAGTTAAACCCGATGATTGACTCTGCTCAGGTGTGGGTGACGCCAAAGCATGTTGAGTCAACCCGAGGGATGCCAGTGCCACGGCACTCGATTTTAAAAATTGTCGTTTGTTGAGTTGCATGTTGTTCTTCAATAATTCACCTTAGCCACGAGCCTATTACACTTGCGCGCATTTTTACAGTCAGCAATGAAATTGACTTACTTGGTAAATCATTGAATATGTAAATAAAGATGTCAGTCTTGAGTGGGCAACACAACAAGCTCGCTCTCAACAGGATTAATGGAGAATAAGATGGGTCAACAATACAGTGCAATTCCCGATAAACTGGCAAGTTTTATTCAGCAACAAAAGCTGTTTTTTGTGGGGACAGCCACCGCGGATAGTCGTGTGAATGTATCACCTAAAGGCATGGATTCTTTGCGCGTGTTAGACGCCAATCGTGTTATTTGGTTGAACGTAACCGGCAGTGGCAATGAGACGGCTGCCCATGTGCAAGTTAATCCTCGCATGACCATTATGTTTGCCGCTTTTGAGGGCAGCCCGATGATCCTGCGCCTTTACGGCCAAGCTAAAGCAGTGCATCACAACGATAGTCAGTGGGCAGAACTTATAGCTCACTTTGGCCAAGTAGCGGGTGCTCGACAAATATTTGATATGCAGATAGATATGGTGCAGAGCTCTTGTGGCATGGCCGTGCCCTTGTTTGAGTATCAGGCTGATCGCGACCAACTAAAAAACTGGGCAGAAAAACAAGGAGAAGAGGGTATCCAAACATATTAGCTAAATAAAAATCAACGCACCATCGATGGTATAGACACTCACATTGTTGCGCTAAATTTAGATGACTAAGGTGCTCAGTGGGCGACTCAGCACGCAACACTGCTGGGCAATATATCGCTACAATTGGATACAGAATGACTAAGCGGAATGTCGTTTAATAGGCTCAGGTTTCCCGTAAGGGAAGGTCAATTATCATCGAGGTAAACACATTTGAACACACTACTTCGGCAGCCTTATCGCGTGCTCGTCTTACTGGTAATGGTATTTTTCAGTGTTTTGCTGCATGCCCAAAGTGCTGCAGAAACAGGCGACAACGACAATAATTTTCTCGAATTTAACTTTGGCGTCGCAGCCTTTGAATCTCGTTATACCGATGCCCCACAGAAATTAGGGGCGTTTTTAAATATTTACCTGAATTATCAATGGCACGGCTTTTTTTTTGAAAATAAAGGAGGCCGCTCATTGGGAAGCCCCGGTGCCGGATACAATTTTTATAATCAAGGCAGTTGGGAGCTCGACGCCTATATCAGTCAAACTCATCATGGCATTTTAACCAAATTCGACGAAACCTTGGGCAATGAACATGATGGCTTAGTTGGCTTAAGTACCCGTGATGAAGATGTGCGTTTGGGTTTGCGTGTTACCCATTATCTCGATAACAATTCTGCCCTGCGGGTACTGCTCGCACCCTTTGGTAATCGAGGCCCCTTTGTTGGTGCTTGGTACGGTAGAACATGGCAGTTTCACAACTATAATTTTCATGCAATTGCTGGTGCTCAATATCATGCCGCAGAAACCTTGGATTATTATTACGGTGTGCAGGGCAACGATATCAGCGAAAAATTTCCTTTTTTTGCGCCGGGCAGTGGCATTACCACCAGTGCTGAAATTGGCTTAACCTATCCCTTAGCTCAAGACTGGTTGGTGGATACCTCGTTCAAACTAACGCGTTTACCCAATAGTATTGCCGACAGCCCACTCATTGAGCGGCAAGTGGAAGCAGTGGCACAAGTGTCTTTAACCTATGTTGTGTTTTAAGGTAGACATGTAATGCAAAACCTAAAAAGGATTTTTTATCTGGCTAGACATCCAGCTGACAGTCGAACTTCCCTCAGCGCGTGGTTGTCAGTATTTTCATATGCCAATTTCACAGCACTAGTCGTATGGCTAGGTTTACTGTTTGGGGTTTCAGGCACAGTGCAAAGCGCTGAGCATGAGGCGTGGTTAGACATCAAACCACAAACCTGTGTGTCTGTGCATCAAGGGCAAATGTGTTATGTGCAGTTGATTATTCACTGGCAGGCTGGCCAAAGTGGTGAGTATTGTTTGTTTTCGTCAAATCAAGTCACCGCGCTGCAATGCTGGCAGAGCGCATCGCAAGGCAACTTTGTGCAAGACATTGCCACAGCAGAATCTTTACAATTTAGCTTAAAAAAAGGACAGGCGATGACCATTGCTGAGGCAGAACTCAAGGTCTCTTGGGTGTACACTAAAAAACAAAAATCGAGTTTAAGTTGGCGTTTATTCTAAATGTTGGCCGATAAACCTCACATCTTGCTGGTGGAAGACGACCGCTCACTCTCTGATTGGATCCGCGACTATTTGCTGGCCAAAGGTTTTCAAGTAAGCCAATGTTTTCGTGGTGATCAAGCGTTGGAACACATGCAAAGGTTAAAACCACAGTTAGTCATACTTGATGGCATGTTACCGGGCTTAGATGGCTTCGACGTGTGCAGAAAAGCGCGACCGCAATATACGGGTGGGATCATAATGTTAACTGCGCGTGACGAGGAAATAGACGAAGTGCTTGGCTTAGAGTTAGGTGCCGATGATTATTTAACCAAACCCGTGCGCGCTCGGGTACTCCTCACTCGAATCAACAAAACCTTAAATCGCCAAAGCAACGAAGTGCAAGTAACACGCTCGTCAACGCTTCCAGGTGCTGCGGTTAATCCGCAGATCCTTAATTTCAATGGTTTGCACATTGATGCCACTTCTCGCAGTGTTAGCCTCAATGCTAAAAGCATTAAATTATCGTCCAAAGAGTTTGAAGTCCTGTGGGTACTGGCTGTGCAAGCGGGCACGGTCATTTCCCGGGATAGTCTCATCAGCCAACTGCGTGGTTTTGAATACGATGGACTAGACCGGTCAATAGATCTGCGGATATCCAAATTACGTCGCAAACTTGGCGATGAATCTCGCGATCCGGTAAAAATCAAAACTGTGTGGGGCAAGGGTTACTTGTTTGCGCCAGATGCCTGGTAGTACGCTGCGCCTCCTGAGTTTGTCACTCATCGCCGCCGTTTTAGCCGCTACCATCGGCTTGGGTTGGTTGTTGGACCGCTTGTTTTATCAATTTTCTCCTGAACAAAGTACCAGCAATGTTGAGCACATCAGTGTGTTAGAAAACGTTGGTAAGGAGTTGGCGGCGACACTGGATAACATGGACGAGCCGCAGTTGCTCATCAACAATTGGCCAAACGACGGGCGCTATCGCTTAAGTTTACTCAATCCTTCTGATATCCAATTTCCCGCTGAGTTGATGGTGCAGGTGCAAAGTGGCGACGCTTTGTTACTCACGGATGAAGATGAAATAGGTTTGTTTTTTTATCTTCCTCGGCAGCAACGTTTGTTGTTACTCAAACCACTATTTGCTTATCCAGATACTCACTCAAGCAGTTTGAAATTGTGGCTGACGCTGGGGTTTTACGCTGCATTAGTGTTGTTTATTTGGCTTTGGACCTATCCCTTGGTATCTCGTTTGCTCAAGTTACGCAATGCTGCCCAGCTATTTGGTAAAGGTCAGTTGCACCAGCGCATTGCCGTGGGGCGCGTGTCTTATGTAAAAGATTTGGAGCATGAGTTTAACGTTATGGCTCAACGCATCGAAAATCTAGTCAGTGACGTAAGGCTGATTAGCAGTGCGGTATCTCATGACTTACGTACCCCGTTGGCACGCATGCGTTTTGGCATCGATACCTTGACTGAAGAGGACGATCCCAAATTACAGGCACACTACGTCAATCGTTTAAGCCAGGATGTGGAAGATATGACCAACTTAGTTGAGATATTGCTCGACTATGCCCGCCTTGATCAAGCCATGTTTAAACTCGATAAACAGCCTGTGGATCTTGTGGCTTTGCTCACTGACTGCATAAGGAGCTTGCAGGATGCCGGGCAAAACGTCAGCTTTGAACCACCTAACACGCCTACTTGGGTATTGGGTGATGCCAAATATTTGCGCATATTAATCAACAACCTGCTGCAAAATGCCCTGCAATACGGGCGATCACAGGTGGCAGTGAGCTTGTCTCAAACTGGTGAATATTGGCGATGTAGCATAGCGGATGATGGCCAAGGTTTTAGTAATAAGTTTGAAGATATGGTCAAGCCCTTTGTGCGTGGTCATGACACCAAAACCCAGACAAAAGGCTATGGCATGGGGCTCGCCATTGTTAAACGAATCGTTGAGTGGCATCAGGCTGAATTACAGCTTGGTCGCAGCCAACAACTAGGCGGCGCCCAGATCACCGTGATTCTGCGTTTAGCTGTAAAATAACCTACCACTTTTTTTTCATTTACATCGAACACTTCAAGTCTTTGTATTGTTTGAATTTTCATCGTATTCTGCCAGTTGTTGTTTGCTTTTTAAACAAAACAATTCAGTGCACAGTGAACAACATGTAAAACACTATCTCCCCTAAGTATCGACCGACGTTGGCAAATAACAGGGAGATAGTCATAGCTGACGCTTCTCAAAACCAAGTAAATAAGGACATGTTTTTCAATAATGCCATTAACTCATTACTTGCACTTGGTTCACTTTTTGTGCTGCTGCGTGGCATTTCAAACAGTTGCTCAGCAGCCCAAACAGACAGCGCTTTCCACTTATAGTGAGATTGGCTTGCCGTATACTGAAGTCTTTGATTCAGTTAAACATCAAGGCACGGCAATCAACTGGGGCTTGGCGCAAAACCACAATGGATTAGTCTATTGTGGTAACGGTAGAGGATTAAGCGAGTGGGACGGTGAGCGTTGGACCTTGTATCCAACACCCAATAAAACCGTGATTTTTTCAGTCAGTCCATGGGTGGATGAGCGCCTTTATGTTGGCACCACCAATGACATCGGTTATTACGCTGCTGATGAGAAAGGCCAATTAGTTTATTTTTCGTTGATTGCCGATTGGCCAGCCGAACAACGCCAATTTGGCGCTGTCCTATCTACTGCCGCCAACGCCCACGGCGTGATGTTTGTCACCCAACAGTTTTTGCTATTTTGGGATGGGCATACCGTGCAAACCCTTGTTCAAGCACCCCAGCCCCAGCAAAAAGTGTTTGCGCTTGGCAATAGTTTTATTTACCAAGCCAAGCACAGCGACGTGTTATACCGCATATCCGACCAATTAGAGGTGCAAAAAACCGAGTGGTCGTTACCGCAAGGCGCCAACGTTCAGGCTATTTTCCTTAATCAGCAGCAACAACTGATTGTCATCACGGCGCAAGCTGGCATTTTTATCCAACATGGCACTGTTTTGCAGCAAATCATCGCAGCTAAGGAATTGGGTGATAGCGTCGAATTGAGTAATGGCATCCAAGCAAGTGACGGCTATTACTATGTCACGTCCAGCAATGCTGGCCTGTTTATTTTTGATGAAAATCTGCAACTGCTCAGGCATTACAGCAAAGAGGATAATCTGGGCAGTGACACCTTTTATGGTCTGATGGAGGATCAACAAGGCAGTATTTGGCTAGCGGGGATCCTGAAAATTGTGCGTCTTAGTCCTCCCCATGTTTATTCGCTGTTTCGGGTAGAAGGTGAGTCGCGTCTTTCCAATCGCATGGCTTTACTGCAAGACAAAGTAACCATTGCAGGGGAGGGTATTTATCAATTTTCGCCGTCCCTTAGTCCTTTTCAGACCCGCAGTTTTAAGCAGTTGTTGCCAGACCAACGCCAGTACTGGGATTTTGTCGAGTATCAGGGGCATGTGGTGTATGCCGGAATGGGCGGCATTTACACACAGGAAATTGCTGAAGATGGCGCACCAAAACCGCTCCATCAACTTATCACTGCAGACAGAGGTCGTTCGTTGTGGGTAGATAAGGATAAAAACCAGCTATACGCCGGAACAAGTGAAGGCTTGTTTCACATTCAACGCCACCAACACCAATGGCAATACAGTAAAGTCCCTGGGATCAATGCTGACATTATTGGTTTGGCCATGGATACCCAAGGGGGAGTGTGGGCAGGGACGCCAGCTCAGTTGCTCTATTATCTCTCTCCCCCGAGACTCGTTGACACAAGCCCCTCGATTCGGCAATTTTCGGCGGCAGATGGCTTGGGCGCCAATAATGTAATGCCCTTTCGTCTATCTTCTGGGGTGGTGATTGGCACAAATGACGGAGTGATGACCTTTGCGTCGGATCGTCAACCACCTTTGCAATTTGCTAAAGGCTACCCCTCGGTGTTTACCACACCGCAGCAAGATGTCTTTCGTCTGTATGAAGATCAGCAAGGACGAATTTGGTATCGTATCGGGCAACACACTGGCTTTGCCCAACAAAATGTCGCAGGTGAGTGGCAAGCGCATGAGGGTCTGTTTCAGCGTTTTGTGAAAAATAGCTATAAAGGTTTTGTGAGCACGGCGCCAAATACTCTATGGTTTGTGATGACTGAGGGACTAATTTATCGGATTAATCTCCAGCGCATGCAAAGCCCTCCGCCACAAGGCAAGTTAGCAATCCGCCAAGTAATTAATTTAGACACTGAAGAAACCATCAGCGGTGGATTAGGGCAAAACACACTGCCAGAATTGGATCAGCAACATAATTCAATGCGTTTTTATTTTGCCTTGGCGGAATTTGCTAATCACAATCCTAGCCTATATCGTCATCGGCTCATTGGCAGTGATTATCAACAATGGAGTCCTTGGTCTAGCGAATCTTACAAAGATTTCACCCTATTGCGTGGTGCAGATTATCGTTTTGAGCTGGAAGCAAAAGATGGCTGGGGCAGAGTTGTCAGTGCTGCTACACGTTTTACCGTAAAACCTCCATGGTATTTGAGCAATGCAGCCATTAGCATCTACCTTGCATGCTCCATATTGTTGTTATTGTTGTCCGCTTGGTTGGGACAAAAATGGCGCAACCAGAAATTACTGCAGCAAAAACGTGTACTCGAATTAGAAGTGGCCTCGCGCACGCAAGATGTACTGGCAAAAAGTCAGGAACTGCAACAACAACATGCAGTGAAAGAACGTTTTTTTACCAACGTATCCCATGAATTTCGCACACCTCTCACCCTCACCATCGAACCGTTAAAAAGTCTTTTGACCGACCATGAGCAGCACTTGCCGGAAGAAGGCAAGGCCTTGGCGTCAACAGCCTTGAACAACGCAAAAATTATGTTGGTGTTGATTGGCCAAGTGCTGGATATGAATCGCTTGGAGGCAGGGAAATTACCTCTGCACGTTAACCAGTATGACATTGCCGCGCTGCTCAGAAACCTGCAACAACGTTTTAGTGTGTGGGCAGCGCAACAGGGGCAAGTGATCGATTGCGAAAATTGTGAAAACCCGCTCCTGGTCTATATGGACCTTGATCAAATTGATAAATGTGTGGCAAATCTATTGACCAATGCCATTAAATACAGTGGAAGAGACAGTCGTATCACTTTGGCATTACACGCTAACAATGGTGATGTCGTGGTGACCGTCAGCGATAATGGCGTGGGCATTGGTTTGGCAGAACAACCACATGTTTTTGAACGTTTTTATCAAGGCAAAGCTGCCGAACACGCCGCGCAGCCGGGCACGGGAATTGGTTTGGCTTTGGTCAAAGAGTTGGTGGCATTACACCACGGCAACGTAGACTTGCACAGTAAGCGCGGTGAAGGGTGTACTTTCACGCTGCACTTAAAAAAAGGCAAAGCGCATTTCACCGCTGAACAACTTAGCGAGTCAAGTGGTGCAGATATCAGCGGGCGACTAACATCGCTTCCCGCACCACCATCGTCGTTGTTGCCACTGCCCCTAAATCAACAAACCAATGACGATATCACCACCTTGTTAATTGTGGATGATAACGCAGAACTGCGGCATTTCATGAGTATAAAGTTGGCCAATACTTATCGCATTATTGAAGCAGAAAATGGCGACCTAGGTTTTGTTGCGGCATGTGAGTATCTACCTGATTTAATTATCAGTGACGTGATGATGCCAGGCATATCAGGTTTAGCGCTATGTAAAAAAGTCAAAGCAAACCCAGCTACACAAAGTATCCCTGTTATTTTACTCACAGCTAAAGCTAGCAAACGCGAGGTTGTTGAAGGATTTAGCGCCGGAGCAGACGACTATTTAACTAAACCATTTGATACCTCAGAATTAGTGATGCGGGTTAACGCCTTGCTGAATGGTCGCAAGCAAATTCGTCAAGACATGGCTTTTGAGCAAAGCAGCAAAGTATTGCACATCGACAAGGTATCAACCTTTACTCAGCAGTTTTCTCAATTGGTCGTCAAGCACCTAAATAAGCCACACCTCAGTGTAGAATACCTCGCTGATTTGCTGCACATGACCAGTAAAACACTCACCCGAAAATGTAACAAAGAACTGGGTGTGCCGCCTTTGGCTTTTATCACGCAAATTCGCATGCATCACGCGTGTAATTTGCTCAGCGAGGGTAAACTGAGTATCAGTGATATCGCTTATGCCCTTGGTTTCGAAAGCTTGGCTTATTTTTCAAAGAACTTTAAAAAACATACAGGAAAATCACCTACAGAATTCAGCCAATCTGTTCACCAAGGCTGAAATCTGTGCAGTGCTTAGTAGCGTTTTGCTAACAATCTGGCGCATTAGCTTATTTGTTGAAAGCCACCAGCGTTGCATCGTTACTTTGCTCAGCCAATGCAGCCGCTAATTGCAACACCCTTTGCTCCATTTGCTCCAAGCCACTTATACGTTGCTGAGTGGTTTGTAATTGCTGTTGGATAAGGGTGTTTTGACTCAACAAATCCGTCAATTGCTGTTGCATTTTTTTGTTTTGCGACAACACATCGTTGAGTTCTTGTTGTTGCTTTACAAAGACTTTGGCAGATTCTGCGGGGCGCAAGCCAACGGCCACATTAATCGGCGTAACCTCTGCATGTTGCCCACTGTCAGACCATGCCACCCCAATAACCAAAGGTAGGTCTTCAATGGTGATCATTTGCGGGTTTACCGCTCGCGCAATGCCATCTCCCCGACCACTTGGTAAAATAAAGTCACCTTTTTGCGCATAACCGCGTACAAAAGCAGGGGTTTGTCCCATAAACGCGACCTTATTAAATCGTGGCCGGTCTTCTTCTTCCGGCATATTGCCCAAGACAATAGGTTTGAGTGACACGACCATCAAGTGATCTGCACCCTCGGTTTTTTTCGATATTTTGCCAGCAAATACCCCGACAATTTCGCCAGGACTCAGTGGTTCACTGGCATCAATGCGTTCCATCCACTCAGCATAGTCACCTGCACCAGATTCATAACTAACACCAGAGCCTCCCGCTGCTATCATCGCCGTGGCAACCGCTGCCTCAATGGGATTGGAGAGCATTCTAAAAACTTGTCCCGCCATGGGGCCAGTTTCTTCTCTCAGCCGCTGCCCTAATGAATTGCCACTGTTGCCATCGGCAATGTCAAAGAATTCAATGGGGGATTTTTTGGCTTCAAAGCTCCCAGGATCAAAACGAATATCGTTGGCCAAACTAGCAGGGTCGAGTGAGCCAAGGTATAAGGATGGCAAGATCCCTACGTCGAAATGAAATAAAGAGGGCAGGTTGCTCAATGAGCCGGGTGAAAAGTTTGGTAAGGTGCCTGAATTCAGTCTGAGCCAGTTGTTGATAGCGCTATTCGATCCAAATGTACCCAGATTTAAGGTCGGTAAGCGCCCTTGGTTAAAGTTAAAACCAAGCCCTTGATTGTCTAGATCACCCCAATCTATGTCCAGTGAAGGAAAACCAAAGTCGATTTCAAACACACCCAAATCAATACAGATCTGACCGTTAGCCGCACTTTCATTGCCCTCACAATCATCATTTAAATGGCCAGCACTGAAATCAAAACTAGGCGAGTCAAAGCCACTATGACTGAGACTAGGCAGGGTGCCACCGGAGAGAGACGGGGGCGTAAAACTGCCTAAACTGAGAAAGGGTAAACTACCACTACTAAACGAAGGTGCGGTAAATGGAGCGATGGTTAAACTTGGGGCTTTGCCTCCACCAATGTAGGGGCTTCTAAAGCCGCTAAAATCCAACTCGGGCGGCGTGATCTCAAACCAGTCTTCTGGTTCATTAAACTTAATGCCAAACCACTCATTAATCGGAAACTCTTCTACTAAGTCGTAAGCTTTTTGTACAAAGGCGCCAATATCCCAAACAGACTCACCTTCGATACGACCCACAATTTTTGTTTGGTCGTCTTTGCCCTTGCGAAAAAAGGTCAGGAAATGGTCGTTACGGTTAATCGTGTTGGAATAATAATCACCAGGATCTACCAAATCATTATCCGCGCCATCACTATGCAAGACAATGGCAACACCCGCTGTATTCAAACGTGTACTATCGGAGTCGTCTTCTGTAGAGCGGGTGTTTTCAAATATGGCAACATGATGATTAGGTAAGTATTCATCAGCTTCATCCCCTTGGGCTGTGGAAGAAATATCGGGCCCCGTAATATCGCGTGAAAATAACACCGACTTCGTGGGGTCAATGTCATGATCACCGGGATTGCCCAACAAAATTTCGCTGATTTGATTTTGTAGTGATTGGAAATTTTCATTGACCTCTGCGGCTGAAACAGGGGTGCCCGCTACAAATCTATAGGGTACTTGCGTTTCCTGTGCTGCCGCCCAATTTGAGCTGAAAGCGACAGTAACAGCAGTGGCAATGACGTTTAATTTTCTGAAGTTCATACGATAATATCCTTTTCTCATCGGTCTTGAAGCAGGGTTAATGCTCGTAAAAATCAACTGCATTCATATTAGGGCTTACTGCCAATAGGCTTCGTCCCAGTCACTCTCATCCCAAATGGCTTGACTCAAATCGCTCACCACTTCGGTATAATCAAAGCGCCATTCTAGGGCCGCCGGATCAAGGGTGAAGCGACGATCCTGCTCGATGGTGTAGGTATCGTCGCTGGTTACCTCCACTGCACTGGCGACATCACCCACCGTCACCTCGTGGTCGGTGATCACGGTGTGACTGTCTGAGCTATATAACTGACATTTCAACCCCAATACTAGACTTTCACCATTGTTTACAACCGACAAACGGTATGTGTATTGGTAGACATAACGCGATAAACGCACCGTGTTAATGAGCTCAGTATTGGTGACCACAATGTCGGCAAGGGCAAGTTGACTGACAAAAATCGAACAAGTGCTGAGGAGTCCGACTAAGGCTTTATTGCGCATGCTGCCTCCGAACACATAACACCAAGACAGCAAATGAAATCAGTAAACCGATGTTTGGGGCAGAAACACGTTGATTTGGCGGCAGCGAAGGAACTAGTTGGCTGGTAGTGCCACTGCTCAGTATGTCGAAATCGAAAGGGTCATAAATATCGAAAAATTGTGTGGCAAGTTGCACTCCCGGCAACAAATCAAACGCCACGGCAAAGCCCCCGAGTGTTTCACCTAAGGCAATGCCGGCGCCAGTAGCTAACGCGTCGTATATTCCATCATCAGGTATAAAAGGATCGGGTTGAAAAACAATCTCGTCCCAACCAAGCACCGAGCTGGTAATCTGCAAATTACTGAAAATCGCGAGATCGAAATAGATGGTAAACCCCTCGATACCCGAGGCTAGGTCATCGTTGGTGAGACTGTAGTTCAGCTCAAATCGGTTGGCGCCAAGATCACTTAGCTGAGACTCGATAATGATGGCTTGGGCGAGAGTGGGTGCAAGTAATGTTGTGCCAAACAAATACTTTACAAGCAGTGTCTTCATTAATTTTGTCATTGGCTTCCCTCTTTTTTTTTGCTAACACCGAGCTGAACCATGGGCTTGATGAGTCGCATGTAGGCAGTCATCTGACTGCTCAAAAAGAGTAATAAAGTGCCGACAAAATGCCTTGTACAATTCAGTCAATTATTTGCACTTTTAGGACAAAATGAAGCCAACATGACGGGTAAAATGGCACGGTGGCAACAAATGCAAAGTGGTAAGTAGGCAGGAAAACCTTGCTGCAAGACCTTCGTTTTACGCTGCTCTAGGTTAAAAACCAGATGTGATAGCGGCACGTTTGCTGCTGGTTAGCCGCGTGAAATAATCCCCTTGCTTTAAAAACTCACACTAATACCTATTGATGGACGCAGGCCAAAGTCATCGTTTCTCTCTTTGATCAACAAATCGTCTGTGGAGTGCACGTTTTTATAGTCAAGATCGATGTAAGCTGTGTTTTCTTGGGCGTAAAGATTCATCACCTCAAACACAATAAAACCTTGGTAACCCCAAAAATCGGTTTTGCGTTCGACGCGTGCATCCAAGCGATGATTTAAGGCAAAGCGCTGTGAAAATGCATCACCATAGACGGGCAGAAAACCATCGGCAACATCCGGATTTTCTTTCACGCCAACGATGGGGGTATAAGGTTGACCGCTGCGAGCAGTGAAGTTAACACCGGCATTCCAGCGCTCGTTAATTTGGTAGTTGAGCACCATGTTGATGACGATGGGGGTGTCGGCGTAATAATTAATATCACGCTGCGTGCGCAGGTTAGTACGTTCACTTTTGGCATAACTTAAAGAAAACCAACCATACCAGTTGTCCACTAAATTTTTGTTGATCAGCAAGTCTAGTCCATACGCTTTACCTTCCACATCGTTACTGTACAGCGCCTCGCTGTCTGCTTGGTTTTCGTCTAAGGCTAGGGGCAGATCTTGCAAACTCTTGTAATAGCCTTCCAATGACCAACTCCATTCTTTAGCTAAGGTTTGTTCGAAACCCAAGGTGTAGTGATGGGCGATTTGTGACTTGAGCTGTGGATTACCCAAAACCGGCAAAATAACATTGATATCTTGTTGGCGATTGTAGCGTCCATAACGAGCCGTTAATGTGCTGTTGTCATCGAGCAAATAACTGAGTGACAAACGTGGCAAAACAAAATTTTCTTGGCTGTAGTTGTTATGCTGCCACTGCAGGCCTAATTCGGTATGCCATTTTTCGTTGATGGTCCAGATATCAGCGATACCAACAAATTGATTGCTTGTATCCACGCTACTTTGGTCGCTCACCCGTTCACCATTGTTAAAACCACAATCGGGGTCGATATCGGTACACAACTGCCTTAAAAAATCAAAGGCATACTCACTGGTTGCCTGATAGAAAGCGGCATCGACCATCACACTGTGCGCTTGATTGAGCTGGTAGTTTAAGCGCGCTTTGTAGGTAGTCTGACTCAGTGTATTGTCGACAAACAGGCCTTGGGCTGAGGCCTGATTTTTACCGATTTCCAATCGCTCACGGTTAGTTAAATGGCCGATGCCCAATTTAAAAAACAGGTTCTTGCTGTAGTGATCCCAGATGATACTTTGGCTGTTAAATTTCCGATTAAATAACACGTCTCCCTGAAAATCAGGCACCTTCAAGGCGAAATCGGACAGTTCATTTAAATTCAACCCTGCACTGTCTTGGGCGCCAGTCAGAGAAAATGACAAAACATTATCGTCTAAATCCCACACCCATTTGCCCTGATAATCATTATCGTCAAAGGGATCATTTATGGTGATGCCGCTTGGTTCTCCCTCGTCATCCTTAAGTTCATCACCTTTGTTAAGCAATAAGGGCAGGGTACTTTTACGTGCCGAAAAATAAAATGCACTGTTTGTGGTGGCTTGTCCTTCAACAAAAATACCAGCATTAAATAAACTTAAGTCTAGGGTGGTTAAGATTGCTTGATGCAAGGGATTGCGTAAGCTGACATCAAATACCGCCCCCGTAACATTACTGAAGCTACTGCCGTAACCAGCGGATAATAATTGGAAATCTTGGATCAAATGCCGATTAAAAATCGACGAGCCAAAATCGTGAAAAATGTAGCCGGCGGGCATAAAGTCAACTTCAAATAAATTATCCGCGGGGGACGAACCTCGCACGGCGGGCGAGCCCGCTGCACCGCCCGCTGCTACCACGCCCGGCAGCGCAAAAGCAGCTTGTAATGGATCACCATTGGTGCCGGGCATGACCACCAATTTCTCTGCGCTTTCCGTGATTTGTGACATGACAGTGCTGCGCCGGTACGTGACCTCAATTCGGTCGAGATTATCCTGTGAGCCAAGACTGTCTGAATTTTCCCGTGCCCAAGCTGTTGGGTTTAACAGCTGTGTTGAGGCTAGTGCTAAACAACACAGCGCATGTTTGTTGACTTGCATGTAAAACCTATCCTTGTAACTTACCGTGATAAAGAAAGTGTCAAGATAGGGTCAAAAAAGTGTAGGGTCTGTCTGAAATTACCAGGGAATTGTAGGTTTATGTATCGAACTGTAGCTTAGCGCTCAGTGTCAAGGGTCGTGTGTCAGGGCCGTGCGTCACGTAGGCGATGTTTGTGCATGACTAGGCTAAAGCATAAATTGCTGAGCAAGTTTGACGAGGTGCTGGGGATCATAAAGTCGCCCGCCCATCGCATGAAATCGCAGCAGATCGGCTTGATCTGGAAAGCTAAAATACTGACCAGTATTGGTGTGTGCTTGACTGCTCAAATTTCCACAGCTGTCGAGCTGGTGGATGGCGTGCAAAATAGTGTCGACACCGCCGGGATATAAGGCCAAGACGTTTTCCAGATAAGAAGCTTGGTTATCACACTTTATGCTGTGAGTGGCAATCACTGGCCCCGTGTCGATGGTGCCATCGTGAATAAAATGCAGGGTGGTGCTCAGTTCTGCGTCTTGTGCCAACATGGCGCGCAGCGTGGCCATGACACCACGATATTCAGGCAATTTCCCAGAATGCAAATTAATAACCCCAAAACGCGGTAAGGCCAGCACTGCGGATTGTAAAATCAAACCAAAACGAATCGACACACATAAGTCTGGCTGGCCTTTGGCGAGTTCTTGTAATCCTTGTGGGTCATTGATGTATGTGATGGGCAGCACCTCGATACCTAGGTGCTGAAATTCGCTAAAACTCAATAGCTTGTTTGCCGCCAGCTTTTGTTGTGCCGTTTGTGCTGGACTCATCAGCCCATTGTGTAAAGCGGGAAAAACCAGATCACTAAACAGGCTTTGCTCAACAAATTTCAAATGTTGTAAGGCCTCAGGTTGATGATAGCTAGGCAGGTGTTTACCCACTTGTGCCGATATCAAAACCCGCAAACTATGCTGATTTGCCAAGCCGCTATACAAATAATTTAACGCCACCACACTGGCGATATCGTTGTTGGTTAAGAGGGTGATGTGCATGGCTGAATTGAGATCCTAAGAGGTTACCGAGTGCAAATGCGCCACCAAGATGTCACTGGCTTCTTGAATATGTTGGACAAGAATACGTTTTGCTCGCGCTGTGTCCCGCTTTTTAACCGCATCAAGGAGCTGGTAATGTTGCTGTTGACTCACCTCAGTGTAATTCAGGGTGACCGAATGAAAACCGATGTATTTACCACATTGTTGATGCAAGTTGGCTACGGTGGTGAACAGCGTCGGGCGTTCGGCAGGCAAGTATAAACAAGCGTGAAACTGCCAGTTGAGTTCCCCATGTTCGGCGACTGACAATCCCGGACGATCCAAGGTTTGCAGTATATCTTCTGCTTGCCCCATGGCTTGATTGCTCAGCTTAGGTAGGGCAAAACCCAAGAGTAAGGGTTCAAGGTAAACGCGCATCAGACTCAAATCTTCAGCTTCTTGGGCCTCAAGTGGTGGGATCATCAAACCCACTTTGCCAATGCCCCTCAACCAACCTTCATTTTTAAGGCGTTGCATAACATCGCGCACGGGGATACGACTCACCTTGTAGCGTGCGGATAGCTCCTCTTGACGCAGAGCAACGCCAATGGCTAAGCGATTGTCGCGAATATCTTGTTTGATTTGCAGATAAAGTTTTTCAGTTATCGACATCACGCTACGGTAGTCCGGTATTGACGCAAAACAAGATGACTCAACACACCCAACAACAAACCCCAAAATGCCGAGGCAATGCCCGCAACTGAGAAGCCGGATGCCGTGACTAAAAAAGTGATCATTGCCGCATCTCGATATTGAGGCTTTTCCGTGGCGCTGTGTAAGCTTTGACCAATGGTGCCTAATAAGGCCAAACCCGCCAGAGCGGCAATTAAGGGCTGAGGAAAGGCTGCAAACAAACTCACCACGGTGGCAGCACCCATTCCCGCCAAAATGTTAAAAAACCCGGTGGATACTCCCGCAATATAACGTTTATCGGCATCAGGGTGGGCTTCGCTACTGGTGCAAATGGCAGCGGTAATGGCCGCTAAGTTGAAGGTAAAACCGCCAAAGGGTGCAAATATGAGATTGATAATTCCGGTGCCAGAGAGGATGGGCGAAATAGGCTGTGCCCCATAGCCGCTGGATTTCAAGGTAGCGACGCCAGGAATATTTTGTGAGGTCATGGTGACAATAAATAGGGGAATGCCGATGCCGATCAGCGCCGACAAACTGAATTCAGGTGTCACCCAAACAGGTCTGGCAAATGACCACTGTAAGGCTTCTATAACGAGACTCTGTTGCTGCCAAGCCAACAATAACCCAGAGATTAACACCAATAAAATGGCGTATCGAGGAACAAATCGTTTGGCCACCACAAAAACCCCCAACATGCCAGCCACCAACCAAGGACTTGTCTGCAGTGCGGTAAAAATACCCAAACCAAATTGCACCAATATCCCAGCCAGCATTGCTGATGCTATTGGCAGAGGCAGTCGTTTGGTCAGGGTGTCAAACATCCCAGATAAGCCTGTGAATAAAATTAACAGCGCCACAAAGATAAAAATCCCAATAGCTTGTTCGATACTGCTATTCACTAAACTGGTGGCAAGTAAGGCTGCGCCTGGGGTGGACCAGGCAATGATAATCGGTCGGCGATAATATAAAGAAAAACCCAAACAGCCAATTCCCATACCCAAACCCAAAGCCCATACCCAAGAAATGAGCATCGCTTGCGAGGCGCCAGCCGCTTGTGCAGCCTGAAAAACAATCGCCATGGCACTGGCAAAACCCACCAACACGGCAATAAAGCCCGCGCTGATAGCCGACAAACTCACATCTTGCAGCCACGGTTTTGCCATAACGTTGCCAATTGAATTTAATAATGTATACATAATAAATATTGTATACATATATTGCTAATTAAATTTTACGCTTATTTCGTGGCATTAACTGAGGTAAACAGTGAGCAAAAAATCGCTACAAGGTGTCGCAAAATACAATGGATTGATCAAAAAAGTGTCAAAAAAATTTACAAAACCTTAAACAAAAAACCGCAAAGATTTGTAAGCGGTTGATTTAAAATGATTATATATTGTGGTTAAAAATTTGCTTACCTAAAGCGATTTTACAATTTGTTGACAAATAAGAGGCATACATGAAAACACGAATTTTGAGTCTTAGTTGGTTATTGAGCAGTTTTTTCGCTGTGGCCGTGCAAGCGAGTCCCATCTTTCAAAATTTTGGCCAGTTCGATCCATACACCGGTGGTGGGAGCGGTATTCCTAATGACGCCGTGGCTTGGTCACAGTTTGATTTTGGTCAACAAACGTTAACTATGGCTTTAACGGCAACCGAACGTTATTGCACAGACCCAGTCGCCAATGATGGCGCGGGCACATTTACTGCGATGGCGGGAATTAACGCAGTTAATTGCAGTAACGCAGCGACAACGCCAGGTGCCAATTGGAACTTTGGGCTTTACTTGGCCATTGACGGTAACATCACTTTTTCTGATTTTTTTGCTGACTTAGCCCAAGCTAATCAACTTTTAATTCTGCGCTTTAATTACGATACCGATCCAAGTGCTGCGATTTCATTTGGTACAATTGATATTGCCGCTTGGGCACTTGCAGAAGCAGGTGATAGCAACGTTTTTCAAACAAGTCAAAACATGCATTTCTCGTGGTTAGACAATCCATTGTATGTCGTGCCACCTGCCATTGACTTCGACCCAAATAGCGCTGGTTCCTACAACTTAAGGATGACAGCTTCGACGATGGTTGAAGATGGAGCTGGTAACCCAAACAGCATTGCCGTGTTATTAGAAAGTTTGGCCATTGACGTCAATGTTGTGAGTACAGATGTCTCTGCCCCAGCCAATATTGGTTTGTTTTCTCTGGCTTTGTTAGGTGGCGCGTTGCTGCGTCGGCGCCAATTGAAAGTGAAGTAATTCACCTAATACCCCGCAGTATTTTTGTAAAAAAGCAGGATCGTCATCCTGCTTTTTAATGAGCAGAAAAGGGTCATCATATTGGATTGCCTGGCTGGCGTTGGAGAACTCTTAATCCTGTACTGCCTTCGTAAATATTCACCTTACTCAATCTGACCAATAACTAGGGTGGGTAACCGACTTAGTGACTAAACGTGTTGGGTGAACGAATTAGTCCCCGGCGGTATTTAAGATTTGCTCCATGATTTGATTAACATCATATGTCTTTGCAAAAGCCGGTGAGAACGCGATATAGGAGGGTTTTCCATCGAGGCGCAGGGTATAAAACTGAAACCTTTTTTCAAGCCCTAACTTATTAATGGTGGTTAAGGCGATGGTGGCATCACTGGCAACCAAGTCGATTTTTTCTTGTGCCAACATCAGTAAAGCGTCGTCGAGTCGAGTCGTTTCATAAATATTAAGATTGCCAGATTTGGCTAAACGATGGAATTCTTCGTCGATCATGGCGTGTCGCAGCATGCCAATGACCTTTAGATTATCCAGTGCAGCAAGACCGGTGAATTCAAAGGGATCTTCAATGCGTTTTATCAACACACTTTTGCCTAAATGGGCTAAAGGTAAGCGCGGAAAAACAAAAAAATTCTGTCGTTCCTCAGTCATTAAAGTAGGCATGAGGGCATCAATGCTGCCCTTTTTTACTTCTTGAAAGGCACGAGCCCAAGGCATCACCATGATGTGAATTCGCATGCTTGAGTGCTGTTGCGCAGTGGTTAACATATCCACCAACGAACCTTGCGCTTGCTTATTTTCATCAAGATAAACAAAAGGGGGAAGTTCAGTTGTGGCTAATGAGAAACTCAAGGTTGCTTCTTCGGCGCTGAGGTAAAAACTCAAGCAAAGTGACAAAATTAAAGAATATTTGCGCATGCAGCCTATCTAATTCGGGGGTATTTTGCTATCACCTAGAGGTTGCGCTCAAATACAGTGATACCGCTATTTTTAATGGTGAAATGTTATCTCGCTTTCAGCCGTTTTACCACGCTTTCCCAGCGCTGACTTTGCTTTTATTCATTTGCCAAAGTCAGTAAACATTGAGGATTCTTCTCCAAGCCCGCAGCGCTTAAGTTTCTATCCGTCACGGAATACTTTGTGTTTTAATAGACAATTATAGTTATCATGAGCCGTATCATGCGTTTACACACCTTATCCCTTGGCTGGCTGCTGCTAAGCGTCGTGCATCCCTCGTTGGCGAAAGACCTTGATTTGAACGTGGTAAGTCAAATTAAAGACCAAGCCTTTAATCATTCTCAGGTTATGGATTATGTGAGCTACTTATCTGATGTCAATGGCCCAAGGCTCGCTGCTTCACCTCAATATTTGCAAGCAGCAAACTGGGCGGTGCTGACCCTCAAAGACATGGGCATCCATGATACAAGGTTAGAAAGTATCGGTGAGTTTGGGCGTAGTTGGTCATGGTCTAATATTTCTGTGCACATGCTAACGCCGCAGCCAACAAGCTTAGTTGCCGTACCGTTAGCCTGGAGTGCTGGTACCCAAGGGGATGTACAAGCGCAAGTTGTTTATGCCCCATTGTGGGAAGGGGCCGATGATCCAGCTCAACAAAACTTGCTGAAGCTTGCCCAGCGCATCGAAGCATACAAGCAGCAATACCTTGGCACTTTGCGTGGGAAAGTCGTTTTACTTAATGCAGAACGCCCTTTTTCTTTACCGTTTGAGGCTGAGGTTCAGCGCTGGTCAGACGGCGATTTGCAAGACATGCAAAGTGCGCGAGACCCGCTTGTCGATGATCTTTATGCGTGGCCATTGTTAGACTATCCAGGGGATGCGGCAAAACAGTTGCTGATGCTTGAAATAGTCCCCTCAGAGATCCAAGCCGATTACAGTGAGCGCTATCAAAAGCTTATGCAGCGCCTGATAGATTTTTTCTTGCAAGAAGGGGTTGCAGGTGTCATGCAAACCAACCAAGAGGGCAACGGTGGAGTGATTTTTGCTGAAGCATTTGGTTCGTTTGATCCACGAGATAACATCGCCCCACCTGCGATGCAAATGATGCCAGAACATTATAATCGCCTCGTTCGGTTGGTTGAACGTGATATGCCAGTCAGTGTTAAGTTCAACATAGCGGCGCAGTTTCCCAATGAGCACGCACAAGGCAACAATGTGATCGCTGACTTACCTGGGCAAAATAAAAAAAACCAAGTTGTGATGCTCGGTGCTCATTTGGATTCTTGGCACACTGGCACTGGCGCAACCGATAACGGTGCAGGGGTCGCTATTGTTATGGAAGCAATGCGTATCTTAAAAACACTCGACCTTAAGTTGGATCGCACCGTAAGACTCGGTTTATGGGACGCTGAAGAAGTTGGCCATTATGGTTCAAGACGGTATGTCAAAAAACATCTCGGCGATCCTGTTGCCATGCAACTACGCCCAGCGCATGAACATTTTTCGGTATATTTCAATATTGATACAGGCAGTGGCAAAACCCGCGGCATCCTGACGCAAGGAAATGATATGGCCAAACCCATCTTTGACCAGGCGATGCAACCCTTTCACGAACATGGTATTGCTACCATTGTGCCACGCAATGATTGGGGAACAGATCATCAAGCGTTTGATGCGGTAGGGCTACCAGCCTTTAACCTGCTTCAAGACCAACTAGACTATTGGTCACATACTCATCATGCTAATGTGGATACCCTAGATCACATCGTACCTGAAGATTTAATGGTATCAGCGGCGTTTTTAGCCACCTTAGCCTACCAAGCAGCCATAGCAGACAGCTTAATGCCGAGAGAGCCTTTGCCAAGAGCATTGCCAACCCCGAGTCCATTGCCAGCGATTTTGCGAGATTGAGAAGTCGAAAAACTGGATCCGCATAATCAATCACTTTATTTGAGTTTTTTGTATTTACTCAACTCGATGAAGTGATTGATTATTGGGTTTAGCTATCATACTCTCTGTCGGCAACTATCAAGGAAGAAGTGCTTACCTGCGTTAAACAAACCCTCCTCGAAAACTGCACATAAATCTAATTAACCCCCTAAATAAAACGGGATACTTATGCTAAAGAAGTTTCTACTAGCTGCTATATGTTTGCTTGGTCTGCAAGCGTGTGTCAGTGCGCCTAGTTTCACGCCATTGCCTCAAGCCTCACGCCTCACGCGATGCTATTACATCGTTAGAATCTTACATCTTAGTAATTCAAGATGAAGTTAAACCATCAGTTGAATTATCTAATGTTTCTGGTGCCTTGGGCGGAGGTCTCATTGGAGCTGCAATTGATTCGTCAGTAAACGACGATAGGTCGACATCTGCGAGGATTACCATTGAACCACTATTTGACGTCACAGAAGACGTAGATTTTCGTCAATACATCGCCACTGAGCTGAATTCAGTGTTAGCCCAATTGAAACAATCAAATCCCAAAGACAGCGCCGAGGTGATTGTTCTTGAAGACAAAGAGATAAGTTGGTGAGCAAAAAAGTTGGCACCAAACAATGCGTTTGCATTTTTCAGCACTCACTATCAGTTTATGGACGACTTCAAAGTATTACAAACTCGAACTAACGTGTTGCTCTTCATAGGCGATGGTAAAAAACAGGATATCGATAAACCCGCCTATTTTAACAACTACGTATACCAATCGCCCGCTTTTGGTAATGGTGGCGAGAGTTCTATAAAAGTATGGGCAGCAGACGAAGGGAAATTAGTTAACCCCAATCCTGTTCAATTTCTTAAACAGGATTGGGGTTAACTAATTATTGGAGCAATGTCATCACCACCTGCTTGTAGCCTTTAAAAATTGTGGTGTTGTGTAAAATCCCCTTGTCTTGCAAAAATTGGTGAAAGGCTTTGAGTCGATACGGGGGGATGGCGGGTTGCCAATGGTGTTCTAAATGATAGTTAACATGATTGGGAGCTACCGTTAGCCGTTCCCACCATGCGGCATACGCGGTTCTGGCGTGTAAACGCGGATCGAGATCGAGTAGGTTTGGCACCGCAGCATGTTCGGCTGCATTGCGAATTCTCGAAAACAGCATAAATGTGCTGAAGTATGCTAGCCACCGCAGACCATAGAGCCACAACACATCAAACGCTAGCAGCAGCGCTAACAGCAAGCCATGAAACACCAGTGTTTGCCATAAGTTCTTGATGAGATTCGCGACTATCTGCCAAATCCGGGGTTTGTAGGCCGCCTGACTAGACTGATAGGCCATGTCATAGTCGAGCATACCTGCATACATGAGCAGTAAGATGTAAGTATTTTTAAGACCGGTAATACCCAGCAAGTCGCGCCCGCATTTACGTAAAAAACTGGCTTTTGCAACGGGATAAAGTCGATAGTTGGGGTAGTCGGGATCCTGTTCAGTGCCTGCTTTGGCATGATGACGTAAGTGGTAACGGCGGTAGCCTTCAAACTGAGCCAAAATCGGCGCTGCACATAACCACTTTCCCACCCAGCGATTCAATCGGGCAGAACGAAACAGGCCATTGTGTACACAGTCGTGCATCAAAATGCCCAAACCCAGTTGTCGGTTACCCAGCAATACTAAACACATAACCACTGTGACAGGATTCAGCCATAAGGCTGGCAGTAAAAAGGCGAGGGCAATCAGGGCATAATTAATTACCACCGTTAGCCACGCCCGGGCATCAGATTTTTGCAAAAACGGTTTAAAATCACTGGCAGTTAACACTTTTCGAAAATCTTGCATCACAAGGTCCTTGGCTCAACCCTTAACCACGCACCACTTTGCAGCGCTGTAGTTCGCTCAAGGCATTACTTTGCGACGGAACAGGGGGGTAGTCAACGGGATGCGTAGATCCCGTTTTTAGATTAATTAGGCCCCTAACTTAATTTCGCCAACATACTCAGTGGTGCGATGCGAGCTAAATAACGGAATAACGCCCATGGCCAGGTGGGCACAAAACTGTTGGCCACTTCTTTTTCTATGGCCTTAACCATGGCTTGACAACCTACTTCGGTGTCAACAATAAACGGGACTTTTTTCACTTTCTCGTTTATTTCGCTGCGAATAAAACCTGGATGGATGGTGGTCACTTTAATGGGGGTACCCAAGACATCAATGCGAATGCCCTCGGTCAGCGAGCTTAATGCAGCTTTGGTGGCGGCGTACACCGTCATAGCCCGCCTTGCTCCGCGCACCGCACTCACCGATGAGATAGTCACTAAGTGTCCTGCTTGCTGCTGGCGGAAGATTTGCATAGCGGCTTCACATTGAGCCAGGGCAGAAACAAAATTGGTGATGGCGGTTTGTTTGTTGGCATAAAAATAACCGCTGCCCACCGACGCACCTTTGCCCATGCCAGCATTGACGATAATGCGATCAACACTGCCCAAATCTTCTTTAAAGTCAGCAAATACCTTAAACACTGCATCATGATCATCCACGTCTAGAGCACGGATAAAAACTTGAATGGTGGGGTTAATAGCCAAGAGTTCTTCTTTCAGGGTTTCAAGGCGATCGATGCGCCGTGCGCACAAGGCCAAATTGCGTCCTTTTTTGGCAAATTCGATGGCCATACCACGACCTAAACCAGAACTAGCGCCGGTAATCAGGATATTTTGTCTTGTCATGTTGTGTGTCTTCTTTGGCTTATTTATAGGTAATCAAGTGTTTGTATTGGTTATCAAACACGGCGTGTTCATTGAGGCTTGATAACAACAAACCTTTGCGCGAGGTAATCAGTTTAGTCACCCCCGCATTGACTAAGGTCCAATTCAAATTCATCAGCTGGCTGGCTGGTACACCCAATAATTGCTGGCTGACCAAAGAAATGGGCCCGCCAGAGGTAAACACGGCGATGTGCTTGGCGGTGTCGGCCAGTGCGAGGGTTGCCGCTAACGCGGCATTAATACGTGTATGGTAGCTTGTCCAACTTTCGGCATAGTCATGGTCGTGCTGCCCAGCTACCCAACGGTCCATGGCTTGATTTAAGATTTGCTCCAAGGCTTTTTCGGGATCGGTCTGCGCCATTAAATAACGTTTGGTTGAACCCGCAGTGGCAAATTGCGTATCCAATTGCGCCAAGATATCTTGAAAATCATATTCGTTCCAACGCGCGTCAAATTGCACTTCGCGCTCTGTGTGTGGCAGGTGAGCCAAACAGTGTTGTGCAGTTTGCTGGTGGCGCAACATGCCACCTTGAACAACATAATCAAATTGAATGTGTCGCTGTGCAAAATGCTGACCCAATAAACTCGATTGTTGTTCACCAAGACTGGATAAACAATCGTAGTTGTCGTGCCCAAAGGAGGCTTGACCATGGCGGATAAGGTAAATACTGGCCATTTAGCGTTTCCCCTTGATGGCTCGGCGACACTGCCACAGTAAATAATGCACAAAAAACCAGAGGTTTTTGAAGGCTGGATTGCGGGTTTGTTTGTGGTGATAACGGTAGTAGATTTGTTGCACGATGGCGGCCAAGCGAAACAAACCGTAAACCTGATAAAACGCCATGTTATCCACCTTAAAGCCGGTTTTTGCGAGGTAGTAGTCAATCACTTGCTGGCGACTCAGCATGCCGGGCAGATGGGTTGGTTGACGCCGCGTATTTTGGGCAATGCCATCATCATCAGCGTTGATCCAGTAGGCCAAACTGTTGCCAAGATCCATTAAGGGATCACCCAATGTCGCGAGTTCCCAATCCAAAACACCAATAATCTGGGTCGGGTCGGCGCTGTTTAGCACCAAGTTATCGAAGCGAAAATCATTGTGGGTCAGGCAAATATGTTCATGTTCAGGTTGGTTATTCGCAAGCCAATCCATAACGTAACTGGCCTTTGGCACATTCCAAGTACGGGCTTTTTGATAACGGCTACTCCAGCCGTCAATTTGTCTTTTTACATAACCCTCACCTTTGGCCAGATGGCTTAAGTTGGCGGCCTGATAATCAACTTGGTGAAGTTCGATTAAACTATCTAGGGCATTTGTGCATAAACGCCGTGTATCCGAAGCAGATAATTGCAGCGCCTTGGGCAGATTTTTGCGGGGAATAATGCCCTTGAGTTTTTCCATCACATAAAACTCACTGCCGATGAGGTTGATATCATCACTGTGAGCCAACATGGCGGGTACATAAGAATATACTGGTTTTAAGGCTTGCTGCAGACGGTATTCACGGCCCATGTCATGGGCGCCCTTTGCTTTTGTCCCTGCGGGAGCACGGCGCAGGATCACCTCATACAGTGAGCCATCGTTTAAGGTATAACTGAGACAGTAAGTCCAATTTGACGCCCCGCCAGCATATTGACTGACCTTGGGCGGAGTTAGATTTAGCTGACTACGTAAGTGTGGCAACTGTTGTTGCAGCCATGGGTGTAAGTGGCTTAACGCTAATTCTTCACCAGGTCTGACTTGCCCAGCTTGATCGACAACTTTATTGCTCATCGTGTTGCTTCGTTCCCTTACCTGTAATCTTCATCTTAGCCTTTGTATTTACGTAATTCGAGGCGTGTCACCATGCCTTTGTGCACTTCATCTGGGCCGTCAGCCAAACGCAGGGCGCGGGCGCCTGCGGCAAAACGGGCGAGGGGGAAATCATTACACATGCCCGCACCACCATGAATTTGCACCGCCATATCTACCACGTTTTGCAACATGTTAGGCACCGCCACTTTGATGGCTGAAATTTCCGTCATAGCATGTTTAACGCCAGCCTTATCAATTTTCCACGCCGCATGCAGTGTTAACAAACGCGCTTGGTCGATGGCGATGCGGGCATCAGCAATTCGCTCGCCATTGCCACCTAATTTTAACAAAGGTTGGCCAAAGGCAGTGCGACTTAGGCTGCGCTGCATCGCCAGTTCTAGGGCTTTTTCTGCCATGCCAATGGCGCGCATGCAGTGATGAATGCGGCCCGGGCCTAAGCGTCCTTGGGCAATGGCAAAACCTTGTCCCATGCCCACTAATATATTGCCTTTTGGCACTCGCACGTTGTTGAAATGCATTTCACCGTGACCGAAAGGGGCATCGTAGTCACCATAGGCTTGCAGCATGCGTTTTATTTCGATGCCAGGACTGTCGAGGGGTACGATGATCATAGAATGTTGACTGTGTTTGTCATTTTGTGGATTCGACAAAGCCATAAAAATAGCAACTTTAGCATTGGGATGGCCAAGGCCAGTGGTCCACCATTTTTTGCCATTTAACACCAAATCATCGCCATCTGCCGTGCATGTGGCTTGCATGTTGGTGGCGTCTGAACTGGCTACATCGGGTTCGGTCATGCCAAATACTGAGCGAATCTCCCCCGCCAGCAAAGGTTTAAGCCATTGCTCCTGTTGTGTTTTATTGCCAAAGTGGTAGAGCACTTCCATGTTTCCGGTATCAGGGGCATTACAATTGAAAATCTCTGAAGCAAAGGTACAACGCCCCATTTGCTCAGCCAAAGGCGCATATTCTAAACACGTTAAGCCTTGCCCTGAGGTGGCGTCTGGTAAAAATAAATTCCACAAGCCTGCTTCACGGGCTTTTTGTTTTAAAGGCTCAATAAGAGGATGCACCTGCCAATTCTGCCAGTTGCCATCTGGATTAAGTTTGTGGGTGCCGGCATAGATCTCGTCTTCATTGGGATAAATATGTTCATCCATAAACGCTTTAACGCGGCTGAGATATTGTTCAGTTTTTGGGTTGTGGGCGAAATCCATGATGACTCTCTCGGTATGTCTGAATGTTGTTAAGCATAGGCTAAAGCTTGTGTTGAATGAAATGAAAGTTACTATAGGGTAATTATGAATTCAGTTCATCTAGGCGCTGCCATGAGCCAAGCTATCAATCAACTTGATTTGAACCTGCTTAAAGTATTCGAAAGCATCTATCAGGAACAAAATATGTCACGAGCCGCTGATGTGCTGCACATTACGCCATCAGCGGTAAGCCATGCCTTGAAACGTTTACGGGAGGTGCTGGGTGATCCACTATTTGTGCGCAGTCAACATTCAATGTTGCCCACCAGTGCCTGCCAACGAATGGCGCCACAAATCATCGATAATCTCAGTAGGCTGCGACAAATACTGCAACACTGGGGAAACTTTGTCCCTGTCACTAGCCAACATCATTTTCGCATCGGCTTGCACTATGCACTGGAACCGACCATGTTAACTCGCCTTATTACTATGCTGCATCGAGAAGCACCGTTTACCAGCCTAGCGAGCATCAAAGTAGAAAGGACTAACCTTACCCGTGCATTAGCAGCTGGTCATATTGATGTGGCATTGGATGTAGCATTGCCCATTAAGGCACCCGTTATGCACAAAAAATTAGTGGACGATGAGTTTTGTGTGGTGCTAAGACAAGGGCACCCATTGCTAGATTCACTGAATAAACAAACATACCTCGGTGCACAGCACATTGGTGTATCAAATCGACCAAGTGGCGCTGCAGCTGAGGATATTCAGTTACAACAACAAGGCCTATCACGGCGTATTTCTCTGCGTTGTCAAAATTATTATGCCGCCGCCATCATCGCTGGACAAAGTGACTTGTTATTAACGCTGCCTAGTCAAGTGGCCAGCCAGATCATGTCTGCCGCGCCATCGCCGAGTATATTATTGCTGCCCATGCCAATTAAATTAAACCATATAGAGACGCATTTGTACTGGCATACACAAACCGACGATGATCCCGCCTTAAGCTGGTTACGCCAACAAATTCACGGAATGTACAATCACTACTCGTAATACCGTCTTTTTACCTAGTAAGTTTCAGAAATAATGACATTTTTCTCTGACAGCAATTAGATTAAGTTCTAACATCTAAGGTCTGGCAAACATGACGTCTGAGTTGATTTATAAACGTAAAGCTACCACAATATTTTTTGTAGCAGCTTGTTCAATTTTAGAGTTTCTACAATTATGTTTTGTAGGCATCCGTTAACACGTAGTAATAGAGCAGAAAAAACAAAAAACCATACAGCGGCAGCAGTATGAACACTGCGGCCCTTAGCAGTCGTCTATGGTGCTCTTGCACTCGTTTCTTCATAAACCAAATGGGCCAAACAAATAATACTCCACAGAGGATTATCCCCATTACGGCGATTTCCATATTTATCCCCCTCTAGCGCATCTAAACGTATATGTTACCCTATTCTGTGAATCGGTTTGTTTCGTTACACAACAGCGAATTTTAGTTGATTTATAAAACAAATAAATATCCTTTTAAATCAATATCATGTACTTAATATTTGATAAAAATATCCGAAAATACAGCAAATTTACAAACATAATTAAATACTCTGACGGAGTTAAATAGTATCCCAGTGATGGTAGTTAAAAGACTCTCGTTACGAGTGCTTAATTGACCTAACTTTACAATGAATATAGAGCCTGTCAAAAATTTCTCTGAGTTAATACTGCGATAAAGATCTGTTGAGTTGCATTGTTGCAAGCCTTAATAGTGCAGCAACCTTTTTTGAACGTGATGGTTTGTTGATTGAAATATTAATACATGCTTCATTTATGCAATATTTCACCCGGTGTCGTTTTGCAGGGAAAAACCAATCACTGACAGCACTCGTATTTATCCGCATGCTAAATACGTCATAACGCTTGTGTTTCTTTGCAAGAGCACTATTTTAACGTAAGGTGCAAATTAACGGCGATGTCAGCAAGGGCAAGGTAAATTTGTCAATACACGGTTCTTTGCATTCATAAGCCTTAATCTTTGATTATTAAAAATAAAAATGCTGGATCAAATAGGAAAAATGTATTCATGACTGATCTTTTTACGCCCGTCACTTTGGGCAAAGTCGATTTAGCTAACCGTATTATCATGGCCCCCCTCACTCGTTGTAGAGCCACTATTGAACATGTACCAACCGACATTATGGTGGATTACTACAGTCAACGCGCTTCTGCGGGATTAATTATTGCCGAAGCTACCATGGTGGCCGAAGGGCATTCGGCCTTTTACCGAGAACCCGGTATTTATTCCACAGAACAGGTGAGTGCTTGGCGCAAGGTGTGCGACGCAGTGCACGCCAAAGGCGGTAAGATATTTTTGCAGCTGTGGCATGGTGGTAGAGCGTGTCATCCTGCATTGAATAACGGGGCGGTGCCAGTTGGTGCCAGTGCCATCGCGATTAATGGTTCCGTGCATACGCCTGAAGGCAAGTTACCCTACGTAGTCCCCAAAGTACTCAAAGATTCAGACATTCCCGACATTCTTGATCACTTTACCAAAGCGGCGATTAACGCCAAAGAAGCAGGATTTGATGGTGTTGAAATACACGCGGCTAATGGTTATCTCATCGATCAATTTCTGCGTGATGGTTCAAACAAACGTGATGGTGAATACGGTGGCGATTTAGAAAATCGCTCACGCCTTTTGTTTGAAGTATTGGATGAAGTGGTAAATGTGTGGGGTAGAGGCTATGTGGGCGTAAGGTTATCGCCCCTCAACAGTTTCAACAGCATGCAGGACAGCGATCCATTAAGCCTAACGGAATATTTGGCTGAGCGCTTAGATGAATATGACTTGGCTTATATACACATTATGCGTGCCGACTTTGAACAGAAGCAAAGTGGGGATGTGTTGACTACCGTAGCTGATAATTACGATGGTAATGTGATTGCCAATATGGGTTATAGCTTTGCTGAGGCAAACGCTGCGTTAGAGTCAGGGCAGCTTGAGGCCGTGGCTTTTGGTATGCCATTTATTGCCAATCCGGATTTAGTGGAGCGGTTTGCCAAAGGATTGCCCTTGGCAGAGGCTGATCAGGCCACCTTGTATAGCCATGATGCAAAAGGTTACAGTGACTATCCCAAGGCGAGTTAAATAGTATTAACAAAATTGACCACTAAGTCAGCATTCTGTAAAAAGCCGCTATTGAAGCGGCTTTTTGTTAAAAACTGATACTCACTAAGTACCAGTTATAAATACCAAAACACAGCAATAACGCCCCCCCTTCTAAACGGTTAAGACGTCCAGGGCCTTTAATACCTAAACAAAATACCAGTAGGGCAACCGTAACAGCTAACATCAACATGGCGTCTCGGTAAACAAATGAAGAATCTATCCACACGGGTTGAATAGTGCCCGCCAAACCGACAACCGCTAGGGTATTAAACATGTTTGAGCCAACAACATTACCAATGGCCATTTCATGTTCACCCTTACGCACTGCAATCAATGAAGAGATAAGCTCTGGCAGTGAGGTACCAATACCAATGATAGTTAGGCCAATAATCACATCGCTGACTCCGAAACTTGTGGCTATTTCAACGGCCCCCCACACTAATATGCGTGAACTGATTACCAACAACACTAAGCCAGCCAATAACCACAGTAAATGCGGCTTGAGTTCGGATTTATCGCCTTTGATGGCATCAGTAACATCGTCAGCAAACTTGTCGCTTGCGCCGTTTTTCGCTTGCCATACGCTCCACACGATAAGGATGACAAATATCCCCAATAGCGAAAATGCATCGTCTCGAGACAATTCAAGATCAAACAATTGCCATACGGAAAAGAAGGAAATAGCTAACAGCAAGGGTAACTCTTTGCGGATAATACTGCTCTGTACCACGATGGGGCTGATTAAGGCTGTCATACCTGCCACTAGCGCAATATTCGTAATGTTCGAGCCATAGGCATTACCCAGCGCTAAGCCCCCATTGCCTTGCATCGCCGCGATGACCGATACAATAATTTCTGGAGCTGAGGTGCCAAAACCGATAATAAACATACCGATAAATAAGGGAGAAACGCCGTAATATCCTGCAGTAAATGATGCCCCGTGAATAAAGCGTTCTGCACTCCAAATCAGCAAGGGCAAACCCAGTAAAATGGCAAGCGTTGCCAGTAACATAAAAAATCTCCGTGAAAACTAAAGCCTGCTACAGCATACCAGAAATGTGCCAATAGCAGGTTTTATTGATGGCGCATTTGTGAATGAAAATCACTGATATCAATGTTCGTTCAGTTAAAACCCTGATTGATTCAGGAGACCGCGTAATTTTTTTTCAGCCAATTCGCTAGAACTCAGTTGCTCATCACTACTTGTTGCTTCAGGGGAGGGATCACCAAATAAAGCCGCTAACTTGGCTTTCGCTTGCTCATTTTTGTCGAGTTTCAGCCCCGCGTCTGATGTGCTTGACCCACTGCGCAGTTGGAAGTAATCGCAGAAATTGGCCTTGTCAGGATCACTCATCGTGTCTGCTCGATCTTCATCACAACGCCCACGTAAATAGTGCACACACATCTTGCACACATGCTGATCTGCTTGGCAATGGCCACATTCTTCACGTCGGGAAAGTGGCAAGATGAGTTGCTTCAGTGGGTGGTGACACCGCCAACAATAATAGTCTGACATCCAATATCTCCCATGATTTTCATGGCCAAATAATGGAAGCACCCTCAATGTTGGTCAAACATTATTACATTACCATCTGGGTCTTTGAGCATGCAGTGACCGGGGCCTTTTGAGCTGGTAACCGGCGAGTCGATTTCTATATTGTGCGCGTTTAAATGGGCTTCAATGGCGCGTACATCACTCGGATTAAAGGTAAGAATGTTGGACGAAAACATACCTTCGAATAAACCAATAGTGCAGCTGGGATGTTGCATGATGAGCCATTTGTCAGCCACGCTACCGCAGTTTGTTAGGGCACTGAAACCAAGGGTTTCATAAAATTTTTTCGATTTGGCGATATCATTTACTGCCAAACTGATGGAAAACTGACCAAGCGCTGGTGTTGTCATTGTAGGTTCCTTAATTAGATTTTGGCTTTTCACTGCGCAGCAGTAGTGCACTGGCAAGGCTAAATACCACGCCTACTACAAATACTGTAGCAAACATGACCAAGGCCTGCGCAACATTGCTGGCCATCATTTCGCCATAGCTAGCCAACTCCGACAACTGTTGCTGTTTTTCTTCTGCAGTGGCGGCACTGCTATTGACTTGCTGCTGCATATATTCGATGTAAGTGGCGGTAAATTGCGGATTGATGTATTCAAGATAGACCCAGTTGTAGAGGGCAAAAATAAACGCCGCGATTAAACTGATACCACAACCAATGCCGACACCACGCAAAAATCCGAGGGGCAAGGGGGCGATATCACGTTTATATTCTAATACCCCAAAAATAATCGCTAATGAGCTGATAATGATAACGCTATAACCCACCACTTCGCCGGTGCTGAAATTTTCTGGCGCGCTACCTAACCACAAATGTGAGGCGAAAAACCCGATGCCCAATGCTAATCCATAAATCAAACCAAAACGCCAAATTGACCTAAACATGCTGTGTCTCCATGCTGATGTTGAACCACAACTCTATGATAACTAGGCAAAAAAGAAAGATATTCAGGCCAATTTAGCGGGTGAAAAATGGGTGATTTAGATAGTTTAGTGTGAATTCAGCTATAAATGTCGTGACCTACGTTATTGAGACAGGGGTATTAACTGTAATGATTTGAATGTGTGGCTTACGGTTACTGCACATAAGGCATAACAACATCAAAAAGCGTTAATCTTGTTTGGCGTCCGTTTGGCTTATGACCGGTTGGGTATAGAGCACTTTTGCTTTGGCGACGGCCTCAGCACGATTGTTAACTTCTAATTTGCGATAGATATTTTTTAAGTGTGTTTTAACCGTATTGATGGATAAAAATGTGCTGTCGGCCAATTGTTGATTGCTTAAACCGTTTATTAAGCCCTGCAGCAGTTTATGTTCTTTTACCGTCAAAATCGGTATGTGTTGTTCTTTCTCATGCAATTTTCGCCAGCGGTGTGCGGCAACAAAGCCGGTGGCTAAAAATACACCGGCAATCAGGACTAAACTCAACTCCCAGCCAAATCGAAATGAAAAATACTGGTATTCAATGGCTTTTAGTACAACCAATACAAACGCCAGAATAAAGCCATAGCGGACAAGTAACCAAAAGGTAGAATTGTGGTTGAAACTTGGCATAATTCCTCGGTTTTTTAGCGGACTTAAATCCAGTGTGTAGCTGTTCAGGGAGTAGTTTATGACGTTTGTTAGCAAATTGTGGCTTATTTTATCGGTGTGTGTTGCGACCATCGTCAGCGATCAACTGAGTAAATGGTGGGCTGCAAACCATCTGTCGCATTTTAGCATGCAGCGTTATTGGGCAGATACCGTGCGGATTGGCTACACCGAAAATACCGGGGCGTTTTTGGGCTTAGGTAGTACTTTGTCTGAGACAATGCGTTTTTGGTTATTTGTCGCTGCGGTTGGTGTGGTTTTGCTGGCTTTGCTGGTATACCTTCTCAAATCGCAGTCAAATAATCGCATGCAAGTCACGGCCTTAAGTTTCATTTTTGCCGGTGGCTTAAGCAATTTTTACGACCGAGCTATGAATGATGGGGCGGTGATTGACTTTCTCAACGTAGGGATAGGCAGCCTGCGCACAGGTATCTTTAATGTGGCAGACATGGCCATCATGTTAGGTGTGCTGTTACTTTTGTTGGTCAGAGATAAACCGCAAAAACCTTAGTATCTTGAGCAATAAAAAACCGGCCGAGGCCGGTTTTTTTGCAACATTGTCTTATTACGCTTCTTTGCTGCGTGATGCGCGTTTGCGATCATTTTCAGTTAAGAATTTCTTGCGAATACGAATACTCTTTGGTGTGACTTCAACCAATTCATCGTTATCAATAAATTCTAAGGCTTGCTCTAGGCTTAATATCACCGGTGGCACAAGGGTTTGTGCTTCGTCAGTACCAGAAGCACGCACGTTGGTTAACTGCTTGCCTTTGAGAGCATTCACAGTTAAGTCGTTGTCACGGCTATGAATACCAATCACCATGCCTTCATACACTTCAACACCGTGACCGATAAACAAACGTCCGCGTTCTTGTAAGTTAAATAAGGCGTTAGTCAAGGCTTTACCGGTTGCATTGGCAATCAATACACCGTTTTTACGTTCACCAATTGAGCCGCCTTTATGCGGACCGTAGTGATCGAAGGTGTGGTACAACAAACCAGAACCAGAAGTCATGGTCATGAAATCAGTTTGGAAACCAATCAAACCACGGCTGGGAATGATAAAGTCCATGCGCGTGCGGCCTTTACCATCGGGTGACATGTTGGTCATTTCACCTTTACGTAAGCCGATTTGTTCCATGATCGAACCTTGGTGCTGCTCTTCACAGTCGATAGTCACAGTTTCAAACGGCTCTTCCAACACGCCATTTACTTCACGCAAAATTACTTCAGGGCGTGATACCGCCAATTCGTAGCCTTCACGGCGCATGTTTTCAATCAAAATGCCTAGGTGTAATTCACCGCGACCAGATACCCGGAATTTATCGGGGTCAGCCGTTTCTTCAACACGCAATGCCACATTATGAATAAGTTCATCATTCAAGCGTTCCAAGATGTTACGTGAAGTCACGTATTTACCTTCTTTACCGGAAAATGGCGAGGTATTCACTTGGAAGGTCATAGTGACGGTGGGTTCGTCTACCGTGAGCGGCTTCAATGCTTCAACTTTGTTGTTATCACAGATGGTGTCTGAAATTTTTAACTCACCTAAACCGGTGATAGCAATGATGTCACCTGCATTGGCAACGTCGGTTTCAGTGCGTTCAAGGCCCATGTAGCCCAATACTTGGCCAACTTTACCAGTACGCGTTTTACCGTCACGACCGATGATAGTTACTTGTTTGTTGGTTTTGACTGAACCACGTGTGATACGGCCTACGCCAATAACACCCACATACGAGTTGTAATCCAATTGCGAAATTTGCATCTGAAATGGACCATCGATGTCGGCATCAGGTTTTTGTACGTGTTTAACAATCGTTTCAAACAACGGGGTCATGTCTGGCGTGGGTTTATCAGCATCTAAAGATGCCCAACCATTTAGTGCCGATGCATAGACAACTTGGAAATCCAATTGATCATCAGTGGCACCCAGGTTATCAAACAAGTCGAATACTTGGTCGATTACCCAACTTGGACGCGCGCCTGGTTTGTCAATTTTGTTGATGACGACGATAGGTTTCAAACCTTGAGCAAAGGCCTTTTGTGTCACAAAGCGAGTTTGTGGCATGGGGCCTTCTTGGGCGTCAACCAACAACAATACCGAGTCAACCATTGACATTACGCGCTCAACTTCGCCACCGAAGTCAGCGTGTCCAGGTGTATCGACGATATTGATGCGGTAGTCGTTCCAGCGTATCGCCGTGTTTTTAGCAAGGATGGTAATGCCGCGCTCTTTTTCAATGTCGTTAGAGTCCATGACCCGTTCTGTGGCTGCACCGCGACTTTCCAGTGTGCCTGACTGTTGTAAAAGCTTATCTACCAAGGTTGTTTTACCGTGGTCGACGTGGGCAATGATTGCTATGTTCCTCAAATTGTCTATTGAGGTTTGCGTTACGCTCATGTTCTATTCTCTTGTGGGGTGGGTCGGTATTTTCATAAAATGAAAGCACCTAGTTAACTGAATTTTATTGGGCGCGGATTGTACAGGCTTATGTTGCATTTAGCGAATGACAAATATTGTTTGTACACATTTATGTTTTATCTTGGCAGATTTTAGTTGCGCTGCAGCGCTTATGGTGCAGAAAAACCACAAAAGAGCGATCATGGTGCTTTAATGCATTATTGTGGTGCAATCGCATTTTGGCTTTTCTCCAACGTTTGGCGCTAAATCAGTGCTGGCGGGCATTTCATTTGTCCACTTATGTGGCATGATAATAGCTTGAGTAGCCCCACAGTTTATTTCCACTTGTGATTTATTGTTATTTTTAATCTGGAGGACACAATGTCAAACAAGGCCTTAGACCTTATCAAAGAAAGCGAAGCAAAATTTGTTGATTTGCGTTTTACCGACACCAAAGGTAAAGAGCAACACGTATCTATTCCCTCTCACCAAGTAAGCGAAAGCTTTTTTGAAGACGGTAAAATGTTCGACGGTTCATCCATTGCAGGTTGGAAGGGCATTCAAGAATCTGACATGGTATTAATGCCAGACCCAGAAACAGCAGTTGTTGATCCTTTTGCAGAAGAAACTCAAGTCAACATCCGTTGTACTATTCTAGAGCCCCACACCATGCAAGGGTACGACCGTGACCCACGTTCCATCGCCGCACGTGCCGAAGAGTACTTAATTTCTACTGGTATCGGCGACAAAGTATTGATGGGTCCAGAACCAGAATTTTTCTTGTTCGACGATGTGCGTTTCCATACTGACATGGCTGGTTCTTTCTACAAAATCGATGCCGTGGAAGCAAAGTGGAATTCAGGTACTGAATACGAAGAAGGCAACATGGGTCACCGTCCAGGCGTTAAAGGCGGCTATTTCCCTGTTCCTCCAGTCGACTCAGCCCACGATATCCGTGCAGCGATGTGTTTAGTGATGGAAGATATGGGTTTGACGGTTGAAGCACATCACCACGAAGTGGCAACTGCTGGTCAGAATGAAATCGCCTGTTTGTTTAACACCATGGTTAAAAAAGCAGACGAAGTTCAGATTTACAAATACGTGGTGCACAACGTCGCCCACGCCTATGGTTTGTCAGCAACGTTCATGCCCAAGCCTTTAGTTGGAGACAACGGTTCTGGTATGCACGTGCATCAGTCCATCAGCAAAAACGGTAAAAACGTCTTTGCTGGCGACAAGTATGCAGGTTTGTCTGAAGAAGCGTTGTTCTACATCGGTGGTATTATCAAACATGCTCGAGCCATCAATGCTTTCACTAACCCAGGCACCAACTCATACAAACGTTTAGTTCCCGGTTTCGAGGCGCCGGTTATGTTGGCTTATTCTGCGCGTAACCGTTCTGCTTCAATCCGTATTCCTTATGTGAACAGTGAAAAAGCGCGTCGTATCGAAGTACGTTTCCCTGATCCTTCTGCTAACCCATACTTAGGTTTTACTGCCATGTTGATGGCAGGCTTAGATGGTATCAAAAACAAAATCCATCCTGGCGATTCAATGGATAAAGACTTGTATGACTTGCCAGCTGAAGAAGCCGCAGCCATTCCACAAGTTTGTAGTTCATTAGAAATGGCATTGGACGCATTAGACAATGACCGTGACTTCTTAACAGCCGGTGGCGTTATGTCAGATGATATGATCGATGCGTACATTGAGTTGAAGCGCGCTGAAGTGCAAAAACTTAACATGACAACTCACCCAGTTGAGTTTGACATGTATTACAGCTGTTAATTGATATAGATATTGATAACAAGCCCGCTCATGCGGGCTTTTTTTTGCCTACAATGTGGGTATATTGTGTTATTCGGTATGCAACATGGCTAAGAATATGAAGGATCTGCGACGATTAGTGGGTATAGCGTTTGGCCTTATACTGTTTGGCGGTTTCGGTGGAGCCACCACGATTTATAAAACAGTGAAGGCTGACGGCAGTATCAGCTACAGTGATGTGGCAGGCCCTGGTGCAGTGCCAGTAGAGCTGAGCAGCACGGCTGCTGTCATCCCGGCACTCGCCAATGGTGCGCCAAATCCACCCACAACCCAGAAAAAAGCCCCAGTAAACTACACGATCACATTTCATTCCCCCCTTGCTGAGGAAACCATTCGCAGTAATCTGGGAGAGGTATTTGTACATTTTGAGATTAGCCCCGATTACCTTGGGAAGTTTCAATTAACGCTTGATAATCAAGTAGTTAAAACGAATGGCAAAAATCAACTTACCTTAAATGACGTGCAACGTGGCCAACATGTATTGCAAGTTAACTTAATCGACAACTCAGGCAAGATCCTTGCATCGTCTGATCCGCAAACCTTTTATTTGCACAAGGCTTCAGCATTGATTAACGCAAACTAGCCATTCCACCACCCAGAATGGCCACACTGCTGAGGAAAAGTTAACCCTACGCACTTTTACAGTGCATGATAAATGCGAGTTTATGTCAGATAATCCCATTGTTGAGCAACTGCTAGATAACTTGTCGACAGCTGTTATTTTGCTGAACGAGGACATGGTGATTCGTTATGCCAACCATGCTGCACAAGCGGTTTTTGATCGTGGCTTAAACATTCTTATCGGCAGCTCACTTTATCAATACGTAGCAAACTCCAGTCTCGATTTAGAGCGTTTTCGCAATACCAAACAGCATGGTGAAGCATTTTCAGACAGCGAAGTGCTTATCTCATTTATTGATGGTCGGCACATTCTGGCAGATGTTTCTGTGACAAGTTTACACAGCACAGAACAACAATACTTGGTGGAAGTGCGCCTGATTCAACAACAGAAAAAAATCAGCCAAGAAACCCATCAATGGGCACAGCAGCAAGCAGCACGTGAACTGGTGCGTGGTTTGGCCCATGAAATTAAAAACCCTCTCGGTGGTATTCGAGGCGCGGCTCAGCTCCTCGAAAAAGAGCTGCAAAATCTTGATCATAAAGAATTTACTGCGGTGATTATTGAACAGTCGGATCGGCTGACGAAGCTTGTGGACCGCCTACTAGGACCGAATGTCAGGCCAAACTTTCAATGGCATAATATTCATCAGGTACTCGAAAAAATCTGTACCTTGGTGAGCCTCGACCGCAGTCACAACATTCGTATTGTGCGAGATTACGACCCCAGCATTCCTGATTTGTTTATTGACCAAGATATGTTGCAACAAGCCGCGCTGAATATTGTCCGCAACAGCGTACAAGTCTTAGTTGATCATCCCCACAGTGAAGCACAAATCAAGATTGTCACGCGTATTGAGCGACATGTCATTATTCATGGTGTTAGCTTTCCACTGTGCGCCAAAATTCAACTTATTGATAATGGCCCCGGCATACCAACGGAATTACGCGATACTTTATTTTACCCTATGGTGACCAGTAAAAAAGACGGAACGGGCTTAGGCTTATCTATTTCACAAACGTTGATAGGCCATCATCGAGGCAAAATTGATGTTGAGAGTTGGGCTGGTCATACCGAATTTACCTTATATTTACCCATCGACAAAAAGGATGCATAAGACATGAGTTCAGAGCCAGTGTGGATTGTGGACGACGATAGTTCGATTCGCTGGGTACTTCAGAAAGCCCTGCAAACAGCGAATATCGCCTGCTTTAGTTTTGAAAATCCACAAGACTTATTGCGGCAACTTGAGAGTGGTCAACAACCTGAAGTAATTGTGTCAGACATTCGCATGCCGCAAATGGACGGTGTCACCTTATTGGGTGAGGTGCACAAACGCTTTCCCAATATTCCCGTAATCATCATGACGGCACACTCCGACTTGGACAGTGCGGTGAATGCCTATCAAAGTGGTGCCTTTGAGTATCTACCCAAGCCTTTTGATATCGACGAAGCCGTTAATTTGGTCAGTCGGGCGTTAACTCACGCGCGGGAACAAACTCGCCAAACAAAAGCGCCGGAGTTGATCAAAGCCCCAGAAATCATTGGTGAAGCCCCGGCTATGCAGGAAGTGTTCAGGGCGGTTGGGCGTTTGTCGCGGTCGAGCATTAGTGTGTTGATTAACGGTCAGTCGGGCACCGGTAAAGAACTGGTGGCTCAAGCGCTGCATCGACATAGCCCAAGGGCAAAACAGACCTTTGTCGCCTTGAACATGGCGGCTATCCCTGCTGATCTTATCGAGTCTGAACTGTTTGGGCATGAGAAAGGCGCATTTACAGGGGCGCAAAACGCGCGGCAAGGCCGTTTTGAACAAGCCAATGGTGGTACCTTATTTTTAGATGAAATTGGTGACATGCCAGTAGGTGTGCAAACTCGCTTGTTGCGGGTCTTGGCGGATGGGCAATTTTATCGCGTTGGTGGCCACAACCCCGTGTCAGCAGATGTGCGTATTATTGCGGCCACGCATCAAAATCTAGAACAGCGTGTGGCGGAGGGTAAGTTTCGTGAAGACCTCTATCATCGTCTTAATGTTATTCGCATTCATATTCCACGCTTGAGTGAACGCCGTGAAGATATTCCTTTATTGGCTGCCCACTTTTTACAAAAAGCCGCCGCAGAGTTGGGGGTAGACAGCAAGACCCTGAGCAAAGACACCAAAAAAATTCTCGCGCAGTTGCCTTGGCCAGGCAATGTTAGGCAGTTAGAGAATATGTGTCGCTGGTTAACGGTCATGGCCAGCGGCCAAGAAGTCTTACCGCATGATCTGCCACCCGAAATTCACCAACAGCCGCTGGTGCAAGAACAGGGCACAAAAAATGGTGATTGGCAGAGTTTGTTAGCTAGCTGGGCCGATACTCAGTTGCAGTCTGGGCAGAACAATATTTTGGATTCGGCCTTACTCAGTTTCGAGCGAATTTTATTGGAACGCGCTTTACACTACACGCACGGGCATAAGCAGGATGCAGCCAAACGCCTTGGGTGGGGGCGCAATACCTTGACACGCAAGTTGAAAGAGTTGGATATGTAAACAGTCAAGCAAGTGCACTGCTGTGCACTTGGTTCATAGATGAAAGATTACCTTGAAATAACGCGGCTTACCCTGACTTACGGGAGGTTAACGTCCAAAGCGCTTTTCAAGATAGAGCCGGTATCGTCAATAATGCCTTACATTGACGGACGAGTAGTATTTAATCCCCCCGGAAAAGAATAGCGAATGATTCGCCAAAAAACGCCCGCATACTGCCCAATAAAACTGCCGGTGTTGTAAGCAATGCCGTATTTATGGGCGATGGCCTGCACCTCACTTGTCATGCTCGGATAATGACGAGCTGGGATGTCAGGAAACAAATGATGTTCAATTTGACAGCTCAAATGCCCGGTTAATATATGCAGCCAAGTGGGACCGGTAAAATTTGATGAGCCTAACATCTGTCGATAGTACCAATGCCCACGGCTCTCATTCTGACATTGTTCTTGTGTGAAGGTGTGAACACCTTGGGTAAAATGCCCACAAAAAATCACCGTTGATGTCCACAAATTCCTGATTAGATTAGCCAGAAAGTTGCCGCCCAATACCCAAAAAAACATAGGACCGGCAAGTAGAGGAAAAAAAACATAATCTTTGATGATTTGGCGAGTCCCTTTGCTGAAAAATACCTTTTTTAACTGCGCGTCGCTGACCTGGGAGTGACGACCGGCTTTTTTCTTTTGACTAAATACCCGCTGTCCGGCTAATTCATGGTAGGCAATGCCCCATTCAAATAACACACTCAACACGACATAAGTCGCACTCTGCCATAAATTGCGTATCCGCCATCTTAGGTCGTTACTCAAGCGCAATAAACCGTATCCAAAATCGCGATCTTTACCAATAATATTGGTATAAGTATGGTGTTCATAATTGTGTGTGCGTTGCCAAGAGCCAGCGTCACACGCGATGTCCCACTCATAATGTTTAGAGTGTAATAAGGGATCATTCATCCAATCATATTGCCCATGCAAAACGTTATGCCCGATTTCCATGTTGTCGAGAATTTTGGCCAAGGCCAAGGATAATACACCAACCAGCCATAACCACGGTGTGACAAAGCCTAAAACCATAAATATGCGACCGGCAATGGCACTGAGTCGTTGTACTAAGCTTACCCGCTTAATATAACGTGCGTCGTCTTCACCCAGTTGATCCAGAATGCGCTGTTTTAGCCTATCCAGATCCCGTTGCAGGTCATTGAGTTGTGTGGGGGTAGGAGTCATATTTTACCTTAGAGTTTGATAACGAGTTGGCTGACGGGTTGGCTAATGCACAGTTGAATTTGTTCTTCGCCATGGCCGCTGAGTAAACCGTTTCTGATGTCGCGTACTTGCCCCGAGACTTTTTGACACACACATTGAAAACAAACACCCATGCGGCAACCAAAGTTAGGTGACAAGCCATGCAACTCTGCCCCTTGTAATAAGTTTGACGTGTTAGACACGGTGACGTTTCTAGGCACACCAGCCTGCAAAAAGGTGGTGATGATCTGTTCATCGTTTTCTTGATGGCTGCTGGAGGCGTGGCTAACTGAGCCAAACTGCTCTTGATGTATGCCTGCATGGTCAACACCGGCACCCAGCAAATTTTCTCTCACTGTTTGCATAAAATCCCTTGGACCACATAAGTAATAATGCAAGGTCTGAGGCAGGGTATTTAGCCCAGTGATGAACTCAGACGCAGACTCTTGGCTGCTCTCACTGACCACCAAACTGAACAGAGTTTGTTGTTGCGCTAAGCGTTGCAATTCAGCCAACAATGGCGCCTGCAAACGGTTTTTTACTCGATAGACCAAGGTAACCGCACAATGCCACTGCCTTTGACTGAGCAGCATGGCGGCAATAGGGGTAATACCAGAACCTGCAGCGATGAATGTGCTTGTTTGGTCGTGGGCTTGCCATACAAAGTCACCAAAGGCTTGGCCAATATTAACTTCATCACCCACTTTCAGTCGCCGCAACGTTGGGGTGAAATATCCGTCTGGATTAACTCGGCAAAACAGTTCAATTTCACCGTGTTTTTGCCACTGTGAAAGGGAAGAACACAGACTGAAAGTACGTTTAATGTTTCTACCGTTTTTGTTGATGATTAATTCTATGTGCTGACCAGCAACAAACCCGGGCCAGCGTCTGGAAACTTTGAGTCTTACATGCACACCTTGCTGATGTTGGAGCCCGAGGTGCAAAATTTTTGCACGATAAACGCCAGGTAAATAATTCGGCTTCACCACCCTGATAAGTGGGAGCAGATAACATAAAAGAGAGTCTTGATTGCCCAACATTCGGCAAAAAGAAGACCACACACCTTGTAAATGGACAATCATCACAAACACTTCGAAGTCGTTACTTAATTTGAGCGTACAGTTGTACACTAAACGTTGTGGTTCGACCAGTGATGGATAGCTAGTGTTTATTAAGTAAATAGTTAGGATATTGAATATTATGAATATATATATTTATTATTTTTAATTGATAAAACGCGTTAAAGTGTACAGTTGTACATTTTTATTGAATTTACAAGATTTTTTCGAAACTTGTGTGGCATGAATGGTTTGTATCAATAGCGTGGTTTTTTTGCACTCAGATCTGTATTCCCTCGATGGGTACTGACATAAAAAAAATGGCGCTTTAGCCGCGCCATTTTTGACATTTTCCAAGTATTTCGAAGGCTTACATCAAATCAAAGCGGTCGAGGGTCATCACCTTTGTCCAGGCGGCCACAAAGTCGTCAACAAACTTTTGTTTGGCATCGTCAGATGCGTACACTTCAGCTACGGCTCGCAATTCAGAGTTTGAACCAAAGATAAGGTCTACTGGCGTAGCCGTCCATTTTAACTTACCGCTACTGCGATCTTTACCTTCGTAAATGCCCTCTGACTTGGTGGACTTTGACCACACCGTGGACATATCCAATAAATTGACAAAAAAGTCGTTGCTCAGGGTTGCAGGTTTGTCAGTAAACACGCCGTGCGCCGCCCCACCCATATTGGCATTCAGACTACGCAATCCTCCCACCAACACTGTCATTTCTGGCACAGTTAAATTCAGCAAGTTGGCTTTTTCCACCAACAACTCTGCGGGTGAGCGTGATTGATTTGCCGCAAAATAGTTGCGGAAACCGTCTGCCATGGGCTCTAAGACCGCAAAGGAATTGACATCTGTCTGCGCTTGGCTGGCATCTGTGCGTCCGGGAGTAAAGGCGACAGAAGTTTGATAACCTGCTTGTTTAGCTGCTTCTTCAATGGCCGCTGCACCACCTAATACAATCAAGTCTGCCAAGGATATTTTTTTGCCGTCTTGCTGGCCTTTATTGAAGTTGCTTTGCACCTTCGCGAGCGCTTTGAGTACCTTAGCCACTTCTTTTGGGTTATTCACCGCCCAATCTTTCTGCGGGGCTAATGCGATACGTGCACCGTTAGCTCCACCACGCATATCAGTACCTCGGAAGCTAGAAGCTGAAGCCCAAGCGGTTCTCACCAACTCTGGTATGGATATGCCAGCGGCCAGAATTTTACCTTTCAACGTGGCGACATCTGCTTCATTGACTAAAGGATGATCGACAGCTGGTACTGGGTCTTGCCACAACAGCACTTCTGCTGGCACTTCATTACCCACGTAACGAGCTCTTGGTCCCATGTCGCGGTGCGTCAGTTTGAACCACGCTTTAGAGAACGCCAACTCAAAGGCTTTTGGATCGTCTTTGAAACGTTTGGTGATTTTTTGGTACGCTGTATCAAATTTCAAGGCTAAGTCAGTGGTAAACATAATCGGTGCATGGCGTTTGTTTGGGTCATGCGCGTCTGGCACCAAATTGGCGGCCGCATTATCTTTAGGGATCCACTGTGTTGCCCCAGCAGGGCTCTTGGTTTTCACCCATTCATAGGCATAGAGATTGTCGAGGTATTGCATCGTCCAAGTGGTAGGACTGACAGACCAAGCGCCTTCGAGCCCACTGGTCACGGTATCTTCTGCATTGCCCTTGCCGCATTTATTTGTCCAACCCATGCCTTGTTCTTCAATACCGGCAGCCGCAGGTTCAGGACCAACACACTCTTCTGGTTTGTGGGCCCCATGGGCTTTGCCGAAGGTATGGCCGCCAGCGATTAAGGCCACGGTTTCTTCATCATTCATGGCCATACGTCCAAACGTCTCACGTATGTCTTTCGCCGCAAGCAGTGGGTCTGGATTACCATTTGGCCCTTCAGGGTTTACATAGATCAGGCCCATTTGTACTGCTGCTAGGGGTTTTTCAAGTTTTCTGTCCCCCGAATAACGTTCATCAGCCAAGAAGGTATTTTCAGGTCCCCAGTACACCATATCTGGCTCAAAATCGTCTTCTCGACCACCGGCAAAGCCAAATATCGTGAAGCCCATGGATTCCATTGCCACGTTACCGGTGAGCACCATGAGATCTGCCCATGAAATCTTGCTGCCATATTTTTGTTTAATCGGCCATAACAAGCGGCGCGCTTTGTCTAAGTTGACGTTATCTGGCCAACTGTTCAGGGGCTCAAAGCGTTGTTGACCACCGGCACCACCACCGCGACCATCTGACATTCGATAGGTGCCTGTGCTGTGCCAAGCCATGCGTACAAAGAAGGGCCCATAGTTACCGTAATCGGCTGGCCACCAATCTTGAGAGGTGGTTAAGGTCTTTTTGATATCTTGTTTAACGGCTTCAATATCAAGGGTGCTAAACGCTTTGGCGTAATCAAAGTCAGGTCCAAGGGGGTTGGACCCAGGATCATTTTGCCGCAGCGGGCCAAGGTTCAGTTGTTTTGGCCACCAAAACTGATTGGACTTCGGTGTACCCTCGGCAAACGCCGAATAAGAAGCCATGGTGGCGGCTGAAACAGCAAGCGCCACGGCGGTAAACACGGGGAGAGATTGTTTAAACATTTGACTTACCTTTTGTTAAAAAGTTGTTCGGAGGTAGCCAAAATATAGAGTGAAAATCGCAATTTGAACGGTGAAAAAAAGCGATTGTAGCAATCGGCTTTGTAAATGAGTGGATGGCTTAAGCGTCGTTACCAGCAAATAAAATAGTTACTTTAAGGCTTATTGCCGCTTTAGTGAGGATCAAAGCGATGATGAAAATCTTCCAGTTTTTCCGCTATTTTTTGTTGAATTAATGGTAACAATTTAGCATGTTTTTTATGAATAACATGAACTACAGATATGTCTTGTATGTTCAATACGTTAAAGTCTGGCAAAAGCTCTAGTTGTCCATCAAGCACCACAAAAGCATAGTTTGCTCGTTTGGCGCGCAGCATTTCTATACCGTCATTGACCGTTCGCTCGATCTGGGCAGAATAGTGATAATCTTGAAAGTAAAAATCGAAAGCTTTTCTGGAGAGAATGACGACGCTTGGATCATTCAGCACACTTTCTGTGCATGTCACTTCTTTTCTGCACAACAATGCCAATTTGCCGATTTTTAGTTCTGGCTCCACCAACAGGATATTGGGGAAGGTTGCCGCAGTGGATTTTAGTCTAACGACATCGGCGTCAACTTCACCCTCACTGAGCAAAAGCAGTCCTCTGGTGGCTGGCGTTGCAATCATCTTGACCGAATAACCCAGGTCTTGATAAACGTCCTGAATAAATTGCACATATAACTCAACGTGCGGATACACCACGTACGACATGAGTAACTCGCGTTCATCAAGTTTAGACTCTACGGCTTTGGCCGTCGGTGCTGTTAACAGCCCGATTAAAATGACGAACGTCAACGTTCTCATGTGTCACATCGCTCATCTGTCCGATTTGTGCATAAGCATAAACTAGCTTGTTGAGTTGGATAAATATTTTTGGTTATTTTGTTAATAAGGCCGCCATGCCTGAATTAAATGCCTGCATCCACTTGTTGCTAAATTGGCCTTTAGCAATACGATTAATTTCAATTACCGCTTTTTTCTTTGGACGTTGTAAGTGATTTTCATGGGCTCTAGCGTGGGTAATGGCATCAAAAGTATCGAGGATGGCTAACAACATCGCGCCGTCACAGATATCTTGCTCTTTAATCCCTAATGGATAACCGCTGCCATCGATGCGTTCATGATGTTGCATAACGATTTTACGTGCCTCGTTCCACTGATTTAAGTGCTCCAATAAACGGGCACTTTTGTAAACGTGGGAGCGCATTAAGTTAAACTCTTGGTCGTTTAATTGACCTTGTTTGTGCAGCACTTCAATGGGCATAAATGCCATGCCAAAATCGTGCATATAACAGGCTACAGCCAGTTGATCTTCGTCGATGGGGGAGCCAGCCACTTTGTTAATATAGGCTGCTAATTTGGCAATGCGATCGCCTCGGCCTTCCCAATACATGGAGCGTTTTTCGATGGGTTTCATTAATTCACGAAAGAACACAATGTCGGTGCGTTTTTCATTGCTGATTGATTTAGGAATACCCGTGGTGGCCATGCTGACAGCTGGAGCAGCCACCACCTCATTAACAACCGCAGTGCTGTCGCCTTGATGTAAGTCTAAGCTTGGATCGAGTAAAAGTACGGCCTCTGCCAGCAATTTTTCATGTTGATCAACATTGTCTGGAGTAATACGTGTTATCTGTTTAACCAACTGAGCAAACAGTTTTTCATCATACTCAGCATAGCCATTGGTCATACAGCTTTGCACAAATAATTTTACCCTGTCCATGGTCAACAGGACCAAATCACTCATGTTGCTGGTGTAGTTAATTTGCCCTTTACGTAGATAATCGAGCAAATCCTCAGCATGTTGCAAAACGGGAATGAGGGGCGTAAAGCTAACTAAACCTAAATCACCCTTGATGGTGTGAACGGAACGAAATAGCGCTCTTTGCAATTCTTTATCTTCGGGTTTAAGTTCCAATTCGATGAGGGTTTGTTCACTGGCCTCGTAGAGTTCGTTAATTTCCTCTAATAAGTCACTGAGAATATCTTCATCAAGATCTTCGTGTTTAAACGTATTCAGCATAACTGCCCTTATTCATGATTGGCGTTGATTGCGTTGTCACTCAAAGATTATCGGCTAATAATTGGCATAATTCACATAAATCATTCTATTTCATGGATTTTATGTTTGTGAGCAAAATAAATAAGCATAAACAACTGTGCGAAGTAGTGTAGCCCCTTGATAAAACTCGTTATACTTAGCGCCAAAATCCGCTGCCGGAAGTCCGTGTGTTAGCCCTTATCCGAATTTTTCTGATTTTTTTCTATTTCCTGTTTATCAATCTAGTGTTGATTATTATTTGTTTGGCGCGGCCCTTTCATCGTGACAACGTCTTCCTTGCTGGCAAATTGTACAGTTCGGTGTCTTGGTTTTTAGGCTTGAAACTGGAACTGCGTATTCCTCAGAGTGTGCAACAAGGCGGGCCGTTTGTGTTCATTGCCAATCACCAAAACAGTTACGATTTACTGACTATTTGTGCAGCAGCACAACGTGGCACTGTAACGGTGGGGAAAAAAAGCCTTAAGTGGATCCCGGTGTTTGGTTGGGTGTACTGGTTATCTGGCAACATAATGATAGACCGTAAAAACTCGGGGAAAGCGCATGATACCTTGCAAGGCACCGTGCAAAAAATTCTACAACGACGTTTATCTGTTTGGTTTTTTCCCGAAGGCACTCGCAGTTATGGTCGTGGATTGCTGCCATTTAAATCCGGGGCATTTCGCATTGCCAAAGCAACCAATGAACCCATAGTGACCATTGCAGCCAGCAATCTGCATAACAAAATCAAACTCAATCGCTGGAACAATGGCACCTTACTTATTTCTGCCAGCGAACCTGAAGCCCTCGATAACAATAAATCGATGAAAGAAATGATCGATTACTTTCATCAAAAAATGGCCCAACAAATTGCAGGTTTGGATGCGGAACTCAGCTTCCGTGACCAGCAGCAATAGTGTCGATTTTCGCAATTTTAGCCCATAAGGACTGTCAATGACTGCAGCAAACGAACTTGCCGAATGGCATGAATTTAATTTAGAAACAATCGAAGCATTGACCGAAGATGGTAGTGATATTAGTCAGCCTCATACCATTGAATACCATTTTGCCAGTGAGGATTTTGACGCGCTAGAGAAGGCTGCAGTGGATGCTTTCAAAGCTGGATTTGAAGTGGGTGACGCCGAAGAGCTAGAGCTCGATGACGGCGGGGAAGTGTTCTGTTTTGATGCTGTGGTTGAACGCATGTTAGACCTTGATTTGATCAACAAAGACACCGAAAAATTGCTCGCCATCGCCACTAAACATAAAGTGCACTACGATGGCTGGGGCACCTATTTTATCGAAAACGAAGAGTAGAGTAATTGATGTAGTCTTATCGCTGTATGCTCTGCCCAGACTCAAAGAGGCATTGTGTTTAGGTACAGCGATACTCATAAACCACTGCTTAGACTTGCCGAGCATTACCTGACTGGTTAAGGTAATGCTGGTATTCCACTAACCACATACGTCTGATGAATAAGCCTTTGCAACTTAAGCAACACAACATTGTTTTAAACCCAAATCAACAGGCGCTAATCGAACAGGTTGATGCAGGTTTGTATCATCGACTTGATGAGTGCTACCAGCAATTTATTGGCCACCAGTTGGTGTCTACTCATGAGTTTGCAGAGGACTAGTCTTGTTGGGAGATGCACCCTCACGGTGACGAAGTGGTGATGCTGATGTCTGGCAAGGTCAGCCTCGTGTTAACAGAATCTCTCGAGGAAAAACACATCGAACTGACTGAACAGGGTGAGTTTTTTATCATACCTAAAGGGGTGTGGCATACCGCAAAAACCCACTGTAAAACGCAATTATTGTTTATTACACCGGGGCAGGACACTCAACAAAAACCGATCTGAAACCCTGCTGTGATGTCTTGATAATTGGCCAGCTATGCCACTTTTTTATGAAACAAAGCACCCGCAATGTTTAACATCGCTACATTTAGATACAACTAAATGACGCACTGCGTTTTATACTTATAGTCTAAGCTTTGGTCTGCAGTCAGTGCTTCATGGCAACCTACTCGACTGCCTTGTTAACCGCAATCAAGAGAGACATCGTTGTGAAAAAACATCAAGTTTTAGGGTTTATAGTGCTTGCCAGCACCTTAATCAGTGCGTGCAGCAACAGAGCATTGTACGAAACTGCCCAACATAATCGACGTACAGCCTGTTTAAAACAACCGCCACCTCAGGCAGAAAAATGTTTAGAAAGTGTCAGCAAGCCCTATGAAGAGTATGAACGAGAGCGCCAAGCCCTGCTCAAAGAGGCGAAAAACAAAAAGTAAAACGCCAGACGAATGTCTGACGTCAGCATAGCCAACTAGTTGGTTAATTTAGCAAAGGCTTTTTTCGCTTCTTCCTTGCTCATGCCGTATTTTTCTTGCATTTTTCCGTGAAATTTTTCAAATTTGCCTTCCATTTGCATCACGTCATCGTCGGTCAACTTACCCCATTGTTCCTTAACAGTACCGGTTAAATTGTCCCATTTACCTTTAGCGATATCCGAATTCATATTGATTCTCCTTTGTTGGTCGATGTTAGGACAGTGATGTCGGTCACTGACTTGATTGCCATGTTTTGTGCAATACCTCCTGAGTGTTGCGAAACCTGTGCCATAAATTAAGTTGTTGATATATATGTAAATATTTGAACGAGAAATGAAAATAACACGCGTGATTGAATATTTTACACAGGCGAGTGAAAACTTTTCGGACAAACATGGCTTGTGTGTTTGTCACAAATCCGCCATGAATCTTGTGCAAATGTGTCGCAAAAACATAAAAGAAGCGTCATTAAAACGCCATCCAATCGTCATCAATTAAACGCACCTTATTGCCGTCCGAACAACCTACCAGGCGAACAATAATGCTTATCTATAAAAAATCTACATTAGCGTGGGCAATGTCACTTGCCCTGACAAGTATGGCGTTAAATGCCGCAGACCTAGCTGAAGAAACACCAGTGCCGGAAAGCCCTGAGGCAATGGAAGCCATCACGGTAGTGGGTAAAAGTGTGTCTTACGCCAACAACCTTAGCTCTGATGAAATGGCGAAGCAGCAAAGCGCCTTGACCAGTGTACTGGCGCAAATCGACAATTTGCCCGGCGTATTAATTAATGAAGGGGATACGTTTGGATCGGATGATTGGTCAACAACAGTGTCGATCCGTGGATTCCAGCTCAGCCTCGATCAGCAACAAATCGGTATTACCATTGATGGTATCGCCAACGGAAACTCCAACTATGGTGGTGGCGCCAAGGCTAATCGTTATATTGACACTGAAAATTTGGGCAGTGTCGAGGTGTCGCAAGGTACAGGTGATATTGCCTCTCGGTCTAATGAAGCCTTGGGCGGTACATTAAACTTCACTACCGCAAACCCAGCTGACCAACAACAAATGACCCTCAGTGTCTCCATGGGTAACTTCGCCGCGCAAAAATATTTTGTACGCTACGATACCGGCGAATTTGCCAAAGACAGCTATGCATGGATCAGCGTGTCCAGCAGCCAAAATAGTGATTGGATTGATGAAACAGCAGAAAACAAGCGAGATCATTTGGCCGCGAAGTTTATCAGTGTAGTGGGGGAGACAGAGCTAAGTGGCTATGTGTCTTGGGACGATACTCACGAAGACAACTACCAACGCATCAGTCTGCAAGAGTTTGCCCAAAATCCTGAATGGGACAGATTAACCTCTGAGTGGACCGGTATTCCGTATGTTGACCAAGCCTACCGTCGTGGGTGGTCAACCTTGCGTGAAAACCTGTTTACCTATCTGAAAGCTGATTACAAATCAGATAATATCGAAGTATCTGCAAATGTTTATTATCACCGTAACAAAGGTCGTGGTGACTGGGTACCACAATATATCGTGGATGTAACCAACGACGGCAATGCCTTCGCTCCCCATTCTGAATTGGTGTCGGGCAACACAGTTTATGGTGGTTCGGCTTTGGGCACCTTGCTGTTTGTTAACGCTACGGGGCAATCTGTTGCGCCCATGGCAAATTGCCAAAGCAGTATTACCTTTCCATACGGTGGAGCCGGTGCGGCGTTTGACCCTGCGTGTTACGCGGCAGGAGCAATACCCGTGGGATCGTATCGCCATACGCACTATGAAAAACAACGTTTTGGGTTGAACGGTGATTTTGCCTGGTTTGCAAAACTAGGCGAGATGGAAAATACCTTGCGTGGTGGTATTTGGTATGAAGATTACCAACGCGATGAGTCACGAGACTGGCATAAGATCATCGATTCGAAAACGGCTTTTGAATACGATCACATTCCATATTGGGTGCAGTATGACCGCGGCTTCCCAGTGCAAACCACCATGTTGTATCTACAAGATCAATTAGTTATGCAATGGGCAACCTTAAATCTTGGTATTAAACAGTTTTTTGTGGATCTCGAGCGCAATGACAACTTTGCCGTCGATGCAGACCTTCAAGTCAATTCGGATTCTGACGCCCTATTTTCTGCAGGCTTAGTGGTACCTATGCCCATTGATGGGCTGGAGCTGTTTGCCGGATATGCACAGAATTTTGCTGCGATCAAAGACGCCGTGCTGGAAGCTGATCCGTCTAAGTTTACCAATGTTGAACCTGAAACGGCTGATAATGTGGATGTGGGTCTGCGTTATGTGTCACAAAACATCAGTGCTAGCTTAACGTATTACGATATCAAATTTGAAAACCGTCTAACCTTTATTCCACCAGACTCAAGCGCGGGTATCGACTACCTATCGGGTGAAAATGGTAATTATGCCAACGTGGGCGGGATCAATTCTAAAGGGCTGGAAGCCTCATTAAGTATTACCGTCAATGAAAACTGGTCATTATATGGTGCATACACCTTTAATGATTCAACGTACGCCGATAGCAGCATCGATTTCCCGGCGGGCAACACCGTTTTTGGCTCAGCCGAGAACATGTGGGTGGTGTCGGCTGATTGGCAAAAAGAAAACTACTTTGCTGGTTTATCCAGCAAATGGGTGGATGAACGATTCATCGATGCCGCCAATACACAAATCGCGCCAGACTATCTCATCACTGATCTGTATGCCGGTGTATCGGTCAGTAAACCTGCGCAAGGTATTGAATCAGTGGAACTACGTTTCACGGTGAATAATATGTTTGACGAAAGCTACTTGGGGGGTATCGCGGGACAAGCCGCATGGATTGGTGCACCCCGCACAGCTGCTATGAACTTGATGATTAAGTTCTAGGTACCGAGTGTCAAAGCACTATGATCGGCCTTTTGTCGTTTCATGTGTCCCTGGTTGAGCGAGCTTCGGCTCGCTCTTTTTTACGATCTAGTTTGTGCAGGAGAAACCCCATGTTAGGTTTTATTCGACCCACGGCTCTTGTGTTGTTGCTGATTCAGGCTTGTGTGCAAACCACGGCGGCAGCCGATAATTTAGTGCTGGTGACCATCGATGGTCTGCGCTGGCAGGAGGTATTTAGAGGACTTGATGAAGAATTCATCCAATCAGATGAGCAACAAAAAAAGGCATTGTTGCAGGAGTTTGCTGTGGATAGCACCTTACATTCACCGATGAGTAAGCGTGAAAAACTGTTACCTTTTTTATGGCAGGTGGTGGCAAAGCAGGGTGTCATGTTGGGTAACCGTGATACAGGCTCAGCTATGCAAGTCGCCAATGATCGTTGGTTTTCTTATCCCGGTTACAACGAACTACTCAGTGGTAAACCCGATGCAAACATTGTCTCCAATGCCGCTATTGCCAACCCCAATGTGACGTTTTTGGAGTGGCTAAATCAACAGCCAAGCTACCAAAATAAGGTGGCGGCCTTTGCCAGTTGGGATGCATTTAATGCCATTATCAACGATGAACGCAGCGGAATTATGGTTAATGCTGGCTTTCAAGCCGCGGCTTGGCCCAACTTAAGCGCCAAAGCCCTATGGTTAAATGAAATTCAACAATACACGCCGCGTCCTTGGCCCAATGAGCGTTTAGATGCGATTACCTTTGGTTTTGCTGTTGAATACCTCAAAAGTCACCAGCCTAAAGTCATTTACCTGGCTTTAGGTGAAACGGATGAATTCGCCCATCAAGACAATTATCCAGAGTATTTACGCGCAGCCCACAGAAATGACTATTTTATTCAACAACTGTGGACCTTACTGCAATCCATGGATCAATATCGCGACAATACCAATCTCATCATTACGGTCGATCACGGACGCGGACAAACGCCCACCACCTGGCAACATCATTCCAGTGCTAAAGCGGTGGCGGACTATAAAAAAGTAGCAGAGAAGGATGTCGAAGCCATTATTGGTTCTGAGCAAACGTGGTTAGCAGCCATGGGGCCAGATGTAACGCCGGCCCGGTCTATGAGCGCGCAACAGGTATTCACTAGCCAACAAATCGCTGCCACTGCGTTGGCTTTGTTAAACGTAGATGCCACCACTTTTCATCAGCATATCGCCCCAGCGCTACCGATTATTCAATCTAGTGATTGATATTTGTTTGCCCCGCCGTTTACAGTATTACTATGCAGGTAAAAAGTGGAAACAATTATGAAAGCTGTGTCTCGTTACCCACGTTGTGTCGTGTTAATTCTGAGTTTTTTTAGTTTTTTTGTTGGCTTGCCAGCGTTAGCTGTAGAAGTCTCTATAGCAAACACTGAGGTAAGAGAGTTATATTCCCAAAAAGTCCAGCAAAACTACCGCCTACTGATCAATTTGCCTTATGGCTATGAGCAGGGTGAACAGCATTATCCAGTCATTTATTTATTAGATGCCCAATGGGATTTTCCATTAATTTCAGCCACCTACGGGCAAATGTATTACGACGGTTTTGTACCTGCCGCGATTGTTGTTGGTATTACTTGGGGAGGTGAGGGAGATAATCCCGATGAACTGCGGGTGCGGGATTTTACCCCCAGCAAAATGGCTGGAGAACCTCTATCGGGTGGGGCAAAGGCGTTTTTAGATTTTATTCAGTCTGAACTATTTCCATTTATGGCACATGAATACAAGGCTGGTGATGAGCGGGTTTTAATGGGCAGTTCTTTGGGGGGATTATTTACTTTATACAGTCTGTTTGAACGCCCCGAGATGTTTAGTGCCTATATCCCTACTGCCTCTGCCTCTGGCTGGGATAATGGCGTGGTATATACTTTTGCCCAAAAAAATCAAACTAAGCTCAACGACTATTTTGCTAAACATCCCACCAAGGTGTATTCCGCAGTAGGCGACTTAGATTCGCTAAAACCCGCATTTATGCAACTACAAGATTTTTTCAAACAACAACCATATCGTTCAACCCTGATGCTAAACATTGAAGTATTGGGCAAGCTAGGTCATGCAGGCGTCAAAGCGGCGGGCAACGCTTGGGGCTTACAATACGTCTTCGATAGAGGTGATAGCCCTTTGTCTGCAGAGCAATTACAAGCGTGGTTAGGCAGCTATCGTCATACCCTTAGCGGCGAGATAATTGAAATAGGCATGCACAACCAACATCTCACTATCGCCTTTGCTGACAACACGCCAATTATCCTAAAATCCCTCAACCCTAGCCAGTTTTACCAAGAGGGTGAGTTTCGAAAATTACGTTTTAGTCGGGATGCCAATAACAAGCCAAACCTCAATATTGCGGGTTTTGCTCAACAAGATGATTACATACAGATTAAGTCATCTGACTAGGACGGGGGAATTACCGAATTTTCTTGCGACGTATTGATAGCACGGATGGGGTAGGGAATAACGATCACTTCATCGCTAAAACGTTTATGCAAGGCTTTGATAAACGCCGACTTGATGAAAAAACGATTGAAGTACTCTTCTGCGCGTAACATCACCGTAAAGTTGATGCTCGAGCTATCAAAGGTGTGATAAACCACAAAGGGATCGTAGCTGTCCACTCCCCATTTATGTGATTTTAGAATCTCACGGGCAACCTCTAGGGTAACCCGCTCAACGTGCTCCAAGTCGGAATTATAGTGCACCCCTACATCTACTGGCACCGAGAGTTCTTTCTCTGGGTAGTAATAGTTAATAATTTTAGATTGTGACAGTTTGCTGTTTGGCATGATCACAATGTTGTTTGGCAGCATTTTTATCCAGGTAGAACGCCAGCCAATGCGTTCCATAAAACCCTGCTCACCAGATTCTAATTCGATATAGTCACCCACCCGAATGGGTTTATCGATAACCAACTGCACCCCAGAAAAAAAGTTTTCCAAGGTAGGTTGCAAGGCCAAGGCCACCGCCAAAGAGGTGATGCCTAAAGAAGCAATGATCGGCGTAATCGAAATGCCTAAAGTGCCCAGAATAACCAAGCTTCCGATGCCGATGACTAAGACTTTGGCACTGCCTTTTACGATACTCTTACTGGTATTTAATGCCTCAGATGAGGCAGCAACATGCACTATCAGGTAGCTCAAGAATCGTTCAGCAAACACCATGATACTCAGCATAATGACAATCTTGACGCTTAGATCGAAGGCCTCATCTAATTTGTTATTGCTGACCTCATAGTGATTGAGTAAAACACTCAGCAAACCAAGATTAATCGCAATGATAACAAGGCTTAGAGGGCGACGTAGTGCCTGCAAGGCAATTTTTGTCAAGGGGTGCTCAGCCAGCAGACGACTATTGCCAATACGCACCAAGGTGATGCGTTTTATCACATACATCGTCAGGCCACTGGCCACAACCAGAGCGATAGACAACAGCCAGGGAGAGGTCGCAATGTCGCTAAAATAGTGCATAGAGAAGCCTTTATCGTGGCAGATACAGCTGCAATAACCAGCAGGTAGACTTTGACTGAAGCAATACTTGTACCAATCTGAGGTGTTGAGTAAATTCTTCACCTGGTTAAGCAAAATTAGACCAAAGGCTGGTGGACCAATTAAATTTGCCGTAGCATCTAAAGGCTAGTTTTACTACCTATGCAAAAAACATCTTCAACTCACTTTTAAAGGGATTTAAATGAAGTATTCCTATCTCCTCGCGCTAGTCTTATTCACCGGCGTGAGCGTTGCCAAAAAAAACGAATTAGTGCCCATCGAAAGCTTTGCCGCCATGCCAGCGGTGAGCAACCCCAGCCTGTCGCCAGATGGAGAACATATCGTTGCTATTAGTACCATCGATGGTGAAGAAATGGTGGTGGTATCTGAGTTTGGCAGTTATGAAATTACACCGATTGTTAAACTTAAAAAAGAGCAGGACCGCATAGAAGGTGTTTCTTGGTTAACCAATCAGCGGATCATAATTTATACCAGCTATAACGAACTGATATACAATAAACGTTGGAAGCTAGGTAGGGTTTATGCCATTGATATTGATGGCAAAAATCGAGTAGTGCTCGATTTACCTGACATGATTCGACATAAATATGCAAAAAGTATCAATGTCATCTCAACCTTAAAAGATGACCCCGATCACATATTAGCCCAGGCCTACAGCGAAAGGGACAATACGCCAGCAGTCTATAAGATTAATATTCATGACAGTTCTGCTGAAAAAGTAGTAGCTGCAGCTGAAGAAATTACGCGCTGGGTGCCAAATTCAAAAGGGCAGATTCACCTTGGTTTCAAATACGACCACGACAAAAGCAAAGATGAAGACACCGTCGATATTTTTTTCAGGGCAGATCTCAACAGCAACAATTGGGAAAAAATTTATTCATACGCCAGTTTTAAAGATTTTTATCTACAGCCTATTCGTTATTATGAAGAAAAAAATGCCATGTTGGTGTTTACAAACTTCGAGTCTGACAAAGATGTACTGCGTTATTTCGAGCTGGAAACGAAGTCATTTGGTGACATTGTATTTCAATTAGACGACTATGATATTGACAGAGCCTATTTTGAAGACGATGAATTTGTCGGCGTAGGTTATCTCGATGATTTTTATCAGATAAAGTACCTCGATGATAAGCAAAGTAACCTGCAGAAGACCATTCAGGCGACTTTTGCAAACTATCAAAGTTACATCTATAGCAGCAGCAAAGATAAAAATCGCCTTATTGTGTCGGCTTCAACAACAAACAGCCCCACCAAGTATTTCTTAGTTGACCTACAGGCCAAAAAAGCAAACTTGTGGTTCTCCCAATATGCTGGTTTAGAGAAAGTGGTGTTACCCGGCAAACAGAAATTTAACTATCAGGCGCGTGATGGCTTGCAACTGACTGGATATTTTACTCCCGGGAATGCTGGAAAAAATTCCCCCCTAGTTGTATTCCCGCATGGTGGTCCTGCCTCACGGGATGACATGCATTTCGATATTTGGTTACAGATGCTAGCGCGTCGTGGTTTCGCCGTATTGCAGATGAATTTTCGCGGTTCAGATGGCTACGGCGACAAACTAGAAGATGCGGGTTATAAACAATGGGGCAAACTGATGCAAACGGATGTCTATGATGCGGTTGACTGGGTGAAAACCAATCAACTTGCCGATACCGCAAACAAGTGTTTAGTCGGTTGGAGTTATGGTGGCTATGTCGCGCTTACTGCAGGTTTCCAACAACCGGAAGAATACAAATGCATAATCAGTGGTGCTGGCTTGTCTGATTTACCCGCCATGGTGAAAACAGACAATTTTTGGAGTGATTCTAAGGTTGCTTCCAATATTACAGTTGGTGATGTCACAAACGATGCAGAGCTCGAAGATCTGCGTTCTCACTCTGCCATCAACAATGTGGATAGATTTGTTGCTCCCGTTTTATTGATCCACGGCAAAAACGATCAAATCGTTAAAATGGCGCAAAGTGAAGACTTCTATGACGCGATGAAGAAACGTAAGAAAAAAGTTGAGTTTCTAGAACTGAAGGGTGGAACACACAATTTAGACAGCCCCAAAAATCGTGAGATTGCCTTTAAGGCCATTGACAAATTCTTAGCTAAATATTTGCAATAAAAAGGTTACTTTTAGAAAAAAGGCGCTTTTTAGCGCCTTTTTGTTTTTGTGTTGTTAGCCTTTTTGCGTAGGCATGTGACCTAACAAGTATTTAGTCATTGCTGTGCAAACTGCTATTCAAACCACCCCATTTGCTGGCATCGGCAACAATCACTTCGACGGCGCCACTTTGGCTGTTGCGTCGGAATAATAAGCCATCTAAACCAGACAATTGGCGTGCTGCCACCACTTGTCCATCTGGGGCTAATACTTTTGTTCCTGCGGTAATGTACAAACCAGCCTCAACGATACAATTATCACCTAGCGAAATACCAATGCCGGCATTGGCGCCTAACATACTGTTTTTGCCAATACTGTTGATGGTTTTGCCACCCCCTGACAGTGTCCCCATAATGGAAGCACCACCACCAATATCTGAGCCATTGTCCACGACAACACCCTGAGATATGCGCCCTTCAACCATTGAACTACCCAAGGTGCCGGCATTGAAATTGACAAAGCCTTCATGCATCACGGTGGTGCCTGCCGCCAGATGAGCGCCCAAGCGCACACGGTCTGCGTCGCCAATTCTTACGCCCTCTGGAATAACGTGATCACTCATGCGCGGAAACTTATCAATGGAAGTGATTTGCAAATGATGATGCTCGGCGGCTATTAGGGCGCGTAAGTCATCTACCTTGCCTGGTAATACAGGGCCGGCAGACGTCCAGGCCACATTGTTTAACAGGCCAAAAACCCCGTCTAGATTGATAGCATTGGGCAATACCTGTCCTTCTGAAAGCAGGTGCAAACGCAAATAGGCGTCTTCTGTCGACTGTGGTGCTTGAGTGATGTCGATAGTCAGCTCAACAAATTCGCTTTTGAGTATGCCGACTTTAAGGGCTAGGCAGCTGCGGGCCACCGCTTGATTCGAACGGGCAAACCAAACATCCAACGTTTTGCCACTTTGGGCATCGCTATACTTATGGCCTATGCGCGTGATCGTCATATTTGTATCCTGTTTGAAATTGCAAATTTGCCGAATTATGCCCTGAAAAACGCGCGAGCTTCGGCAACTTTTTTTTATGGCTTACAACTAAGTTGTCTAGCGCCGCGCAAGATGCCTAACTGGCCAGGCGTTTTTGTTGCCATTGCTGATATTCAGCAGACCGCATAAAGTCACTGCTTTCGTCAAATTCCTGAATAACGCTGGGCTCCATGCGATAGTCGAACTTGGCGACTAAGACATCCAGCACAGCAATACTCAGGGTGAAATCTTTTGCTAAGAGTGCCACTTGGAAGAGCACAAAAAACGCTTCCTCATCACTTGGGTCTTGCATGACGGCTTGGCGCCCATACAAAATGGCGCGGGTAAAATCGCGATCATAGGCATGCAAGATAGCAAGTTCACTTTGCATTTTGCTATCCTGACGGGCAAAGGCTGGCAAGGTCTGCACAATGCTAATGGCTTGTTTAAAGTTATCTTGTTGAATGTAATCCGCTTCAAACACCAAAGATGTAATGCCCCGTGCCTCGGCACTTTTCAGCAACGAAGTGCGCAACGTTTGTCCTTGGGCTTCTGGTAATTGTTGGATTTTGCGCAGCAAAAAATCATTGAGGGCAGGTTCTGCGGCCACCTTAGAGGGTAATGCCTGATAGTTGCTGACCACCACATCTATCTTGCCTTGGTTCAAATTAGTGATGATTTGTTCCAAGGCCAAACCATCAGTAGTGCCTTTGTAACGACTAAAAAGTTGACCAAATTGCACCAGAAAATCCAGAGCTGAAAACTGCAATGCAACAGGATGGAAGTCATAAATTTTATAACTCTCGGCATCTTGGAAGAAGGTTAGGTAGTTGTAACTATCTTCAGTATTGATGCGGTAGTAAGAAGCCAAAATCTTGTCAGACAGAGCTTCTGAATAGAGATAGGTCCAGCTTGAAGATTGAGAAATGGCCACTAGGCCAGCCACCATTTGGGTTTTTAACTCAGCGGCATTTTTGGCCGTGGCTAAAGGATTGATGAATTGCACACTGTCTTTGCTGCGCAGTTGCGTGGCAATCGTCAACACATCGATGTGGGTGTGCAGGGTACGGCTGTCACCGTTATTTAATGCGTCAGTAAACATTTGATTGAATTGTAAATTACTCGTTGGTGTAGCGAGTACTTTATTGTTCGAAGCGGGGGTTGCATCTGACGAACCCGTGGATGAACAGCCACAGAGGAGCAGAATACAACTCATCATCATCAAACGCAGGGCATGAATACCACTCACTTGCATACTACTCTCCGCGCCACGCGCTGTGTGCCATCAGGCGGTTATTCAGTTGTTGTAATAAATTGTGCATTTCGTTGACACCCGGGTCGCTGGTGACATTGGTAATGCTGTTGTAATACGACAAGTTATCCCAAATTTTATCAAGTAGGGCTAAATGTTCCGTCATATTAACCAGCTCAACCTGGTTGCTCAGTGCGCGGTAACTATTGCGCAGGGTCAATAGTCGATTGTCGTACAGCAAGGCAGAGGTGAATTTTATGTGTTGGTCTTGCAAAGTTTGATCACGCAGTTCGTCTGTAAAATCAATATGTTCAGGTAACTGTAGGGTGATTTCATGCTGAATAGAAATATGCGGATAAACGGCCAAAGGATGGCTACGTTTGATGGCTTTGGGTAATTCTACGTATTGCCTTGCATAATCAGCATGCAGAGCAAACTCTGCACTTTTCTGTGCATTTAATTGCCAAAAGCCCGGCACTAGGTAACGCTCTTTTGTGATTAAGGTATTGCTATTTAGGTCGTCCAGCACCTGTAAATCTTGCAAGGCTTCGATGCTTGGGAAGCGTTTGGCATAATAATTTAAGTAGGCCTTTGCCATTTTATTTTGCCCTTCAGACTTAATGCGATATCTCAGTCGGTCGGCTTCTTGCCCAGTTAACGTTGTGGTAATTGTCCATTCCACGGCTGAGGAATAATCTGCGGTGATGACCTTTTCTTGCACAGCGATGTGTGATTCTGCATTACGTGAGGGAACCGCAGAAACCAGCGTCGTCGTGGCGGCATCCACGATTAAAGCCTGGCCATAATCTGCTTGAAACTTGCTGTTTAACTGTTTGCCTTGATGGGTCATGGTCGCATCAATCCAGTAGCGCGTATCCTGATAATCTAAAGCAACAATTGCATGATTAAAGGCGGCATGAGTAGGTAGGTAATCACTAACATGGGCGCGATTGGTGGTGGAAACCAGAGCTGGGTAGGCGCTGATGCCCAGCTGATTTAAGATAACGCTCAACAGCAAGGCTTTATCTTTGCAATCACCTTGGCGGTTGGCAAACGTTTCAGAAGGGCTATGCGGACGATGGGAGTTCTCTCCCAATTCTAAACCCAAGTAACGCACTTCATCTTGGCTGAAATTAATGGCAGCACTGATAGCTTCTTCTAAGGGCAAGCTTTTGAGTGTGTTGATATACGCCGCTAATACTGCAGAAGGTTGGTGGTCAACATCAAATAGATTACTTGCCCATTGAGCGACTTCTGCCCAGTTTTTATATTCACTTAACTGCACATACGGGTAGGCGTCATACCAAGCGGGTAAACCATCTTCTTCTTCAATTTCAGCGGTGTTGAGTAGTTGCAAACTGTAGAGGCGTTGTCCGTCATTTTCGCTGACCGAAAATTTGGCATCACTGTTGATAAACTGCGTTTGCAAGGAGCGTGAGCTAGGGATAAGTACTCGCACATTTACCTTGTCCACCGGTACCGACCAACCCAAGGCGGCACCACTGGAAAATTTGTTACCAAATACCGGATTGACCCCCGCGATGGTATAACTGTAATCAATTACATCACCGACTCGTACGTCGCTCAGCAGCACTACGGCGTCGACGTCTCCAGAATAAATATTATTGGCTTGGCGGTCTTCTGCGCTGATTATCTGAATGTCACTCAGTTGCATTGAGTTGACTTGTTTTCCGTCACGCAGCACTTTAATCGCATGCACTACCAAACTCTCAAATGCTGGGTCAAAACGCATGCGAATATCTGCACCTGACTCAACACCAGATGGGTCAGTTAGGGTATAGACATAACGAGAATATACTTGTTTGCCCGCCGTGCCATTAATCTGTTTATCCACTAAATGATAGTGGCTTGGGCTATGCAGAGAACTAAACTCTCTTGCTTTAACCTGTTCTTTCACCACCCATGGCGCGGGCGCTTGGATACTGACTTCGGTTGACGCGGCATTGATCTTAGTCAAAGCGAAGACCTGAAAAGGCATTAGCAGCATCGCTACCACGCCCCAAAACCCCAAGCGAGGCTGATACCACTTTGTCTGCTGCTTAGGCATGTCCATTTCCTAAAAGTAAGTTCATTAAAAATAAGTTTTCTGGGCTAAGGCCAAAAAATCGCGCGCCAGTATAACCTGACACAGCGATGGCTCTTAACTTTTTTTATTAGTTACAAGGTTAAAGCAGGGAGTGCCTTGGATTGGTTTTGTTTTTCATCAATTTGCTTGGCCAGGGCAAAGTTACGTAAATTGAACTCCAAACCTCGGTTTGCTGCATTTGCTGCTTGCGGGGCAAAACCACAGAAACTCAAAATTTCTGTGTAGTTGTCTTTTTGCCACAAGTAACACTCATCAAAGCCGCTATGAAATACCGCATAACCTTGAGCGTCAGCGGTAATTTTATCGTTGCGAGAAATCATCATGTCCTCGAAATAACCTTGCACAACGGCGGAAGAAGTAGGCAAAGAAGCAATAAATTGGCGCATGGTAACGTTTGGTTTGGTGCTATTCACTTGCTCTTTAATGCGCTCAATCGACAGGGGTTGACCGTATTTTTGCAAGGCAGATTCAAACACTTGTTGGCGAATGGGTTCGATAGATAAGTACGCGCTTGCCAAAAAGTAACTCAAGTTGATTTGGGTGATCAGACCCGAGTGTTTGTTAAACCGTAATTCAATTTTTTGCTCTAAGGTTGAATCTTGGTAAGGCAAAAATTCACTGAGGGTTATTTTCTCATTGCGACTGGCTGCGGTAATAGTATGTAACTTTGCCCCCCGAGTTGTTAACTCAATGGCTTTGGCCAGTACGTTATCGGCTATGCGAATATCTTTGATATCCATTGCGGAGACCAATATTTTGCTGGGGTCATCCTGAGCGTGCAATTGTTGGTTTTGATCAAACTGTCGTAAATCGCGCAGATTTTCTGCGGCACCTTGTTGGGCTGCCACCAAGCCTACTTGGCCAAGGCAAAAACCAAGTAAGACCATGATATTCTGTTGTTTTTTGAACTGCACAGTTAAGCAGTGTTTACAGGTTTGGGCAAAACGCATTGGTTTCCTTTATTCATCCAACGATACTCAGGTATTAATACCATAGTTAGGGCTGAATGGGTCAATTTACCATAAACAACTGTGGATAAACCTTCAGCCAACATCATGAAGGCCATACCGCTACTTGGGGTGCCAGTGATGGTAGAAATACACGTTTGTTGCTACGTAATCTAATCCATATTGTTCAATTGCTTACATTTAGCGGCTTTATTTTTATGCGGTTTTGGTATGCAATGCCTCGCTAACACTTACCTAGGAGGGTATGTTTAATGTCATTTGTGGGATCCACTTTAGGGCTTCATGCGGGCAGATGGCTGTGCCTTGCTAGCTTTGTATTCGTTCGCACCATGTTGCTAAGTGTGCTGCTAGTGAGTGCTGCGCATGGGGCAAAAACGGACTTGTTTAGTCAGTACGATATTGTCTTGCCATTTAATGTCACCCACCCGGTGATGGCTGCAAATTTACTACCAGGTAACGGCAAAGAATTGTTGATTCTCGGCGTGACTGAATCTGGGCAGCGGGCGATGGCGATTTATCAATTCGATCAAGGCAAAGACCGCATGCAATTAATGGATGCCATGCCTTTGGCCAATGATCTATTTGCGGTCGACCTCGGCGATGTCGACCAGAATGGCTTACAACATGTTTATTTTGTGGCCAAAGATCAGATCTATCGCTATCAGTATAAGGAAGCCGCCCAGCCCTATGGTGGTCCGGTGTTGATTGCTTCAGATGCGGGCCCGGCAGTTGCCACACAACAATTATTGAACGCTTCATCATCGGCATTGCAGCCCTTTGTAAATGTGCAAACCATGTACCTCAGCACTTCTGCCGCGGCACTAACAGACATCGACTTTGCCAAAGATATTAATCATGACAAGCAGGATGATTTTGTTATCGCAGGCTTTGAAACCGTAAACGTGTACCTATCTGGTCAGGCCGAACGGCGAACAACAAGTCTACCCATTGCGAGTTTACTCAGTATCAAAGGGCAAGAGGTGGGCTTCACTCCACAGCAGTTAAATTATGTGGATTTAAATCAAGATAACAAAACTGACATCGTGCTAGTTGAGTCTGGGCGTTTGCTGGTTTATGCCCAGGACGAGAGCGGGAATTTTAATGCAACACCACACATTATTGAGATTGCCCAAGGTATTGAGGGTATTGATTGGTGGGACAAGGTAGAAGCCGATGGACAAAGCTTGGATCAGAGTCAGTTATTCTATCAACGTTTAGAAACCATTAGCGATATCAACGGCGACACACTACCCGATCTCGTGGTGCGAGTAACTAAAAGCGCTGGGGTGCTTGACCGTAAAAACGACTACACCTTCTATTTTGCCCGTTTGATGGACGACAAGCTGCACTACGCTGTTCAGCCCGACACTGTTATTCAATCAGACAGCACGTTGTCTGAATTTAGTTTGTTGGACCTTAATAACGACGGTAAACAAGAAGTCATGTTATCGGCTTTTGATTTAGGTCTATCGCAAATTATCTCTGCTTTACTGTCGAGCAGTATCGAGCAACAAGTGGTGTTATATCAAATGGACGAACAACAGCGCTATGGTGAAAAACCCGCTACTAGCCAAGATGTAGAGATCACGTTTAGCCTGTCATCGGGTCGCAGTGGCGAACCTATGGTGAAAGGCCAGGACGTGAATGGTGACGGTCTCAAGGATTTAATTTTTTCTGAGGGTGAAGAACAGATAAAAGTGTTATTTGCCCAAGCCAATGCAAAACGTATGTTTGTAAAAAGGGCAGAAAAATTTAAGGTACAGGTGCCAAAAAATGCGAAATACATTAGCCATCACGATATTAACGCAGACGGAAAAATGGATTTGTTGCTGCACTACAGCCGAGCGGATGAGGCCAAACTGTTAAATAAAATCGTTGTGCTCGTCGCTAATTGATACAACTTATGTGAGAATTTGCGTTAAGGGCCATCTTTTAGCGCATTTCTGCCGCATGCTCTTTCTGCCTCACTAGCCTATAAGGAAGCCATGAAAACCCCTAAACGTATCCAACCCCTCGTTGACGATGGACTTGTCGATGAAGTTTTATATCAACTGATGAGTGGAAAAGAAGCGACGGTTTATGCAGTGCGTTGTGGCGAGCAAGTGCGCTGCGCAAAAGTCTATAAAGAAGCCATGCAGCGCAGTTTTAAAAAAGCCGCGCAATATCAAGAAGGGCGCAAAGTCCGCAATAGTCGTCGTGCTCGGGCCATGGAAAAGGGCTCGAAATTTGGACGTAAGCAACAAGAAGACGCGTGGCAAAATACTGAAGTTGATGCCCTCTTCAAGCTAGCAAAAGCCGGGGTTAGGGTGCCTGAACCCTATGGATGTTATGACGGTGTTTTGTTGATGGAGTTGATTACGGATGAACAAGGTGAGGTTGCTCCGCGTTTAAATGATGTATCCATGAGCGCAGAGCAAGCCATAGAAGACCATAATCTAGTGATGCATTATGTGAAACAAATGTTATGCATTGGTTTAGTGCATGGCGACTTATCTGAATTTAATGTACTAGTGGATGACTACGGCCCTGTGATCATTGATTTGCCGCAAGTTGTTGATGCAGCAGCAAATAATAATGCCTTTGCCATGTTGCAGCGTGATGTGCGGAATATGAGTGAATATTACGGGCAATTTGCCCCACAACTCATCAAGACCCATTATGCTGAAGAAATGTGGGCATTGTTTGAGGCTGGTGAATTGCGCCCCGATACTGAATTAAGCGGCGAGTTTGCATTCAGTGAAGAGGCAGCGAATGTTGACTCAGTATTGGAAGAGATAAAAGCCGCCTTTGCTGAGCAGCAGGCACGGTTGGAGAGACAACGTGAGGCCGACGAGCAGTAGTTGACCTGAGACACAATCTGTTTATAGTTTGAGAACGAGTGATCAGTTTGAACCGATTGCTCAGCTTTGTTGAACCGAATGTTGGTCACGCGACGTATAGTCAAAACCAACGATGCAAAAGACGTTAAAAGAGGTATTGCATGGCAATCTTTTTTGATTCTTCCAGTGGTCAAATGGACAGAGAAGCCAATGCACAGCACATGGTTAACTATAAAGTGTATGGAGAACATGGTCTGTTTACCATCACCATGGAAGGCAACCTGCTGATCGTTGATGGTATTGGCCCGTTTAACGAGCAAACAATTACCTCTTTTCATGATGCACTGAATAAGGCCATCACAACAATTTCGTCTCAGCAATGGTCACAAATCATTATACTGCATGCCATGAGTCTATTTACCCCTGAAGCCGAGCGCCACCTTTGCCTAACCCTGATTGAACGAAAAAACAAAGGCCTAGTAAGATCTGCGGTGGTGTACGGTGATACTGATTGCAAATCCATGATCCATACACAATTGTCTCGCTGTTATGCCAAAGTAGGCATTGATCACGGTTTTTTTGAAAGCATTGACGAAGCCAAGGCGTGGTTAGCTAACAAGTAGGCGTTGTGAGCGTTAACTCGGTTCCTTACACTAAGCAGTGCTTCCTATTCAGCCTCACAGCATAAGATTAAATTTAGTCAGTTTTTGATCCCAACTGTTCTTCGCCCCTTATCCTTTGTTATGATTTCGGCCTTGCCGACAACTTAATGAGTGTTGCCCTTATCCGTTTATTCTCCAATAACCATGCCGATCTCAACCCAAGTTATGCTGATTTGTGGTTTCTGCCCCTAGGTGGTACCGGGGAGATTGGTATGAACATGAATTTGTATGGACATGCGGGTAGTTGGCTGATGGTGGACTGTGGTGTGACCTTCCAAAGTCCATTGCAGCCCGAGTATTTGCAAGCACCAAGCAATACAACCATCGCTCGGGATATGTTTGATGTAGTGTCAGCGGATCCGAGTTTTATCAGCAGTCGCAAAGGGCAATTGGCCGGTATTGTTATCACCCACGCCCACGAAGATCATATCGGCGCCTTACCTTATTTGTGGCAACGCTTGCAATGCCCCGTGTATACCACCAAGTACACCGCCGAAATTTTACGCCGCAAACTACAACGGGATAATTTAGCCGAGCGCATGCCCATTATTGAGGTGCAAAGTGGTCAACGTGTGGATATTGGACCTTTCAACGTAGAATGGCTGGGGATCACCCATTCCATTCCCGAGCCCCATGCCTTGGTCATTCGCACCGAAGCGGGCAGCATATTTCATACAGCGGATTGGAAAATAGACGCTCAGCCTATTACCGATAAAGCCTTTTCAGCTCAGCCTTTTCGATCTTTGGCCAAACAAAATATCAGTGCCATGGTATGTGATTCCACCAATGCGCTGCGCACAGGTCATTCCGTATCAGAGAGCGCGTGGTACCAAGGTTTACTCGAACTCGTGCAAAATGCCCCTGGTCGAGTGGTAGTGGGCTGCTTTAGCAGTAATATCGCTCGCATGATTAGTTTGGCTAAAATTGCGGAAAAGACCGGACGATATTTGGCCTTATTCGGCCGATCGTTGGAAAATACGGTGGGCGCGGCTAAGGCAACCGGCCACTGGCCGGAGGATCTCAAGGTAATTGATGCTTATCACGCTGGGTATTTGCTGAAACACGAAGTGCTGGCGGTGGCCACGGGCAGTCAAGGCGAACGCCAAGCGGCGCTGAGTCAAATGGCACAAGACAATTACCGCAATCTCAGCTTGGAAGCAGATGATCTGGTGATTCTTAGCTCCATCATTATTCCCGGCAATGAAAAGCTTATCGACTCTATGTTGGAAAAATTTCAAAAAAGAAAGATCCATATAGTGTTGGCCGACTCTCATCCCACCCCGATTCATGCTTCCGGCCATCCCTGCCAAGACGAATTAAAACAAATGTATGCTTGGGTCAAACCGCACATTGCCATTCCCACTCACGGTGAGCCTAAACACCTAGTTGCTAATGCTGAGATGGCGAAGCAGAGCCACGTACCCCGTTGTCTGACGGGGCTTAATGGTGACCTGTTTATCATTGCGCCTGAACACAAGGTCATCAAAGGTGCAGTGAAAACCGGCCGGATCCCGCTGCAGCAGCGCTAAGCAAAACAGCGTAAGGCGACGGCCCTGAGCGCGGTCAACAAAGATTGTTCACCTAATGCTGGATTTTTGTAGCCGAGTGACATTTACTGCACACTCATAAACAACCTCAGCTGCCTGACAAAGTGGCTCAGGCTATGGTTCTAATCGCGCAAAATATTGAGTTTGAAGATGTCAAAAAACAAAGATGCCAAGCTTTTTAATATGTTAGTTAAGGCCAGAGAGCATCATCAAAACGGTCAACTTTCACAGGCGATGGCTGCGTATAAAAAAATCTTGCGTATTGCACCAAACCAAGCCGATGCATGGCACTATTTAGGCTTGGCCTATTACCAATCGGGAAACGTGGAATTAGCCATAAACCACATCAAACGCGCTACCGTTTTTGCGCCAAGCTACCCTGATGCCTTGAATAATTTGGCCAACATCCACAAAGAACTTGGCGATCAGCAGCAGGCGTATGCGTATTACCAGCAAGTACTCGAACTTGACCCCAAACACGCCAATGCATTGATCAATATCGCCGTGGTGTTGCGTGAAACAAAACAAACTCATGAAGCCCTTGGCTACGTAAAACGTGCCTTGGATTTGGTACCAAACCATCCCGTTGCTCAACATAATTTGGCCAATATTTACACTGATTTGCGGGAATTCCAGTTGGCGAGCACAGCCTATCAACGTGCCATGCAATTAGACCCTTTAAATCAGCATTCACAAAGGAGTTATGCTCACGTTCTAAGAGAATTGGGCTGCACAGCAGAAGCCATTCAAGTATTAGAAAACATCGTCAAGCAAAACCCCGGCGACGCCATTGCAGAGCATATGTTGGCGTCTTACACCGGGACAAACATTCCAAGCCGAGCCACTGATCAATATATCAAACAAACATTTGATGCATTCTCAGTTAATTTTGATCTGTCGTTGGCGCAATTAAAATATCAGGCACCACAGTTAGTAGCAGAAAAAGTCATGGCCCTGATTGATAAGACAAGTGACTTTGCGCCAAGTGACAAACTAAGCATCCTGGATATTGGCTGTGGCACGGGTTTGTGTGGGCAGTGTTTAAGGCCTGCGGTGGAAAAATTAGTTGGTGTAGATTTATCAGCCAAAATGCTGGTAAAAGCCCGTCAGTTAAGCATCTATGATGAACTTCATGAATCCGAGTTATGTGCATACATGCAAACCACCGCAGAGGTGTTTAGTTGTGTGATTTGTGCAGATACCTTGGTGTACTTTGGTGATCTAGCACAAGCTTTTGCGGCCGTTTACCAGGTATTACAGGCACCAGGTCTTTTTGTATTTACCCTAGAGCAGCAGCGTGGAGACTCAGAAAATCACAATTACACCTTACAAAAGAATGGCCGCTATAGTCATCAGCTAAGTTACGTAAAAACAGCACTGCAAGCCGCCAATTTTATGATAATCAGTACTGAAGATATGATTCCGCGTTATGAAAATGGTGAAGCGGTGGATGGCGCTTTAGTTGTTGTTCAAAAAATGTAAACATCTCGCCGCACTGCGATCTATGTGCGGTGCAAATTCTCGTTTTATCAACTTCACGCTCTGCGTCCATCTGTTTCAAGTTTAATTCAAGGAGGCTGGTTGAAATATAATCAGCAGATGGTTTGACAGTTCAGTACTTATGACTGATATTGATCTGGCTTTTTGGTTTAACTAATTTTGTCACTCAAAAAACACAAGATAGCGCTCAAATTGGGTTTTGATTTCGGACTTGAGCATTGTTTGAAGGTAGTAAGCAATGAGTGACTCCTGTTCCCGTCATGTCGTTTTATGACAAAAACCTATTCTCAGTTTCAATAAGGATCTATATGAAAACCCCTACTACGCTATCTAAGTTTCTTCTCCCCCTTGCCACTGTTGGTTCGTTAACTGTTGCGCCGTTACCTGCTATGGCGGCGGTGGATATGTACCTAGAGCTTGATGGCATCCAAGGTGAATCAGTTGCCAGTAAATATGCCGGTGCCATTGACGTGTTGGCTTGGTCAAATGGCCTATCCAACCCTGCCTCATTCCAAGCGGGAGCCGGCGGCGGTTCGGGTAAGGCCTCGTTTCAAGATATGAGTATTACCAAATATTTAGACAGTGCGAGCCCTTATTTATTGCTCTATACAAGCACAGGTCAGCATATCGATTCTGCCACACTGACAGTGCGCCGCGGTAGTGAGACCAACCCTTTGTATTTCAAAGTGGAACTTAAAAACATCATTGTGACCAGCGTTTCCAGTGGCGGCAGTGGTGGTGAAGATAGACTCACGGAAAACATCAGCCTGAATTTTTCAGAAATTAGGTGGACCTATTACCCCATAGATGCAAGAGGCAACGCAACGACCCCCATCACGGTAGGCTATAACATTGCTGAAAATAAGCCGCTCTAACTAAGCAATAACCCCTACTTGGAGGTAACGTTCAAATGAGGTTATTGATTAAGATCTCTATGCCAATTCTCTGTTGTTTGGCGGGCATACTGACGATTGTACCCAGCGCAGTGATGGCTGAGATACTCAGTGAACAAGTCAGCATTGATAACAACAATTTAATTTTACTAAGTTCGCGCCGGGTAACCCGCACAGTGAGTGAATATACACTGCGCGCTGTCGCAACCAATAACACTGAGCAAACCATCAACAACGTTAAAGCAAAGTTAATCGCCGTACCGGACAATATAATTATTGTGCAAGGTGAGCAGAACTTTGGCACCTTAGCAGGCTCAAGCAGTGTGACCAGCACCAATGATTTTAAGATCCAAATCAACCTGCGTATTGCCTATTCGCTGAATGATTTGGTCTGGCAAATCGAGGGCGATCTCCCACCACCACCGCCACCACCCGAGCCTAAACCATCACAAGTCGGCTTTTTTATGAGCCTAGACAACAACGCGATTAAAGGTGAGGTGGATAATATTAGCCATAAGGACTGGGTTGAGCTATTAGCTTGGAGCTGGGGTTTAAGTAACTCTGGTACAACCCACATGGGTGGTGATGCCGGGCAAGGGCAGGCCAACCTGCAGGACATTAGTGTCACTAAATTTTTAGATGCAAGTAGTCCAGCATTACTGTTGGCCAGCGCCTCAGGTCGATACTTAGATGAAGTCAAGATAGATGTAATTAAAGCCTGTAATGGCAATAATTACACGCAGTATGCCATGACTTTACGCGATGTACTTATCACCTCAGTCAGCAGCGGCGGCAGTGGCGGTGAAGATCGATTGACAGAAGTTGTCAGCTTGAGTATGCGCAGTATCGAAACCATGTATACCCCCGTTGATGATAGATGTCGTTTACTACCACCCAACTATTCCTTTCAATCTAGGGACTAAAAGCTAAGCTCATGCCTGCACCTAATAAACGGGGTGCAGGCAATGCACAAAGCCGCTTCATGTCATGGTGATAATTTGTCCCTTGCACAGGCAATAGTACCGCTGTTAAGGGGCAATACGACGCACCCTAAATCAGCAAATTTGCCCATAACATTGATCCCTTTGCGCCTTTTGTCCTTAAGATCTGCTACCATAACACCCCTGTTTTAACCCCTGAGACACCGCTCATCTACGCGCAACTGACTTTAAAAAACCTGCCCCTTAATACCATGGCCTTGGTCATTATCTGTATTGGTTCGTTTATCGGCCCTTTGGGCATGGCTTCGGTGAACATTGCAATTCCAGATCTCGCCGCCGACCTCAATGCCAATGCCAAACTAGTGAGTTGGTTACCGACTTTGTTCTTGTTGGCCAGTGTGGCCTTGATGTTGCCCTGCGGTAAGTTGGCGGACAATTATGGGCGCAAACGTATTTATAGCTATGGTTTGGCATTAAATGCCCTATCCTCGGCCATGTGTGCATGGGGCAACAGTATTGAGTGGTTGCTATTTTGGCGCTTTTTTCAGGGGGCTTCATCGGCCATGATCTTTGGCACCGGTGTGGCCATCTTAAGCTCTGTGACACCCAGCCACAAACGTGGCTTTGCCCTGGGCTTAACCGCGGCGTGTGTTTATGTTGGTCTAACGGTCGCTCCGACAATTGGTGGTTGGCTCACCGAGCTATGAGGCTGGCGCTCGGTGTTTGTTTTCCAAGTTCCCTTGGTTGTGCTGTTGTTAGCACTGATTAAATGGCGTTTACCGGGTGAATGGAAAAACCCACGGCATTCAAGTTTTGATTGGCGTGGCACGGGTATTTTTGCGCTGGCATCGACGTGTTTAGTGCTTGGCTTAAGTTACCTGCCTGATCCATTGGGCATCGTATTATTGTCAATCGCACTGGCAGCCATGCTGTTATTTGTGCTGCAGCAAAGTCGGCATACAGAGCCTTTAATTCGCATACAGATGTTTCGTGAAAGTCGGGTTTTTTCCATGTCGCTGAGTACAGCATTATTAATGTACGCCAGTGTCTACCCTCTAACCTTTTTACTGAGCCTCTACTTGCAATACATCCAAGGTTTCAGCCCTGCTCATGCTGGTCAAATTATACTGGTACAAGCACTGGCCATGGCTATTTTGGCACCCTTAGCGGGGCGCATGTCAGATAAAGTACAACCGCGCTACATTGCTACACTGGGCTGTGCCATCGTCACCATTGGCTTCTTTGCGCTAAGCCGCCTTACCATGGACACCAGCGTCACCTACATCAGTATTTCGTTAGTACTGGTTGGCATCGGTTTTGGTTTGTTTTCGACACCCAACAACAATGCCATCATGGGGGCGGTACACAGTAGTGAGTTGGGGGTTGCCTCGGCCAGCATGAATCTGGCGCGCACCATTGGCAACCTGCTGGGCATGAGCATGGTCAACTTTTTGGTTCATGTCTTTTTAGGTGATGCGCAATTTGTGCCTGAGCAATATCCGGCGTTATTGCATACCATTGAAATTGCCCTAAATCTGGCGCTTGGCTGCGTGGTTTTAGCTTGTGTTTTATCGGCTCTGCGTGGCAAAGAAGTCAAAGAAGTGACAAGCACAACGCATTAACATCTAATCAATACGGATGGATAGGGGCTATCAGCTCAGTCGCTAGGTCTATCGCTTTGTGCTCATAAACTAGCCTCAGGGCAAGGCAATACGCTGTTGATACACCGCCGTGAGCGCCTTGAATTTTTCTGAACGAATACTGGGCTCGACACTGATGTTCTGGCGGATCACCAGCCATGCTTGTTGCTGTGCGTTGACCACCGGCCAGTGAGCTAAATTTGTATCATTGGGCGAGGTGGTTTTTATGAAATTCAGCCAATATTGGCGCATGGTAACGATTGCTGGATGTGCTGTTTCGTAAAATAAAGCGCCAGTTTCTGCACCATGACTGGCACCAAGGGCAGGGTTTGGGCTGCCCTCACGCACATAATCAAACCAATAACGATAAGCAGGCTGTTGAACTTTGTACATCTGTTCACTGGTAATTTTTGCCGCCAAGGCGTAGCGCGCATCACCAAACAGTTGGGCAAAACCCAACTTGTCCGCTGTTGGGCTTTCTAGTGCATACAAGTGTTCAAGTTTTGCAAGTTGCTCTCCCATTAACTGTTTGAGTGCGCCTTCATCGAGCCCCGAGTAGGGAAAAACACTGCCATCAAAACTGTTTGCACCGGTTAAATAAGGTACAGCGTGTTGTTTGCCTTGGGAGAATATTATGCCGGGTTCGTCGATAAGACTGTAGTCATCCACAATGGGCAGCATAAATCCCGATACAGCCTGCAACCATTGCTCAGCACTTAGTTTATATAAATCTGCTGCGCTGAGCTTTGCTGCATTTTCTGCAGACAGTGTTGTCAGCATTTGCTGAGCGAAATCTTGTGCACTTTGCCCTGATTTTGCTCCACGTGTACTGTTCGGTAATGGCCATGTGCCGTAGCCGCTTTGCGCAATCGCTGCCCAAAACAAACCATTACTTAAAGGGCTGGTCATTAACATTTGCACAGCCATGGCACCGGCTGACATGCCCGCAATAGTGACGCGTTGTGTATCACCGCCAAAAGCTGCAATATTGGTCTGCACCCATTTTAATGCCGCTACCATGTCTAGAAGACCATAATTAGCGCCATGGGCAGAATTGAGTAGAGGATGGGCAAAAAAACCTAAGGGCCCTAAGCGATAGTTAAAACTCACCACGATGACACCATTGTCATTCCAAAGTTTGCTGCCTGCGGTTTTAAGATTACCCGAGCCGCTAACAAAGCCGCCACCGTGGATCCACACTAAAACAGGTAACTTGGCTGCGTTATTATCTGCCAGCGCTGAGGCAGGCGCTGCAATATTGATGGTCAAACAATCTTCGGCACTATTAATTTCGTTGAGTTGTGGACACACTGGTCCATATTGGCTGGCGGTGAACTCGCCAGAAAAAGCTGGCGCAGCTTGCGGTTTTTGCCAACGCAACTCACCCACTGGCGCTTTGGCATAGGGAATGCCGCGAAAAAACACACGTCCTTGTTCGTGCATGCCGATGATCTTACCTTGTTCGATGACCACAACTGGCGCGGTCTGTGCCATTGCGCTACCAGCAATTAACAAGGCACATAGGGCAATGTTTAATACACTACCTCGGCAGAATGTTGAGCTAAGCATGGTCATACCTCATGATTTAGTGTTTTCGTAGCAATAATTCGGCTGTACTTTGATTAATTCTAAAATCAAATTCCCGTAGAAAATTCATGCCCAATAAGCCATCAATACCAGATTGTTCGGGCATGTTGAGTACCACGACTGTGCTATTTGCAACAACGCTTTGATTCAAGCGTAACTCGGCCACCTGATACATGGGGGCTAAAACTGGACCATTGGCGGTGCTCACACTAAATCGCCCTAAGAACCGCGTGAAACTCTGGCGATTGATGCGTTGGTAATAGCTGGAAGTAATGGCAGTGATAGACGCGCCGGTGTCAATTAACAAACGTGCATCATTATTGCCCAGTTGGGCTTTAACAATAAAATGGTCTCCAAGGCGTTGCAGTTTTACCGCGTCATAACTGGCATATTGTGGGGGCGCATCGGGTTGTTGATCGGCCGCGGCTTGCTCCATTTGTCTATTATCTATTTGCTCGATGGCGCGAATACGCAAGACATCTGGATCATTAAAGGGCAAGCTGGCGAGGATATTCTCCATCAAGTTTGTTTGTTGCTGGCGGGCATAGGCTTCTGCCAAAGCCAAGATAAAACTGCGGTTCTGGGGTTCATATTGCAACAAAGGTTCAACAAAAATCGCCAGCGTATCCCATGAATAAGCCTGTTGCAGTTGATTGATGGTTTGATTGGTTAAGGCCAGCAATTGCTCTTCCACCTCTTGCTGTTGCGGTGGGCTCAGGGGCAACTTGCGCAAACTATAATAATTGGCAATGGCATCACTGAGTAATTCAGTTTGCACGTTGAGTCTGGCTTCAACTAAAACAAAATCCCAATCTTGCGGATGAGTTTGTAAATAGCCCTGCAAAAACAGGCGCAGTTCTAGCCATTCGCCACTATCTAGCCATGCTGAAGCTTGTTTTAGTAGTGTTTGTCGCTCAGTTTCTTCCTCCTGGTTTTGTACTGTTTGCCGAGGTAAGTTGGACGTAGCAAAAGAGCCAAAAGCGTTTGACTGCTGTGTGGAATCCGCTTGCTCCAGCGTTTCTAGCGTGGGCGCTACCCTGTGGTTTTCATTATTATAGTTAGCCATGTCAGTGGTGTTGCTTGGATTAGCCTGCCACAGTTGCCAGATATTGAGACCCACCGATAATGCCAAGGCCCCAACCAAGATGCGAATCTTCACGCCGCTGGCCTAATGAGTGCGCCGCCATAGGCATTCACAAAGGCTTCGGGCATGCGCTTGGCTTTGCCACTCGACAGGGCAATACATACAAATTCTGTGCGTGCAGCCAGTAAGGTTTGTCCATCACTGATCCGCACAAACTGAAATTGGCGAGCCAGTTTTAGTTTGCCATCACACAATACAATCCAGGTCGCACACGCTATTTCGTCACCTAAATAAGCTGCGGCATGATAATGAATATCATGGTGACTGATAGCCATGCCGCGATCGAGAGCTTGATATTGCTCAATGCTTAAACCAAGGGCAGAGGAATGTGCCCACGCCGTGGCTTCTAATTGGCTTACATAGGCGACATTGTTGGCATGTTGATAGTGATCAATTTGCTCGGGTTGCACTATCCATTTACAGATAAATGGCTTAGGTAAGACCCACTCAATTGCCTTGTTGGTGCTGATTATTTCAGACATCAGGTAAGGGGTTATCTTGACTCAGATCAAAAAGCTGCAGCATGAGTTGTTGTTCATAATTGACAATGGGCACAACAAAATCATCCACATCACCAAGCTGTTTAAACGCTTTAAAGCCGGTTTCGATAAACTCATGTAAAACCAATACACCAGCCAATTTAGCGGGTTTACGCGACAACATTAACAAGGTCGATATACCACGCATTTTTACGACCTCAGCCAAGTCTTCACCGAGTTGCCTGATAAAGGTGATTTGTTTGGCACGCGCTGTTTGGTTGGCGCTGGCCACGTAAGCTCTGCGATAACTGTCTCGATCAACACTTCGCCCGTCAAGCTGCTTGGCTAAGTCAAAATCACATTCAAAGGACAAGGCATTAAGGTGAATAGCGTTAGCTAAGGAATGTAAGGCTTTGTCGGGCAGCAATTTGGCCATCTTGGGCACCACTTTGGCAATATCTTGGTCTCGCTGGCTAAAGTCTTTGGGGCCATATAGTTCGTTAACAAAAAATTCTACTGCAGGTTTAAAACGAGCTTGCTCATACATCTTTGCATGACTCACCATCAGCCGTTTACATTGCCAGGCCTGTACCTCTCGAATGGCGGTGAGTAATTTTCCTTTTTGGGCAATTTCCTGCATGGTCATTACCCCATGCAGATGGCGAATTATTTTTTTGCTTGTGTCCGTCATGCTAACTGCTCTGCCATGAATCTTATCTAAAAACGGGTTTAGGGAAGGAGCACTATTTTGCCAAATACATTGGCATCGATATAGCCTCTGTTTTTGCTACCCTCTACCGGCGTAATGTCGTGAGAGCCGACAAAGTGTTCACGTATGTCACTGCCGTCATTGTCACAGTAGGCCAACATAAAGCCAATAATATCTTCTGGCTGAAGGATTAACGGTGTATTGCTTATCCCTTCTTGATAGTCATTGGCATACAACTTTATCGCCACCTCCCAAATGATTTTATGAGGATGAGTGTTGCTGCGTTGCCAGCGACTTTGCAAATGCTCAGTGTATAAATGGGCTTTTTTATCTGGGCCGATGTCTGCCGCCTGATTATCGATACCAATATGATAAGCAAAAGCGCTATGATTATATTGATGAATGCCACCCGAGGCATCACTGTCGATAAATATCTCTAAACAATCATCATCCCAATACCTGTCGAGTGGATCTGCAATTTTATCGATGATCACATCGTCGACAATTTCTGCTTGTAAATACAAATATTGCTTGTCCCACAATAATTTATAACGACCTGAAAAATCATTGGGGAGAGGCATGCTGCCGTCCATCAAATAGGGCATTGGCCACCACTGCGCTTGCTGCCATGTGGCTTCTGCCACGCCGTCAATAACAATCGGCGATGCAGTGCGTAGCACCTGGATCGCTGCATCGTTTGGCGCTACAGAATCTGCTGCATGCACATAGGTGCAGCAAAGTGAGGTGATTAAAGCAAACCAACATTTTTTCATCAGAGTTCCTAAACCTTTCAGAGCCTATAGCTTGGCGCAATCATTCAGCGAAAACAATAGTTGCGCCGCTTAGGGGGCAGCGTTTAAAATCCGCGCCCAATGAAAACCTGCCAATCCCACCTTAACGACCAGACGGATGTGCTTGCTGCAAGGCAATGCGCCACAGCAACAGTGCATCATGCCCAGGACTTGGTACGTTTGTTTAATCAACACTTTGCGCCACTTAATACGGTATTGGTAGGAGGCGCGTGTGAACCCTTATACCAGCCTGCTCAATACCCAAATCAGCCACATAAAATCTTTTTTTCCTACGACTATTTTGCCAGTGCATTGCATGAAGTGGCGCATTGGTGTGTAGCGGGAAGTGCCCGGCGCTTGTTAACGGACTATGGCTATTGGTATTGTCCGGATGGTCGCGATGCCAAGCAACAAGCTGAATTTGAACAAGTTGAAATCAAACCACAGGCCATCGAATGGGCATTTTCACTGGCATGCAACAAGCCATTTCGGGTCAGCACAGATAATTTGACTGGGCAAGCCAGCGATACCACTCGCTTCTTAGGTGCTGTGAGTCAACAAGCTAGGCACTACGTGCAACACCAATTTCCGTCACGCGCACAGCAGTTTTTGGCTGTGCTTCATGAGTATTATCAAACCGACTGCCTAAATGAGGCCGATTTTTATGTCTAAGCCTTTGTTTAAATTAGGATTAATTATTAATCCGTATGCCGGTATTGGCGGCGCCCTAGCACTCAAAGGCAGTGACGGTGCGCAAATTCGTGCCCAAGCTTTGGCCATGGGCGCCAGTAAAAATGCACCACTGCGCAGCCAGTTGGCCCTGCAAGAAATTTTACCCTTAAAAGATCACATCACCTTCTATGTGGTAGCGGGGGAAATGGGCGAAGACTTGGTGAAACACCTGGGTTTTCACTACACCGTGGTTCATCGGCCCAGCCAGCAACAAACCGAAGCACTGGACACCGAACTTGCCGCGCAAGCGATGTTAGATGCCAACGTCGACCTACTGTTATTTGCTGGTGGTGATGGTACCGCGCGCAATGTATGCAGTGTGGTGAATGAGCAGCTACCGGTACTTGGCATCCCCGCCGGGTGTAAAATTCATTCTGGGGTATATGCGATTACGCCCCAAGCAGCCGGACGTGTGCTGAAAAAAGTGATAAGCGGCGAGTTGGTGAGCCTCAATCAGGCTGAAGTACGTGATATCGATGAAACACTATTGCGAGAAGGGCGGGTTAACGCTCGGCAATTTGGTGAAATGCAGGTACCCACTGAACTGCAATACATTCAAGCAGTGAAAATGGGCGGGCGCGAGTCTGATGAATTGGTCTTGGCCGACATCGCTGCGCATGTCATTGAACTAATGGATCATTTTCCCGATCACTACTTCGTGATGGGTTCTGGATCCACTGTCGATTTTGTGATGCAAGAATTGGGGCTTAACAATACCTTGTTAGGGGTTGACGTGGTATTGGCGGGACGTTTGGTCGCCAGCGATGTAACGGCCAATGAGTTGTTGTCATTGACCGCTGACAAACCCTGTAAAGTGGTGTTAACCCTGATTGGTGGTCAAGGCCATATACTCGGTCGTGGCAATCAACAATTAAGCCCAGCTTTCATATCAAGGATAGGTAAAGAGAACATGCTGGTGATTGCCAGCAAAACCAAATTAGCCAGTTTAAACGGCCGACCGCTTATCTCGGATAGTGGTGACAGCCAACTCGATGAACAATTGGCCGGCAGAATGGCCATCATCACGGGGTATCACGACCAGGTACTGTATCCCCTCGCTGACTTCAGGCAAATGGATGGAGCCAGCAAACATGAACGTTGATGCGCAATTACAGCAGGCCCTTGCCAAAGCCGAGGATTATTTTCTGGATATTGTTGAGCAGGGCAGTGACCACGCCTTGTTTATTGCCGGCTACTTACAAGGCCACTATTTCATCGTGTTAGCCCAAGCGCAATTGGCTAAGCCAACCCCAGACTCGCCCACTTCACTGAGTGAGTTTAAATTGATGTTGCACAGCAATGTAAATCAAGCGTTCGCCAATCATGAATTGGAACCCAGCGATCAACATGCCGTCAGCGATCTCATTGAGCAATTGTTTGCTCAGCCATAAAGGGTTTGCTGCTTGAGATTTACAGTTCGTTATGTTGGTTGTTAACGCCGAAACAAGGTGATGGCGCTGGTATTGCCATCCACTTGCATGGTGCCCCGCAAAGCAGAGCCATCTTCGCTCAAGGTTAGTTCAACCTCGACATCGATGGTGGTAATAAATAGATACGGTTCCACCAAACTCATCATGACTTTTCGCCCGTCAATGGTGCCACTGCCATTGCCGACATTATTGCCGTCGCTGTCAAATTCTTGAATAGATAAATACTGACCATCTTGTTGGATCTGCAGGATGTAGGTACCCATCATATTGGTGAAGGCCCAGGCACCGTGGACATTGGCTATGCTGGGTGTTTGTTTGCGGTTTTTTTCACGATTATCCTCTTCTTGCTGAGCCCGGAGTTTGTCTGCTTTAGCTTTGATATCAGCCAGTTCTTGCTCGGCCAGTAAGCGTTTTTTCTCTTGTGCCAGACGGATTTCATCGAGTTCTTGCTGACGTTTGAGGGCAGCGATTTGGCGTTGATGTTCCGCCGCATCATCGATAAGTTTGGGTTGCTCAACCTGTTTGCTTTCAGGTTTGGTTGACGAGAAATTAAAACCATCGGTTGCGGCATAGAGGCCTGTAATGGCGACGATGAGTGAGGCCAAGCCTGTTAATACCCCCGGCAGTGTATTGAAAAATGATTTTGGCTCATCACTCATAGTGGCGGTAATCCTTTAGTGCAATGGGGTTGTGCAAAAAATAATCAGCTAAAACAATAGCTATAAATACTCAGCACTGGCAAGGGCTTTCAAGATTTTTTAGTCACGTTCATGTGTTTATTTGCGCACAAAAGCGATGAGATTACAGTTCACGTCTGATCAAGGCGCGGATCAAAAAACGATTGGGGCTGAGCATATCGGCAATGTCAACGCTCACTGGCAAGGGTTCTGCGCACAGTTGACTAACTAATATTTCCGCCAACAATGGCGCCGTGGTTAAACCTCGTGAGCCGAGGCCGTTCATCATGTACAAACCCTGATAATTAATGGCTGGTGGGTAGTGCAAAGCGGGCAAAGCTTTATACAAGTCAGCAAACTGCACCTTCTGCATGGGCAAGTTTGGTACTGCACCCACCATGGGTAAATGATCCGCCGTGCCGCTGCGAATGGCGGCGCGCCCTTGAGAATGCCCCTCTAGTTGTTGAGCCCACTCACAGGCACTTAATGCTTTTTTATGCATCAGCAAATTACTTTGCTGTTCAGCTTGTCGATAATCACAGTGTGGATCACCTTTTACGTAGCTTGAGCCTAAAGCATGTTGTCCATTATAGGCAGGTGTCAGGTACCCTTTATGGCATAACACCGTGGCTAACTTAGTTAATTCCCCCTCACTTTGAATGTGTTCGATTTGCCCCCGGACTAAGCGCAGCGGCAAATCAGCCGTCTGCATGATGGCAGCATTGTCATTGCCCACACACAGAATAACCTGTTCTGCCTGCTGACTGCTGCCGTCAGCAAAGTGTAAGGTCCATCCACAGGTGCGCTGCTCAAGCTTCACTAAACGTTGATTAAGGTGAATTTGTGCCTTGGCCTGTGCCACTAAATCAGCGACTAATTGTGGCGGGTTTACCCAGCCTCCATGGGGAAAATACAATCCCGCATAAGGCAGGTTTATGTTAGCAACAACACTGGCTTGTTCGGCACTTAACCATTGCACTAAGGCTTCGGGCCATTGCTGCTGTCTGACCAAAGATTGGTAACGAGCTGTCACATTTTCATTAAACGCAACTTGCAAGACACCACACCACTGATGCGCAAAGTGTGCGCCCTGGTCAGCTAATCGCTGATAGCAACGTAAAGCGTACAGGTAGGCCTGCGCGTAAAACACACCCGCAGCATTGACTACCGCATTGAGATGAGGATAAATCGCCCCTTGTACATTGCCAGAAGCTCCCTGTGTTAGTGCCGCATCTTGACAATAGATCGCACTGCTTATCTGGCGCTGGGCTAAGGCATGGGCGCAGCTTGCGGCGGCAATACCACCACCAATGATCGCTACGTGTTGCACTGGCGTGTTGGCACTTGGTCTTGCGTAATAGGGTTTGCCCCAATGTTGTGGTTTTTTATGTGATAAGTGCCCCACCAAGTTGTGGCGTTTTTGTCCGTGGCCGGGGCGCTTCTCAATGCTAAAACCCGCGTCTTGCAGACCTCGTTTCACCAAGCCTGCGGCGGTGAAGGTGGCAAAGGTTGCGCCTTGTTTGCATAATCTTGCCATCTGCTGAAATAGGCACGCTGTCCACATCTCTGGATTTTTACTTGGTGCAAAGCCATCTAAATACCAAGCATCCACCAGACCCTCTGGTGGGCACAGCAGGTGAGGCAGCACGTCGTGTACATCGCCAAACCATAAATCAAGTCGCACTTTACCCTGGGCAAACGCCAAACGATGGCAGCCTTCTAACGCCATGGGATAGGCGGCTAATAATGGCTCACATAGATTTTGTAGGCTGGGATAGTGGGCCAAGGCCGTGCGCAAATCGGCAAGACTGAGGGGAAATTTTTCTACTGATATAAAATGTAATGACGGCAATGAAGCTTGGTTGGAATTCTGTAACTTAATATAGTGAGCCAAGGTAACAATAAAATTAAGACCTGTGCCAAAGCCTGTTTCGGCAATCACAAAAGTAGGTGTTTGGCATGACTGGAGGCGCGTTAATACTTGATTGTGTTGGATAAACACATGCTCTGTTTCAGCAATCCCGTGGGTATCAGAAAAATACAGATCGGCAAACTGCTCGGCATACGGCGTGCCGTTTTCGTTGAACGTTACTTTGGCTGGGGTTATTTTCAAAGGGCTTCCTATTACAGTGTGAGTAACACACTGCAAAATCTGTCATCAATGGGGCGTAAAAAACGTCATAGTCTAAGGTAGGTGAGGGGAGGGAGAAAGATTTTAAGAATATTTTTGCGTGGCTTATTTGCCAAGCCACGCCAAACACGCAATGATTGGCTTAAAAGAGCAGACCAGTTTGGGCTGCATTTTCATTAAAATGTGTCACAAATTTTTGTTAAAGGGTTAAGCATGAGAAGAGCGGTAATCACTGGCATAGGGATCGTGTCCAGCATAGGCAACAATAAGGAAGACGTTACACAGGCTTTGCGCGAAGGTCGTTCAGGTATCACTTTTTCACAACAGTTTGCCGACGCCGGGATGCGTAGTCAGGTGTGGGGTAAGGTAGACATCGATTTGGACGCTTTAATTGATCGTAAGATAAAGCGGTTTATGGGTGACGCTTCCGGCTATGCTTATGTTGCCATGCAACAGGCGATAGATGACTCTGGTCTGAGCGAAGAGATGATCTCTAATATCCGTACCGGCATTATTGCGGGTTCAGGTGGGGCATCTTCGCAAAATCAGGTGGAGGCCATCGACATCCTGCGTGAGAAGGGGGTGAAGCGTATTGGACCCTATATGGTGACCCGTTGTATGGGCAGTACTGTGTCTGCCTGTTTGGCCACACCGTTTAAAATCAAAGGCGTAAATTACTCCATCTCGTCAGCTTGCTCCACCAGTGCTCACTGTATTGGCAATGCCTTGGAACAAATCCAACTGGGTAAACAGGATATTATCTTTGCTGGTGGTGGCGAAGAGTTGCACTACACATTGTCAGCCGAGTTTGATGCCATGGGGGCGATGTCAACTAAGTACAACGATGATCCAAGCAAAGCGTCACGCACCTATGATGCGGATCGTGACGGTTTTGTTGGTGCGGGCGGCGGCGGTATGGTGGTGGTTGAAGAACTTGAACATGCGCTTGCCCGTGGTGCTAAAATTTACTGCGAAATTGTTGGTTACGGCGCCACCTCAGACGGTGCTGACATGGTTGCTCCTTCAGGTGAAGGTGCAGTGCGATGCATGCAACAAGCCATGCAGGGTTTAACAAAACCCATTGATTACATCAATACTCACGGCACATCTACTCCGGTGGGTGATGTGAAAGAATTATGGGCAATTCGCGAAGTTTTTGGCGCCACTACCCCGCCCTTAAGTGCTACCAAGGCGATGACGGGTCATGCTTTGGGGGCGGCAGGCGTTAATGAAGCCATCTACACCATATTAATGATGGAACACGGTTTTATTGCCCCATCTATCAATATTGACAATCTCGATGAACAAGCCGCTGGCATGGATGTGGTCACCACAACTCGCCAAGCTGAGTTAACCACCGTGATGTCAAACAGTTTTGGTTTTGGTGGCACCAATGCCACCTTAGTGATGCAAAAGTATTCAGCTTAACTAAGCGGATTTTAGATGCAAAAAAGCCCACAAACGTGGGCTTTTTCATTACAGTGGCTAGCTCCTTATATGACGATTTTAAAAATCCATGATCTGCGCGGCGTTACTGTTAAACTCAAATTTATTGATTTTACCGCATTTTGCGAAGTGATTATTGGAGCTGTACGGGCTGCCACCTTGACTAATATTGGCTTCCCAGCCTTGGCCATTTTTCACGTAAGCCTTGAGTTCAAACCAGCCATTGACAGTTTTACTGCAATCCATTTGCACGTCCAACATCCAATAATGTGGCCCCCAAATATTCAGTGGCTCCAGACCATAACCATCATTACTGACCGTTTTTGTTGCTCCCCACGATGCTGGCCAATTGTTAGTTGTCCAATCCAGTGCAGTGCCTTCGGCTGTTGAGTTCTGCCCGGCCTCGACACCATACCAATCAAGATAGTCATCATTGGTCTTCCATGGCGAAGTGGTGGTATTCAACAGATTGTTATGGCTTATCGGTAACGCACACAAATAGTTACTGCTGGTGCAGTTGAGGCCTAGGTTTGCCGCTGCATAGGCATGGTCAAGCCCACCACGCACAAACAAATCCTGACCACTTTGAGTTTGTGCTTGAATAAAAATAACCGTGCGCTGGATATCACCAATGGGGGGCTGAGTTGAGATAAGTTTGGCATTGTGATGAATCGCTACAGCATCATAGGCCGCTACGTTTAAATTAACATTGCCATTACTTTGCACAGTGATCACTTCTCCCGAGCAAGCAGTTTTATCGGCACTGATTTCACCTTTTAGTACATTGCAATACTGTCCTGCTGCCATGCCACTGGCTATAGTGGCTGTTAGCCCATAAGTTTCTTTGTTGATGGCAACAAAACCTTGATCGCCACGGCTGAAAGCAATTTGATTGTTGCCGTTGTCCCACCAGTTAGTCACACTGAACGCTGCCGTGGTGTTATTGCGAAAGTCTACCCCACCTGCCATGTAGGAGTAGCGATGTTCACATTTCCAATTGCTACCATAACACTCTAAGTTGCCGTTGTTATGCACGGGCACCGATGGGCCATCTACGTCCGTATCACCATGATAGTCATAACTTGACATGATTTTTGGGTAGCCATAGGGGAAAGCCAACATAAATACATTCGCGAGATCGTACAGGCGACCATCTTCATAAGTGATCACATTGCCAGCACCGCCATGACCTCGTTGATTGTCGTGGTTGTCAACAAATACCACGGCCTGATAGCTGGGCATCAATCCCCACGCAGGGCCAAAGTTACTCAACCATGCTAACTTTCCTGTACGAAAGGTATTACCGATGGCCACGGAATACTTGAATTCAGTTACCAATCCATTACCAGTGTATTCTGCGGCAGAAATTGCCTCACCACCTTGATCAATGACTTCTTGAAAAATAAGAGGGCTACCGGGCACTTTGGCAAGTATGGCGGCAATGTCGCCAGACGGCAGATGTTTAGAGGCATCTAAACGAAAACCTGCTACACCGATATTCATTAAATCATTCAAATAGGCGGCAATGGTATTTTGCACATAATTTTGCTCAGTGGCTAAATCGGCCAAACCGACTAACTCACAATTTTGCACTTGATAGCGGTTGCTGTAATCACTTATTGCGCAGGATGTATGAAAGTCTTGAGGGGAATACATCGGGTACTGCTTATTGCCGAAACTATTACCTGCAGTGCCAGTGCCAGAACCCGCCGCCATATGATTGACCACCGCATCGACATAAATTTTTACACCCACCGCGTCACAGCGTTGTACCATATCAATAAACTGTGCCCGGTTACCTCCACGACTTTGCAATACATAACTCACTGGCTGATAACGCGCCCACCATTGACTAACATTGATGTGCTCATTTGGTGGCGATACCTGCACCGCCGCATAGCCTTTGGGGCCCAAAAAGGTCTCACATTCCGTGGCTACGTCAGGCCAGCTCCATTCAAATAAATGCACAAAGGTGGTGGGTTGTGCTTGCACTGGCACAGGAAGCACCACGGCCGAAACCAAAGCCATAGCAGAAATGGTGGTCAATATTTTAGCTAACATACAATTCTCTTTTTTGTGTTGAGTAAATGAAAGGCAAGCGTCCCAGGCGTATGGCCTGCCTTGTTGTGGCGCTGCAACCTCTCATACACAACGCAGAGGCAGACTAGTGGTAGAAAATCAAAAAAGCTAAATGAATACGTATGTAAATAAAGTTAACAATAAAATGTATTTTTTAACAAAAGGCGAAAAAAATTAACAAATGTCCTTGGCAGATTAACCTTATGAGATGAATAGCTGTAAAGCGTTAGGGGCAGGGAAGAGCAAACAGAAAATTATTGTTTATGTCATGCACAGGCTTGTTAACTGTGCGCGGTTTTTAATTGTTAACTGGCCATATTTGAGGGTAACCGCTCCGCTATGCTGTAATTCTTGCAACAACTTATTGATGGTTTGTCGTGAGCTGTGCAACAACAATGCTAATGCGTCTTGCGAGACATTCAAGGTAATGGGGCTGTCACTTTGTGGGCTTAGGTGAGTTTGAAAACCATCCGCAAGCATCAATAAGCGCCGACACAATTGTTGTTTGAGAGATAAACTGCCGATGTCATCCAGCAGATTAAAGGTGGTGCGTAATCGTTGGCAAAGTAAACGCATAAAGTGAGGATAGAGGCTCGGATAGGCGTTGAGCAGGCTATGAAAATCATGATTCGACAGCTTGAGTAAGTGGGTGTCTTGCTCCGCGATGGCATCATGGGTGCGCGGCAAACCATCAAATAAAGAAATCTCCCCAAACCAACTGCCCTTGGCTAACCAGGTAAGAATTAACTCTTGGCCACCACTACTCACATTGCTCACACGAATTTTGCCCTCAAGTACACAATATAAAGCATCGCCTGGGTCGTTTTTGCGATGTAAATACTGGCCAGCAATCAAGGTTTTTGACTTACACTTGTCGACAATAGCCGCCATTATCTCTGCTGGTAAACTGGCTAACCAAGGGTCAATCTGCAAAAGTGATGTAGGGATTTTTTCGGACATTTAACCTTCAATTGTCTATTTGGCGACAGTTTAGCTTGGCGTGCTTAGCGTAAGGTGTCCAGTAACAATGAACAAGTAGGGGTAAATACCATGCAATCTATTCAACAACAGGTCACAACTCAAGAGTGGCAAACTCGTATCAATTTGGCCGCTGCCTATCGTGCAGTTGCCATGTATGGCTGGGATGATTTGGTGTTTACTCACATTTCTGCCCGCGTCCCTGGCCCGGATGCGCACTTTTTAATTAATCCTTACGGCATGATGTTTGAAGAAGTAACGGCCTCGAGTTTGGTCAAAGTGGATCTGCAAGGCAACAAAGTGATGCCCTCTGACTACGACATTAACCCTGCGGGTTTTGTTATCCATAGTGCAGTGCATGGCGCACGAGACGATGCCCATTGTGTAATGCATTTACATACTGCTGCTGGCATTGCCATTTCAGCAACCAAAGACGGTTTGTTGCCCCTTAGTCAACAGTCATTATTTGCCTTGTCGAGTTTGTCTTATCATGACTATGAAGGGGTTGCCCTCAACCCCGACGAGAAAGTCCGTTTGGTGGCTGACTTGGGGCAGACTAACTTTATGATCCTGCGTAATCACGGTTTGTTGACCTGTGGGTCAAGCATCGCCGATGCGTTTTTGTTTATGTACTTATTAGAACGCTCGTGTGAAATCCAACTCAAGGCGCAATCTACGGGCAAGGAATTACTGGCCATTCCATCCAATATATTGGCAGGCATTCAGGCTCAGGCGAAGCAAGTCACTCGCTCGGCAGGTGGAGCCTTGGCATGGCCTGGGATCTTGCGTAAGCTTGACCGAGTCTCTCCCGGCTACGACCTCTAACATTATGCCCACCATCAGTTTTAATCATTATCAGCGCGATGCCCAGTATTTGCAGGTAGGAAACTATCAACTGGCGTATTGGCATTGGCAACATGCCACTGCCCGCGACACCATTGTATTTATCCATGGTTTTCCCAGTGCATCGTGGGACTGGCATCATCAATGGCAAGTATTAGCCAAAGAGTACAATTTAGTGGCCATGGATATGCTGGGTTTTGGCTTGTCGGCAAAACCACTAAGGCACGACTACAGCCTCGCAGAGCAGGCTGACTTGTTGAGTCAACTGCTCAGCCACTTAGCCATAAAAAACTACCATATTCTGGCTCATGATTACGGTGACTCGGTTGCTCAAGAGTTGTTGTATCGTCAAGTCGAAGTAAATCAGCCTGCAATAAACCAGGGTATTCGTTCTATCTGCTTTTTGAATGGTGGTTTGTTTGCCAAGGTGCATAGACCAATATTGATGCAAAAAATGATGAAAGGCCCGTTAGGTCCCGTCTTAGCGAAGTTCATGAGCAAAGCCAGTTTGAGTAAAAATTTCACGCAGATTTTTGGCCGACAAACGCCACCTAAACCCGCCGACTTAAATGCCATATGGCAGCTAATAACCCACAACAATGGCAAACGTATCATTCCCAAATTACTCAGCTACTTGGCGGAGCGGCGACATCGCTGCCCGGCTTGGATTGCCGTCATGCAAAAAACCACCGTACCTTTGTATTTTATTAATGGCACTCAAGACCCGATTTCGGGGCAGCACATGCTTGACCATTATCGGCAGATTATTCCGCATCCTCGCACCAGCGCCCTTGATGTGGGTCACTATCCGCAATTAGAAGCGCCATATGAAGTAACACGTTTATATCAGCAGTTTTTATTGTCTCTCAAGGCCTAGCTTGCTTACACAATTGTACTGAGCAAAGCGTTAACTTTGTTGCTCAGTACCACAGTCTGTAGGGCGCTTGGCTGTTTGGTGCGTTATTTTTTTGGTCTTCGCTTTACCTAAATTTCGAGCATGGCATACTAGCGCCCCTATTTTTATCGCAAGGCCAATTGCCAGATGAACATTTTTTATGAAGATAGCATGCCCTATGCCGCTGAATTTTTTCAGGATTTGGGTGAATGCCAAGTGTTTTCGCATAAAACTATTCACCCTGAGCAACTGCGTGATGCCGATGTCCTGTTGGTGCGCTCGACGACTAAGGTTAATGCCGCGTTATTAACACATGCCTCACACCTAAAATTTGTTGGTACGGCCACAGCCGGCACCAATCATGTGGATCTCAACTACTTAGCCCAGCGCAATATTGCCTTTCATGACGCGGGTGGCTGCAATGCGGTGGCGGTGGCTGAATATGTGATTAGCGCCCTGTTTGTCATGGCTGAAAAACTGGCCTGGCAATTGGCAGATAAAACGGTGGGCATCGTCGGGGCAGGTCACGTGGGCAGCGCCTTGCAAGGGAAGTTAGCTGCGCTGGGGATTGCCTATAAGTTATGTGATCCTCCTTTGCAAGCAGCGGGCGATCATCGTGCATTTGTTGGTTTGGACGAGATCATGGAGTGTGACGTGATCACCCTGCATGTACCGTATGTGACTACAGGACCACATGCCACTCAACACCTTTTTGATGTACAACGTCTGTCCCAGCTTAGCGAGCAGCAAGTACTAATAAACGCTTGTCGCGGCGAAGTTGTCGACAACAACGCCTTGTTGGCTTTATATAAACAGGGTAAACCTTGTCACGTGGTATTGGATGTATGGGAAAACGAACCCGCCATCAATCTTGCCCTGGTGCCTTTGGTTGATTTGGCCACGGCGCACATTGCCGGGCATACTATTGAGGGAAAGGCGCGCGGCACATCTATGCTTTATCAAGCGTTATGTCGGCACTTTGCTCTGCCTGAAAATAAACGTTTAGATGATTATTTACCGCAAGTAAAACATGCCCTTACGTTTTCTGCTGCCCAGCCATTTTGGCCTGCGGTACGAGATTTGATCTGGCAGGTTTATGATATTCGCCATGACAGTGAACACTTTAAACAGCAGTGTTCTAGCGCTGAACAGTTTGGATATATCAGAAAACACTACCCTATAAGAAGAGAGTTTTCTGCCATGCCCCTAAATACTGGAAATTTTGCCCAATCAGAGGCAATCTACGCCCTTGGATTTACCTCGACCACCCTTTCATCTTTATAGGAGTAATTGTTTCATGTCACGGGCCTTTGATGTTGCTGTGTTAGGTGCTACTGGTTTAGTAGGCCAACATATGATTGAAATTCTTGAACAGCGGAATTTCCCAGTCAACACCCTTTATCCTTTAGCAAGCTCGCGTTCAGCGGGTGGCAAGGTCAGTTTTAAGGGTAAAGATGTGACGGTATTAGATGCTGATACCTTCGATTGGAGCAAAGTTCAGCTAGGCTTTTTCTCAGCGGGTGGCAGTGTATCGGCAAAATATGCACCTATGGCAGCTGAAGCTGGCTGTGTTGTTATCGACAATACCTCGCACTTTCGCTACGACGCCGATATTCCCTTAGTGGTGCCCGAGGTCAATGCCCACGCGTTAGCCGATTTCAGAAATCGTAACATTATTGCCAATCCAAACTGTTCCACCATTCAAATGTTGGTGGCACTAAAACCTATTCAAGATGCAGTCGGTATTGCCCGTATTAACGTTGCCACCTATCAATCGGTGTCTGGCGCCGGTAAAAGCGCCATGGATGAATTGGCTCACCAAACGGCGGCTTTATTGAGTGGCAAAGAAGTAAAAAGCAAGGCATTTAGTCGCCAAATTGCGTTTAATGTTATTCCACAAATTGATGTATTTATGGATAACGACTACACCAAAGAAGAAATGAAGATGGTGTGGGAAACGCAAAAAATTATGGGTGATGACTCAATCTTAGTGAATGCCACTGCGGTGCGTGTGCCGGTCTTTTTTGGTCACGGCGAAGCCATTCATTTAGAGACACGCAGCCCCATTGATGCCGAGGAAGTGAAAAGCTTGTTAGCTAATGCGCCGGGTGTGACCTTGTTGGAAAAACGTGAAGATTTCCCCACCCAAGTGGGCAATGCCAGTGGCCACGACGAGGTTTTTGTTGGACGTATACGCAACGATATTAGCCATCCCAATGGCTTAAACATGTGGGTTGTATCAGACAACGTGCGCAAAGGTGCCGCCACCAACAGCGTACAAATTGCGGAAGTATTAATTCGCGATTACATGTAAAACCGTCACATCCCTAGGCTGCCATTCACAAGCGAGTGAGTGGCAGCTTATGCTTTACCACATATTGCCGATGACCTAGCTAAACTTAATGCAAGCTTGGGCATGCACTTTCTAGATCCGACTTCACCTTTGGTTTATAGTAAGGCGGTAAAAAATAGCGAAATTGTTAATCTTGGAATGTGATTTGCTTTGCATCTATTTGATAGTGCTTGTTCTCCCAATATTTTGCTAGCGCTACCTAATTTTTTACAGGCATTTATTGCGCTAAGCTACAGATTAATAAAGAAAAATTTTGATAGATTGAGCCGCCGACTGCAGTTGGTGCATGCTATGGAAACGTCGGATAAATGACACAACAAAAACTGGGGCAACAAGGAACACTATGAATTTGCGAAACAATGCAATACTGCTGTTAGTTTGCTTCGGTTTCGCGATGTGCCATGCCTTTGCCGCAGACACAGAATTAAAAGGGCCGAAGAATGCCACGGCGCAATATTCGGGTGTTGTTTATGGTCCAATTACCTCCTCTGATACCCTCTGGCAAATAGCCAGTCGCTACAGACAAAACAAAAGCCTGTCCATCTATCAGGTGATGTACGCCATCTTCGAATTGAATCCAGAAGCGTTCGAACAAGAAAACTTAAATCTGATCAAAGATGGATCGGTTCTTAAATTACCTTCAGAAAAATATATTGCCCGCATTGATAAAGAGGCTGCGCGTTTACGGGCCGAAGAAGACGCCATGCGCCTTGAGGCGCGCAATAATGCGGTACAAGGTAATGGCGCAGCAAGCGTGGCAAAAGTACCCAGCGCTGGCAGTGTCAGCAAATCTGACCTATATAAGACTAAGGAGCAGCTAGAACAACGCTTAGGCGCCTTAGATGAGGCACAAAGCCGCCAGTTTTTGGCTATACGGCAGCAATTTGCCGAATCCATCGATAGCGTTCAGGCCATCCTCGATGAAAATCAAAAATTATTTGAACGCCTTGAGCGAGTGAATAACGACATCACTGAACTACGCAGCAATGAAGAGCTAAAAGCTGAACAAATGCAGGTTATGGGGCAAAGCATCGAAGAGTTGTTAGCCAAATCCAGAGAAGAAGAGCAGCGTAAAGAACAATTGGCGGCCATTGAAAATAGTAGCTGGCTCGATGACCCACTCGCGTTGATTGCCCTTACCTCTGCGTTATCGTTGTCAATCCTTGGGGGCATTGCCGCCTTTTTATTACGTCGCAAACAAGGTACTGAAGCAAAAAACGTTCATGAAGTGGCAGACGATGACATCGTCTTGGAAAGTCACAATTCAGCCTTGGATGATTTGTCTGATGCCTTAAGTGATGAGTTATCGGGGGAGATTGATGACGGTGATGAAGATGACGACCTCTTCGCTGGTGACGATTTACTCGATGATGTCTTATCGGATGAATTACGTGAATCCTTAGATGAAGCTCTAGACGACACACTCGACGACTCATTAGATGCTGAGCTTGACGAATTCGATGACTTAGGGGATGAAATTTTAGAAAGCGACCCGGTAATCGAAGAATTTGAAGTTGGCAGTGCACAAGTTGGTCAAGATGAACTTGATAGCCTGTTTGATGAAGACGATGACTTGTTGGCCGAAATAAGCCCAGAGATCACAGATACTCCTGCCAGTAAGCAAGAGCAAGCAGCAGCAACCACCATAGATGACACCTTAGACACTGAGGAAGACATTGCTGATGATGATATCGATGAATTGCTTGCTGCTGCCGATGCCAGTGAAACAGATGAAGATGAACTAGGCGCAGAAACAACGGCTGATCCTTTGTTGGGCAAAGTAGCTGACGAAGAAGACCAACCAGAAATCAGTATTGATGAGTTGTTTGACAATCCTGTGGCGAAGGCGATGCCGGGGCTTGAACAAGACAGTGGTGAAGAACTCAGTCAAGAAATGCTTCAACATCTTGATAAAGAGATCGCGGCGCAAAACGCCGAGTTAGATAACATCACCGGTACCTTGCTGGATGAGCTAGAACAAGTTGAGCAAATGCGTGGCATGATGGTCGACGAAGAAGATCCAGTGATAGTCGACAAACCTGCTAAAGCACCCAAACAGCCCAGCATTCAAAAACTTGATGATGCGGCGTTATCAGAGGGTTTTGAGGAAAAAGAAGCATTCGAACCTGATTTTCTCGATGTGCTCGATGATGGCATATTTGAAAAAGATGACAACCTAGACGATGACTTGTCGCCCACTGAAAATGCCCAGCCAGAGCCAGAGCCAGATTTAGAGACAGAGCCAGAAAAAAATGCAGAGAGCGCACAAGACTCAGAAGATGAGAATAAACAAGGCTTAGCAGCAAGCCCTGACGAGACTGAAATTAGCGCTTCAGACATGCAAGAAAGCGAAGGCGCACTCCCTGACACCAGCACTAGACAAAACGAGCTTAGTTCAGATGATGAAGCCGAAGACGCGTCACAAAAAACGGAAAAGCTTGTTGATGATTCAGAGCTAGACATTGAGAATGGCGAGGCTCCCACTTCAAGCGCTGAACTAGTATCAAACCCTGCAAATACCGATGATAGTGCTTCAAACACGTACGAAAGCGAAGCCGCAACCACTGACAACAGCACCCAACAAAGTGAACGTGCAACTGACGATGAAGCCGAAGACGCGATAGAACAAACACTGCAAGTTGCTGAAGACGAACAAGGCGAGGTCGATGAAGACGATTCTCGTGAGAATGTCAGCGAAGCGCTGGCTGGTGAACATCAAGAGCCTTTGGCTGAAGATGGAACTCCACAGCTAGAAGAACAGACGCTAGAGGGTACCTTACAGCCAGAGGTAGCGGCAGATAATGATGCGGCTGAACTTGATGATGAAGACAATGAAGAACAAGCAGATACAGCGCACGAAACGCATCCCCTTAGCGTGGATGAGGCCTTGGCGCAACACGCTGGCGATGAACCAGACTCAGCCCCAGATGAAAAAAATGAGCAAGATACAACTGACCAAAACGACGATCCCGGCTTAGACGAAGATCAACTTGAGAAAGCCTTAGAGGATTTCGAGCATCAGGAACTCGATGCCCTGTTGCAAGAGCTGACGGCTGAAAACAGTGATAATCCGCTGGATAATCTAGACGAATTAGACTTTGGTTCAGTGGCTGAAAATTTTGTACAGAAAAAAGATAAAAAACCTTCTGCGAAAACACCAGAAGATAGCGAAGATTCAATAGACTTAGGGGCCTTGAGCGACGCTGATTTAGATGCCACAACGTTTGATGAAGACAGCTTAGATGATGAGCTCGATGATCTTGACGATTTACCGGGCTTAGGCGACTGGTTAAATGAAAGCACCAGCAAGAGCAAGCAAAAAAGTGATGATGAGTCCTTGCTTGAAGAATTGGAAGAAGCCAACTTTGATGAATTATTGGATGCCCTTGGTACCGAAGTAGACGATGAAGAGAGCGATGACGATAGCGCGTTAGACGTCAATGCTTTACTGCAAGAACCCGATGGCACACAGACCATTACTGCCGATGACTTGCTCAGTAGCGATGATGACTTCCTCGACGTAGAAGCCCTGCTAGATGCGAGTTTAGAAGATGAAAGTGAACCCATGGCCAGTAAAGACCTCAATCTCAGTGCTCCTCTTGCTGATTATTTCGGTGATATTCAACAGGGCAATATGGTGGATGTGGACGGTGACGATGGCTTTGGTGCTAAACTCGATCTCGCCCAAGCCTACATTGAAATAGGTGAACATGAGTCAGCGACTGAACTGCTTGAAGAGATCATCAAAAACGGCAGCAAAGAACAAAAAGAAGAAGCTGAGAAAGTATTAAATTCACTTTCATAACCTCCCCCAGAAAATACGGCATGTTTTGTACTCGGAATGTTTTATGCTCAAAGTGTGAATGAAACTCTGGGTTTTCCCTGTCTGTTCTGTTGGTCTACTGAAATTACGTTTGCTGTACAATGAATAGGCAATAACCAATAATTACACTGGCTCGTTGTTTTCTCTACAGATAAACTGTTGAATTGGCAGAGAATATAAGAAGTGAGTGGCAGATGTTAAAAGCAACGAGTGTACTAGTAGGCTTATTACTATCGATTAGCGTAGTAGCAGGTGAACTAAGCGTTAGCCTACGCCAAGTTGATGGCCAAGCTATGCCAAATACTGTCGTTTATCTCACCGCAAAAGATCCAGCCACCCTTAGCGCTACCAATACCATAAGCGACAAAAGTGCGATTATGGACCAAATTGATTTGCAGTTTTCCCCGCATATATTAGTGGTGCAAACCAATACTCGCGTTCGTTTTCCGAACTCTGATTCGATTAAACATCATGTTTATTCTTTCTCGCCGGCAAAAACCTTTGAACTGCAATTATATAAAGGTTTGCAGGCCAATCCCTTGCTGTTCGATAAAAGTGGCATAGTAGAGTTGGGTTGTAATGTACATGATTGGATGTTGGCTTACATTCAGGTGGTGGATACGCCATACTTTGGTAAAACTGATGCTGCTGGACAACTGCAATTGAGTGTGCCCGATGGTGAGTACCAAATCACCTTTTGGCATCCAAGGATTAGCCAAGAGGAAAAGCAATTGAGCCAGTCTATTAGTTTGCCCGCACAACAACATTTTAGCCTAAATTTGACCAATCCTTTGTTACCTGACTTAAGTCAGTACGAACAGCACCAGGGTGATTTTTCAGAATATGAGTAATGATTCGATGCGGCGCTCGTCGTTACAGCGCAGGATGGCTCTGATATTTTTATTGCTCCTGATCACTATTGTCATCGTCACCGTTGTATTTGTATGGCGCGCAACGTATCAACATTCCACCGACCAATTGCAAGGTCATATCAAAACCTCGGCCAGCGTTGTTACTGATAAATTAACCAATACGGTGTCTGCTATGCGATCGGGCTTAGAAACCATTGCTAAAGATTTTAGTCTGAAGCAATTGTTAGCCGGCGCCATAGACGATCAAAAATCACTTGTTTCCGCCATGGAGAATTTTCAGGCACGCTTGGAAACCGATGAGTTTTGGGTACTCGATGGCAACCGGCAAACATTGGTCAGCTCCCTTGACGAGGTGACCATTGAGGGCACAGCAGTGGATGATTTTGCCCAAAGTGGCATCGTTTGGTTTGCTGGCAAAGATAACTATTATCTTGTTCAGGCCGTGCCAGTCAAATTTGTCGAAAGTTCAGTGCAAGTGAATGGCTGGTTAGTCATGGGCATGGCCGCAAGTCGTCTTATCGGTGATGAATTGGTCGGTTTAACCGGGATGCAAATTAGTGTTTTTCACGCACAAAGCCAACAGGTGATCTCGTCGACGTTTAGTGCAGATAAGATTGCCCAACTTAAAAATGTCAGTTTACACACCGAAACGGGTTTGCATGAATTTGCGTTGGATGGGGTAGATTACATTTATGGGGTTAACACTCTGGGGGCATTACAAGGTACACCGGTATATAGCGTGCTGGCAACGCCCACCGACAGCGCGTATCTGTCGAATCAAACCTTACTCATCCAACTGATCATTATTCTCTTGGTGGCAGCCTTACTGGCATTGGTTGCTGCAATCTATATGTCGCGCAGCATTACACGACCCTTGCAAGATTTGATAGATATCGCCAAGGCGATCAGTAAAGGACAATATGTGGGGCAATTCCCGCAGTCTAATACCAAGGAAGTTAGTACCCTAACGGTTGCCATTAACGACATGCAAAATGGCATTATTGCTCGGGAACAAGAAATCCACCAACTCGCCTTCTATGACGAATTAACAGGTTTGCCAAATAGATTGCAATTTACCCAGTATATTGAACAGCAGATAATTCAAACACCCAGTCAAAAATTGATTATTTTGACCTTAGATGTGGACCGATTTAAAGAGATAAACGATACCATCAGTCATGAAATGGGCGATGAACTGTTGGTGATGATAGCCAAACGTCTTGGGCAACTTAATGAACATCAGCCTTTTTGTGCGCGTTTAGGGGGCGATGAATTTGGTATCGTCTTCAGTGCCTCGTCTCTGTTGAGTGCCTCTGAACTGGCGGCGGTAGTGGTGGCTTTGTTTGATCTACCGTTTAGCATACAAGGTCTCAATTTAGACATTGATTGCAGCATTGGCGTGGTGGTTTATCCGGATCACGGACGCAGTCAACAAGAACTACTGCAGTGTGCAGATATTGCCATGTACAGTTGTAAAGAGCAGCACTACCGTTTTGCCTACTACAATAGTGCGCTGAACAAACACTCGGTGATGCGTTTGAGTCTGATGTCGGAATTACGGGGGGCACTGCAAGAGAATCAATTACAGTTGTTCTATCAACCCAAGTTGTCCCTGCATGATAATCAAGTGCACGCCGTGGAGTGTCTTATCCGTTGGATCCACCCTCAACATGGCTTTATACCACCAGATGAATTTATTCCACTGGCCGAGCAAACCGGCACCATTAGGCATGTCACTCACTGGGCGTTAAACACCGCCTGTGCGCAGCTTAAAACCTGGCAACAGGCTGGCACTACCTTGAGTGCTGCGGTGAATATATCGGCGCTGGACTTAGTGGATATGCAGCTACCTACTTACATCGCAACCTTGTTAACCCAATACCAGTTGGATCCTGAGCGCTTAGTATTAGAGGTCACAGAAAGTGCGGTAATGGGCGATCCACAAAATGCCTTAAAAGCTTTAAATACCTTGCGTAGCATGGGCATAATCCTATCAATCGATGATTTTGGTACTGGCTTTTCGTCCATGGCTCAGTTGAAAAAAATGCCCGTGCATGAACTGAAGATAGACAAGGCCTTTGTGCTAGAATTGGCGAAAAGTGAAGACGACCAAGTGATGGTGAAAACCTTGGTTGCCTTGGCACAAAATTTAAGTTTGGATACGGTTGCCGAAGGCGTCGAAGATTTCGCTACCTTAGAGTTTTTGCGTGAGATCAACTGCACTAAGGTTCAGGGGTTTTATTTGAGCAAGGCCCTAAATGCTGATAACTTCAATCATTGGTTAGCGCAATTTAAGGCAGGAAAACAAGTGTTATGAGCTGGTTGAAACTCAGTTTATTCAGTATGTTTTTTAGCGTCAATGTCAGTGCAGTTGAGTTAAATGTGTTAACACAATTCAACTATGTACTTGCCGATGACCGAGCATCTTGGTTCGAACGTGACACCGGCATACTGGCGTACTCGGATAATGGATTCCATCAACAACAAAGCCTTGCGGTCATTTCTGATAGTTTTAGTTCTGGACTCAGTTACGAAGCGGTGGGGCATTACTACCAACAAGGTGAGCAGCATGTAGGCTTCAGCCAAGCTTTTGTCAGCTACAAACCCTTGAGTGGCGATCATCTGCGCTGGCGTGGTCGTGTTGGGGTATTTTACCCTAAAGTGTCGTTGGAAAATGTTGATCTAGGTTGGCTATCACCCTACACCTACACACAATCAGCCATCAATAGTTGGTTTGGTGAGGAACTGCGCACCACCGGGGCAGAACTGACGTTGTTTAGTGCTGGGCGCAGCCGTAACAGTGCGTTTTCTTTTGAGTTGAATACTGCTGCATTTAAAGCCAATGATTCGATGGGCGCGGTTCTCACGTGGCGTGGTTTTGCTTTGCATGACAGACAAAGCCTGAATCATGAGCAAATTCCCGTTGCGCCCTATCCGACAGTGATTGACGCTGACGGTTTGAATCATCCCGGCTACGTCGAGCCTTTCCACGAATTTGATGTGAAATTTGGCTATTACGTCGGCGCCCATGTGGATTATTTTAAGCAAAGTAGCCTGCGTTATTATTACTACGATAATCAAGCAGATCCCAATGCGGTTAATCCACAGCGTTTGTACGGCTGGCGCAGCTATTTTCATTCACTTGCCCTACAACATAAGTTTAATGCCAATACGCGGATAGTCGGGCAGTGGTTGGCGGGTCACACGGTCATGGGCGAGCATTTTGTTGCTGCCGACTTTGATGCATGGTTTGTGCTGCTCAGTCATGGCCAAGACGCACACCGATTCAGTCTGCGTTACGACCATTTTAGTGTGACGGAAGACGATGTATTTCCGTGGGATTGGAATGATAGTCACGGCGCAGCGTGGACCGCGGCATGGCGCTATGATCTAAACGATAATTGGCAAGTTGGTGCTGAACTGCACTGGAATAAAAATTATGCGCACAGTCGTCAATCCTTGAATCAAGACCGACAAATTAGTCAACAACAAAGCATGGTAGTGCTGCAATACCGCTTTGCGGCTCAACCCTAAAAAAATAAGCCAGCTTAGGTATCAAGCTGGCTCATTCATGTGTAGCTCGTCATTGCACCGCCTATCAAGCGGTGGGTGACACGCTGCTGATGTTAGAAAAAGGTATACACCACCGTGACAGCCGTCTGGGTATCTAAGTTCTTGGTTCCCTCGGCCACATCGGAGTTGTGATCCATGATCAACGATAGTTTCAATGACAAACTGCCGTTGATTTGCGCAGAGACTGAGGTCTCAGATTTAGACTTAGTATTATTACTGCCGACTTCTGAAGACAATAATTGTTTAAACGTTGAGGTATCAGAAATTTTCCATTGGTAATCTATGGCTCCCCTGACAATCACGCCGTCTTCGTTTTCACCTTTAGTTACCACATTGCCATTGGCATCCACCACATCATTTCTTTTCGCAAACGAGTAACCAGGACCGATGCTGTAAGTAAATTTACTGGTTTCGTCGTCCCACAATTTTTGCTGCCAACCCGCTGCCAATGTTGCTTGGTAGTCGTAGCTGCTAAATTTATCGTCTGCATAAGACGCAAAACCAAATAGGCGATGGTCAGGGTTATCTAATTTATAGTTACCTTGGCCGGAGACGAAATATTTTTGTGCGGTGGTTTGTGATACACCGTCAATCTCATCTTTTTTGTACAGCCCTTCAACGCTGAAGTCATTACTCCATTTCTCCAACTCTTGATGAGCGGCAAGTTTGCCTTTGAATGAAGTGGTTTTGGTATTACCCGAAGTGGAGATAAAACCAAACTCACCGTCCATCGACAGGGGTTTCACTTCGTCAGCCGCAAACACACTAACACTGCTAGTTAGGGCCAAAACTAATATGCTTTTTTTCATGTAAATTTTCCTTGTACTGAAAATAGATTCTGTTGAGTTGAGTGATAGGCGTTAGATCAAGTTTATCAGCAATATGGCTTATTAAAAAAACTGATAAACCAAGGTGACCGCGGTTTCTGTATCAAGTTGCTGTTTGCTGCTGTCGACGCTGGTGTCATGGTTCATCACAAAGGTTAACTTCATCGCTAAAGACGCGTTTATTTTGGTTGATAGTGAGGTTTCTGATTTGGTCTTTGTCGCGTTGGTGGCGGCTTCGGCACTGACAAATTGACGAAATGACGCAGTTTTACTGAACTTACGTTTGTATTCAAAGGCTGCACGCAAAATAACGCCTTGATCGTCATCGAGTTTTTTTTCTGGCTCATATTTTGAAATGGCATAACCTGGCCCAAGGCTGTATTTTAACTCACTGGTCTCATCCCGCCACAATCGTGAGGTCCAGCCAGCAGCCACCGAAGATTGATAATCAAAACCGCTGAAGCGCTTGTCTTCATATTCGGCATACAAAAAAATACGGTGATCAGGATTTTTTAATTTGTAGTCTAGCTGTGCAGATACAAACAATTTCTGCGCCGAGGTGGCGCTGATGCGTTGACCATCAACGACACTGCTGCTGCGTTTATATAATAAGTCGCTAATCACTTGATAACTCCAGTGAGATAGCTCTTGGCTGGTATTCATTTTTGCGGTGACGGTTTTGGTGTTGGTATTGCCTGATGCTACCACCATGCCAAATTCCCCGATCATCGACAACTCAGTGCTTTCACCGATGGCATAACCTGGCTTATCTGCCAAGTACAGTGCGCGCATAATGTTCAGCTGGGCATGGCTATTTATTGCCACAAATAATAATAAAAACAGGAATTTAGCCATCTATCCAAGTGGTCTTTTCAACGCTTGTTGGCATTGTATAGAATAATGTTGCCTATGTGAAAACCTAATCGCCCTAACATCCGCCCTGAATGGCCGATTTTACTTGCTCATACGGGGATTCATAATGGCAATAATACTGTCGGCTTCCATGGAGGCGTATTTCACTGCGTCATGCAGATCATCCTGATCAAGTTTAAGTGATTTAAGCACCAAAGGAGTCACCAGTTGCCCCACGGTATACAGTCCGTCGTTGGTCATGCCAACACTGGCTCTCACCGCAATGTAGATAATCGCGATTTCTTTGTTTTGCAGTGCCATATTTTCTTGATGAATATGCATGACCGGGGTGTAGAGTTGCGACGGTAAACGCCACATTTCTAACAGATCAGCACTGCAGCGCGCAAAATCAAAACCGAGTATTTGTTGTTGGCGTTTCCAAGGACTGGTTACCGCATCGTACTGATTGCATTGAATGGCCATATCTGGCGCTTGTACTGCCACCAATAATTCGCCGATATTGTGCAACAAGCCCAACAAGAAAAAGCGCTCGCTGCCGCGCACCCGAGCGATTTTGGCGAGATGCTTGGCCACTAATCCTGCATACACGCTCTGTAACCAAAAGCGTTTTAAATCAATCACATCACTACTAAAGTGCTCAAACGCTGAACTCGCGGTCTCTGCCATGACCAAATTATACAGTGCCTCTCCGCCAATAACGCCAATGGCCTTTGATAACGTATCAATTTGGGATTCGAAGCGAAACAGCGGAGAATTAGCCAATTTGAGGAGCTTCGACGACAACGACGGATCGAGGGCAATCAAGTTACCAATGTCATCAAGGCTGGTATTGCTGTCATCCAACATGGTGCGAATACGCACACAAATATCGGGTAATGCAAAGGATTGACTGGCGACTTTCGCTATATCTTTGGGCGTTAATGGCAACATGGCTTAATTCAGTGCGGTAATCGATGCCATCATTATAGCGAGATGAAAATAGAGTGCTAGCGGTCATTTTTGCATCACCAAGGTCGACAGCCTCTGCGGTAATAGATCGCTCCCTCACACAGCCTTAAAAATTCGCGGGATGTTGATGCATAGTTGTGTATAACAACAATAAATATGTATCTTTAGCAAGATGGTGTATTTTAACAAAATATTTACACTTATCGGTGGTGAGACAGCCAAATGGAAGCGTTATCGGGACTTGATGCATCATTCTTGTTTCTTGAAACTGCAAAAATCCCTATGCATATCGGGGGAGTTGCGATTCTCGAAGGCTCGATAAAGTTCGAAGATTTTAAAGCCTACATCGAAGAACGTTTACACACAGTGGATAAGCTGACACAAAAGTTAGTGACCGTGCCCATGAGTCTAGATCGACCTTATTGGGTGGATGATCCAGATTTTGATATCAACATGCACTTGCACCATACGGCGCTGCCCAAACCCGGCGGTTGGCGTGAGCTGCGTTATTTGGCCTCACGCTTGTTTTCCCAGCATCTTAATCGCGAACGGCCCTTGTGGGAGTTCATCTTTGTTGAAGGTTTAGACTCCATTCCCCAGGTTCCCAAAGGCTCAGTGGCGTTAATATCAAAGGTTCACCATGCAGGCTTTGATGGTAAATCTGGCGCAGATTTAATGAGCATGTTATTTGATGTATCACCCACACCGCGTAAGGTAAAACCTAAATTAACTAAGCAGATTGGAGAGGTGCCTGGGCCTTTGGCTTTAATGGCAAAAAGCGCCTTTAACTTTGCCACTCGTCCAGGGAAATTACCGGGTTTAGTGTGGGATACCGGTAAAGCGACTCTCAGAGCCGGTTATATGACACGAGTCCAAGGCATTGCCTCACCCACTTTACCGTTTCGCGCGCCAAAAACACTGTTCAATGATACCGTCGAGGTCGAACGGGTCTGGAATTCTGCGATTTTAGATTTGAGTCGTGTCAAAGTGCTGCGCAAAGTGGTGGAAGGTGCCACCTTAAATGACGTGATACTTGCGATTTGTGCGGGTGCTCTGCGTCGCTATTTACTCGAAAAAGATGAGTTGCCGGCGCGTCCTTTGGTGGCCATGGTGCCTGTTTCAACACGCACCGATGCGGAAAAAAATGCCATGGGCAATCAGGTGTCAGCCATGTATGTGCAGCTCGCTACAGACATTGATGATCCCATCAAGCGCCTGCAGAAAATCTACTTAAATACGACAGTGGGTAAGTTATATCAGGATGCTATTGATGCGCGCAGCCTAATGGGATTTGCTGAGATGATACCTTTTGGTTTGGCGGGGGTAGCAGCGCGTTTTTATTCCAGAGCCGCCATAGCGAAAAAACACAATCCATTTTTTAATTTGGTTATCACCAACGTGCCTGGTCCACAAATCCCATTGTATTTGGCGGGGCACAAGCTCATCGTCAATATGGGCACCGCACCAATATTTGATGGCATGGGTTTGATCATTCCAATATGCAGCTATAACGGAACGATTTCTATCAGCCCAACTAGCGCCGTTAACCTCATGCCAGACTTAGATAAATTTACCCGATACATTCGTGATAGTGCCAACGAATTGGAAGCCGCGGTCACCCAACGATTAATCGAAAGAGAGGCCTTAAAGCGCCTGATGCAAGAACCTTAATGAGGCATATTATGCAGCAACCTCACGATCCCACCTTAAGTTTAAAACCTTCCTTCATGCACATGTTGGCAGAGGGGCGCAGCGTGTTTGAATTTGGCGCCGCCAGCTTAGCTCTACCGATGTTGATGTCAGCACCACGCGGCGATGGACATCCGGTCATGGTACTTCCGGGATTTTTAGCCAGTGACATCAGTACCAAGCCGTTACGAGTTTTTCTAACATCAAAAGGCTATCAAGCTGTTGGCTGGGATTTGGGACGCAACTTAGGTAAACATTTGGTGGGCGGCAAGCACATCATCAGTGATGAGCTATTGGACAAGGTATTGACCTTAGCCGTGACACACAATCAACCCGTCAGTTTGATTGGTTGGAGTTTAGGTGGGATTTTAGCGCGTGAAATAGCGCGCCTAGCGCCCGAGTGTGTGCGGCAAGTGATTACCTTGGGTAGTCCATTTAATGGACCGCACGGTGCTGCGCCCATTGCCGCCAAACTTTTTGATCTTATTAATGGCGATGTGGCTAAAAAGAATCCACATGCTGTCGCGAAAATGCTTGAACCACCACCCGTGCCAACCAGTGCGCTGTATTCTCGTTCAGACGGTGTGGCGCATTGGCAGGCCTGTATCAATATGGTACCCGGCAGCCATGGGCATGTTGAAAATATTGAAGTTAAGGGAAGTCACATGGGACTGGGGCACAACGCTCAAGTATTATGGATCATCGCTGACCGCCTTGCTCAAGCGAGTGGCCAGTGGCAGCCATACACTGAGCGACGTCAGCGCCCAAGAACTTCAGCCCATTAAGCCTTGTTTGGAAAATGATGACGTGACAGAACCTGTATATCACCCGGAACAGCAAATCGACGCTAATGGACTGAGGCTTAATTTTGATAGCTTTGGTGACCCCGCCCACCCCGTAATGATTTTAGTGATGGGTTTGGCAACCCAGATGATCTTTTGGGATAAAAAGTTTTGTCGTCATCTTGCCCAACAAGGTTATTGGGTGATCCGCTTCGATAACCGCGATATTGGTAAAAGCACTTGGTTAAAAACAGCTAAGGTGCCAGGGGCCTTGGCTTTTTTAAGCAATATTGTATTTGCTAAGAAAATGAAAGCGCCGTACTTACTGGATGATATGGCTAATGATACCTTGGCCTTGATGGATGCATTGACCATCGCCAAGGCCCATGTGGTAGGGGCATCGATGGGTGGCATGATCGCGCAAATCATGGCCATCAAAGCTCCGCAACGGGTGGCAAGTTTAACCTCGATTATGTCCACCACTGGTGATCGTTCGCTACCTAAACCCAATAAAGCAACCAGTTTGAAATTGTTAGGCTCGCCACCGCGTGAAGAGCAGGCTTTTATTAAACATGGGGTCGACATCTGGCGAATTTTACATGGTGATCACTACCCCTTTGAGGAAGAGCGCATTACTCACATGCTGCAAAAAGCGAGGGCTAGAGGCGTTAATCCAGCCGGTGTAAGTCGCCAATTAGCCGCCATTTTGGGTTCAGCTGATCGAACCTCAACGCTGTCGGCATTGAAGATGCCGTGTCTCGTGATCCATGGTGATGCTGACCCCTTGGTGCCTGTTGAGTGTGGCAAAGCAACCGCTAAGGCTATCCCCCATGCTCAATTAAAGATCTATCCGGGCATGGGGCATACCATTCCGGTGGAAATTGCCGCTGATATTATTCAAACCATTGTCAGCATGACCAAGGCGGCCGACGAGTAGAGTATACGTTTAGCCCTTCATGGTAGTTCGCAGGTGGGTTTTGTTACCTGTTTATCCTATTTAAAACGGCTGAAAAGTCCATTAACACTGCGTACCATCCAGCGGGGATAGTGGGTGGCCCACTGCACAACCAACTTGTTAGCCAGTTTATCGAGAAAAACAACGTCGCCCTTCATGCTGGCTTTGTAGGCCTGTTCTGCCAGTTGCATGGGCTCGGCTTTTAGGAAACCCGGTATAAAGCGTTCTAGCCCGTCTGCATGACTGAGCATTTTGGTTTCTGTCATGCCAGGACACACACAGGTCACCGATACCCCAGTACCACGCAACTCTTCAGCTAAGGCTTCACTGAACGACAAAACAAAGGCTTTGCTAGCGCCATAAGCGGCAAAATTAGGGGTAGGCATGAAGCTGGCGATGTAGCCTAAATTAACAATTTTTCCGCGTCCACGCGTTATCATGGCTTGCATAAAATACCGCGTCAGGTTGACTACGCTGACCACGTTTAACTGCAGCAAATTATTAAGTTGCTGGAGGTTGCTCACGTACAGTTTTTCCACCTGCATCATGCCCGCATTATTCACCAATATGTCAATGTCGATCTGCGCTTCTTGGAGCTGAGTAAATAGCTGTAAAGCGGCATCACTGGGGACTAAATCCATGGCAATAACCAGCACATCTACGGCATATTTTGCTCTGATCTCGTCGGCCACTTGCTGCAATTTATCGTTATTGCGAGCCACTAATACCAGATTGTGCTGATGCTTTGCATAGATGTCGGCAAAACAACGCCCGATGCCTTCAGACGCGCCAGTGATCAGGGCAGTATTTAAATTTTGCATGGCACCTCCAATAGAATAATTATCAAGTGATTAAGGATCTTGCTCTTCATCGAGCCACGAGATTTGCTGAGGGTTCGTGACTTTTTGAGCTTTTGGGAGTTTAGATAATGCCGCGCGTTTTTTGCGCATAACACAAGCTTTAACGATTTTACTTTGCACGTCTTGGGGTAATTTTATCCAATGCAAACGTTCGTCCCGGGAGCGATAACAACCCAGACAATACCCCGTTGGCCCAGATTGGCAGACGCCAATACACGGACTCGTAATGTCAAAGATTTCTATTTGCCGCAAAGCATTGCCCTCAAGCCTCTGGAACAGACGTTACACACAACATCATAAACTTCATGATATGCCAAAAAGCCTCATGCTTACCACTTTATAGCGCTGCGTGGGAAAGCGAGGTTAAATGCTTTGGTCGTTACATGTAATTAAAATTGGCGCACGGCAAACTAAGGGTAAGAATAAGCGAGGAAAAAATGACGTGTTTGGTGGGCGTGGTGTAGGTCGTCCACAGCGTGGTAGAAAACCCTGTGACAAGCCACTTGGTCTTGTCACAGGGGGCGCAATCAAACTACCAGATTTTTACCCGATCTTCAGGAGCTAAATACATGGCATCACCCTCTTTCACATCAAATGCCTCATAGAAAGCATCCACGTTGGGCGCAATACCATTCACGCGGAATTCGCCTGGTGAATGTGGATCACTAAGCAGTTGTGCACGCAAGGCATCTTCGCGTGATTTACTGCGCCATACTTGGGCGTAACCCATGAAGAAGCGCTGCGCACCACTTAAGCCATCGATTTCAACGGCAGGTTGGCCGGCTAATGACATTTGATAAGCTTTATAACCAATGGTTACCCCGGCTAAGTCACCAATGTTTTCACCCAAGGTTAGGCTACCGTTGACGTTTTGCCCTTCAATTGGTTCGAACTTATCGTATTGGGCAACCAATTTTTTGCCTAATACATCAAACGCTGCACGGTCTTCGTCAGTCCACCAACTGCGCAGATTACCTTGACCATCATATTTAGAACCTTGGTCATCAAAGCCATGGCCGATTTCATGGCCAATGACTGCGCCGATAGCACCGTAGTTCACCGCATCGTCAGCGGTCATATCAAAAAATGGCGGTTGTAAAATCCCTGCTGGAAAGACAATTTCATTGCGCACTGGGCTGTAATAGGCATTGATGGTTTGTGGCGTCATGCCCCAATCCGCTTTGTCGACAGGTTTACCAATTTTGGCCACGTCTTCCATGTGATCAAACTTGGCATAACGCAAATAGTTACCGACCAAATCATCGGCTTTAATCTCTAAGTTTGTGTAGTCACGCCATTTATCGGGGTAACCAATTTTGGGGGTGAACGCCGCCAATTTTTCCAAGGCTTTGGCTTTGGTTTCATCACTCATCCATGCCAATTGTTGAATGCTTTCGCCGTAGGCTTTAGTTAAGTTCTTAACTAGGGCATCCATTTTGGCTTTGGCTTCAGGTGTAAAATAGCGCTCAACATATTGTTGACCCAATACTTCGCCTAATACACCACTGGTGGCATTAACGGCACGTTTCCAACGAGGTTGCTGCTCTGGAATGCCATTAAGGGTAGTGGAATGAAAGGCAAAATGCAGATCCACAAAATCTTGACTCAAGCGACTGGCAAAACTGTCCACTAAATTAAAGGCCAGGTAGTCTTTCCAAGTTTGCAGATCATGAGCAGCAAAAATAGTCGCAAACTTTTCAAAGTAGGGTAGGTTGCGCACAACCATGCCATCCACTGCACCGATGCCGCTGGCATCAGCATAAGCTTGCCAATCAAAACTGGCCATTAAGGCACTGACTTGGTCTTTGCTGAATTTATTGTAATTTTTCTCAGCATCGCGGCTTTCCACCCGAGATAAGTGGTTAGCGGCAATGTCTTTCTCTAAGGCCATAATACGTTTTGCTGCTTCTTGTGCATTGGCATTGCCGGCTTTGCTGAGAATATCTGCCATATATTTTTCAGTCGCAGTGCGGAAATTAACGTATTTTTCGTCTTCTTTGCTGTAATAGTCTCTATCTGGCAACGTTAATCCACTTTGGTACAAATACATGGTGACCGTTTCAGGATCTTTTGCATCGGGTGAGGTGTAGAAATTGAATGGTCCGCCAATACCCAATACATATAACTCGCCAAACTTAGCCGCAAGTTGTTCAGTGGTCTGGATGGCGGCGATGCTGTCCAACATGCCTTGTAAAGGGCTCAAACCCAACTCGTTGGCACGCTCTTCATTCATGTAGCTATTGTACATGTCGCCCAATTTTTGTGTATTGGAACCCGCTTCTGCACTAGTCGCTGCGGCTTCTTGAATTAACGACTTAAGGCGTTCTTGGGTATCATCGTACAGCACGTTAAAAATACCGTAACGGCTCTTATCCGCAGGAATTTCGGTGGTTTTTAACCATTCACCGTTTACATGGCGGAATAAATCGTCTTGAGCACGCACCGTTGCATCAACTGCCGTTAAATCAATGCCGGATTTTGCTGGCATTGCCTGCGTTTGTGCAACCTCAGATTGTGGCGCGGGGCTGCATGCAGCCAAGCCAAGGGCGATACTCACGCCAAGGGCAATTATACTTAGTTTTTTCATGTGATTTCCTCTGGAGTAGTGAGTTAACTCGCACAACCAACTTGGCTGACCTCGCTCTCACTTTCATTATTGTTAAGCTGAGCCCATTCATCTGCGAACCAGCAATACGTAGGCTGGCCAAGAGTCTACTGGTTGGCGGCATGGAGTGCAAAAGGATGTGAAGTTAAAGTGTGAACAATTGTTACAAATTTACCACGAGAGCTTGTCGGCCTTATCGATACCCTCAGCACGGGTATTTTTTGGCAGTGGGATCCATGGCACAGCCTGACATTGCTTGGTTAATTAAGGGGCTTGGGCACAGCGTTGAAACATCAGGCATAAAAAAGGGCCCTCAGGCCCTTTTCAAGATTCGATTACAGGTAACTTACTTCTTCTTGGCTTTGGGATTGGGCAAGTCAGTAATACTACCTTCGTAGATTTCTGCCGCTAGACCAATTGACTCGTTGAGCGTTGGATGAGCGTGAATGGTTAAGGCAATATCTTCCGCGTCTGCACCCATTTCAATAGCTAAACCAATTTCACCCAGCATTTCACCCGCGTTGATACCGATAATCGCCCCACCAATAATACGGTGAGAATCTTTGTCAAAAATCAATTTAGTCATACCTTCAGTGCGACCAGAAGCGATGGCTCGACCTGAGGCAGCCCAAGGGAAGGTGGCGGTTTCATAGCTTACACCTTGCTCTTTCGCTTCTTTTTCGGTTAATCCCACCCATGCGATTTCAGGGTCGGTATAGGCCACAGAAGGAATACACTTAGGATCAAAATAATGTTTTTTACCTGCGATCACTTCCGCGGCAACATGTCCTTCATGCACCGCTTTGTGCGCCAACATAGGCTGACCAACGAGATCGCCAATGGCATAAATATGCGCGACATTGGTACGCAGCTGTTTATCCACGTTGATAAAACCACGCTCGTCAACCGCCACACCGGCCTTGTCTGCATCAACTAATTTACCGTTTGGACGACGACCCACTGCCACCAACACTTTATCATAACGGACGGCCTCAGCAGGCGCTTGTTTACCTTCAAAGCTGACATACAAACCGTCTTTTTTGGCTTCGACAGCCGTGACCTTGGTTTCTAACATTACGTTGAACTTGTCTTTAACGTACTTTTGGTAAATCTTGATGATGTCTTTGTCGGCAGCAGGTACCAATTGATCGAGGAATTCTACCACGTCAATCTTTGAACCCAAGGCGCGATACACGGTACCCATTTCTAATCCAATAATACCGCCACCCAGTACCAACATTTTCTCAGGTACATCGCTTAACTCGAGTGCGCCAGTGGAATCAATAACGCGCGGATCATCTTTAGGGATAAACGGTAAGCTCACCGGTTCTGAGCCACCGGCAATAATGGCGTTTTCAAACGATATAAGGGTCTTACCGTCTTTGCCTTGTACTTCTAAGGTATTGCTTGAGGTAAATTTGCCGTAACCTTGCACAAATTGCACTTTGCGCATTTTAGCCATGCCGGACAAGCCTTTAGTTAACTGGCCTACAACGCTATCTTTCCACGCACGCACTTTGTCTAAATCAATGTTTGGCTCGCCAAAACTAATGCCATGAGCGGCCATTTCTTTGGCATCATCAATGACTTTGGCAACGTGCAACAATGCCTTGGACGGAATACAACCAACGTTTAAGCAAACGCCGCCTAGGGTGTCGCGGGCGTCGACAATAACGGTGTCGATGCCTAAGTCAGCCGCTCGAAACGCCGCAGAGTATCCACCCGGACCTGCGCCTAATACGACTAACTGAGTTTTAATTTCGCTCATTGTGACCTCAATCTCTTTGAATATACATTTAATGAATTTTACCCGCCGGAATTCTACCGAGTCGTCAGTGACTTAGCAAAGAAAAGGCGCGTTAACGCCTTATTTTGCTGGCTTATAACAGCATTTGGCGAATGTCACCCAGCACATTACTTAAATGTACCGCGAAGCGCGCCGCCACTGCACCGTCGATGACCCGGTGGTCATAAGACAACGACAGGGGTAACATCAGGCGTGGTTCGAATTCTTTACCGTTCCACTTGGGTTTCATCTCGCTGCGCGATACGCCCAAAATCGCCACGTCAGGGGCGTTTACAATGGGCGTAAACATCGTGCCACCAATACCGCCTAAGCTCGAAATGGTAAAACAACTGCCCTGCATATCAGCGGCTTTTAGTTTGCCGTCCCGGGCCTTGATGCTGATTTCAGTCAGTTCACGCGACAACTCATGAATGCCTTTTTTGTCTACATCACGCACTACTGGCACCACCAAGCCGCTCGGCGTTTCAACCGCAATACCAATGTGGTAGTACTTTTTCTCAATCAGGCTTTCACCCGATTCTGATAAAGAAGAATTGAAGACCGGATAGGCTTTTAGGGCATCCGCCACGGCTTTCATCATAAACACTAAAGGAGTGATTTTTACACCTAATTTGCGTTTTTCCGCCACAGCATTTTGTTCTTTACGGAACTCTTCTAAGGCGGTGATATCGGCTTCTTCAAACTGTGTGACATGGGGAATGGTGACCCAATTACGGTGCAAGTTTGGTCCCGATATTTTTTGGATACGGGTCAAAGGAACTTCAACTACCTCACCAAATTTGGCGAAATCCACTTTGGGTGGCGCCAATACTTGCAAGCCGCCTGAACCTGCACTCACTGAGCTGCCAGGATTCATCTTCGGACGGGATAACTCATATTTTACAAAGCTTTGAATGTCTTCTTTCAAAACCCGTTTTTTCGGGCCAGTGCCATTCACTTGGCTGAGGTCTACGCCAAACTCGCGTGCCAAACGACGCACCGAGGGCGAGGCATGCACCTTACCGCCTTTAGGGAGTTCACCTGCCGATGGATGATGAGGAACCGGTGGAGCTTTGGGTGCTGGCGCACTGCTTGGCGCAACAGGGCTCACCGTAGGTGCGGCAGCCGAATTCGCTTGTGCAACAGCAGGTTTGTTCGTTTGACTTGCTCCTTTGACTTCCAGCAACAGCACTAAAGAGCCTTGAGATACTTTATCCCCCACTTTGACTTTCAGTTCTTTTACCACGCCAGCTTTAGGGGCGGGCACGTCCATGGTTGCTTTGTCGGTTTCCAAGGTAATGAGTCCAGCCTCTGCCTCGATGCTGTCGCCTACTTTCACCAATACGTCGATGATATCCACATCAGTGGCGCCACCAATATCGGGCACCGTTACTTCCATCAGGCTCGCTTCGCTATTGTGTTGCTCGGCGCTGGGCGAATCAGAGGCCGTCGATGTTGGCTCAGCATCTTGTGTGGCTGGGGCTGGTTGCGCCGCTTGTTGTTCACCAGCTAGTTCCAACATCAGAACCACACTGCCCTCAGAGACTTTGTCGCCAAGTTTGACCTTGAGTTCCTTCACCACCCCAGCACTAGGGGAGGGTACATCCATGGTAGCTTTGTCAGTTTCTAAGGTGATCAATCCGGTTTCGGCATCAATACGATCACCCACTTTAACCAATACGTCGATAATATCGACATCAGTTGCGCCACCAATATCCGGGACAGAGACAGCTATCACTTTGCCTGCGGAAGGCTGAGTTTGTGTGTCTGCCGGTGCTGGTGTGGCAGATTTGTTTGACTCGGGTTTCGCAGCTGGCGCGGGTGTTTTGGCAGCATCCGTCGCAGCGGCTAGTTTCATGATCAAACTGTTTTGACTGACCTTGTCGCCGACCTTGACTAGAATTTCACCCACTTTTCCCGCGAAGGGTGAAGGGATGTCCATGCTGGCTTTGTCGCTTTCAACGGTAATCAAGGGTGCTTCTGCACCCACGTTGTCACCCACGGCCACACAAATTTCAATGACTTCTACTTCTTCGCCACCGACATCTGGTACCAATACATCTTTTAAATCTGACATCTTGATTGTCTCCAATTCGGTTAAGCGTAAAGCGGATTGATCTTGCTGCCATCAATGGCAAAGTCTTTCAGCGCAGCAACCAATACTTTTTTATCGAGTTCTCCCGATTTAACCAATTCACTGAGCGCTGCCACGGCGATAAAGCTGGGATCCACTTCGAAATGACGACGTAAATTGGCACGACTGTCTGAACGACCAAAACCATCAGTACCTAGCACCTTATATGCACCCGGCACATAGGCGCGGACTTGATCAGAATACGCTTTGACGTAATCCGTTGCGGCAATTGTTGGGCCTTTGTTGCCCTTGCTAAGTACCTGAGTGATGTAAGGCACTTTTTCTTTGCCCTCAGGGTTAAGCATGTTAAAGCGCTCACAATCCAAACCGTCACGTCCTAATTCATTAAAAGAGGTTACGCTGTAGACTTCTGAACTAATGCCAAATTTTTCGTCAAGTAAAGCAGCTGCCGCACGTACTTGCAGCAATATAGTGCCTGAGCCTAACAACTTCACCTGCAGTTTGTTTTTGGCTTTGCCGACTTTATCGAGCAAATAAATACCTTTCACAATGCCGTCTTCACAGCCGCTTGGCATTTCAGGTTGGATATAATTTTCGTTCATTACGGTTAAGTAATAAAACACGTTCTCCTGATTTTCGAACATACGGCGCATACCGTCTTGCACGATAACCGCTACTTCATAACCATAGGTAGGATCGTAGCTAATACAGTTGGGGATGAGGGAGGCTTGAGTATGGGTTTGCCCATCTTGGTGTTGTAAACCTTCACCATTTAAGGTGGTGCGACCTGCCGTACCGCCCACTAGGAAGCCACGTGCTTGGCTGTCACCTGCCGCCCATGCCATATCACCTACACGTTGGAAACCAAACATAGAGTAATAGATGTAAACCGGGATCATCGGTAAGTCGTTGGTAGAATACGACGTACCCGCTGCCACCCAAGATGCCATGGCACCCAACTCGTTGATGCCTTCTTGTAGTACCTGGCCTTGTTTATCCTCGCGATAATAGGCCACTTGATCAGCATCTTGCGGCACGTATTTTTGGCCTTGGCTTGAATAAATACCCACTTGACGGAACAAACCTTCCATACCAAAGGTACGCGCTTCGTCAGGAATGATGGGCACAACGCGGCCACCCACTTGCTTGTCTTTGAGCATGACCGTGAGGACACGAACAAAGGCCATGGTGGTAGAGATCTCGCGATCGCCAGACCCTTTGGTAATGGCTTCAAAGGCTTTCAGTGGAGGCGCGGGTAAATCTTCGCTACTTTTTGCCAAACGCACCGGCATGTAGCCGTGCAAGGCTTCGCGGCGGCTGCGCAAGTACTTCATTTCGGCACTGTCGTCGGCAAATTTAAAGTAGGGCAATTCGGCAACTTCTTCATTTGATAAAGGAATATGGAAGCGATCGCGATATTGTTTAATCGCTTCAACGTCCATTTTTTTGACGTTGTGCGCGATGTTTTTACCTTCGCCGGCACTGCCCATGCCATACCCTTTAACCGTTTTGGCTAAGATAACTTGTGGACGCCCTTTGGTGTCCACCGCACGTTTGTACGCAGCATACACTTTGACAGGGTCATGGCCGCCACGGTTCAAACGCCAAATATCTTCATCAGACATATTGGCCACCATGTCTTTTACCTCAGGATATTTGCCAAAGAAGTATTCACGGGTGTAGGCACCGCCCTTAGCTTTGTAATTTTGATATTCGCCGTCCACTGTCTCGTTCATGATGTCAAGCAGTTTGCCCGTAGTATCACGTGCGAGCAGGGGGTCCCAATACCGCCCCCAGATGACTTTTATGACTTCCCAACCGGCACCACGGAAGGTGCCCTCTAATTCCTGAATGATTTTGCCGTTGCCTCGCACCGGTCCATCAAGACGCTGCAGGTTGCAATTCACAACAAAGGTCAAGTTGTCGAGGCCTTCACGGGTAGCTAAACCAATCGCCCCCAAACTTTCTGGCTCGTCCACTTCGCCATCGCCCATGAAGCACCATACACGTTGCTCAGAACAATCTTTTAAACCACGGTTAGTGAGATATTTTAAAAAGCGCGCAAGATAAATGGCCTGCATGGGGCCTAAGCCCATGGACACCGTCGGGAATTGCCAAAAGTCAGGCATCAATTTCGGGTGAGGATAACTGGATAAACCCTTACCATCGACTTCTTGTCGGAAGCCATCAAGTTGCTCAGCACTCAAGCGACCTTCGATATAGGCGCGGGAATAAATACCGGGGGAAACGTGACCTTGCACAAATAAAAAGTCACCGCCGTCTTTATCGTTTGGTGCGCGGAAAAAATGGTTAAAACCCACATCATATAACATGGCCGACGAGGCAAAACTTGAAATGTGACCGCCTAAATCTAAGTCTTTTTTCGATCCTCGCAATACCATCATTAAGGCATTCCAACGAATGGCGTTACGAATTTTTGCTTCTAAAGTTTGGTCACCAGGCATGGTGGGCTCTTGCCCAGCTGGAATGGTATTAATGTAAGCGGTAGTGGCATCGTAGGGCAAATGCGCCCCATTACGCCGAGCTTTTTCGATCAGACTCTCTAAGAGAAAATGCGCTCGCTCAACCCCTTCTTCTTCAAGGACAGTTTCGAGAGAGTCTAACCACTCTTGCGTTTCTTGTGGATCCACATCCGAATGCATCATATCTGCCATGGTGCTTTCCTATTTTAGTAAGTTAATGTTGACACTTATTGCCAACCCGTAAGAATAGTCAACTTTCAGACTTCAGGGTTAAATATCAATAAGTTATTTAATACAGCGGCAAAATTAAGCTTCATCGCTGGTTTATTTCACTTCAATACGCCGCAGTGCGCGTTGCATACGCATATCTTGGCGGTTAATGTTCAATAAAGTTTCTTCTATGTACGCTAGGTGTTCATTGCTAGCATGACGAGCCAATTCTGGATCACGCGCTAGAATGGCTTGTACAATTTTTTTTCGTTGCTGATTTATCGCCTGTTGGGCATCCGCTTGGTTCATCAACACATCGAGATTTCGTTTGATATTGTCTTGCAACATACTGCGCAGACTGCGCATGGCATGCAGTAACACCATGTTATGTGCGGCTTGTGCCATAGTCAGGTAGAAATGCACCAAGGCTTTGGCTTCGGCAGCATTGTCAGTGCTTTCATTTTCACCAGACAGCTGTTCTAAGGCCAACTGCAGTGCTTGATAATCCTCAGGTTGACCACGCAATGCGGCATAATACGCCGCCATTCCTTCAAGAGCGTGGCGAAATTCCAGTAAATCAAACTGCATTTCCGGTTTGTCTGCTAACAGCATCAGCAAAGGATTACTGATCAAATCATTCAGCTTGGCTTTAACAAAAGTGCCGCCACCTTGTTTACGCTCGATGAGGTCTTTTGCTTCCAGTTTTTGAATGGCTTCGCGCACTGAAGGGCGCGACACGGCAAACGTCTCGGCCAGCTCTCGCTCGGGTGGCAGTTTTTGCCCCCCTAAAAAGGTGCCGTCTACGATCATGGTTTCAATTTGTTCCATGATTTCGTCCGACAATTTTCGCGACTGAACTTTACGCATTAATCACTTTTACACCATTCCCAGTATTTACCTTGGCTCACCGAAGTGCTATTTGGTAAATTGGTAAGACCATTTAACCCGATAGCTTAGTAGACAATCTGAATGGGGTAAACAGGAATTTTAAAGTGACGTGCAGAACGGTGCAAAAAAAAAGCCTGCAAGGCTATTAAAATAGCGGCTTGCAGGCAATATTTGAGGTCATCAGACCAGCTAGTTTAACCAGCCAGTTAAGGTGAGTAGGGCAATCACTACTAATAAAAACATCACATTTCGCTTAGCTAAACGCACCAACATACAGGGCTCTTGGGTACAATCTTCATCGTCTGGCTCAATTTCTTCTGCTTGTTTAGCTACATCGAGTAATAATGTTTTTGCTGGAACATTCGGTTCAATGGCATGGCCTATCCATGTGGGAAGGGCCTTAGAAAAATGCCCCACTAATAAAAAGCCAAGTGCAGTAATTCGCACTGGTACCCAGTCAAGTATGTGCAAAAATGCAGTGGCATAACGAGCAGCGGGATGAGCTGTTTTAGTCAGGTGTTCTTGCATGGCTAGGGTCAGTACATACAGTAAAGCGCCACTAGCACCTAAGGCGCTGAACCATAAGATAACAGCGGCATAGTGCTGATAGTTCTGCCACACCAAGTTATGCCCAAAAGAATTAATGCTGCCCTCTTCATCACCAAGTTGTTCTGCATAGAGGCTGCAGGCTTCAAGATCACCGCGATTTGCCGCTTGTAGAAAACATTCATAGGTTGCCCTGACGACGGGACAACCGATGCAAACCATGAGTATCAGCGTGCTCAATACCAACTCAACAAAACTGCCGCTCAAGCGCTGCACCACAATGTAGACCAGTAGAGTCGGCACCAACACGATGGCTAACCACCACCAATTTTGTTTAGCTTGGCTGTGGCTATGAATATCGCTAGCGTTGTGGACTATCCGCTGGAAGTAATAGTCAAACTGCCAGTACTGAGACTTTGTGGTCATTCGCTCTGCCATTAACACCAACAATAAACTGATTATTGTCATCTTTGCTGTTCTCCGAGTATAGGTGCTTGAAAAGGCGTCATCGCGGCAATGTTATTACTCATATTGGCTGAGACTTAACCAGTGCTTGCCTAAACGCTGGCCAGTTAAAACCAACGCCAGGATCAGTCTTCCGCCCCGGCGCAATGTCGTTATGTCCCACAATACGTGAAAGTGTAATCAGTGGGAACTGTTGCATAATAAAGTGTGTTAACTCAAGCAAACTGCGATATTGCAGATCACTGTAGCCACTAATATCCGTTCCTTCTAGTTCAATGCCAATGGAATAATCGTTGCAGCGATTCACCCCTTGATAGCTGGATAACCCAGCATGCCACGCGCGTTTTGAAAACGGTACGAGTTGACTTATTTTGCCAAGACGGTCAATAAAACAATGGGCAGACACACGCATAGTGTGAATATCTGCAAAGTAGGGATGTTCAGTGGCGTCTAATTCCCCCGCAAAAAATTGTTTTACATGCTGACTGCCAAATTGCCCGGGTGGCAGTGAGATATTATGGACCACCAATAAAGAGATAGGGCTATTCGCTGGTCTGTCATCAAAATGCGTACATGGCCAGCGTTCTGATTTGGCAAAGTATTCTGCTGTAGGCAAGTGCTTGATAATGTTATTCTTCTAAGACAAATAAAGGGGCTAGGGTTATCATAGCAAACATCCTTTAGACTTAGTCAATATAAAGCACAACAGAGACTATGCATGTATCGCTATCTTAGTGATCAAGCGTATTTTCTTAGCACAAATGTCAGCCCTTTTGAGGCATTTTGAATGACCACTTGGAGATAATTTTGACGGATCAACAAAGCAAAATCGGCAAAGGCATGTTAATCGTGGCATGGGTGGTTGGCCTTGGTTTATTAACGTTGCTGTTTGAACGTCAATTAAGTGAGCAATTTAATCCAAACACACAACCTCAGTCACAAACTGCAGGTGGTATAGCTGAAGTACGCTTGCAGCAAAATCGAAACGGACACTATGTGACCAACGGGTTGATTAACGGCCAACCAGTCGTTTTTTTTGTGGATACCGGAGCAACTGCAGTATCGATACCTCAGCACATCGCACAGCAAGTTAATTTAGTGCCTGGCGCGCGCTACAAAGTGCAAACGGCAAACGGCACGATAACGGTTGCCCAAACGAAGATTGATCGCTTGGTCATCGGCGATCTGCAACTCTTTGATGTGGATGCAAATATCAATAGCTTTGATGATTCAGACCATATCTTGCTTGGCATGAGTGCCTTGAAACGTTTGGAGTTCACGCAAAAAGGCGAATGGCTGATCTTAAAAAACCTCGTTGAGTGAAACTGCCCAGCAAAAACTCAACCTTTATCATTACAACCTGAAATATGAGATACAACGTTGACAACACATATTAAACAATCGGTAAAAATCGCCTTGGCTGAAGACCTCAATGGTTTACCTGCAAGTCAAGGCGACATCACGGCTAATCTGATACCCATGCAGCAACAATTGCAGGCTGAGGTAATAACCCGCGAAGATTGCGTTTTAGCTGGCTGCGCATGGGTTGAAGAAACGTTTCAACAAGTGGACCCGACAATTCACCTACGGTGGTTAGCTAAGGACGGTGACAAGCTAACAGCAGGCAATAAAATTTTTACAGTACAAGGCCCAGCGCGGGGTATTTTGACCGCAGAACGCACAGCCTTGAATTTCTTACAGACCCTCAGTGCCACCGCAACCGAAGTTGCGAGCTACGTGGCTGAATTAACAGGTACACATACCAAACTACTGGACACACGTAAAACACTGCCTGGCCTTCGACATGCACAAAAATACGCGGTGATATGCGGTGGTGGGTATAATCATCGCATTGGTTTGTTCGATGCATACCTAATTAAAGAAAATCACATTATGGCTTGTGGTTCTATCGCCGCCGCAGTGACTGCTGCACGACAACAACATGCAAATGTTAAAGTAGAAGTAGAAGTAGAATCTATTGACGAACTCAATCAAGCCATAGCCGCTGGAGCTGATATTGTGATGTTAGACAATTTTAGCTTGCCACAGATTCGTCAAGCGGTTGCCGTTAATCAAGGGCAGGTAAAACTCGAAGTGTCAGGGAATGTGACACGGGAAAGTTTGCGTGAATTAGCCATGACCGGCGTAGATTATATCTCCAGTGGTGCCCTAACCAAGCACATTCAAGCCATTGATTTATCATTAAGGGGCAGTCACACTCTTTAAAGGTCTGAATTAACAGCAGTTTTACGACTCAGACTTAGGTATATGCCTGCATACTTGTCAGAATACTAAGTCGTTCTATACTGAACAGGAATTTAAAAAACGCCATGCAACAGACCCTGTCATTGGCACTACTTGTAAAACCACAATGCACTGAAAGGTGTTGGAGATTTAAACCATGAACATGAATCAATTGAACAACGTTAAAAAACAAGGCGGCTTCACACTAATCGAATTAATGATTGTGGTTGCCATCATCGGTATCTTAGCCATGATCGCGTTACCTGCTTACCAAACTTACACCGCTAAAGCCGGTTACAGTGAAGTAGTATCGGCTGCTGGCCCTGCTAAAACAGCTGTAGAAGTATGTGTACAAACAGGTATCCCAGCTGATTGTTCTACCATTGCTGCACAAGCTGGTTGGGCAGCAAGTCCACTGGTTAACACTGTTGCTTTAGGCGGCTCTGCAGCAGCTGGCTATACCATTACTGTTACGCCAAACGCTGGTGTACGTAGCGGTGTAACTGCAGCTGAAACCTACGTTGCAACTGGTACTGTAGCGAACGGTACAGTAACTTGGGTGGTAACAGGTGGTTGTACTACAGCTAACTTGTGTTAATCACTGAGTAGCAACAAGCCTTAAGAATTAAGTGAAGCCCGGACTTGTCTGGGCTTTTTCATTTTAGCGTTAAACAGGTACCCAGATTATGGCAACGGCTCCTACCACCTTTGTATATACCGGCTCCAACAAGCGCGGCCAAGCAGTCAAAGGCGAAATATCGGCAACGTCAGTATTGGAGGCCAAAAATCTGCTCAGGCGCCAAGGTATTTCTGCTAAGCGTGTGAAAAAATTTGCCAAACCGCTGTTTGGTAAAGGCACAGAAAAAATCAAACCCACTGATATCGCCGTATTGTCGCGGCAGATTGCGACCATGCTCAGTGCGGGGGTAACCTTGATTCAAACTATCGACATGATTGCCCAAGGTCACTCAAACATGAACATGCGTAAAATGTTGGGTGAGATCAGTAATGAGGTTAAAGCGGGTAACCCACTGTCGAATTCTTTGCGCAAACACCCAGAACAATTTGACGACTTGTATTGTGATTTAGTTGAAACGGGTGAGCAAAGTGGTGCTTTAGAAACCATTTACGACCGAATTGCCATCTACAAAGAAAAAGCCGAAGCCCTTAAATCAAAAATTAAAAAAGCGATGTTTTATCCTGTCGCCGTTATTGTGGTGGCGTTTATTGTGACCACGATTCTGTTGATTTTTGTGGTACCCCAATTCGAAGAAATATTCAGCAGTTTCGGCGCTGAACTCCCCGCGTTCACCCAATTTGTTTTGATGATCTCCCGTTTCTTACAAGACTACGGTTTATTTGTAGGCGCAGGATTATTTGCTGCGAGTTACTTGTTTGGTCGAGCGCATAAAAAGTCGAAAAAATTACGCGATGCAGTGGATAAAAAAATACTTAAGATCCCAGTTATTGGGGAGATTTTGAAAAAGGCCTCGGTGGCGAGGTTTACACGCACCCTTGCCACAACCTTTGCTGCAGGTGTGCCTTTAATTGGTGCGTTAGATTCCGCAGCGGGAGCGGCCGGTAATGCGGTATTCCGTGATGCTATTTTATTTGTGAAAAAAGAAGTGGCGGGTGGTATCCAAATGAATACTGCCATGCGCGCTACTGGTGTTTTCCCAGAAATGGTGGTGCAGATGATTGCCATTGGTGAAGAAGCCGGTGCGGTGGATGAAATGCTCAGTAAAATCGCCACCATTTATGAAGCGGAAGTAGACGACATGGTGGATGGTTTAACCAGCTTACTCGAACCCATGATCATGGCCGTATTGGGCGTGGTTATTGGTGGTTTGATTGTCGCCATGTACCTGCCCATCTTCGAAATGGGTAATGTTATCTAGTTTGTTTTGTCAGAAAAACGCATGGTATGCCCATGGTTTTTCTGGCAAGCTTGCTACCTTACGAAGCTACCAAATTTAGCGTACTCTTGTCATTTATCCAGCTCTTAAAGAGCCATCACAATAAGTAATGTCCTATGCATGCGCCCCTGCAATTAATGGCTGAATCGCCAACGGTTTTTATCTCCTTCGTTTTTGTACTCAGCTTGTTAGTCGGGAGCTTTTTAAATGTGGTGATCTACCGTTTGCCCCTTATGTTAGAGCGGGATTGGAAAGATCAATGCCGTCAATATTTGGGAACTGAGGGCGACGTTGCCGCTCATAATGCATCGCCGCCGACTTTCAATTTAATCAAACCTGATTCTACTTGCCCGCATTGCCAACATAAAATACGTGCTTGGGAGAACATTCCTGTCGTCAGCTGGCTGATGTTACGGGGAAAATGCAGCCAATGTCGGCAAAGCATTTCAATTAGGTATCCGCTAGTTGAACTTGCCACTGCCACGCTAAGTGCCGTGGCTGCATGGCATTTTGGCTTTGGTCCAGCCGCAGCCATCGCAATCGTAGCAACCTGGTTATTGTTAGCTATGACCTTTATCGATCTCGACACGATGTTGCTCCCCGATCAACTCACCCTCGGCCTGTTATGGTTAGCGCTACTCAGTAGTATGCATAACACCTTTGTTTCACCAAGTGATGCCATTCTGGGGGCTGCCTTGGGATATTTGAGTCTTTGGAGCTTGTATTGGGCGTTCAAATTACTCACCGGCAAGGAAGGCATGGGTTATGGTGACTTTAAATTATTGGCCGCTTTAGGGGCGTTGGTGGGATGGCAATATTTGCCGGTGGTGATTTTGCTCTCATCCTGCGTGGGCGCAGCGGTCGGTCTGACCCTCATCGCATTTAAAGGCAAAAACAGAAGTTATGCCATACCTTTTGGACCTTATTTGGCCGCTGCGGGTTGGTTATGTTTGCTCTACGGAGACTGGCTTGTGGCACAGTATTGGCGTTGGATCTTGCCCTAATGCTACGTCGTCAAGATCGTGTTCATCTTTGTGAAAAGTTCTGCCGATGAGTCAGTTTGTGGTAGGGGTAAGCGGTGGCATCGGTAGCGGTAAAACCACGGTTACGGACATGTTTGCCGAATACGGCATTGATGTTATCGATGCCGATGTTATTGCACGCCAAGTGGTCGAGCCGGGCAGTCTTGCTTTAAACGCCATTGTGGAAAAATTCGGCCCCAGCATTATACAAGACGATGGTCACTTAAACCGCCAAACCTTGCGAGCCACGGTGTTCAGCGATGCTGCCCTAAAAACCTGGTTAAACAACTTACTTCATCCTTTAATTCGTGTGCAAATGCAGGAGCAAACACTTGCTGCTGGCTCGTCTTATTGTCTGCTCAGTGTGCCCTTGTTGGTAGAGAACAACCTGACGACTTTGGTGAACCGCGTGTTGATTGTTGATGTGAGCGAAGTGACACAAATTGAGCGCAGTGTATTGCGCGATAAAAGTAATGCAGAGCAAATTCGCGCCATTATGCGTGCACAAGCTAGCCGAGCCGAACGGTTAGCTTGCGCTGATGATGTTGTCAACAACGAGGGTAGTGTGCGGGAACTGAGGCCTCAAGTTGAGAAACTGCATGCCATGTATTTGCGCCTGAGTCAGGGCAGCACATAGTCTGATAACGACAGTAAACTTCAAGGCGAAAGCAGCCTATTGATTTGATTAAATTTTCTTTACAAGGCAGAATGCGCCTGATAACTACAGCACTTCTCAACATCGAGTAAACTACACTATGTCACAGGCTATTTATGAATTTCCGCTCAATGAAAAGGTCAGAACCTATCTGCGCCTTGAGCAGTTGTTCAAACAACTTGTGAACGCCAATTCCGGTACAGAAGACTGGCAATTTATCAATTTTCTCAGCTCCTTGTTTACCCTATTAGACTTGCTTGAGCGTATCGATTTGCGCAACGATATTCTCAAAGATATTGAATTACATGAAAAAAATTTGGTGATTTGGTCGCAGCACCCCGATATCGATAACGAAGCATTGCAGCTTTCATTACAAAAAATTCTGCGTTTACGTGAATCCTTAAAAGGCACCAAAAAAATTGGTGCTGACCTCAAAGAAGACAGATTTTTAGCGTCAATACGTCAACGTTTTACCATTCCAGGTGGCACCTGCAGTTTTGATTTGCCCAACTTGCATTATTGGTTGCGTCAGCCGCCTGCTGAGAAACTGCGCTGTGTTAAAGGGTGGATGGCCGAATTAGCCGCCATGCAAGCGGGTGTAGCGATTACCTTGTCATTTTTGCGTGAGCGCGGTCGTTTCAATCCCATCGTGGCTGAGAAGGGTTTTTTTCAGGGTGTGGCGGAAGACAAAAACGAACTAATACGTGTGATCAGCAATACCGACGAGGGCTATTACCCTATGTTGAGTGGCAATAAATATCGTTATGCTATTCGCTTCACCTTGTTTAGCCCCACGCTGCAAGGCAGGTCTGGTGTGGATTCCGTGGTGCAATTTAAACTTGCCTGTTGTTAGCTTTTAAGATGAAAGTAGCTTGTCCGCAATGCCAAAAACCCGTGGAATGGAACGCTAGCAGTATCTATCGGCCGTTTTGCTCCAAACAATGTCAGTTGATTGACTTGGGTGAATGGGCCAATGAAGAAAAAGCGATTCCCTGCGCACCCAATAAAGATCAACAAATCCAAGCGCTACCTGATGTTGAAGACATTGAAGCCTTGCTTGCCCAGCAAGGTGATGATTTTTTCAAATAGCGTGAGTGCCCTTAGTTTCTCAAATGCTATGATTAAATATCACGGCTTTAATCTTTTTTATCGATTAAAGTGATTGCTTTATGTTCGTGGCTATGTGATTAATCAAGGGCTATAGTGCTTCCATCGAACTACACCAATCAATGGAGCATCAATATGTCACAATCTCAATTTCCAGAAAAAGTAGGCCAAGCTGTGCCTAAAGTTACGTTTGCCACGCGTGTTAATGACGAGTGGGTTAAACGCACCAGCGACGAGTTATTCAAAGGCAAAACAGTGGTTGTTTTTTCTTTGCCTGGCGCCTTTACGCCCACGTGTTCATCAACCCATTTACCGCGTTACAATGAATTGGCCTCAACGTTTAAGGCCAACGGCGTAGACGACATTATATGTATGTCGGTCAATGATACCTTTGTAATGAATGCGTGGGCAGCCGACCAAGAAGCCGCGAATGTGACCTTGATCCCCGACGGTAATGGTGAATTCACTGAAGGAATGGGCTTGTTGGTAGACAAAGCTGACTTGGGTTTTGGCAAACGCAGCTGGCGTTACTCGATGCTGGTCAGAGATGGCATTGTCGAAAAAATGTTCATTGAACCCAACAAACCGGGTGATCCCTTTGAAGTGTCAGATGCTGATACCATGTTGAGTTACATTGCACCCAATGCAGTAAAACAATTGCCCACCACTATACTCACCAAACCTGGCTGTCCCTTCTGTGCCAAAGCCAAAGTGTTACTGCACGAAAAAGGCATGCAGTACGAAGAGTTAGTCATGGGTAAAGATGTGTCGTTTACCAGTTTAAAAGCCCTGTCCGGTCGTGAGACTTGGCCACAAGTGTTTATCGATGGTAAACACATTGGTGGTAGTGATGACTTGGCGGCCTATCTAGCCTAATCAAGCAACACGTTTATCCGATACAAACGGCGCCACTGGGCGCCGTTTTTGTTGTCAGTTATGGGTGTTGATAAAGCAATGGCTTATGCCAATTTAGCTGGTTATAGTAAGGCACCAATTTACATAAAAAATAGTGACATCATGAAGATAAACTTGGTGCGTCAACTTTTCACCCTTTGCGCTCTGGCCACATGGTCTTGTCAACACCTGTATGCCCAAGCACTCGACCTTGCCTTTGATCGCTTCGAACAAATTTATCAGCAAGAACTAGGATCAAGCCAAGCCTGCCCCAAGCCCTCTGAACATGAGTTTACCGTATGTTCTGAGGCGCTACGGAATAAAGGCAATGCGCCCTATATACTGCACCATAACGAGCCACGCGCAAAAGTGATTGTCTTGTTTCATGGTTTGAGTGATTCCCCGTTTTATTTTCGCTCCATCGCCCAGTCTCTATATGAGCAAGGTTATAACGTCGTAGTGGCGTTGTTGCCCGGGCACGGCAAAAAAGACGCCGACGCCGACATGCAAGACAGCAATTTAGCTGAGCGGTGGCGTCAACATGTGGCCACTATCGTCGAGTTTTCCGCGGGTTTAGGGGAGAAAGAATATATTGGCGGTTTCTCCACTGGCGGCGGTTTAGCCAGTGAATATATATTGATGCACCCCAACAAAGTCAGAGGCTTATTGTTATTTTCCGGTGCGCTGCGTCTTGATTCCACGGTGGAAACGATGGCGAATATTTGGGGCATGCGCTGGGTCGCAAAAACCTTAGACGGGGATTATCAAACAGACGGGCCGAATCCCTTTAAATACCCAAGTGTGTCTTCATTTGCCGCTTTGCAACTCGTGGATGTAATTGCATCAACGCGGGATCTAATGGCAGATAAAGTCAGTTTAAATTTACCCATTTTTGCGGCGCATTCAGCCGCCGATACAACAACCCTGATTAAAGGCGTTCGCGATTTATTGGCATACAACCAAGGGCAAAGTGAGTTGTTTGAAATTGACGCGCAATATCAAGTTTGTCACGCCAACGTCGTGATTAACGAGGCACAATTGCAGGCCATGCAATACGATATGAATGCCGCCAAAGACAAAGAAGGCTGTGAATTACCGGGGGCTAATCCGCAACACGACAAGATGATAGCGGCCCTGCACGCCTTTTTGCAGGCCAATTGAGCATGCACACGCGGGTTGCCTTGCTACGTGGCATCAATGTCGGTGGTAAACACTTGATAAAAATGGCCGACTTAAGCGCCTTAATGCAACAACATGATTGTCAGCAAGTACGAACCTATATTCAAAGTGGCAATCTTGTTTTTCACCACACCAATGCCCAACAAACTGAACTGGCTGCGCAACTTTCTGCGTTAATCAGTCAGCGTTTTGGTTTTGCCGTGCCTGTTTATTTATTAACAGGCCAATGCTTTCTTGAGATAGTCGCCAGCAATCCTTTTGCGCAAGCAAGCCTTGATGGTAAAAGCGTACACGTGTATTTTTTAGAACATGCAGCAAGAGCCGCAAACCACACTAAACTCATGCAATTGAAACACCCAAGTGAACAATATCACCTCACCGATAAGGCCTTTTATCTGTTTGCGCCACAAGGGGTTGGGCGTTCAAAATTGGCCGCCAAGGTGGATAAATGTTTAGGGGTAAACACCACGGCGCGTAACGCTAACACTTTGTGTAAACTTCGAGACATGCTTAGCTAAGCCTCAGTATGAATCACAATGCAGAATGACAACATGTCAGCACCCTACGTACTTTTTGGCACAGCATTTTCGTTGTACACGGCAAAACTACGTGCCTATCTGCAGCTCAAAAACATTCCATTTGTAGAAAAACTCGCCACCCGTGCAGTTTATAAAAAACAGATCGTGCCCAATACGGGGGTGCGTATTATTCCGGTGTTACTCACTCCTCAAGGTCAATATCTGCAAGACACCGCCGTGATCATTGAATATTTGGAGGCTTTGTATCCTCAAACGCCAATATTGCCACCTGATCCGAGTGCAAAATTAGTGGCCATGTTATTTGAGCTTTGGGCCGATGAATGGCTACTGATTCCCGCTATGCACTATCGCTGGAACAAAGCTAACTTTCCCTTTTTGTATCAAGAATTTGGGCGTGTTTTAGCGCCCTTAGCACCGCGTTTTATCCGTGGCTTTTTGGGGAAAAAGCTGGCCGCTAAATTCAGTGGTATGTTGCCCATATTGGGGATCAACACAAATACCACAGCGGCCATTGAGGCATGGTATGAAGGGCAATTTTTGCCCCAACTCGATATGCATTTTAGCCAACATGCTTATCTATTAGGTAATACCCCTTGTTTGGCAGATGTGGCATTAATGGGCCCTCTGTATGCCCATTTGTATCGAGATCCTGCACCCGGTTTGCTCATGGGTAAACATGCCCCCCACCTTGTTGCATGGATTGAACGCATGCTCAAGCAACCTGCTCCTGCAACCAGGTCAGTGAATGCCATAGGTGATGAAGCGGTGCCCACCACCTTAGTGCCCATATTGCAATCTATGTTTCAGCAGCAATGGCCCGAATTGCGTGACACCGTCCGCAAGGTAGCAGACTATGCTGTGCGCCACTTGCCAACTAAGCCTTTGCCACGCAGTCTTGGTTTACATGCATTTAGTTTAGACGGCGTGACCAGCCAGCGAGGGGTGTTTGCCTTTAGTCAGTGGAAGCTGCAACGTGTGGTGGATTGTTATCAAGGCTTTGATGAACATCAAAAAATCCAAGTAAATGAACTGCTGACCCAGGTTGACGGCTTAGCTGCCTTGCAAATCGGCTTTACCCAGCGTGTTGAGCGCAGAAATAATCGTTTATATTATGGTGATCAACTTTGAGAGGTTTTTATGCAGCTTGTCTGTGCCCATTGTTTCGTGACTAATCGCTTGCCCGAGGATAAACCTTACACTGAGGCAAAGTGCGGAAAATGCGCCAAGCCGTTGTACAGCGCCCAACCAGTAGAGTTAAATGATGTGCATTTTCATCGCTACATTGAGCGCAATGATCTGCTCATCGTGGTAGATTTTTGGGCCAGTTGGTGTGGGCCTTGTCAAGTAATGGCGCCTACATTTGCCAAAGTGGCCGCGCAAAGTCCAGGTGTGTTATTTGCTAAGGTGAATACCGAAGCTGCGCAAAAAATTTCTGCTGAAGCGGGCATTCGTAGTATTCCCACGTTGATTATGTTTAAAGCTGGCAAGGAAGTAGACCGCCTGTCTGGGGCGTTGTCAGAACCCCAGTTAAAACAATGGATTATGCAGGCCTTACGTAAATAAACTAAGGGTGAGGTAGGCGTTCCAGTATGGCGCGCATCACATGCAGCTCGTCATATAGCGCCGCCACTTGGTTTTCTAGTTCGCTGACCCGCGAGGCCAAACTTTGTGTATTGCTGGCTGTGCTTATGCGCTGATCATCGCCGTCATCTTTGCTGGCCGCTTGCAGGCCGTGTTCTTGGCAAAATAACTGCGCATAACGCGATTCGCGTTTACCTGGTTCCCGCGCCAGTTTCATCACCAAGGCGTTGCCTTTGTAGTCTTGCAGCGAGCGCAAACATTGTTCTACCTGCTCGACATCGTCAAAGTCAGCCAAACGCTGCGTGCGAGTTCGCAGTTCACCGGGGGTTTGCGCACCACGTAGCAATAAAACACACAATACAGCACGTTGCTCATCACTCAGTTGTAGGTCACTGAATTCGGTATTGCAGAAACGATGTTTATATTTACTCACCCGACTGCCAGGATTATTAAGGCAAAATATCGCCTTCTTTTGCTGCAACTCATCTAGGCCTTGCTGCACCTCTGTTTCTGTTAACTCCATCACAGGCTCGCGATTACTTTTTTGATTGCAACCAAGGGTTAAGGCATTGAGAGATAAGGGATATTGCTCAGGTGTGGTGCTTTCTTTTTCCAACAATACACCAATAATTCTGGCTTGCTCTGGGGTGAGTTCAAGTATCATGTATGTTCCTTTAACAACAAAATTACGTGCTAGTAGGGTAGGGGAATTAAAAACGACTAATACACCATTGCAAAGCGATGATTGCAATTAGCCCTGAACAGACTCTAATGCCATATTGTTGATACCACGAGCGTTTTCCCAAGTACACTAGAAAGGGCAGTAACACCGCTAAAATCATTAACTGACCTAATTCAACCCCACCATTAAAGGCTAAAACAGATAACAATTTCTGATCTTTGTTGATGCCGAGTTCACCTAATACCCCCGCAAACCCCATTCCGTGTAACAAACCAAAACCAAAGGTTAGCCATGTTAAACGCAGCACCAATGGCCAAATATTGTTTAAAGCGGTGAGCATAACCGATAGGGCAATGCCAAATTCTACCCAGCGACTACTGGGTATAATGATATCCATGGCGGTGGCGGTTAAAGTCAGGGAATGCGCCACAGTAAAGGCGGTGATAAGCCACGCCGTATCTTTTAAGGTTTGTTTGAAATGTGCTTTAGCCTGCCATTGTTTGTTGACGCGCTGCACGGCACAGGTTAACAACAGGGCACATAAAAACAGGATGTGGTCGATGCCCTTAAAGATGTGCAATATGCCCTGATAAATGTAGCTAGTGATGATACTCAGCACGCGGCTTTTTTGGGGTTCAAGCAAAAAAGTTTGGTTTTCAGCGTCCACCACGCCAGCAAAGGATTGCTGATACAAACTGGCATTGACCAAGAGTTTATGATCAGCATCTTGGCTGAAAATGGCAGAGTAGTGAATACTCAGCGTCTGAGCTTGGCTATCGGCCGTCTCAGTCGGGCAAAAAGCCGCAAAATACAGCACCAAATAACCTTCATCAAAGTGCATGTCGGTTTGAATGTCGTCTTCGAGTTGCAGGCGGCAGACCAGCTCATCATGTTGAATATGCAAATGTTCCAGGGCAAAGGCTTTTATCTGTGGGGCTCGCTCGTCCACTTCTGCCCACGACAATTCGCCATCTGAATTAGCGTCAAGGCCAATCACCAACTCCAAATCAAACCAGCGCAGTTGCAACTCACCATAAAAATTAGCGTCTTGGCCTGTTGCCATGGTCTGAGTTTGAAGGGTTTTATCATGCAAAGGTTGATCAGCAAGCTGTAAATAGGCGGTGCTCATCTGATGGGCATGAACACTAAAACCAAACATGCAGGTAAGGGCAAAGCACACTAGTCGGCTATTCAAGCCAGTAAACAAAGACGTCATTCAGGGTATTCCACGTTACAATTTAGTCGAGCCAGTGCTGACACCAACTGCACAGACAACGATCAAGAGGGATCGTAAGGCAATTTAGATTGCGCGGTATTTTGCATGATTTGCGCCCTATCCAAAAGCTGTTTGTCGTCATACAGTTTAGCGTGTTGCCAATTAATTTTGGCCCAGTACAACGCCCGTTCAGGATCTGGGGCAATATCAAGAAAAAATCGCGTTAGATCAGCACTATGAAAAGTATCGTGACGGGCGAGTCGCAGGGCGATCCGCTCGCTAAGCAAGCGCTGCCAATGGCGATGCGGCGTAGATTTTTCCGCTAAACTTAAGCGGGTTAAAAGGGCATCATCTTTAAATCCAGCTTGTTCAACCACTGCGGTTAATTCGTCTAATACACCTTGTTCTCGGCGCAAGCTCAACTGCACATCAGCCCACAATACAATGAAACTAAGGGGCTTTTGGGCCAAGCTTTGGTTGGCATGCAACGCCTGATTTAACCATCTGTCGGCCTCGTCGTTTTTGCCTAACATTAAAGCCATGTCTGCCACGAGTTGTAGCAACCAGTCTTGCTCGTTCTGAGGGTGGTGTTGAGAGCCCTGATGACTTAACAAGCTGTTCAAACTTGTATAACTGCTCAGTAGCTCACCGTGGTTGGCTTGCACTTCTAGTACACAAGCCGTGATCAAACGCAAATCTGCTATACCCAGCATAGCGTGGCAACTTTGTTGGCTATCTACAACCTTACCTTGTGTCAGCAATACATTGGCTTTAAGTAAATAAGCTGCGCTGTTGTTGTTGTCTAAGGCGATGCTGTTTTCAAGGAAGTGAAGGGCCAAATCAAATTCATGTTGATACTGCACAATGCGCGCCCGCAAATACCAAGCTTGGCTTTGCACCCTTAAGGGCATTTGCTGGAGAGAAGTACTGGCTTGCTCAGTGAAAATAGGCAGCAATAAGGCTTTTGCGCGGCCATAGTGTTTGTTGCTTTGCCCGGCATACTGACCCTGTTGAATATGCCATGCAACTTTGCTTAAGCGCTGGGTAAACGACAAGTTGCTTGTTTTGTCAGCAGCATCGCTGTCCCAGCTGGCGACAATTTGTTGATTATTCTTAGGAATATAGGGCTTGGCCGTGGCACCAAATACAATGAGGATCATCACCAAAATTAACATGATCATCAGACTTTTTTGTTGGTGACGCATAAAACCATTCTCCTGTTTAAATTTGAGGTAGTACGTTTATTGGTGAGCAAAAAAAGCCATCCTTGGCGACTGTCGGCAGTCATTACCGTCCTAGTAAAAGCAGATTTACGCAGGCTTAGTTGTTAAGAAACAAGTCTGCGTAGGTGTCAGTTCCAGCAACATCTTGAGTAAATACTCTTCCGTTTATGGGTAACGGGTTGTCACTAGCAGATTGCATAAACGCTTGGCGGCTGTAATCTGCAAAACTGAGTTGTAAAGCCTCCACGCTAATGCTTACCGTGGCCGTGGCAGAACCACTCATGTTATCGCTAACACTGAAGGTAAAGCTGTCTTCGCCGGTAAAGGTATAGTTGGGTGTATAGGTAAATTGACCATTTGCCATGATGCTCAAGGTGCCCATCGCCACATCGCTAACTAATGCAAAACTCAAACTGTCATTGTCAGCATCGGTAGCACTCAAGGTGCCCGTCAGCGGCGTGTCAGCTTGGGTAATAAGTGCTGTATCCATGGCCACAGGCGCGCTATTCATCATCGGTTCGTCGTCATCACCGTTGAAACAACCACCAAGCCCAGCGCACAATGCGAGGGCGGTGGCAGATTTTAAAAAGCTGGGTTTCATGCTCTACTCCTTAGTAGTCTGAGCCGGAAATTGGCGTAGCAAGATAAGGGAAAGCCCCCATCATCATGGATGCATCAACAGGTGCACCATCGGTAAATGGTACATTGCCCACGCTTGCATCTTCTGGGGCACACAAACCTAAATCAGTGTCTACACCGCCCACAGGAATGGGGTAACACAAACGACCCATTACCACACGCAGGGCAATATCCACCACGTCATCCCCTGGTCTGCGACCATTCGGAAAGCCGGCTAAATCATCGCCAGCTACCCCAAAGGCTGATTGCATGGCCACGGGCGTGGCAGCAATACCCGTGTTTAAGCGCAGCATTTCTGAAGGAGTGACCGTGGCTAATTGATTAACCCCAGGGAAACCCGTTAAGAAAGCGGTGACCAAATCGTTGCGCGGGAAATTAGTGGGCGCCAGCGTAGGGATGCTCGCCCCTAAAGTGGTATTCACTGCATCTTTGAACAAAATATTCAGTAATTCTGGCAGAGTAGGGTGAGTCACATAATCCGCAAACTGGGTATCATTTTTGGGTTCACTACTAGAGAATGCATCCTTATCAGCCAAACCAATCACCAATTCATTGACTAAAGGATTACCCAAACGAGACACCTGTGTCATGGCACCACCATTCACTTCAGTGGCAGCAAACTTGGCATCGGGGTTTAAGATCCGCGCTTGGGGCAAACTGGCGGTTGTCCACGCACCAATGGTGCCATTACCCGCGCCAGTAACACAGCTTTTGGGTACTTCAATGGCGATGGCGGTGACGTTTTTATCTTGCAAGTTATCATTGCTTGATGATTGGGTAATACCACCCGGGAAACCACCTGCATCACCTGCGCCCGGCGCGCTATCACCTTCTACCGGCACATAATTCACGAGGTCAAAGGTTTTACCCAAATTCACGACAAAGGGGTCTTTGCGTTGGCCCACAAATACCTTACCCATTTGCTCACAACCGGGTAGGGCAAAGCTATAGATAAAGCTGCTGGCGTAGGCCTCATAACTGGCCGCATCGGTAAAGGTTTTGTTGCCGATGTAATCCAAGGGTTTATGAAAACTGTCCATGCCACTGCTAGCATTTTGTAAGGGCGTAGCGCTGCCAGTGCGCTCTGGACCACTCACCAAGGTAAGCGAGTAGGCTTCACTGAAGTTGGCGGCACCTTGATCTGCCGCTGAGATCCCACCAATATTTTTGAGTGGCACGCCCACTGTGCGTTGGTTGCCTTCAGGCCCCACCGTCAACTCAATGCCCTGATTGTCGTTGGCCAACATCGATTGAAAACGCAACTGAAACGTTAAGTCTTCGATGGCGTCGCCGTCATTGTCGATGTGGATGCTGTAAACAGCAGCAGGATCCATCGCGAAATAAATCGGACCGCCGTAAGCATCTTGCAAGGGAATATAGTTGGCAATCAAACTGACATAGTCACCACGGCCCTCTTCATAACTATTGAAGGCATAAAAGTCAGTAGAATCAAGGGTAGGAAAACGAGTGATATTTGGTGCTTCACGGTGGCTAGATGCATGGGCTAATTGCCCTATTACGGCAGTAGCCAACAAACTCAGCATGAGTTTAGAATTTGACTTGAGCATGACATGTTCCTCTTGGTTGTTGTTCATTGTCCTCAAGCCAAACGATCCACTTGCCAAAGTAGATGCAACTTTTTTATGTTAAATGTTCATGAAGTGAAAAATGCGTTGTGGTTGGGGCATGGTAAAAGGCAAAAAATAGTAAATTCTCAGGTGTTCGCCCGCTTGCTGTGAGACTGCCTCATGCGGTTTGATAGCGCTGATCAATGGCCCTTCGGGACACGTTTTTAATGTTGAACTTTCGACACTATTTGGCTAATGAGAAATATCAATAAGTTGATGGTTTAAAATTGGGGAAAAGGTCATCAGGAGCAGGAGGCAACGGTTTTTTGTCTGTCTTAATTGACTTGTTATGTTTTTGATACCAAATTATATCAAATATTGGTATTGGAGGTTGATATGGCGAAAAATGCGTATTTCGGTGAAAACAGACAGTCATTTCGGTTCTATCCGATCGCGTCATAGCCTTCTTTTTTCTCTACTGTCTTTTTACCCCAAG
>JAACSL010000082.1 GCA_009993955.1 Paraglaciecola sp.
CGATGATTACTGTGGGCGGTGTTACTTGGGATCCGGATGCAACTGGTACGCTTGCGGACAATGATTTTACTGCTCGCTACAGCCTGGCGCAGTGGTTTACAAGTGCTGCTGATTCAGTGGCAAATACATTAAATTCATCACCAGATCCCTCCAAAGCTGTTGCTGGTGCAGTTGGGAATGTACTGCAGGGTGTCGGTAAGATTAATTCCATTAACAACACCAGCACTTTTGCTGGCAGCGGTGAACTTACGTTTGTGTTTGGAGGTTTTACAGCTGTAGCAACAACTTCGGCTGACATCATTCCATCAGCATTGACAGACGGTTGGTTGAACATTTATTACGACTCGACGCCCGACTACTCTTCAGCTAGTGGAACGGGTGCGGGTGATGGTAATTTGTGGCTGTCCCTGGCGGCGGTAAACACAACCTTTGATGGTTTAACCTACAACGCCGGTGCATTAACTGCTTACTACAACGTTACCGGCGGTGCTGCTGCAGACAATTTTGATACTAATTTGCCAATTTACTTTGGTGCTGACGCGCAAGGTGGTGCTTATGCGCAGTTTAACAATACGCTTTACGCAACAACAGATGGCAGCATCAACGGCAATTCGATTCCGGAGCCAGAGTCGTTAGCTCTCGTCGGCCTGGGCCTCTTGGGTCTGGCTGCAGCACGTCGTCGCAAGGCTGCGAAGTAATCACTGTCGGATTTCTTTACAGTTCAAAAAGCCCGCTTCGGCGGGCTTTTTTTATGGTCTTTTTGGCCTCTAGCCCTTATGTAGCTTGGGCTGGCAGCTATTGATATCGGTGCAGTTTATTAAAGGGGCCAGGCTCGGATTTATTCGGAAGTCATGGATTGCTTCTCTTCGTTCGCAATGACGGCGCTCTTTCACGTTAACGACCCTGAACAAAAAAGTTTAAAGCTCAAAGCCTCTGAGGCTGCGCCTGCAATTGACTGGGCCGCAGTCGGTGCTGCGCCAAATTCGAGTGCTTCCGACGAAGACAGCCCTGAACTGACCGACGCGCAGACCACACAACTGCGCCCGTTGGTCCACGTGCTGCCTGGTTTTTCTAATGGAAAGACCCGCATTACCATTCAAG
>JAACSL010000048.1 GCA_009993955.1 Paraglaciecola sp.
CTTCAAAGGCTACCGTCCCCAGTTCTACTTCCGTACCACAGACGTAACGGGTGCGGTTGAGTTACCAGAAGGCGTAGAAATGGTAATGCCAGGTGACAACTTGAAATTTGTTGTGACATTGATTCACCCAATCGCCATGGACGAAGGTTTACGCTTCGCCATCCGTGAAGGTGGAAGAACTGTTGGCGCCGGTGTTGTAGCAAAAATTATTGCATAATAACCGCTGATAGCGTTTCTGGAAAAAGCACTCAATTGAGTGCTTTTTTTATGCGCCAACGGTTATTTGACCGAAATAAAAACCTGCACATAATCGTCATAAAATTCACCGTAAACTTGATTCTATTGCAGTTTTTTTGTGACCACTTAGTAAAAAACTGAAAGAAAAATATTGCGTAAAAATCCAGAACAGATTATTTTTTTCGAGTTTTTATCACCAGAAATGTGGGTATCAACTTAAAAGAATCATATTTACTGCTTTATTAACAATTTTAGAAAAGGATTTGACATGATTTGGCAAACCAGCAAACCAGCAAACCAGCAAACCAGCAAACCAGCAAACCAGCAAACGAATTATAATTAAGTCACTACTTCAAAATAACGTATTTTTGTCTGCTTTTTTTACTTTTTCTGCCTTCGCTGGCGACCCCACAATAGATCCACCAGAACGAATAGAGGTACATGGTAGCCGAATGGCCAGTGGATCGTGGTCGATTGTCTGCCGTGGTATTGAATGTAAAACGGGGGCAGATAGTGTTGCTGATATGGTCAGGAGTATGCTCGACAAAGCGGCTATGACTTATCAGGAACAAGAAAAGGTGCAAAAAAGCGTGTGTGCAGTGATGTTAAACAAAAAGCATGCAGAGTGTTGGAAATTTCAAACCAGCGGTGATCTTTTCGGGCAGAATCCAGCATTATGGGCCTTTCCTGCAATGACTAATGGATGCGGAGCTGGGAGTTTAGGGGAGGCTATTGCCGCTAAGGTTGCAACTGGTACACACGGATTTACTGGGAATTTAGATCAACCACTGCCAGGTGTTTCATTTTTAAACGCCTGCAATAACCACGATATATGCTACGGCAGCCAAGTAGGCAAGAGTTCGTGCGACGATGCATTTTACCGTAACATGACCGCTGTCTGTGGAAGCGATTCACAATGTGGTGATTTCGCTTACGCTTACAGAGGAGCAGTTGGTGTCGGTGGAGAGAAAGCTTATAAAGAGGCTGGCTTGGTTAAACAATGCAAAAATTTTTCTGATGATTACAAACGAAATTGTTCTAACACCAACGGCGGCAATGGCACCTAAGGAAAACCCATGAATTTTATCAAATTATTTATCGCCTTTGTTTTTGGTGCAAGTACATGCTACTTAATCTTTGGAAACTTGCATGGACAGGCTGTTGAAGATTTACCTTCAAAAGTGGAGCAGCTTATTCTTGAAAACACAGCGCCTTTTGAAGACTTAACTGAGCAGTCCACCAAAACGCAAGATAGTAAATCCATAGCCATGAAAGAAGATCCACAGACGATTGAAGTATTAGTGAATTCGTTTCTGCCTGCCTCCAGTCCTTTGGAAATAGAAACGTACGAGGGCCTTATTGAAAGGGTCTCGGCCGAAAATGCAGGTCGCTATGAAAATCTCAATCATGATTTTTTTAATGCTTTTGCATTTTCCAATGAACGTGAATTATCAATCGCTTTAGCGAATGGTTTTCCGTTACCCGAAGAACTGGAGTTTGTCTATTCCCATGAAATTGATGATATTCTCAAACTGATTGATGAACGTCGTGAGCAATATCAGTATACGGATCCTGAATTTAATCAAACTGTCAAATTAGGTGTTTTAACCTTTAATCGCGCCATGGATGAGTTTATTGAGGTGCTCAGGCAATACCGGCCTGACTATCAGGTTGGCGACCCCTTACCAGAAATGCAACAATTGTTGAAAGGTGGCCTACCGGCTGATTTGGAACTGGCGACTAATAGAATGATGACATTACAGGGAAAAGCGGCGGGTAATATTGCAGCAAGTTATTTGGCTGCCGCACGATTTAGTGACATAAATTTGTACACAGCTGAACCAGAGTATGTGAACCTGCAAAAATTAACGAATTTAGCGGTCGCAGAAGTCAAACTCAAAACGGAGAGGATAAGTAGCAGACTTTGGTCACGACCAGTGGATATCCCCTCAGAGTTTATTAATATTAGTGCAGTATTGCCATTCGTAGATTGGCCAAGCGCTAGTTGTAGCATCAATCCAAATTAAGGTATCGAATACGATGTCAAAAAGGTCACTTAGGTGGCCTTTTTTTGTGCCCGTTGATCTCTTTCATTGGATAGGATCAACACTATTACTTGTAAACTTTGCTACTGTTGTGCATTTTTAAAAATGTTATTATGTTGTTTCTGTCGGTGTGACTCACAAAGTAAGAGGATTGAAATTGCCGTCTTTAGGGCTAAGCATATCGCGTTGTTGGCTGCTGTTATTCTGTCTTCTTGGCAGTGTAAAAGTAGTTGCTGATCCGAGTCAGGCAATATTATATCAGCTCACTGAGCCCTACGCAGCGTACGCCAAACAAGCTATATTTGATCCGGCTGTGGTAGTGAATGAAATCGATAACATACAAGCTACTGCATCAAGCGAAGCCCTCAGCCTTATTCAATATCATCTCATACTTGCCACCGCTTATTACAATCTCACCTACCCAAAAAACGCTGACTGAGACTGAAGCCGCATTAAACTTGCTTGATGCCAATCAACAGCCCTGGCTCTATCACAATGTCAAAGTGGTAGAAGCCATGGCTTACGATTCAGACGGGCAATCAGCAGTGGGTTTGCCTGGGGTAAATGCGGCTATTACATGGTCGCAAAAGACGCGGCGCGATAAGCTCCTACTCCAAGCTTTATTTGCTCGCGGCATGCTGCAAATTAGTTTGGCCGACTATGTGTCGGCCCTCAGTGATCTGCAACAAGCCTATGAATTGGCCAGTGACGATCCAAATAGTTTGAGTAAAGCTCATGTTGCCGCAATGATTGCTCAGGTTTATGAATATCGGTCAGAAAATGAAATGGCGCTCCCTTATTTTACTGAGGCGGTAGAGGCTCATCGTCAACATAATGCACAATATGATTTGAGTGTGGCCTTGTATGGTTTAGGTAAAGCTAATGCAAATTTGGGACACACAGAAGAAGGGGCGCAGCAACTCGAAGAATCGTTGGTCATTGCCAAACAAGTCGGTGATGAGCAGGGTGTGGCTTATGCCTTAAAAGAGTTAGCCAGTATTGATATTACCAACCAGCAGTTTGCAGCGGCTGAGGACAAAATACTGCAAGCAAGTCTGATTTTTACCCAAGCTGAAAACCAACAAATGCTGTTTAATCTAAGCATGGCCTTAGTTGATCTGAGTATTAAAGATGGCCAGCTAAGCAAGGCAGAGCACTACCTCCAGCAAGCTGAAGCACAACTTGTTCGCCAAACTATGCCAGTCCACAGCATCAGTTTTGATGAAATGGGGGCAAAATTAAATGCGCTGCAAGGACAATTTGAACCCGCTTATCATCGCTTGGCACAGGCGTTTGCCACGCATAGAAAGTATCAAAGTGAGACTAGTACCAAGCAACTTCATCAGTTACGGACGCGTTTTGAAGTACAGTACAGCCAGCAAGAGAATCACGTGTTAGCCCAGCAAAATGCCTTGGTAAACCTGCAGCTTTCCCAGCAAAAAAACCAAAACATCCAATTATTATTGCTGAGTATTTTTGCCTTTATTGCTTGTGTATCACTTGGTGTGCTTGTGTTGCGCAATAAAAAACATAAACAGCGTTTAGAACGGTTGGCCACCACCGATGAATTAACGGGGTTATGTAATCGTCGGCATATTTTGGCGATGTTAGAAAGTCAGATGCTGCAGGCTTCTCGTTATCAGCGGACGCTCACAATCGCCATGCTCGATTTAGATTGGTTTAAACAAATTAACGATGCCTATGGGCACAGTGTTGGCGATAAAGTGCTGGTAAACTTTGCCCAACTTTGTCGGCACACCTTACGCGAATCAGATCAAATAGGCCGTATTGGTGGAGAAGAGTTTTTACTGGTACTGCATCATACCGGTGCTGCAGACGCACAAACTTTGTTAGAAAAATTATTAAAGAAAGTCACGGATATTGGTCCACTTTTAGGAATTACCACCACCCCCGTTACCTTTACTGCTGGGGTTGTCAGCTATCATCACGATGACAGTATGGAAGACTTATTGCAGTTGGCTGATGTCGCCTTATACCGAGGTAAGAAAAACGGACGTAATCAAATCGTCATGTGTGATCGCATAGCCAAGCGTCAATCTGCAGAGTTGATTGCTTGAACCAATGTTAAACACTTTTCACGGTTTTATTCTAACCTGCCAAGCTATCGAAACCCCCTCTGGAACGTGCCTTGAGCTGTGGTTAAACAGCGATAAGGGCCCAATTAAAGCACTCAGTGAAACACAAAAATCCACCTTTTTTGTCAGCGCTAAACAAGCTCAAGAGGTGAAATATCTTTTGGCCCAGCAAAACATCCCGTTTACCATGCAGGCCTTGAGTTTAAAGACCTTTAGCCATGATGAAGTCAGTGCTGTGTATTTCGACAAACCACAACAAGCCTATAGCGCGAGGGAAAAACTGAGACTGCATGGCGTAGTATGTTATGAGGATGATATACGCCTGAGCGAACGTTTTTTAATGGAACGCTTTGTATACGGCAGTGCCATGTTACAAGGAAAAGTGGCGCACACACCTGGTTTGCAGATAAGTGCAGCGAAGTTGAAACCAAGCGACTATCAGCCGGTGCTTAGGGTACTATCTTTAGACATTGAGTGCAGTGCTGACGGCGAGTTGTACTGTATTGGGCTTGTCGGCCTGGCGACCAAAGTTGTGTTGATGATTGGGCCGCCGCCTCAGCAAGAATCCGAGCATGCAATACCCACATGGCTTAAGTGGGTAAACAACGAAAAAGCCTTGTTGATTGAGCTTATTGAACAGGTTCAAGCCATCGATCCTGACGTGATCATCGGTTGGAACGTAGTGAATTTTGATTTTCGTTTACTGATTAAACGGGCGGCACTGTACAACCTTAAACTTAACCTTGGTCGTGAGCGTCGCAATGCTGAATGGCGCGACGCGCGGAATGAGGTCAATCTGGGTTTTGTGAGTATGCCAGGACGTGTGGTGGTGGATGGTATCGATGCACTGAAAACAGCCACGTATCAATTCAACAGTTTTAGTTTGGAAAATGTTGCACAGCAGCTGTTAGGGCAGGGCAAGGCAAGCGACGATGTTGAGAATCGTTTAACGCAAATAGAACACGATTTTCAGCATGATAAAATCAAACTTGCGCGTTACAACTTGCAAGATTGTGAATTGGTACTGGCGATTTTTGCTCATACCAAGGTCTTGGACTTCCTCACGTTACGCAGTCAGTTGACCGGTTTGGAATTGGACCGCATGGGTGGTTCAGTGGCGGCGTTTGTTAATTTGTATCTACCGCGTTTGCACCGTGCCGGTTACGTGGCACCCAATCGTCCTAATGATGGAGGTTTAGCCAGCCCCGGTGGTTATGTGATGAATTCGCAACCGGGTTTGTATGAGCATGTACTGGTGCTGGATTTCAAAAGTCTCTACCCCTCTATTATCCGCACGTTTAAGATTGACCCCTTGGGCTTAGTGGAAGGCTTGAATAACCCTAGTAATGCTATTCCAGGTTATCGCGGCGCGGTTTTTCATCGCGAAAAGCATTTCCTACCCGATATCATTACAACCTTATGGCAACAACGTGATGCGGCCAAAAAGAATCAAGACAGTGTGCGCAGCCAAGCCATAAAAATATTGATGAATTCATTTTATGGCGTGCTTGGTTCTGGGGGGTGTCCTTTCTACGATACACGTTTAGCCAGTTCTATTACCTTGCGCGGCCACGATATCATGCAAACAACTGCGGCTTGGATCCAAGCACAAGGCTATCAGGTCATTTATGGTGATACAGACTCAACCTTTGTTTGGTTAAAAGATGTGAACAATGCGTCCGAGGCAAAAATCATCGGAACAAACTTACAAGATCACATCAATCGCCAGTGGCAGCAGAAAATTCACGCCGAGTATCAACTTGATTGCTTTTTAGAAATTGAATTTGAAACCTACTTTAGCCAATTCTTGATGCCCACTATTCGTGGCTCTGAGTTAGGCAGTAAAAAACGTTACGCCGGTCTTAAAGAGGGCAAGCAGGGGCAGGAATTAGTCTTTAAAGGCTTAGAGAATGTGCGCTCAGATTGGACCCAATTAGCCAAAGATTTTCAGTTGAGCTTGTATCAACGCGTCTTTGCGAAACAAGCGGTTGCAGACTTTATTCAGCGTACCATTGCTGCTATTCATGCGGGTAAGCACGATGGCGATTTGATTTACCGTAAACGTTTGCGTCGACCGCTGGCGCATTATGTAAAAAATGTGCCGCCCCATGTGCGTGCGGCGCGATTAGCTGATGAGTACCTCGTGGCGAAGGGTAAACAAGCTAAGTACCAACATCGGGGTGTTATTGCCTACATGATGACCGTCAACGGGCCTGAACCACTAGAGAATCGGCAGGCTAAAATTGACTACGAGCACTACGTTGAAAAACAAATACAGCCCATCGCTGAAGCTATTTTACCCTTCATTGGTTTGAATTTTTCGACATTAGTCTCAGAACAGTTAAGCTTGTTTTAAGTCAAAGTGAATATGATTTTGCATTCATTCTGCAATTCAGTATTCTGTTTTGATTAACCGCAACAGTATGCTTTTGATTTAGACTTTTTAAAGGAATAGCTAGTGTATGATTGCAATGTAGTGGTGATTGATGATGATAAAATAACGCTGGAACTGGTTAGCGTTATTTTAGAAGACTTAATCAGCGGCGAGATTATCTCCTTTTCAGACAGCAAAGCTGCGTTGGCCTACATTCAAAGTGAGCAAGCCAATAAAATTTCCCTGGTTATTTGTGACTGGTTAATGCCAGACGTGAGTGGCTTAGAAATATTGGCTGCCTTGCGTAAGCAACATAGACAATGCCCCTTTCTGATGTTAACCGCCAATGCCACTAAAGCCTTGGTGGTGGAATCAATACGCTTAGGGGCTTCCGATTTTGTGGTTAAACCTTTTAATACCGGGGATTTCAATGCCAAGGTTGAACGTCTGATAAACGACAGGAATATTGATTAATTGGCATGATCCCAAACAAAGCGCAAACAAGCCTTTAATCCGCAACCCATCGACTTCTACAAAAGCTATAAGTGATAAACATGCAATTTGACCAAATTATTGATCGCAGTGAAAGTTATGCCTACAAATGGCTGAAATACAAAGGTCAAGATATTTTACCTATGTGGGTGGCAGACACCGAATTTAAGTGCCCAGAGCCGATTTTGCAGGCCCTGCACCAACGCGTAACACATGGATTATTGGGTTATACCTTACCTGCCCAACATGAAGCCGCCAATCAAGCGGTGGTGAGGTGGTTGCAATACCAATATGGTTGGGCAATCCAAGCCGAATGGATCGTGTGGACGCCAGGCGTGGTGCCCGCGTTTAATGTGGTGTGCAAAGCCATCTGTCAACCGGGTGATAAGGTCATGGTGCAAGTGCCAAACTATCCACCTTTATTGGCCGCAGCAAAATTAAACCAATTAGAGCGTGTTGATATCGGCAGCGTGGAAGAAAATGGACGCTGGACGCTGGATTTTGCAGAACTAGAAAAGCAAGCCGCCGATCCAAAATGTCGTTTATTTATTGTGTGTAATCCCATGAACCCAGTTGGCAGTGTCTTGACCGCAGCTGAGTTACAACGCATCGCCGATATCTGCCAACAACATGGTGTGATGTTATGTTCAGATGAGATCCATTGTGATTTGATCTTAGAAGAAGGTGTCAAACATCTGCCGGCGGGAAATCTTGCTACTTTTGAAGGTAAGGTGATAACCCTGATGGCAGCCAGTAAAACCTTCAATATTGCCGGATTAGGCGCTTCGTTTGCGATCATTGAAGATCGCGCGCTGCGCCAAAAATTCAGTGCTGCCGCGCAAGGCATAGTGCCTTGGGTGAACGTTTTAGGTTTAACCGCTACAGAGGCGGCTTTTACGGCATGTGATGAATGGCATGCACAATTGTTGGACTACTTGCGTCACAACCGCGACTACTTATACAGTCAGATAAACCAACTCCACGGCTTACGCATGTTAAAACCTCAAGCAACGTTTCTGGCTTGGATTGACGGCAGTGGCTTGGGTGTTGAGTCGCCGCAGCGCTACTTCGAAAGCAAAGGCATTGGTCCCTCCCCCGGCGCAGATTTTGGCGACAAAAACTTTGTGCGGATCAATTTTGGCTGTCCGCGCTCACAACTTGAGCGCGCCATCGACCTAATCAAGGCAAGCCCTTAAAAGCTTGCTTTTAGTCCGATCACAAAAGAACGAGCGGGTAACGGCGCATCATCTTTGAGAAATGAGCTGTGTACCCTCGCTAAGGTGTTGGTTAAATTGTTGGCTCTGGCAAACAACGTCAGGTCGGTATTGGCGACACTCAGATAATAATTGAAAGAGGCTGACAATAGCGTATAACCATCGGTTTGGCTCTCAAAGTCAGCGATTTTATCCTGTTTAGCATAATAAGTGGCGCCCAATTCAGCATGCCAATCGTCTTGCTCCCAATGAAAATTTGCGCCTACACGCATGGGTGGGATCCTGGGTAAGTTCACGTTTTCGTTGCCAGTATTGATGAGTTTTGCACGGGTAAAATCAGTAAATGCACTCACCCGTAAATTCTGATTTAAATGCCAATCTATATCGGCCTCAAAGCCATATAGTTTTGCATCTTGCTGAGTAAATACATAAACCGGCGATCCGTCTTCCTCATGCTCTGGGTGGTCTACGTTTTCACTCGACGGTTCCTCGTCATGGTCATGAAACGCCAAACCTGTATTTTGCTGAAATAAGTAGTCATCCACTTGATTATAAAAAACACTCACATTCGCGTGAATATGTTCCGTTTGTATTCGGTAAGTGAAGTCGAGGTTATTCGCTGTTTCTATTTTTACCTTCTGTGCAGATTGCACTAAGGTAAACTCTACGTCGTTTGCATCACTTTCATCGATGACGACATCAAAACCCGCACCTACTTCATAAGTTGAAGTACTGATGTGAAGACCGTTAGAGAATATTTCTGCCGCCGATGGCGCTCGTTCTGACAGGGCATAATTTAGCGCGAGCGATTGTTGTTTGCCGAGTTGATAAACAAAACCTGCAGAAACACTGCCAACCGTGTACTTGAGGTTGTCAAAATTTGCCTGAACGGCATTATTGTTGAAAAAAGCATTGTCTGGTTGATGGGCTACCTGCTCAATTCGTGCACCTAATTGGTATAAAAAATCGCCCGATTCTTTCTCTTCTAACACGAATACTGCTGCGCTAGTGGTGTTGGTTGAGGGAGTAAACGCTTCATCACCCTGGGCAGAGAAGTCAGAGTCCATGTAATGCAAACCGATGACACCTTGCCAGCCGTTAATTTTTGCATGCTTGCCCCACAAACGAGACTCGAACGAGTCATTGGTAAACGTGGTGCCTACCTCAGCGTCTTCAATTTCACTGTGTTGATAGTTGGTATACGCATTGTGCCAGTGCAACTCTGTTATCCAGCTAGATAGGTTCTTCCAGTCAACAGCAGATTGGAATCGGTCTTGTTGCATTTTCGCAAAAACCGCCTCTTCTTGGCTTTCTGCTTCGTTGTGTATCTCGTTTTCCTCATGCTCTTCATGTTCATGATGGGCATGACCAGGAATGCCATAGTCAGTTTTTAGTTGTCCAAAAGCGAAACCCAGGGTCATAGCGGATGTTATCCACCCAGCACCCAAGGTGAAGCCTTGAGAATCGATAAAAGAGTTGTCTAATTGACTCACCACATCACCGTCCTCGAGCTCAAATTCGGGTACTGTGTAATCATCGGTTTTACGGTTGTAAGCGTCTAAATGCCAGGCGAGCTTGCCACTTCCACCATTAATATCAGTGGCAAAAGTGCGTTCATTCGACACGCTGTCGTAAAGTACACTGGCTGTAGCAGATAGATCCTCTTGAAGGGTTTTAGGTATACGATTGTCTACAACATTAACAACCCCTCCTATGGCGCCACTGCCAAACAATAAGGTTGCTGGGCCTCGTAGTACTTCGATTTGTGTGGCAGTTGTGGTTTCTGTGGTTGTGAGGTGATCGGGCCCGACTCTCGATGCGTCAGAGCTGTCCATGCCATTTTGAACCACTTTTACTCTGGGGCCATCTAAACCGCGAATAATCGGGCTGCTCGATACTGGGCCGAAATAGGTGCTATTTACGCCGGGCACCGACTTAAGGGTTTCACCTAGGGTAGCACTGTGATTTTTATCCAGTTTTTCACCGCTCAAAATGGTCACAGGTGTACTTGACTCAAGCACCGAACGACCCAGCGGTGTGGAGGTGATAATCAATTTTTCCACTTCGTTTTCGTCTTTTTGAGTCTGTTTCTCAGTAGCAACAACACGATGACTAGACAAAGCGACTAATACACAAAGGCTTATTTTTGGCAGACAGTAGCGCATGGGGTAGACCGTAATTCAGTGATTAAAAGTGATGTTATATTATAACATTATCTGAGTGATGCAATAAAATTTTAAAACTTCATGGTTTACGCATTTCCTCATGTATTTCACTTCGTTGTTTGAGTTAGTTAAGCTAGTGCACTCTGACCTTTAAAAAATATATCAATGCATAATTTTGAATCACCAGACAGTGCGGCTCTCAGAGAGCTCTGCCGCTCCGCAGACTTCCGTCATGTTTTGCATCCCTACGAGTATATTCAGGGTTTGCTGTTTGCTGTATGTGCGGCGCCTGAGATCCCGATGCCCGAAACGTGGTTACCTTGGGTGATAAAAACCCCTCATCAGCTAAACAGCGCTGAACAAACACAGAGTCTGAGCGATCTATTAATGAAGTTGTTGCAGCAGCAACTAAAAAATATGAGTGAAGAACGTATCTCACTGCCCACGGGTGTTCATTTTCATCTCACTGACGAGGCAAAAAATACCGCAGCGGTTTGGTGCCAAGGCATGCTGTTTGGGCACCAGCAGCTTGAGCCAGTTTGGCAAAAAGCTTGGGATAAAATGCAAAGCATCGAGCCAGCGAACATGCAAAAGTTACACAAGGATTTACGTCATTGTTTGTATATGTTCACAACCTTCGCAGATATCCCCTTGGCAATTAAGCAAGCTGAAGAGAGAGGAAACCATCAACTGGGTGATGCCTTACCCACCATATTTTTGTCTTTCCCACAAACCTTAAAAACCTATGTTGGGCTCTCTGGAAGACTGGTCGATTATTTACCACATCAATTTGAGACCTTTATGCAAAGGTCTCCTTAGTCTGCGACGTTTGATGCCCGTCTCTCGGTGCCCGTCTCCCGTCTCCCGGTGCCCGTCGCCCGGTGCCCGTCGCCCGGTGCCCGTCGCTCGGTGCCCGTCTCCCAATCACTGGAGCTAATTAACTTTACGTTTATTAAGCTGCTGTTGTAATTCTTGATCAAATTCTTGCGCTGATATCACTAAACCCTCTTCGTCATCGCTTGGAAAAACGGCCACCGATACGTTGTCGCCTTCCAAGCCATAGGTCCAGCGGGTGCGCCAGGTTTTTAAATCAATATCTTGCGCATGGCAATCAGCCCAGTCACCCGTAGCCCAAGCTTGAGCAAAGGCCTCGCTGGGCCAAACCGGCGCGCAATCTTCGTCGTCACTGTTTAGCATGACACAGCCATCTTTGTCGGTCAGAATCCAAATTTTTTGGTGTTTAACCACCTCTTTTACTAAATATTCAAGGCGTTGCTCTGGGGTAAATTGTGCCACGGTGGCAAGGAGTTGTGGATCAAGTGGTTGATTCATGATGGGTTCCTAATACTGACTACTCGATAGTGAGACTAGAATAATGCACAAATGTTCTTACGTCTGCGCAGGTATGCAAAATTTCCTGACAAAGTCATTTTGTGAGGATTAATACAGTGGCTTAGCTGGTAAAAAGGCCGTGAATTGCGTACATTGTCAGGCCAAACAAACTAGGATTTACAACACCTTGCTAGAACACGGTGAATATTATTCTGCCCGCAGCCATCAAGTGATGTTATACGCCGGTCGTGGCCCTTGGAACAATGAAGCGGTGGCCCATGGCGCAAGACTCATGGTGAAGGCCATGGAGGGACTGGATTTTAGTCAACCCTGGGCACAGTTGAGTTGTTTGTTTGGTGAGGCTTTGTTACCCCCTGCGGCTTATCAGAATTTCTTAAAACATACCTTAATCCGCAAACAAAAAGGGCTCAGTTATTTGTCTCTGGTTATCCAAGACAGTGACATAGAAATGACTATCAAACATCAACTTTCGCAAGCCTACAAACAAGCAGACATTGAGCATGAATTCTTCCCTACTATTGAAGCGGGCTTACACGCCATCCGCAGTAAGGGTTTCATCATGGAAGACGCTGATCTCGAAGCATTTTTTGCGAATGCGATTTTTAAACCTCACACTCGTTAATATCATTTATCCATACAGCGAGGCTGCGTAAAGCTTTATTTCCGCATTGTTATCTTATGACAAAATTATATTTGGTTAAGTAGGTAAAAATACAAATAATGTGCGATATATTTGGTTTTTATTCCAATAATAACGAGCCAACGATGTCTGACACCAATACTGCACCTCAACGCTTAGCCGATGCCAAACGGCTGTCACCTAAACGCAATACCACGCTAGCCAATTCCATAGATGAATTGGCCAATGAGCAACTGAGACATTTTGGGCTCGATCCAAAAAGTGATTACGCACAAGCAGTGTTGAGTTTGAGTCGTAACCTTTACCATGCTCAAGCAGACGTGCAGCAATTGTGGCAATTGACCACAGATACCCTGGCGGGGCTAAGCAAACAAGATAAAGTCGCGTATTTCAACTGCAAAAAGTTTTTGTCGTTTCAGATTGCCAAAGTCCTCGATACCTTACAAAACCCGTTCCGCGCTACCTACCAAAGTATGCAGCAACAAGCAGGTTCGCAGGTGAGCAAAAGTCATTTTCCCTTGTTCGACAATGTGACCGCCTTATTTTCTGCTACCCCGGTGATTGTGCGCACCGCAACTTATGTTTATGCCTGCACTGAGTGGGTAGATGATGCGTTTCAGGGCAAAGAGTCTACCCACCAAATTTATTCGCGCTTGCTTAATCCCACCAATATCTCCTTGGCCAATGCCATCGTCGACTTAGAGGCAGGCCCTTATTCCGCTGATTATTTGGCGTGGAATTTTAACTCAGGCATGGCGGCCATCGATGCCTTATTGGCTAATGTCCTCGGGCATGGTGACGTGGTGATTGTTTCGCGCAATGTTTATGGTGGGGTGTATCAGTTACTTCACGATTTCTTTGCTCGCCAGAATCGCTTAGATGTGCAGCTTGAATGGTTCGACGGCTACAGCGCCGATGAATTCGCTACATTTTTAGCCGCCACACAATCTAAACATCAAGAGCGACTAACCACAGGCAAAGCCTTACATGTTTATCTTGAATCGCCATGCAACCCTCACGGTTATGTATTAGACATCGCTGGCATCAGCAAATTAGCCCACCAACATGGCCACTTGGTGATGTTGGATGCCACCCTCGCCACGCCAATCTTACATCAGCCTCTGCAGCGTGCCGACAAAGCCGAACGCCCAGATTACATCGTACACAGCTATACCAAAGATATCTGTGGTAGTGGTGCCACCACTGCCGGCGTGGTGATCGGCGAGACCTATCGCATGTTCCAAGGCAAAGGTGATTGCGTGAATGGCTATGACTGGTCTCGCACCATGTTTTGGGATGTGTATTACATCAAGGGGGCGTTCTTAGACAGCGAAAAAGCCTTTGATGTGCTTAACGGCATGAAAACCCTAGAAATGCGCATGGTCGCCAAAGTGATCAATACCACGGTATTTAGTCATTTTCTGGCAGCGCACCCCGATTTCAATGTGAATTGTCATGCCTTACCACACCATCAGAACGCGGGCTTGCGTCAAAGTCAGATGCGTCACGGTTGGCCATGTGCCTTGTTCACCGTGGATATGCAAGGCAGTGCCATTACCCGAGACACTTTTGTGCGCTTCTTTGATGGTCTAGAACCTGCGTTTAGTCATCAGGTCAGTATCGGCCAGAACAACACCATTATTCTGTGTCCGGCACTGACATCGCACAGTGAACTCGACAATGCGGCGCAGCAACGCAGTGGCATTTATCTCACAACCATGCGTATTGCCATGGGTACAGATAATGTTAAAGCCTTGATTGCGCATTTTATCAATAGCGCTAAATTACACATCGACCCGATGATCCCCGGTTTCAGTGCGAAATTTATGCAAGCAGATGAAATTGACAATCTGTATATGGACGTTTGTATGCGCGTAAACGAACAGCATTATGGCAGTGCGGCAAGCATGCGCAGCATGCTGGATGCGTAAGTTACCGCAAAATTAGCGCCGATAAACTGGCGAATTGAGCCTGCATGATGGCAGTATCTTCTCTATACTGCCTTCTTTTACCTTGTTAGTGCGGTACATCATGGCCAACATAGAATTTTCCAGTTTGCAAAAACAAACCCTAGTGCTCAAGTTACAACACTACCTGCAAACAGAGTTGGATCTTGAACTTGGGCAGTTTGACGCAGAGTTTTTGTTGGATTTTATCGGTAAAGAGTTTGCCAGCTATTTTTATAACCAAGGCCTGTACGATGCCCAAGCTCTGTTACAGAGCAGGTTTGATAGCCTCAGCGACGCCATCTACGACTTAGAGCAGTCAACTGAATTCAGCCGTTAATGCCATTTGTTTTAGTTGTCGTCAGCCTGTTTGTTTTGGGCTTTTATCCTCAGGTTCGACTATCCTTGTTGCGACATGGATGACAAAAAACTAGGATGGCGTATGTCTCAAACTAGCTCCCCCAACACTAAGTTAAAACAATTATTTGGCTTTGCGCAGTTTCGGCCCGGTCAGCAGGCTGTGGTTGAGCAACTGTTAGCCGGGCACTCATCATTGGCGATTTTTCCTACAGGCTCTGGTAAATCCTTGTGTTATCAGTACGTTGCCACGCAGTTACCGCATTTAACCATTGTGGTGTCGCCGCTATTGGCGCTCATCAAAGACCAACTGAGTTTTTTGCACTGGCCCTTCGAATGTGCCAGTACATTCGTTGTATTGGTTGAACATGTTGCCTGTCATCTCAGCGAGTTAATTGCCCGCACATCGCCTAAGCTGTCGAGGAAATGGTAATAAGCCAGCGTCACGCCATTGGTCCAACCAAACCCATGTTGTACTTCGTATTCACCACCTTGGGCGGTCTCCGTTGTTGCCACTACGTTATATTTCTCCATCAAATTACCATGTAGGGAAAATTGCTTTTCTACCGTGGCAATCCACCGGCGCATAATTGTTGTTGCCAGTGTGTTGTGTCCATAATGGCTCAAACCCGTCGTACTAAACCAATGCAGGGGCGCCCAACCATTTGGTGAATCCCACTGTTGGTGGCTATCATGTAAAGTGGAAATTAAGCCCCCCGTTTGTAAAAACCGTTTTTCAATTAATGCGGCGATGTGTCCAGCTTGTGTTGGCGTGGCCAACTGAACAAAAAGCGGTACACTGGTTGCCAATGACACCACTGGACTCGTCGTATTGCGTGCCCAATCAAAGTCCAGATAACAGCCTTGCTGTTCGTTCCACAAATATTGATTGATTGCATCTTTGCGCTGTTGGGCAAGTGTTTGGTAATACAAACTGTCGTCACTCCGATGCAGCACCTGACAATACTCTGCCAGTAATGTTTCGAGTTTATATAACAAACTGTTTAGATCGACGGGAACAAGGTCGGTTGTTTTAATCGTTAAGAGTGAGTTGGCATCAGCCAACCAACGAGAACTAAAATCCCACCCCGATTCACACGCCGCCCGAATATTGCGGTAATAGTCAGCTTGAAGGGCTTCAGGTAAGGCACTCGCGGCCTCAATATCCTCTCGATACGATTCAGCTCTCGGTGAGGCTTGACTATCCCAGTAACGGTTTAAGATGGCGCCATTGGGCATCCTTACAACACGTCGGCTAGTTTGGGATTCTACGCTCAGTTGTTCAGCGTCACGCATCCAAAAAGCATGCTCTGTTTGCATAGCTGCCACAGCCATCATCAGAAACTCATTTTTACGGGCAATTAAATCTGCATGTTCATACAATAGTTCTACCATTAAACTCAGTATTGGTGGTTGTGAACGAGAGATATAGTAGCTGCGGTTGCCGTTGGGAATCGTACCAACTTGTGACTGTAAGGCGATAAAATTTTGTAGCATTGAGTGCACTAAATCCGCACGATTCGATTTAACAAGCCCAAGCGCCGTAAAATAACTATCCCAATAGTAAATTTCTCTAAAACGTCCACCGGGTACCAAGTAAGGGTGGGGTAATGGCAGCAGGGAGTCGTGTTTAACACGATCTGGCTGTTTCTCTAGGGTTTGCCAAAGTTGTTGGATTTGTTGGCGCACGTTAGCGCTGGGGATCGGAGAAAGTGGCCCCGGTGGGGCAGGCAAAATAAAGTGCTCCGATACAAATGCTCGAAGATCAACATGCCCTTGGCCAGACGCTTGAGCATAGTGCTGGTAAATTTCCGACCATGGCCGTTTTGCTTCTGCGTCAGCAAAGGTTTTACTATCTTTAAATAAACCAGCCATTTGCACAGCATGAAACAAGTCGCTAGCAAAAAAGCTTTGGCTATCTGCTATATTGCCTTGCTTGGTGTTTTTCGTATTCATTATTAACAACCCCTGCTAAGCGCCCACATTATTCATTTTGCTGCGAAAGAAATACAGAGCTAACGCGATCCCTACTATAGGTATGATGGCCATATAAAACGCGTTTTGACCACCAAAAACCGCAAAGATATAACCAGTCAATAATGAGCCAGTTGTGCCGCCTAAGGCAGAAAATACGACGATCAGCCCTGTCATGGGCGCATGTTGAATTTTGGGTAGGGCACTTAACATCACAGAATTTAATGCAGGATAAATAGGTGCCATGAAAAACCCTATTAATGGCAGTAAATAAGCGGCAATAGGCGCGGTAAATATACTGGTGGTGATGCCGCCTTGAAGGTTTCGAGCTAAGGGTAAACACAGCAGCATCAATATTGTCATCCCTGCTAAGCATATGTTTAAAAAAGCATACCAGTTCACCAAGCGCAGTATTTGTCCAGCTGCTAGGCGGCCAAGGGCTATTGCCGCAGCAAAAATACTGGTTAACTGAATACTAATGTCGACCGGCAAGTGCAGTATTTCATTGTTAAATGTTGGCAACCATGTGCCAATCCCTTGTTCTATAAGGACATACAAAAATATTGACAACACAAAAATCAGCACCAATGGCTGGTACGTTAGCTTCAACATATCCACAAAATCGTGCAACATTGGAGAAGACTTGGGGCCTTGTTGTGGTCGCGCTATGGGGGCAAATATGACACTTATGATGACAATTAAAATACCACCAAACAACAAGTAGTAAACATTCAACCACGTTTGATCAGCGCTGCTAGTAGCGTCGATAAACGCACTAAAAATCCAATATCCTGACAAAACTCCGAGCATGAAAATACCTTCAATGCTGTTTAGTAAGGCAGCATGCCCTTTTGTATCATGGGTGAGCTGACCCACTAAGGCGTAAACCGACACCTTAATCAGTGCAAACGCGCATCCTATACACGCAAATAAGATTTGGATCATACCAAATCCTGCAAACAGGGGGGTGAGGAAACAAGCCACGCCAACTAGGATCAGGGCTGCCAGTAAGGCAACTTTGTAACCGATACGTGGAATAAATGAAGCCACCCCAAAAGAAACGATGGCGATCGACAAATCCTTAAACCCTTCTAATGTACTTGCTTGGGGTTTACTGATGTCGAAATTATTAATCGACTGCAAAATAACCGTACCAACACTATTAAGCAGTATGGCAAAAATAAAATAACTAGCCGCAAGGGCGAAAATTGTCATAAACCTAGGCATCATGTTTACACGCAATTGGCACACGAAAGCTGTGCGCTATGAGGCGGGTGCTCAATATAAATACACACCACTCACTGAGTTTAAATTGAACGTCAGTCTGATATTTCATCAGACTGACGTTGCACGAGCATCAGTACTAAAAGTCGTAACTGATGCTAAACGTTGCTGAGCGAGGCATAATATACCGGCCATTCGGTGACGTAGGGTTACGAGGGTCCCCTTCGGTCAGCGCATTCTTGTCTGTTACATTTTGCATCGCAAACTCGAACTTTAAACCATTAATGTGACTGATGACGAAACCAATATCCAGTTTTTCATAGCCGTCGAGAACCACGGTGTTTTCATTGTTAGCAAATCTGTCGTCCACGGCTGACAAGGTGCCATAGAGGGTGGCGTAGTATTCACCTAGTTCGAAATCATAACTCGGTGTTAAACGTAATTGCCAGCCAGGTTGACGCTGAGCTTCATTGCCTTCATTCGTAGCACTTTGTGTAATTTCCGTGTCTTGGATAGTGGCGTTTAAATTGACAGAAAAACCGCTGTCATTGTAATAGGCCGCGTCAATTTCGACACCCATTGCTTCATTGGTAAGCACCTCTGTTGGGGCACCTGGCACGCGGGTAAACGTATCGCCTTTTACCTCATTATAAAATCCGGTTGCGTACAGATTGAAGTTTTCATCCGCTAGTTTGTAACCCAATTCAAATTGAGTCACATCTTTGATGAGATCTTCGCCTGCTTCATATGCGCCAAAATTGTCTCGGAAATCATCAAAATAGGGCATTTTGCTACCTTCACTGTAGCGCGCAAATACCCCCATATTATTGTGTATTTGCCAGTTTGCGCCGAGGGTAAATGCGAGGTCATTTTCATCATATATAATCGATTTGGTTATTTGCCCATCAAGTCCCTCATCAACGGTATAATCAATTTGATGATTTTCTTGCCGCACACCGAAATCTGCAGTGACTTGTTCATTAATTTGGTAGTCAAAGGCAACGTAAAAGGCACGAGTTGAGCCATCACCAGTGGAATTAATATCATAATTCCACGCACAGCTATCTTGATTATCATTGCAATCAATGCCAGTTAATTTTTCACCGCCCGGTGTCACTACGTGATAGGCGTGATTGCCCAAAGCCCACCAATCATTTGCTGAAAACTGGCTAGTGAACAATCCGAAAGAGGCTTTAAAATTATCGCCTTTTTTAGTGAGAGCCAAATCGTTGGTGAATGACTCGATTTGTTTTCGCACTACCCAACGGCCAATTCTTTGCACTAAAGTATCACCAGCATAAGTATTGCCAGTCACTGCACCTGTGGCAGAGCTACCATTGTTGGCCACCGAAGCAAGTAATGCGGGATCACCATCGGGCACCAAGCCAAGTGTATCGGCATCGCCTGAGGTGTAAGCAAAGCGGTCCACAAAGGTCCAATTGCCTGCTAAATCAAGATTGATACTGCCACCAGAAATGGCGCCATCCCAACCACGACCTTCACCAAAATCAAAGGCTTCACTCTGACCATCTGGACCATATTGAATGGTGGCTTGGCGATTCAGAGTGCCCAGTTGGGTATAGCTATTGTCAACACCGGATACCAAGGGGGTGGGCAAATACCATGCGCCGTGATCATCAGTTACTCGTGTAAACAGGTTAATTTTACCATTTTCCAATTCTTTGGTGATATTTAAGGTCACTTGATGACCCTTTTCTGAATCAAAGCCCGCGTCACGGATCCCTGAACTTTGTTGTACATAACCACCCAGCATAAAATATAAATCGTCGGCTAAGCTGCCACTTATGACCGTATCTATGCGCTGCAAATCGTAATCTGAGGTGGTATATTTGACCCGTCCCTCAGTAGTTTCCCCCCCTTCTTTTAAAATAAAGTTAGTGGTTAAACCGGGCTGACCATTCGATACGACTGAGCTTGGGCCGCCGCGCAGGGCATCCATAAAATCAACGGTTTCATCCAAGCGAAACAGGGTGGAATTTTCTAAAAATGATAAGGTAGGCGGTGTGTAAACGGGTACACCTTGTAGTTGCACGGTTAAAAAAGGAGCATCACCACCACCGGGGAAACCACGTACAAAAACGTTAGCCCCCGATACTCCGCCCGAACTTTCTGACCAAACACCGGGAATAGCTTTGAATAAATCAGCAGTGCTTTTGGGCGCCAGTTTTTCAATATCTTCGGCACTTAGAATACTAGAAGCGTAGCTTGCATCAACTTTTCTGACCGCACGCCCGCTCGCGGTGCCGGTCACGACAATTTGTTCAATAAAGTCGATGTTTTTTTTCTTATCTTGAGTGTCACTTTGCTGTGCAAAAGCTAAAGATGGGGTGGCAAGTGCCAGCGCCATCGAAGAGGCCAGCAGTGATGGGAAATACGTTTTGATAGCCATGTAAAAGTACCTGTGTAGTGTGAATTGATAGTCATATAACCAATTTAATGCACTTGGTTTTGTTGTTGCGATGTTAAATGTATGTAAAATTGCAATCGATTGCAAATTAAATTGCAATTGATTGCATTGTGACTCGCAAATAAATTTAACAAAGCCCTTTTTTTAGCGTATTTTCCAAGTACAAAATGGAAGTCGAGTATCTGACGTCGCATGACAATCAAAATTAGAACGCTGTCTGACCTAGCAAAAGTAGCTGGTGTATCAGAATCCACGGCATCGAGAGCGCTTAACAACAATAGTTTAATTGCGCAAAAAACCCGGACAAAAATCCAAGAACTTGCGGCCCAGCATGACTTCAAAATAAATGCGGCGGCGAGAAATTTTCGCTTACAAAAAACCAACACTATCGCTGTGGTGATTATCAAAAGTTCAGAGCTCGATCAATCTATCACCGATCCCTTTGTCCTGAGCATTGTAGGGGTCATTGCCGAAGAGCTGCGTCAGCATGGATATGATGTACTTCTTGTATCACACAATGTAAATAGCCCAGCGTGCTTGGCTGATTACTTCAATATGAAACGTGCCGATGGCCTGATTGTGTTTGGCCAAGGTGATGATATTGATAAATTTGATCAGTTGATTGACCAGCAACACCCCATAGTGGTGTGGGGGGCACAATCTGACAAACGCGATTACATTACGGTGGGAACCGATAATAAAAAAGGGGGGTATTTAGCTACCTCACATTTGCTGCAACAAGGCTATCGCCGTATTGTTTTTGCTGGGGTATTGTCTTACGAAACCAACCAGCGTTATCAAGGTTACTGCCAAGCCTTGCAAGAGGCGCGTCACACCGTTAGTGCACCGCTCGACATCCACTTTAATTATGACAATGCCTATCACGTGACACAAAACATGCTGCAACAAAACAACTTTCATTTTGATGGGATTATTGCCGCTAGCGACACTATTGCCTTAGGGATGATCAGAGCATTAAACGAAGCAGATATTAGCGTGCCGGAAAAAGTAGCGGTGGTAGGTTACGATGATATTTCAGTCGCCGCATTTACTCAGCCTTCACTTTCATCGATCCGACAAGATACTTTTGCTGGGGGCAAAGCCTTAGTGAATTCTTTGCTAAAGTTACTCAATAACGAGGAAGTCACCTCTACCTTGTTAACAACGGAACTCGTGATACGGCACTCCAGTGTGAGGGTTTAACACTTTGCGCAGGAATGACCAGTCTAGGTGCACGCTTGGTCACCATTTTCTTACAACTATTCGCTGTACATACCACAAGAAACACACTCATCTGCCGCTTTTTTCGCTATGCTTGATAGCTCGTTAGATGACAATTACCTCGATGGCTTATGTCTCAATCTACATCCCTCAACGCTAACTTAGCGCAATTATTTGGCTTTGCGCAGTTTCGGCCCGGTCAGCAGGCTGTGGTTGAGCAACTGTTAGCCGGGCACTCATCATTGGCGATTTTTCCTACAGGC
>JAACSL010000024.1 GCA_009993955.1 Paraglaciecola sp.
TGTTCCTCTGTTGGTTCCCACTTTCTTGGTCGAAAGATCGGATCTTGGAACAGGCATTTAGTTCAATTTCTTAAACAGGATTGGGGTTATTTATAAGGCTGAACCTTATGTGGTTGCGGCGGATGTGTATGCGGTTAAGCCGCATATCGGACGGGCGGGTTGGAGTTGGTACACTGGGTCAGCAGGTTGGTTGTATCGTCTGATCATTGAGTCATTATTGGGTCTACACCGCGAAGGTGATCGCTTACGTCTTTTACCTTGCATACCCGCAGAATGGACACACTATTCCATGACTTATCGCTTTGGCAGCACGTCTTATCAACTTGCCATCAAGCAAGTCAATTCCGACATTGCCATTGCTGGCTATGGCTTAGTATTAGACAACGAGGTGCTCACTACAGCATATATTCCCTTGCTCGACGACCAAGCAACACACCATGTTTTGTGCACGGTTAAGCGCCAAACACCGCCCATTCAAAAGTAATCACTGGCTCGCAGAGTAAGCTTGTGGATAGGTTTTGAGGGGCTTAACTGATCAACTGTAACTCGGCCAATTCACGGTAAAGGGTATTGCTCGCCATCAATTCTTGGTGGGTGCCCACCGCAAGAATATGCCCCCGATCCATCACCACAATGCGATGGGCGTTGATCACCGTGGACAGCCGATGGGCAATAATGATTGACGTTTTATTACGCATTAACTCATCTAGCGCTTGTTTAACTTTAATTTCGTTGCCCGCATCAAGGGCTGAGGTGGCCTCATCGAGCAATAGAATGGGCCGGTCGGCCAGAATGGCGCGAGCAATGGCTACACGCTGTTTTTGCCCACCCGATAATCGCACCCCGCGTTCCCCGAGCTGTGTGTCGTAACCCTCAGAAAATTCGCAAATAAATTCGTGGGCGCGCGCCGCTTCTGCTGCAGCTTGCACTTCTGCAAAGGTTGCCTCTGGGCGACCGTAAGCAATGTTATCCAATACGCTACTGGCAAAAATCACCGATTCTTGCGGCACCATGGCAAATTGTTGGCGTAGCTGACGCAAGCTAAAGTCCCGAATTGGCTTACCGTCTAAGGTAATTTGCCCTTGTTGCACATCGTAAAAGCGCAGCAAGAGTTGGAATAAGGTGGATTTTCCTGCCCCACTAGGCCCAACCAAAGCAAGGCGTTCACCGGCTTTAATGTGCAAATTAATATGCGTGAGTACGGGTAAACTGCCGTCTGCAACATAACTGAAGGTTAAATCTGTCAGGGCAATTTCACCGCTAATTTTTTTATCGATAAGCTGGGTCGTTCCCTCATCGACGATGGTGCTTTGGGTATGCAGTAATTCCATGAGGCGTTCACTGGCACCGGCGGCTTTTTGAATTTCTCCAATTACCTCACTGATGGTGGCAACGCTGCCTCCCGCCATCACCGCATAAAACATAAACGCCGTGAGTTCACCGGCGCTGAGTTCGCTGCTCAACACCAATTTAGCGCCAATCCAAGCCACGAGGGTAATCGCCAATAAACTGATGCCCATGATGCTCGATATCATCATAGCGCGGAATTTAATACGCTGACGAGCAGCAGTCATCACATCTTCAATACGCGCAAAAAAACGCTGGCGGTCGATGTCTTCATGACTATAAGCCTGCACGGTTTGGATCTCATGCAAACTTTCATCGATATAGGCGCCCACATCGGCAACCCTGTCTTGGCTGTTTCGGGCAAATACTCTAACTCTGGCACCAAATACCCGAATAGGCACCAGCACCACCGGTACGGCCACCAGTACATACAAAGTCAACCAATGACTCGTGAATAACATCAGGATCAAACTACCGATAAAGGTGACGATGGCGCGCAGGGCCATAGACAAGCCCATACCTACGACTGATTGCAACACGGTGGTGTCGGAAGTAAAACGTGAAATCACTTCACCGGTGCGGGTGCTGGCAAAAAATGCAGGCGACAAGGTCAGTACGTGCGAGTAAACCTGCTGGCGAATATTGGCACTTACCCGTTCCCCCAACCAAATCATGAAGTAAAAACGGAAATAGGTCGCCACACTGCCCACGAGGCCTATGCCTAAAACCAAGGCCACCATTTCGTTGAGGCGATTAGCATTATTGGCCACAAAACCTTCATCTACTGCTGCTTTAACCCCTTGCCCCAGCAACAACCAAGACAGGGCACCAACAACCAAGGCAAGCATGGCATAAACCACTTGGCGTTTATAAGGTTTCAGCTGGCCGAACAACCAGTTCATCAAAGTTTGGGTTGAAAATTGTTGCATTTGCATGATGTCCTGATCCATCGTTGATGGGCAGTTTACTCATTTTTGCCGATAAGGTTTGGGAATATTTGTAAGCTTTTAAGCCTTTTCCCTGACTAGTCCCCACGCTAGAAAGCTAATCACATGCTATTTAGCTATTTTGCATTTGCAGTCATCAGGTTTTTGCCTATGATAGGGTCACTAACATAAGCAGTAAGCCCCCACCCATGAACCGCTGTATCCAATACATGTGCAGATTTATCAGTTATTTACTGCTGCTTGGCGTGACTGCTGCCCAAGCAAGTGATGTGATGGTGGTGACTGAACAATCCCCTCCTTATCAAATGATGATAAATGATGAAGTCGAAGGTAGCGCCACACAGACAGTGAAGCGTTTTTTGGCCGAGGCAGGTGTGTCGGCAGACTTTGCGATGTACCCCTGGGCAAGGGCTTATAAAAAAGCAACTAGTGATGCCAATATACTGATTTATTCGATTGCCAAATCACCTGAGCGTTTGGAAAAATTTCACTGGCTCATCCCTGTTGTTGACTATAACCTTGGTTTAGTGGCATTGAGTAGTGCGGCACCACTCATCATGACAGACTGGGCACAGTTAAAAAATCACCGAATCGCGGTACAGAGAGATGATATTGCCCAGAAGTGGTTACTGTCTCTGGGTTTAGTTGAGGGGGTAAACTTTATTGCCTGCTCAGACATCAATTGTTCTTGGCAACTTCTGTATAATCGTAACGTAGACTTCATTATTGAAACAGAAGAGCTGATTGCAGAAATGACTCGAATGTTAAATCAGCCATCGAATAGTGCTCCGTTTATTCGCGCCATTCCAGAACTGAAAGTCACCGACTATTTGGCAGCGAGCATACGCACCGAACCACACATACTGCAAAAGTTATTGGACGCAGCTCCCCGTTTTACAGCGGCTCAATAACCTATATTTGGACAAAACATTCACCATGCATACCCACAACGACAAACCTGTGTCTGGTCAATTTACTGCTCACTATGCCGGCAATATCCGTAAGATGAAAGTCAGCGCACACATGCACCAGCCAGCACGTTATCAGCTGCCCATTGGCGAACAACTGATCGATATGAACACCTTATTAGGGCGCGAGATTTCCCTCAGTTACGCGGGAGACATTCATTGTGTGCATTGTGGCAACAAAACAAAAAGTAGTTTTAATCAAGGTTATTGTTATCGCTGCATGACGACATTGGCGCAGTGTGACACCTGCATCATGCGCCCAGAACTGTGCCATTATGACCAGGGCACCTGCCGCGAACCCGCCTGGGGTGAAGCCAATTGTATGCAAGATCACTTCGTGTATCTGGCCAATACCGGCACCATTAAAGTAGGGATTACCCGCCATGTGAGTGATGGCATATCGAGTCGCTGGCTTGACCAAGGTGCCACCCAAGCATTGGCGATTATGCGGGTGCAAAGTCGTTTAATCAGTGGTTTGGTGGAGTCTGCTTTAAAAAGTCATATTGCCGATAAAACCAATTGGCGCACCATGCTCACCAGCCACCCTCAGGAAGCGGATTTGGTCAGTTTACAAGCCAGCTTGTTGACAAAAATCGATGAGGAGTTGTCGGCCATTACCGATGAATATGGTTTTGCCGCCATTAATATTCTGAGTAACCAAGCGGTTAACATTCACTATCCTGTTACCGCCTACCCTAAAAAAGTGAAGTCGATAAACCTTGATAAAGAAGGTGGTTTCAGCGGCGAGCTGCAAGGCATCAAGGGGCAATATCTGTTGTTAGACGGTGATCGGGTTATCAATTTACGCAAATACGCTGGTTACGCTTTACGTATTTCTCACACCTAAGCTTTACGCTGTATTGCATCGGCTATTTTTATACCTCGCGCCCACCATAACTGGCAGCGAGGTCATCCAATTCAGAACAGGTATAGTCAAAACCACGACCATCAAAATGATAAGCGACTTTTACCGTGTCGCCTTTGGCGAGCTTGGCTTTTACGTGAGCATTGCCGGATGAGGGTGACCAATGACTTAACTCGTTTAAAAATCGGTTGGCCACTTGCCCATTAGCAAAGCGAAAATGCAGCTCGTTAGTTACCATGTTGTCATTTAACGTTGCTGAGCCAAGACATAATTTAAACCCCCGACTATCGCTGCCACTTGGGCATCAATGCAATTTTGTGCGTCGACTAGCGGGCTATCTGGATACACTTCTGTTGTGCAGGTGTATTTGGCATTGCTCACACTGGCACACAAGCCGAGTGCATGTAAGCCATAGTTGATTACCCCTTTTTGGGTAATGGGTGAACCGATGATCATGCCTTGTGCATCGGCAGGGGCAATATGGGTGACCTTGGCGACCTCATTAATAATGGCCGTTTGAAAATCATCACAGGGATTTTCGCTATCCCCTACCGCATAGAATCCATCTGGGATTTCCCATGCTTTTTGCTCAACGGCATCACGTGCTGCCAAGGCCGGACGAAATTCACTGTTATCAGTATCGGTGGTTTCATGCAAATCGATGTGCACAAGTACATTTAAGCCCGCCACCAAGGACATCAACGCCGCAGATTCTGGCGCAGGACTATTAACATAAAACGAACGATTCGGATCAATCGCTAAGGGATTCCACCGATTGATGGTTTCATATGCCCAAGGACTGACACATGGCACAACTAAAATATTAAAGTGACTGCTGAAATCGCGGGCGCGCAATTTTGCAAACGCTAAGGCACCATGCACGCCGCTGGTTTCATAACCATGCACCCCGCCAGTGACCAACACGATTGGTTTATGTGACTGCCAGTCGATACTTTTCAAGGCAAAAAGCGGGTAGTGACCCTGAGCATAATCAAGTTGACCATACTGGGTAACATAATACTGGTCACGTAGTTCATCGATTTGACTCAATACATCATGTTCATAAGATCGTTTGATTTGCTGGGCGGCTAACCACTGGGCTTTTTCTCGTTTACCCCATTTAATGCCGAGAATGCCAATTGGATAATGCTGTTCTTGCGTCATGGTTGGTCCTGTAAAGCGCGACTAACGGCAATTCTATCGTACTTCAAGCAAGGAACAAGCAAGACTTCGGTTTGTCGCCATCTAATTCCTGCCGAATGCGCCAAACGTCTGCAAAAATTTCATTTGGCTAATTTATCAGCAAGATTTATACTGTACATAAAAACAGTGTTTGAGGATCTTATGATGACCATACAATGCGGTGTCAAAGCCATAGACAACTTGGTAACAAAACACGGTCTTGCCTATACGCAAGTCAACAATCCTTTTCAATATGCGCAAATGTTGCCACCCAGTGCTTCTGTTGCGGAACTACGAGACGCTATCAGTGCCTTTGGTTTACAGAATTTTCCACCGGCAATCTGGCTGTATTTACTTAATCATTGCCAGCAGCGAGGCACGATTTTGCACCAGTTTAGCTTGCCGCAGTTAGACGGTAGAACCTTCTGTTGGATTTTACTGAGTGCCGATGGCGCGTTGTTAGAATGGGTAAGTGCTATGCATAAAGCGAACTACCTGCAAGCCTGCAAATACCTCGCGCATGCCTTGGTGCATCACAGTGAGGCGCCTCAACATTTCGCTTTAAACTATGGTTGATTGAATAAGGCTTTAGACTGGTTGAGCGCGCCCCGCCATTACAGGCGTTTATACAGCTCAAAAAAAAGGCCAACACCAAAGTATTGGCCCTTCATTACATCAGTTGCAGGAGGGCTTTTGCTTAGTTAAAGCGGTAAAGCCTGGGTTAACACTACTTGCCAATTGTTGATAACAACGCCGGGTCTTGCACCAGATTTCGCACACCATGGCCGTGATCTTCGTTGAAAGCGTTGCTCTTACACCACTCACCTACCGTGGCAATATTCACTTTCGCCACTTGTGGGCGCACGCTCCAACTCACTTGCAAGGGTGAACCCGCTTCATTGTAACTTGGCCCTGTTGTCGACCCTGCATATTGCACAGGGGTGCCAGTATTACTCGGAATGTTCAGTGCCTGATAATAGCCATCTTTCATGGCAAACTTGGTGAGTTCTTTAAAGTCATGGGCCTTTTCGTCGTTTACAACAACAAACACCTGGGTTTCTACCCGCAGTTGTGGGTTCATAATGGACTCACTCAAACAGGCTCCCAGAGTTGGTCCTGGGGTAACTTGTGCACTTGAATGCACATAGTGTTATTCAATGGTATCGCCAGGAAACAACGCACTGTGATCATTTGCACACATTGCTTCACTCACTGGTTTCAACTCATCTGCGCTAAGGGGTTTAGCATAGCGATACCCAGTATCATGACCTTTGCCATCGCCGTTACCGGGTATTCTGTAAACTCACCACCCTTGTGCTCGGCGTTTTTATGAAAATGAATATTGCATAAATTCATTTCTGTATAAGCTGGGGCTGTGCTGAACATGCGAGTATTGGTGCCCATAGGCGCATCGATATCACGTGGTGACTGAGGGCCGAATCCTTTGCCCGCCGTATTAGCCGACAGCTTAAGCTGTTGTGCTGCGATAACGTCATCACCCACAGCCTTTGAGGCTGTTGAGTTAGCTTTGTCAGCCAGTGCTGCGGCTGAAGCCAGAGTAGCGATACAGGCCAAATTGGCCTCATCTAAAATCGTTTTTCGGTAATGTTACTCAGACTGGGTGAAACCGAGGAGATGCATCAGGCTAGTAAACAAATTAAATACCGCCACAAACAAACTCACGGTTGCCATGATGTAATTGGTTTCGCCGCCCCTTACTATGTTGCTGGTTTCATACAAAATGAGGGCCGACATCAGCACCACAAACATCGCTGACACCGCCAAAGACAAAGCCGACGACTCAATAAAAAATGCCACCAGCGCAGTGACAAAACCGACAATGACACCCACCACTAAAAAGCTGCGCATAAACGAAAAATCTCGTTTACTCAAAATGGCGTAGGCCGATAATCCAGCAAAAACGGTTGCCGTCGTCACAGCCGCTTTTAACACGATGGCAGGCGCCGCCGCCCAATAAACACTGAGCATTGGCCCAAGGGTGAGCCCCATGAAGCCCGTTAAGGCAAATATGCTGAGCAAACCAGCCGCTGAATCACGGGTTTTATTGGTCAGATACAAAAGACCAAAATAGCCTACCAAGGTCACAATGAGGCCCAGTGGCGGCATATTAAAATACGCAGCAATACTGGCGGTTAATCCGCTAAACAGTAAAGTCATCGACAGCAAAGCATAGGTATTGCGCAATACTTTGTTGTAGCCACCTACTTGGGCAAAGGTCTGCGACTGTTGTGCACTAGTCACGACTTTTACGCTGCTTGACATGAGTTTTCTCCTGATTGATTAAATATAGAATCGAGTTGTGCATGGCTTAGCGGGCCGCGCGGCACACGATCAAATTGTTGATGTTTTTTAAATCGTCGCTGCAAACTACCTTGCGCGGCAGACAGTGCTTTGGCCAAGGCTTTGTGAATATTTTCTTGGGTGGTCACCACATTGATGGTGGGCAAGCCGAACAATACAACTTGCACTCGGCATTGTTGATCTTCTCCGCCTTTGGGTCCGTTAATGTCGCTGAACACGACCTTTATTTTACGAATTTTTTCTTGGCTGCGCGCGAACACCGCACTGATCTTAGCGCGCATTTCTTCCTTAAACGTACGACTGATCCTTTGATTGTGGGCATGAATAGTAAGTAACATAGAACATCCTCATGGTCAGTTGGTAAAAAGTAAAAGTCTTAAGGTATTGCTTGCTCAGATGTAGCAGTCAAAGTGCTTAGCTGAGCCTTGTTACGGCTGTAAACAATCACTAAGGCACCTAAGAATGCAGACAAAAGTGACGCCATCAATACACCAATTTTAACGCTATCCAAATAGTGTTGGCTGAGGTCTGCAAACGCTATTGAGCCAACAAACAAACTCATGGTGAAGCCGATACCACACAAGATTGATACCGCGTAAATATGTAACCATGTTACCGATTCAGGTAACTTCGCCCAGCCGAGCTTGACGGCTAGCCAACAGGCAGTAAAAATTCCCAGTTGCTTGCCAACAAATAGCCCAAGCACGACACCAGAGATAATGTTGAATTCGATTTGTGCGGCACTGGCATCAATGAACCGCACCCCAGCGTTAGCAAAAGCAAACACTGGCAAAATCAGGAAGGCAACCCAGCTGTGTAGATTCTCTTCGAGCTGAACCAACATCGACTTTTGCACCAGTGGATCACCTTTGCTTTTCACACTAAAGGGAATGAACCACGCAACAGCAAAACCAGCGAGCGTGGCGTGAACGCCAGATTTCAGGACGGCGGCCCACACAATAAAGCCCACCAGCACATAAGCAGCCACTTTGTCGACTTTCAGGCGGTTTAGCACAAATAACACCGCTAAACCCGATAAGGCCACAACCAAAGACAATACCGACAATTCCGCTGAGTAAAACAAGGCAATAATAATAATGGCGCCAATATCGTCAAAAATGGCGACGGATAATAAAAACAACTTTAAGGTCACGGGAAGTGAGCGGCCGAATAAACTGAATATACCCAAAGCAAAGGCAATGTCGGTGGCAGCAGGCACTGCCCAGCCTTGCAATGTGGCTGGGTTTTGGTAATTCATCAAGGCATACAATATGGCTGGAATAGCGATACCTGAAACGGCAGCCACAGCGGGCAGCACCATTTTTTGCGGCGAACTTAAGTGACCATCCAAGACTTCTCGTTTCACTTCCAACCCAATCAGGAAGAAGAAAATCGCCATCAACCCATCGTTGATCCACAACAACAGAGCTTTATCAAAGCCAAAGCCGCCAATGCTGACGGTCACGGGAAGGGCAAGTAACCATTGATACAACACATTTGCTGGACTATTGGCCACGATGAGGGCCAAAAATGCCGCAGCCACCAGCAGTACGCCACCGGAGGCTTCGTGTTTGAATAATGCGCTAAACGTTGAACCCATGAATTTTGATTAAACTACTGTTATTAAATTTCTGCGTAGCTTGCCATGAGCCAAGTACAAGATATAGTCGAATAATATTCACTTTATCATCGGTTAAATCTGATAATTATGGCGCAACTTAACTATAACCATTTGTATTACTTCTATGTCACTGCCCGTGAAGGCAGTATTGCCAAGGCTGCCCATTTTTTACATCTCACCCCACAAACCGTTAGCGGACAACTTAGTACCTTTGAAAGTTACTTGGGCACACCCCTGTTTGATCGTCTTGGTAAACGCCTCATTCTGAATCCTTTGGGCAAGTTAGCTTACGACTATGCAGAACAAATTTTTGCTTCCGGTCATGAACTGCTGGACATGCTGATGCAAAAGCGGGAGCAACGCATTCGCACGTTTACCATAGGTATTACTGATGCGGTGCCCAAAATATTAGCGTTTGATTTACTGCATAACAGCAGCACCAAATTTGACTCTACCCGCTTTATTTATCGAGAAGGCGACTTTGACAACTTGTGCGCTGAACTCGCCATTAATCGCCTTGACTTAGTGATTGCCGACCGAAACTTAACGCCGGGTAGCAATATCAAGGCCTTTAGCCATTTATTGGGTGAATCCAGTCTGAGCTTTTTTGCGCCATCTGCCCAAGCAGCGCAACTCGCCCCTGATTTCCCTTATTCGTTGCAGCAAGCTGGCATGTTGTTGTCGGGGGAAAAATCATCCATGAAACACAATATATTGGCATGGTTTGAACGCTTGCAAATCAACCCTAAAATTGTTGCCGAATTTGATGACAGCGCCATGTTGAAGTTGTTTGGTCAGGAAGGACACGGCGTGTTTGCCGCACCCACACGCATCGCGGCACATATATGTCAGCGTTACAATGTCAGTTGTATTGGTGAAACCACCGAGTTAAGCGAACGCTATTATGCCATTTGTGCTGAGCGCATCAGCCAGAGTGAAATCGTCAGTGATATTTTTGCCCAAGCGGAGCTATTAGAGTAACAAAAACGTGCTCATCTACCCATGTTAAACGTGTGCATCGCAGAAGTATGTTTAAGACAAAATACAGAGATGATATAAGTGCTCATGGTTTTTTATTTAGCTTCCAGTATCATACAGCGCAGAACTTTTACGTTATTCATCACTCTCAGGCCTTTGGCTATCTTCTGTTGTTGAAACCACTATCATGTTTTTGCATCTAAAACGCCTTATTATCACCAGTGTCATAGGTTTTCTAATACTGGCGGTTAGCGCGTGTACAAGCACTCAATTCGCCAATGTATTTGCCGGTTATGCCCAGCAGATGCAAGGTGCACGCGGGGCGCTGTTTGCCGGTGATTATCAACGAGCCCAAAGCCTAGTGACTAAAGCAGAACCTGGGCAAAATAACTACACACTCAGTTTATTGGAAAAGGCGCGTTTAAGCTTTTTAGCTCAAGATTGGCAGCAAAGTCGTCAGGATTTTGCCAAGGTAATTGAGGCGCTAGACGCAGAGGCAGCCAAAGCCAAAGTGCAGCTTAGCCGCGGGTTGGCCAATGCCGGTGCCTTGGTCAGTAACGACAATGCCATTGCCTATGAGGTTCCCGCCTACGAACAAAGCATGGTGCATAGTTATCAAGCTTTGAACTATGTATATCTCGGCCAACTAGACAGCGCCTTGGTGGAAATTCGCCGTGCCAATCTAGTGCAAGAACAAGCTCTGCAGCAAAATCAACAAAGCCTGCAAGACAGTGAAGAAAAATTTAATAAAAACGCCCTCAATCAGGCTTATCCGTCGATGGCAGCGATGATTGGTCAGCTGAAGAATGGTTTTCAAAACGCCTATACGTTTTATCTGTCGGGAGTGTTGTACGAGGCAGCGGGCCAAGCCAACGATGCCTACATCGACTACAAACGTGCCCTAGAGATTTATCCTGACAACCGCTACTTGCAACAAGATGTATTGCGCCTCGCCACACAGCTTGGCATGAGTGATGACCTTAGCCAGTTCAGTGCGAAGTATGGTGCTTGGCAAACACCTGATGATAGAAACTTTGGTGAGTTGGTAATTCTGCATGAACAAGGTGTGGTGAATGCTAAACAGGATTTACGTGTGGATTTGCCGATTTTCAGCAGTCGTAACCAACCACGTTTTTTTAGCTTCTCGCTGCCGATTTATCAGGGTGCGTTGATGAAATATAGCCCCACCAGCATCACGGTTGCTGAACAGACTTATCAGACTCAAGCGATTACCCGTTTGCAATCTTTAGCATCGAAATCCCTGCAAGATCAACTGCCAGCGTTGGTCACACGTCAAGCACTGCGTGTGGTGGCCAAAGAGCAGTTACGCCGAAAGTTAGGTCAAGAGGGGGGCGAAATAGGCAATATTTTGGCTGCTTTATACAACGTCACATCGGAACAAGCCGATACCCGCAGTTGGTCAACCTTGCCAGATGAGGTGGCGATCATTCGCCTGCCACTCTCTGCGGGTCAACACCAGATTCAGTTAAATGTGGCGGGGCAAGCTCAGACCATCGACCTAAACATTAACGCCAAACGTATTACGCTGTTACAGATGACAACTATTGGCCAAACCCGCAGTCATCACATAAAGAACTTGTAATTGGGTGAAGAGACAGCTTGTAACAATAATTGCCGACTAAGGTTTGTATTTTGGCCATGAGGGCTGAGTTAAAATGGCAAAAATAAAAGACAGGACAAAAGCCGAAGCATTAAAGCTTTTGAACAGAATCTAATTGAACAACAAGGATCAACAACATGAAAAAAACAGTATTAGTCACCGCCATCGCTTTGTCGATAAGTCTATTGAGTGCGTGTGCCAATAAACCCGTGGTGCGTTATGGCGATGCGGCTGCGGTAGAAACCACAGATATCAATTTCGGCTCCACTGATTTACAAGCCATTGTGAAGAAGATGACAGATTCTTTGTTGCAGTCACCCGTGGTAGGCACGATGACGGCCAATACTCGTCCGGTGGTGTTTGTCGAAAAAATCAAAAACAAAACCAGTGAGCACATTGATACAGAGTCTGTTACTGACTCGATTTCGACCCAATTGCTGCGTTCAGGCAAATTCCGTTTTGTGGATATGACAAAAGTCGATGCCGTTGTGGAACAGCTCAAATATCAAAACGATGCCGGCATGGTTGACCCCAGCAAAGCCATTCAGTTTGGTCAGCAAACGGGTGCCGAATATATGCTGTATGGCAACTTGTCCAGCATCGTGAAAAATAATGCGGATAAATCTGACGTGTATTACAAATTCACTATGCGCCTGCTGGATTTACGCAGCGGTCTGGTGGAATGGGCCGACGAAAGCGAAATTCGTAAAACGCGCAGCAAAGAATTAGTAGGCTGGTAAGCAGCATGGTTGGTCTGCGCTAAAATCAACGGTAATCCACCAAGAGGTAAACATCATGATGAAAATAATCGCAATGTGCTGCATCACTTGGCTTGGTTTTAGTGCCCCGGCTGCAGCCGATTACAATCGCAACGAAGCGGTGCCGGTGCAAAAAGTGCTGTTTGGCAGCGTGACTTCAGTACGCCACATTACCGAACATGAACTGATTGACGATCGCCGTAACGGCTGGAAAGTGTTTGGTGGTGCCTTAATCGGCGGCACCATTGGCAATCAGTTTGGCAGTGGCAGCGGGCGCGCCATTAACACTATCTTAGGCGCCATGATCGGTGGTTCACTCGCTGATGGTGGAAATACGGGCAGTCGTCAAGTCGCCATTCAACTGGTGGAATTAATGATTACCGTCGAAGATGGCAGCGCCTATATGGTGGTGCAAGAGCTCGACCCAAACATGGTATTTCAAGCACAAGACAGTGTACGCATGATTTACCTAGCAGATGGTTCTGTACGCATCGACAAACAAATGTAAGTAAAACCGTCACAACTCTGCCTGCATCGCCTCGATGCTCAGATATACGCACCATGGAATCCCAAGGGTAAGTAATAAGGTAGGCGGGCTTGTGCCAACGGTCCATCTGACACATTTTCAGCGTCCAATACCGAAACCTGCGTATGACCATTGGCGTAGTCAAGACTGGTGAGTAGCAAAAAGCCTTGGCCTTCCTGACCTTGCTGCTTTGCGATAAATAGTGGCTCTTCACAAATCGTTCCCGATTTAAAATCATAGCGCTGTGTCTGACCACTATCCAAATCAATACGACTCACCGCGCTAAATTCTCGGGTTTGCTTGGTATCAGATGATGATGTACCAAGTGTGACACCAAATTGATAACGACTTGTTTTAGTGGTGCAGCGCGAGTCATACTGTGGAAATTCCATCGCAACACCGAGCGCATGTCGGGCGACTTTGCCGGTATTAAGATCAATAACAATCTGACTCGCCTGCGCATGGGGAGCCGATGTGCTAGCAAGACTATGTAAAATATCATTCATACTGTGTGTCATTACTTGTGCATCAGGGTACCAACAAAGATTGATCACCAGCGTATTTTTTTGTTGCCAGCAGTTACCAAAATGAAATACGAAACCCGCTTCACAGGCAATTTGCCGCTTAACACTCAGGTCATGTTTATCAATGAGCAGCAGCAAGCCCCCCTCGTTCTCCCGCCATGCGAAGGATTCAATCAGGGTGCCGGGCTTTTGACTTGGAAACAATGGGGGTAAATAGATGACGATGTAGTTTTCGGTCAAAGCAAAATCATGCACATAGCTGCGACGTGGCGATTGGATGACTTTGTATTGCAGTAATGTGCCTTGTGCCGATAACTGATAAAGCACAAAACCCGCTTGACCAACGTAGGATAAGTCGCCGATGTTCCAAATGCAGCCATTTTGGTCAGTGTGAGGATGAGCCGAAAAAGGAATTTCTTGTAATTCATCAGCCAACTTTACTTGGCCAAGAGTAGTTAAATCATCAGTTGACAAACGGTAAGGCATCGCTGCTTCCCACAAGGCCCATAATTCACCGTCAACCGGCAACTAGGCAATGTTTGCGGTATTTACCGATTCTGGCCCTTTAAGCGTTTGCGGATTTTGTATGCGAGAGCCCGCACCATTATATAAAAATCGGCCTGCGCGAGTTTCTTGCTCAAACTTACTGGTGCGCACAAATTTACCACTGTGGCTTACGCCATGTTGAGTCAAGGCATAACGATTAACAAAACCATCACCGTCAAACCAATGGGTATAGCGCTCCCCGCCCAGTTGCTGTCTACCTGGTCCATTTCGAAACAAGGTATGGCCAGCCAGTTCCGTAGGTAGCTTCCCCTGCCAATTGACAAAATTAGGCGGAATATCTTGCTTAAGACCTTCCCAACCGCGCAAACGTTGATTGCTTTGCAGAGCTTGATTAAACGCCCTTGAGTAGGCAGATTCTTCACCCGCTAAGGCGAACGTTGACCCACCACCCACAGCGGCAAGCGTCGTAAGACTTAAACCGGCTTTAATAAATTGACGTCTATCCATCAACCTTACTCCAGACTGATGATAATGTGACTGTCTTGCTCACCAACCGTGATCGCTACCTGTTCAAAGTTGGGTGCACCATATAATGTGGGGTTATTGCTAAAACCGTAAGGTTCAACAGGAATACCCACAATGTTGGTTTTAAGACGAAAATCCCCGTCTAGATCCTGAAAAACACTGAAGGCATATTGACCAGGCAACACGTCAGTAAACATAAAAGTAAGTGACTGACTGTCGACTTTTTGCAAACGTTTCTGCCAAGCCTTGTCTGGATTACCCATGTTCTGCGCTGAATCGTAGGCTGCCAGCAATATTGTGCCTTCCACTTTGTTAATGCCGGTAATGGTAAGTTCAACGTTAGTGGCCACTGCTGCTTGGCTTGCCGTTAACCCAGCTAAAATACCGAGGGTTCTGATTATTTTTTTAAGACTACATTTGACATATTGCATATCACTCTCCTGATATAACACTAAGGGATGTTGGTTTTCATCAGCCTGAGCTGGTGTAGAGAGTTTGCTTTGATACGCACGGCATTGCATGTGCCAGAAGTCATGAGTTTTTTATGACTATCGTCACTTTTTGTCTGCACTGTCCTGCCAATGTGGATATACAGAAAAAGGTCGAAATCCCTGTTGACCTTACCATTGTGGTAAGCTTTAGGCTCTTGTTCATGGTATTTCAACGTTAAGTGAGAAATGAGTATGAGTAAGGCTATTCAATTACCGATTCAAGGCATGACTTGTGGCTCGTGTGTTGGTCGAGTGGAAAAACAACTAAGACACGTTGCTGGGGTTGAAAACGTCACGGTAAACCTAGCCACCGAAACAGCCAGCATTGAAGGCTCAGTTAGCTTAGACAAACTCGTATCGGCCGTCGAAGCAGCAGGTTATCAGGTTCCAAGTACCAGCGCAGTCTATGGTGTAACAGGGATGAGCTGTGCCTCCTGCGCTGCGCGGATTGAAAAAGCCATGCTGGCGCTGCCCCAAGTGCAAAAAGCCAATATCAATCTAGCGACAGAACAACTCACCTTGAACTTGATAGCCGAACTCACTGAATCTGAGGTAGCAGCCACCCTCCTTGCAGCGGGTTATCAACTGACTGCGACAAACGCTTCAGATAGTGATCACAAACAAGCAGAGCTGACACCACCACCATTCTATCGTGCCCCTTGGTTTGCTGCCGTGGCTGCAAGTGTCTTATCCTTGCCTCTGGCCCTACCCATGTTTGGCATGTTGTTCGGCAAAGATTGGATGTTACCGGCCCTTTGGCAATGGTTATTGGCAACGCCTGTGCAGTTTTATTTTGGTGCGCGTTTTTATCGCGCTGGTTGGGGTGCCCTGAAAGCAGGAACTGGCAATATGGATTTATTGGTTGCCATTGGCACCAGCGCGGCCTATGGCTTATCAGTGCATTTATGGTGGATGCATGGCAGTCATAGCACTGCGCTGCACTTATATTTTGAAAGTAGCAGCGTGGTATTGAGTTTAGTTTTAATTGGCAAATTCCTAGAGAACAAGGCTAAACGACGCACCACCGATGCATTAAGGGCTTTAGAAAATTTACAACCCTCCCGCGCGACTGTATGGCGCAATGACACATGGCAAGTGGTTTCCGCCACAAGCGTGCAATCAGGGGAAAAGGTTCAGGTAAAACCCGGCGAGCGTGTAGCCGTAGATGGCAAAGTGTATGCTGGTCAAAGCCATGTTGATGAAGCCTTGATCAGTGGTGAAAGCCTACCTATTAGCAAAAAGACCGGTGATAACGTCACGGGGGGATCCATTAACCAAGAGGGTGTATTGGAAATTAACGCCACCCAGATTGGCGCCGAATCAACCCTAGCCAAAATTATTGGTTTAGTTGAGGCTGCACAAGGTGCCAAGGCCCCTGTTCAGGCCTTGGTCGATAAAATAAGTGCCGTGTTTGTGCCGGTTGTTATTGCAATTGCGCTTGTTACCTTGATTGCATGGGGTCTATGGCATGGTGATTGGCAGCAGGCCATTCTTAATGCGGTCGCTGCACTGGTTATTGCTTGCCCCTGTGCGCTTGGCTTAGCGACACCAACCGCCATCATGGCCGGCACGGGTGTAGCAGCAAAATCTGGCATCTTAATAAAAGATGCAGCAGCCCTCGAACAAGCAAAGGCAATTAACATGGTGGTGTTTGACAAAACTGGCACCCTGACAGAAGGAAAACCCGCGTTGAGCCAAATGACTGCTTTTGTTGGCTCCGAGCAAACACTTATCGAGCTCGCTGTATCCTTGCAACAACACAGTGAACACCCGTTAGCAAAAGCCATTGTCGACAAAGCAAAGGAAATGTCGGTCAACCCGCTAAAGGTCGAGAATTTTCAGGTGGTGGCGGGTTTCGGCCTGAAGGCCACAGTGAATACCTCTACCCTGTTGCTCGGTAGTTCAAAAATGATGACAGATTTGGGGCTAACGCTGCCACAGGATGTTGTTAAAACTAAAGGTGCCTCTATCTCATGGTTAGCTAAACAAACAGGTAAAGACTTTGAGTTACTGGGCGTATTTTGTTTCACCGACACCCTTAAAACCCATGCGGTTAAAGCAGTGCAACAATTAAAACAACAAGGCATTAAGGTCGCGATGTTAACCGGAGACAGCCAAGCCAGCGCCGATGTCGTTGCTGAGCGGTTAAGCCTAGATGAATACCAAGCCGAGGTGTTACCTGAGGATAAATTGGCATTCATCCAAAAATGCCAGCAAAAAGGTCTGTTGGTCGCCATGGTGGGAGACGGTATCAATGATGCCCCCGCGCTCGCCCAAGCTGACTTAGGTATTGCTATGGCAACGGGTACCGACGTCGCTGTCAGTGCAGCGGCAATTACTTTAATGCGTGGCGAACCTAATCTAGTGGCCTCATCATTGCTTATTTCAAAACTCACTTATCGCAAGATAAAACAGAACCTATTTTGGGCGTTTATTTTTAACTCAGTGGGAATTCCCCTCGCCGCTTTTGGTTTTTTAAGCCCGATTATTGCGGGTGCTGCAATGGCCTCGAGTAGCCTATTGGTGATAAGTAATGCATTGTTGTTGCAACGCTGGAAAGCTAAGGAGTGAAACGATATGACTACACTTGTAACCATAGGCGAAGCTGCCGATCTTAGTGGCTTAACTAGCAAAATGATCCGCCATTATGAATCGATTGGCTTGCTCCCCAAAGCCACTCGCACAGAGGCGGGCTATCGCCTATACAATCACCTGCAGTTAAAACTAATGGGCATCATCAAACAAGCCAGAGCACTCGGATTTTCTTTACAAGAAACTCATTCCTTAGTTGATTTATGGCAAAACCCAAATCGAGCCAGTAAAGAAGTCAAGCAGCTTGCTGAGCAGCATTTAACAGACATTGACGTCAAAATAAATGAGCTTAAACACATGAAAAAAGCGCTGCAAGAACTCACCGACCACTGTAACGATGATGACAATGCCAGTTGTGCCATTCTAGATGGATTAGCCAAAGGCTAATGGGGGAGCTTTAGTCACGTTTAAGGCCATTTCTGCAGCCAGCTAGCTCAAAGCCTAATAAAAACCGATCGAAATGCCAAAATTCGTCGGGCTAAAAACACCTTCATCCATCCCTAGAATCAATCATTACCTGTTAAATCTAACAGGCAGAATCTCCTTGTTGTCAGTTAACCGACTGACATACAGTACCCAGGTATGCAATGCAGCGTTGTTGAATATCATCTAGGTAGGTCTCAGTGAAAGCGATTAGGTGGACGGCATACGGAGAGCCAGAAGTGTTAAGGTTAATGAGTGTTGATAAACCTCGTCCCAATAGTGCAGAAGTATTAATAAAAGTTCATGCCACAACCGTGACTGTTGGTGACTGTCGCCTGCGCTCACTGAGAGTACCAAGAGGCATGGAATTTGCCACTCGCTTAGTGTTTGGGATAACTAAACCGAGGTGTTTGATCCCCGGCATGCACTTTTCAGGGGAAGTGACAGAAGTTGGCAGCCAAGTAAATGGGTTTAAGGTTGGCGACAGAGTATTCGGTTCAACTGGTATGAAACTTGGGGCAAATGCTGAGTATGTTTGTATGGCAGCAGATAAAGAAATGGTGGGCATCCCTGATACCTTATCTCATGAAGACGCCGTTTCATTAATATTCGGTGGACTGACCGCCCTGTATTTTTTGAGGGATAAAGTCAACATAAAACACGGTGAGCATGTGCTCATTAACGGTGGGTCTGGATCAGTAGGCAGCGCAGCAATCCAAATTGCAAAATACTACGGAGCGACAGTCAGCGCCATTTGCAGCGCGAATAACCAATCTTTAGTTCGATCCTTGGGTGCTGATGACGTCATTGATTATACAAAAAAAGATTTCTCTGAAAAACATGGAAAGTATGATGTCATTCTCGATACCGTCGGTAATTTTTCCTTTGCTCACTGCCAAAAATTAATGACAAAAACTGGACGCGCCATTTTAATCAATGTGGGAATCGGCACACTACTTCGCTCAATCTTCACTAAAAAGCTGATATGCGGCACAGCCAGCGAAACAAAAGAAGCACTGTATTTTTTACTTAAACTCGTTCAAACGGGCAAATTCGTGCCAGTGATCGATCGCGTTTACCCTTTAGAAGGCATCAGAGACGCGCATTCTTATGTTGATAGCGGTCGTAAAAAAGGCAATATCGTCATCTCCTTAGTAGATAACATCCCCCAGGTCAGTTAAACACCGCCTTAGTTCAAATGAAATCTTTTTAATTATCAATCACATAAGGCCTTACCTGTTCGATCTAACAGGCAGATCCCTCTTGTCGGTCGGCGACTAGCTACTTTAGAGTAATGGGCGGTAATACAACATTTTTAACAAACATAAGGCGGAATAACCGTGCATAGATCATTGAGTCGCTTACTGCTTATCGTTGCGTTGCTACCTTGTATTAGTCAGGCTGAACCTGAACAAGTTGGTAGTGAATTTCAGCGTTTAATTGAGCAGTTAGTGGCAACCCAACTTTCTTACGATAGCAATGCCATGGCGGCTTTGTTGCATCCGGACTACTTAGAAGTATCGCCCAAAGGAGAAGTTGATTACAGGGAAAAAGTGTTGGGTTTTTATGCCCCATCACTGCAAGCTGACAAACAAAAAAGTCCGCAAGTTACTCTCAGTGAACTGAATGTTAGCGTGCAAGAGAATCTCGCATTTGTCTTGGTAAAAGAAACCTTTGCCATGCCAAATTCATCACAAACATTTTCTATGCGAGTCTCTTTTGTCTTACAAAAAGTCACGGATCACTGGCTGTTTTATCGAGCACATTACACGGGTATATGGCCATAAATTTTAGACAATTGAATGCGATTACAATTTTAAATGATCCACAATACAAGGGAGACGCGGTGCGAAATATTATCATTTTTGGAAATTCAGGGTCAGGTAAATCCACACTCGCCACACAACTTGCATTGGGTGGACTAAGTCATCTCGATTTAGATACCTTAGCATGGCTACCCACACAACCTGCCACTCGTAAACCTTATGAACAAGCAAAACAAGCGATTCTTGACTTCACTGCACAGCATCAGAATTGGGTGATTGAAGGATGTTATGCCGATTTACTCAAGCTGCTTATACCCATGGCTAATGAGATGATTTTTATGAATTTATCCATTAACCAATGCCTTGAAAATGCAATAGATCGGCCTTGGGAGTCTCACAAATATGCTTCAAAGACCGCTCAAGACAAAAATTTGCACATGCTGCTGGATTGGATAGTTGGCTACAAAAACAGAGATGATGAGCTGTCGTATAAAGCACACCGTGAACTCTATGTCTTGTTTAACGGTCGCAAAACGGAAATAACCAGTAACAGCCAAAGCCAGCAGTACGCAAAGCCACAGCGTGTCGCAGAGCTAGCCGAGTTTTAAGGTTTGTTGAGAAGGCAGCTTAGCGTGAAGTTAGTTAGCATTATTTTTTTATTCGGTTTGTTAGATGGCGTTCATGCGTCTGAAGGCTTACCGGCACTCAAAATAGACGTCTTACAATCAGGCATCTACCTGCATACCTCCTATGAGGAATATGCAGGCTATGGCATCGTAGCAAAGCAGGGCTTGGTAGTGGTTGAGGACCAGCAGGCTTACCTTATTGATACGCCAGTGTCAGCCACAGACACTGAAAAATTAGTAACATGGTTAGAAGCACAAGGTTTTAACGTAAAAGCCAGTATCTCCTCACACTTTCATGACGACAGCACAGCGGGTATCGCTTGGTTAAACACCCACACTATTCCAACTTACGCGTCGTCACTCACTAATGCCTTGCTCAAGGAGGAGGGTAAAGAACCGACTTCACAGGCCTTTATATTGTCAACTTTAGCGCAGAACAGTTTTTGGTTAGTACCAGATAAAATTCAGGTTTTCTATCCAGGACCCGGCCACACCCAAGATAATGTGGAGGTGTGGATTGCTGAGCATAAAATTCTCTTCGGTGGATGTTTTATCAAACCCCAAGGCCTGGGTAATCTCAGTGACGCTGTGCTCAGCGAATGGCCTACGTCAGCAAAAACCTTAATGGAGCACTATGCTGAGGCAAAAATAGTAGTACCAAGCCACAGTGACATAGGTAATGCCTCTCTTCTGCGGCTTACATGGCAACAAGCCGTTGAAGGATTGGCGCAACGTCATTACAGCAATGCTGTGCTGCAGTAATATTAAAGGTAAAGCTAAGCACCGCTTTTACCGTCAACATGCTCTCTGCACACAACCATTTCCCAAATACCACCGAAACCCAAGGCGCTAAACGCCCTACCTGTGGGTGATAGACCTTGTTGAATAGTTTAGTAAAGGCAAGATCAGTCCTGCACCAAGCGGTGCTGGCAAGACTTAGCTCAAAGCCTAAAAACGCAACAAAAATAGGCTAGGAATGCGCTAATTATTGCCCTGCTTTGAGCGTTTTCTCAATGAAAGCCCAGAGTTTTTGTTGATGGGGTTGAATGTGCGCTGGATCGATATCTTTTATCAGCAAACGAGCTTTATCTGCGGCTCTCTGTTGAGCGTAGAAATATGCCAGATTAATCTTGGCCCCTATCACTGTGGTTTCATGGCCATCGCGCTTTGCGTGTTGCAGTGCTTGGATATAGTTCTGTTCAGCTTGAGCAATATCATTTGTCTGCTGGTACATACGCGCCACATGGTTATACAGCGTGGTAATTTGCTGTTCATGGCCAAGTTCAATCGCGAACTGCAAAGACTGCTGATAGTTGAGCAATGCCTCGTCGAAGCGCTGCAATAATCGATAGGCATGCCCTAAATTACCAAATAATTCTAATTTCAAATAAGGATCTTTGCTGTCGGCAAAATCCGTTTTGGTTTGTTCTAATAAGCTCAGTGATTGCTCATATTGCTTCGAATCCTGCATGACATTGGCAATAATAATCATGCGGAGGGGGCTGTAAAATATTTGATTTAAGGCTTGTAACTCTTCAACCGTTAAACGAGATAGCTGCGCAGCTTGTTGTTTATGCCCCTCTACCATCAGCACTTTGGCTTGATAGATTTTCAAATAAATAGCAAAAACAGGAGGTAAGTCAGTAGTTTCGTGAAAGCGACTTATTTCCTTTTTTAAGGTTTTAAAGTCTTTCACCAACATCAACGAGTCGAGTTGTTTTAGTTTCAGGTTGTACCAAGCCATAGAGTTAGCTCGCACATGCTCTAACTGTGCCGTCACCCAAAGCAAACATGCTTTCGACGGTATGTCACAAATGCTCTCGTCCCTATCTTGCGCAAATAAACGGGACATAGGCCAGCAAAGTATCATCAGGACTAAACAACGAACAACCATCAGCTATTTCTGTCTCTTACATATCGGTAAATGGGGATGGAAGGTTAACAAATTTTGCCAAACTTGATAGAGAAAATTTGCACCGCTTATGCAATGATGCAAAGCACAAACTTGCAGGGGTTTCAGACTAATTTTATGTAGGTCAGCAGTATGCTTTCGCGACCTACTGGTTAAAGAAAGGCAAGGTTTAAGGCCAAGTAAAATGCGAAATTAAAGCTTAGCCATTATGACCGAATGCTTCAGATTTAAGTGTAGCCTGACTCCGTTTTCACCCTAGTTTTATGGCACGCCATTTTTAAATGGTGCCTGGTGATATGCCCATGTCGCGACAGATGTCGTCAATCTTGGCTACAGCCTCATATTGCTTGATGGCCCTCATAATTTGTTCTTCGATGTAACGGTTTTTCATGTTGAGATCTCTACTTTGCTAGGATAATTGGAAATCTCATCAAGTTCATGGTGTTAAATTTGGGGGAAAGGTCACCTTAAACCACAGATTCAAAAAGTATTGAACACAAAGGCTACTGATATATCTGTTCAAAATTCAGGCCAAGAAATGCTTTCCGTAGCGCAAAAATTTGACTCTTTACTTAATTGCCCGATTTGCAGTACAAAGGTAAATGAAGACAAATGGCTGGTAAGAGATAAAAGGCGCATTTGCAATAAGTCAGTCAAATTGTTCCCATGTGTGGCGAGTAAATCAACAAGTTAATGGAACTAAGGTATTGGAAATAAAACCGACTAAGACCTTGGATGAAAAAGTGCTGGATAGGTTTAAAACGTACGGTAGGTACTTTATTGAATTGGAAGTGTCATAGGTTAAGTTAGAACATTAACAATCTCCCCCTAGGAATGGCAGAACCAACAAATCACTACGAGCCTTAGGCTACCCTGTAAAAATAAACTTCTGAACGATTTACTTTAATCAAGAACGGCTTGGTAACAAATATCCCTAAGTAACAGGTGATCTTTCTCATTTCTTGTGGGATAAAGAAAAGCCCACTTTGAAGTGGGCTTTTAGCGTGTTGTAAACATCTTATTTACTGTAAACGTCTTATTTAATCCACGTAAACAACTTATTTACTGGGAACAAAAACGATTACTCGTCTCTATAACTATCAATATCTGGACATGAACACACCAGATTACGGTCACCCCACACGTCGTCGATACGATTAACACTTGGCCAGAATTTGTTTCTGGCGACGGCGGCAACGGGGTAAGCGGCTAGTTTGCGATCGTAGCTGCGGTTCCAGTTGTTGTCACAGATGTCATCTAGCGTATGCGGTGCATTGTGCAAGGGGTTGTCGATGGCATCCCACTCGCCACTTTCTACTTTGGCGATTTCTGCACGGATGCTGAGCATGGCTTCGATGAAGCGATCAAGTTCAGCTTTGGCTTCTGATTCAGTGGGTTCAATCATCAAGGTACCCGCCACAGGGAAACTCATGGTGGGGGCGTGAAAACCATAGTCGTTGAGCCGTTTGGCGACGTCCATCTCTGTTACGCCAGACGCTTCTTTAAGGGGGCGCAGGTCAATAATACATTCGTGAGCCACGCGCTCATTACGTCCACGGTAGAGCACGGGATAGTGGCCACTGAGTTTTTTCGCCACGTAGTTGGCGTTCAAAATCGCGACTTCTGTGGCTTTACGTAAACCGGCACTGCCCATCATTTTAATATACATGTAGCTGATTGGCAGAATAGATGCACTGCCCCATGGTGCGGCAGATACAGCGCCGTTTTCACGCACTTGACTGTCACCGTTGTTCAATACCCCTACCAAACTGTGGTTGGGTAAGAAAGGTGCTAACTGGGCTTTAACCCCGATAGGGCCCATACCGGGGCCACCGCCACCGTGAGGAATACAGAAGGTTTTGTGCAAGTTTAAGTGGCTTACATCTGAGCCAATCAAACCTGGTGAAGTGATGCCGACTTGGGCATTCATGTTGGCTCCATCCATGTAAACTTGACCACCAAAGTCATGCACAATTTGACAGGTTTCTTTGATGGTTTCTTCGTATACGCCGTGTGTCGACGGATAGGTGATCATGGCACAAGCAAGGTTTTCACTGACTTCAGCAGCTTTTTTGCGCAGATCATTTAAATCAATGTTGCCGTTTTTATCACAGTTCACCACTACCACTTTGTAACCCACCATTTGTGCGGTTGCCGGGTTGGTGCCGTGAGCAGAGCTGGGAATTAAACATACGTTGCGGTGATCATCACCACGGCTAGCGTGGTATTTTTTAATGGTTACCAAACCGGCGTATTCGCCTTGGGCACCCGAATTGGGCTGCATGGATAAGGCGTCGTAGCCGGTGATATCGATTAACCACTCACTCAGTTCATGCATCATTTGCTGATAACCCTGTGCCTGATCAAGGGGCGCGAAGGGGTGCAATTTGCCAAATTCTGGCCATGTGACGGGGATCATTTCCGCAGTGGCATTGAGTTTCATGGTGCACGAGCCCAATGAAATCATCGAATGGTTCAAGGCGAGATCTTTGTCTTCTAACGATTTGATATAGCGCAACATTTCGGTTTCGCTGTGGTAGCTATTAAATACCGGATGGCTTAGCACCGCTGACTCACGCACCAAGCTCGTCGGAATAGACTGACTGCCTGTACTGATAATAAGTTGGTCAAAGGCCTGAATATCTAACTCTACATTTGAGCCAGTGAAAACCGCATATAGGTTCTGTAAGTCAGCACGGGTAGTGGTTTCGTCCAAACTGATGGCCAACACCCCATCCAAATCCGTGCGCAAGTTAATCCCTGCCGCCAACGCTTTGGCGACGATGAGTTCTTTGTTGTTGCCAACGGCGACAGCAAGGGTATCGAACCACGTGTCATTCACTAAACTAAAGCCCGCTTTTTGCAAACCTTGGGCAAGGATGTCGGCAAAGCGGTGAACACGCGAGGCGATGGTGTGCAGGCCTTGCGGGCCATGATACACCGCATAAAACGACGCCATGTTGGCAAGCAATACTTGGGCGGTACAAATGTTAGAGTTGGCTTTTTCACGGCGAATATGTTGTTCACGGGTTTGCAGTGCCATACGCAGTGCAGGACGACCACGGCTGTCTTTTGAGACACCAATAATGCGGCCTGGCAATGAACGTTTGTAGTCGTCACGGGTGGCAAAAAAAGCGGCATGTGGACCACCATACCCCATCGGCACACCAAAACGCTGGGCGCTGCCTAACACCACATCGGCGCCCATTTCACCGGGTGGTTTGAGTAGCATTAAGCTCAGCAAGTCGGCCGCTACCGCAACAATGCCTTTATTGGCATGCACAGCATCAATAATGGCACTGAGGTCATGCACCGCGCCCGTGGTGCCGGGGTATTGCAACAAGGCACCAAAGATATCGTGTTGGCTGGCTTCATGGCTTTTGCCGACAATGACATCAAAGCCAAACATGTCGGCTCGGGTTTTTACTACGTCTAGGGTTTGTGGATGCACATCGTCGGCCACAAAAAAGCTGTTTGCTTTGCTATTGCGTGAAACACGTTTAGCCAAGCCCATGGCTTCGGCAGCCGCCGTCGCTTCATCGAGTAACGATGCAGAAGCCAGTTCCATGCCCGTAAGATCGATACACACTTGCTGGAAGTTCAACAGCGCTTGTAAACGCCCTTGGGCGATTTCTGGTTGGTAAGGGGTGTAGGCCGTGTACCAACCTGGATTTTCCAAGACATTGCGAAGTATCACATTGGGGGTCAAGGTATCGTAATACCCCATGCCAATGTACGACTTGTTAATGGTATTTTTGGCGGCAACTTGCTGCAAATAATGCAAGGCTTGTGCTTCAGTTTGTGCTTCACCTACTTTCAGCGGAGACTGGCTAAGAATGCTGCCAGGCACCGTTTGTTTGATGAGATCGTCGAGACTACTTGCACCCACGTCATGCAACATTGCTGATATTTCAGCTGCACTTGGGCCGATGTGGCGGCGTATGAAATCTTGGGTTTGCTCAAGTTGTGAGAGTGAAACATTCGCTAATGACATGGGACTGCACTTTCCTGCTTAGATAGATCGGTTAAACGGGGATAGATCTGGCGGATTAACTCGGGGAGTTGAGAGCGACAACACAGCGTTTACGGGCTGTTTTTTGCCGCACTCAGCCTTTCTCATTTTTACTCTTCGTCGATGCTGTTTTCGTAGCCTTCAGCATCAAACAAGCTGTCTACTTCTTCAGGATCTTCGGCTCTAATTTTGAACATCCAACCGTCGCCGTATGGATCGGTATTCACCAATTCTGGTGAGTTTTCCAAGGCTTCATTTACTTCAACGATTTCGCCGGTAATGGGCGCATATACATCAGACGCAGCCTTGACTGACTCGGCAACTGCCACGTCATCTCCCGCGCCAGCGGCTGCACCAACTTCTGGCAACTCAACAAACACCATGTCACCCAACAAATCTTGGGCGTGATCACTGATGCCAACGGTAAAAATGCCATCACCTTCGGCGCGCACCCATTCATGCGTGGAGGCATAACGTAATTCAGCGGGTATATTGCTCATAAAATATTTCCTAAAATAAATGTCTGATGTGTTGGGTTTGGGTTTGTATTTTACAGAATGCTTTTGCCATTTCTGACGAAACTGGGTTTAACCACATTTACTGTAACCCACTTTTTGCGCATTTCCACTTCCACGGTAGCACCAACTGAAGCAGGCACACGAGCAAGGGCAATGCTGTGACCTAGAGTAGGAGAAAAAGTGCCTGAGGTGATCACACCTTCTATGCCATCAACCAGCACTTTTTGACCGCCGCGTAATACCCCTTTCTCGGTCATCACTAGGCCCACGAGTTTGTCAGTACCTTCAATTTTTTGTTGTTCAAGGGCGTCACGCCCCATGAAATTGCGATCAGCCGGTTCCCAGCTAATGGTCCAGCCCATATTCGCCGCAAGGGGAGAAATGGTTTCGTCCATATCTTGACCGTACAGATTCATGCCGGCTTCTAAACGCAAGGTATCGCGTGCACCTAAACCACATGGCACCACGCCAGCGTCTAATAAATCTTGCCAAAGTTGGGGAGCATCGTCATTGCTGACCATGATCTCGTAACCTGCTTCACCGGTGTAGCCTGTTGTAGCAATGAACAGATCTTCTGCTTGCACCCCAAAAAAGGGTTTCATGCCAGCGATGGCTTCGTTTTGCGAAGCTGAAAATACGGTGGCAGCTTTGGCCTTGGCCTGTGGGCCCTGTACCGCAATCATGGCAAATTCTGGGCGTTCAATCACACGAACGTCAAAGCCTTCTGCCCGTGCCATCAACCACGCCATGTCTTTATCGCGGGTGGCGGAGTTCACCACTAAACGGTAGTTGGTGACATCGAAAAAATAAACGATAAGGTCGTCAACTACCCCACCCGCTACATTCAACATGCCGCTATACAGCGCTTTGCCTTTGTCTTGCAGTTTAACCACATCATTGGCCAGCAAATAACGCAAATAATGTTGGGCTTGCGAGCCCACAACATCCACGATGGTCATGTGTGATACGTCGAACATACCGGCATCCTGACGCACAGCATGGTGTTCTTCAATTTGAGAACCGTAGTTAATGGGCATTTCCCACCCGTGGAAATCCACCATCTTGGCTTGAGACTCGAGGTGTTTGGCGTACAAAGCGGTTTTATTCGACATAAATGAAAAGCCACAAAGAAATCGTTGCGAGAGTATAAGCAGCCGGTGACCAAGCAACAAATTGGAAATATTTATCTATACATTTGCAAAACTTATCAATTCAAAGATAATCATTAGATAAGTTAATAGGAATGAGCGCCACATCGTGAATCAGCTATCCATTGATAATTTGCGCACCTTTGTTACCGTGGTGGATTTGGGCGGCTATGCCAAAGCCGGCGAAAAACTCGGGCGTTCGCAACCTGCCATTAGCTTGCAAATAAAACGCTTGGAACAGCAATTGTCCACCAAATTGTTTACCAAACAGGGCCAAAGGCATCAGATAAACTATGATGGGCAACGCCTCTATAAAACTGCGCAACAGATATTGGCTCTTAACGATGAATTGTTTGCTCAGTTCCAGCCTGTTTCGTTAAAAGGACGCCTGCGTTTGGGCATTCCCAGTGAATTTGCCACCACGTTATTGCCAAATATTATTGGTGAGTTCAGTACGGTGTACCCCAATGTGTCGTTAGAAGTGACCTCAGCGTTGAGTAAAACCTTACTTGCTCAAGATAATCCCCAGCATTTTGATTTGGTGATGGCCTTGATTGATCCTGATGTAGCCACCGATGGGCAAGTCATTCTGAATGATGATCTTGTCTGGGTCGGCGATAAAACCAAGGCGTTTAATCAAGATGCCTTAGCCTTGGTCTTGGCCCCAGATGGTTGTGTTTATCGCAGTCGGGTGATCCACCGTTTAAAGACTCAAACGCTGCAATGGCGTATTACCTACACGAATGCGGATCTAACTGGCATCAGTGCAGCCATTAAACAAGGGTTGGGCATTAGTGCCTTAGCCAGAAGCTCGGTGCCAGACCAACTGGATATCATTGAGCACCCTAAGTTACCTATTTTGGGCAGAATCAAAATATGTTTATTTAGTCGCGGTTCAGAACACCCCAAGGCCAGTGCAAAACTAGCCGAATTTATTCAAACCCGCTTAGCCCGTTAATCTCAATGGTTTCTGTGCCACGTCGCACCCTGCACACACTGACTGTGGCTAAAATCAGCGCAAAAAAAAAGCCGCTAGGTACGTGACCGAGCGGCTTTTTTTCTGAAGTCTTCTTTGACTAACTAAAATCCTTGACGCATGACATAGGCTGCAACGCAGGCACATACAAAAACAACGGAAAAAACTTCGCGATTATATTTACCGTGGTAATACGCTTTGCGTCTATTTTTACCAAACTGAAAAGAAGCCATGACTGCGTCTGACTCCGGTTTACGCTGTTTGTCGCTCATCATTGTAACGCCCTCAAAGTTAACGCTTTTTTTCGCTTTTTTTATTTTTATATGGTTCGAAAAATATCCTACCCGAATGCACAAACAATTACATCGGCTTTTTTAACAAATTCTTTACTTATTCGATAAAAAATTAAAAAAAGTTCAAAAAAACAGCAGCTTTGCTATTCATCGTCTGATTTGAGGCGAATATAAGTTTTGTATTTCTTCTTCAATAAACGGTCAATATAGCGGGTAAGTTTGATTTTTTGACTGATGGCATTGTCAAGGGCGTCCACTAACTCGGCCAGCATGGTTTTGTAATATTCCACATCTTTTACCTGACCTTGTTCGGCTGGCGCGTCTAACAAGCTGGCGGGCTGCGCTGTTTCAGCCTTAATTTTTTCTGGCTGAAACATTTCTGCCGAGACTTCGTTGATGACGTTTTCAACCGCTTGTTCATCTAAGGCTTCTAACTCTTCTAAAAATCCATAGAGCAAGATGCGGTCCATTAAAGTATTAATTTTTCGCGGAACGCCCTGGGTAAACTGAAAGATGCGATCATAGGCACCATCTGAAAATAATTTTTTACCCGACCAACCAGCATGATGCATGCGGTACTCGATGTAAGCTTGACACTCAGTATCGGTTAAAGGAGCAAGATGGCATGAAGCTACAATACGCTGCCTAAACTGCTCCATGTTTGGGGCACGTAATATAGGCTGAAGTTCTTCTTGGCCTAACAAAAAGCTTTGTAACAAGGGTTTACCTGCCGCCTGAAAGTTAGACAGCATGCGCAATTCTTCAATGGTTTCTAAGGGTAGGTTTTGTGCTTCGTCTACCAGTAAAAGTGCTCGCTTACCTTGTTTATGCAAACTCATTAAAAAGGTTTCGAGATCATTTAATATGTCGGTTTTAGTCGAGCCCTGCACATTAATATTAAACTTGCTGGCCACCATTTTAACCAGTTCGTCTGGGGTCAGTTTTGGCGTCACGATTTGCGCTGCCACGATATCGGCTTGCATATGATCTAACAAACTATTGGCGATGGTAGTTTTGCCCGTTCCAATGTCGCCGGTAATCACAATAAAACCCTCAGCTTGCGAAAGACCGTATTGCAAATAAGACATGGCCCGCTTATGCCACTTACTGCCGTAGAAAAAATTGGGGTCAGGAGTCAGTTGGAACGGTTTGGAGGTCAATCCATAATAAGATTCATACATAACGAGCGGTCGCTTGAGGTGGCTATATTGATTCAATTCAGCCCCTAGCTTAAGCCAAGAGCGCTGGGCATAGCAACACGAATAGGGTGATTATCGTGGATAAGGAGATTGTGTACTGGTGCCTAGCTATCTTGCGGTGTGTTTACAAAACAGCGTAGTAAATAGCAAAGTAGTGACACATGCAGCCTCCCACTACAAAGGTATGCCAAATAGCATGGGTATATTGCACTTGTTTAGCCACATAAAATAAAACGCCAACGGTGTAACACAAACCGCCGCATACCAAAAGCCATAGACCGGTTGCTGACAATGCCAGATAAAGGGGATAGATAAAAAACAGCGCCAACCAGCCCATCAGTAAATAGGTAATAACAGATAACTTTGGGTATTTCTTTGCCGCAAAACATTTGAACAGCACCCCCGTCAAGGCGATGCTCCAAATTAAAATCATGGCACCAATACCTAACCAACCGCCGACACTCAATAACATAAAGGGGGTATAGGTACCTGCAATTAGCAAATAAATAGCGCTGTGATCGATGACCTTAAAGACTTGTTTTAATTTTGCGTTGCGACAGGCGTGATACAGGGTAGACGATAAAAACATCAGTAGCATGGATGCCGCATAAATGGTGATGACCACATGGGTATAGAGTCCCTCGGCTTTTAAAGACAAAAACACAAAGCCAACAATGGCGGCTAAAAAACCCAAGCCATGGCTGATGGTGTTTAACCATTCTTCCATGGTTGAATAAGGTTTGCTAAGTGTTTGTGAGGTGTTCATGCTTATGTTTTGTTAGCTACTATGCCGCGATAATAACCGCCCAGCGTACAAGTGTACACTGAAAAATGGCGGACTGAATAGTTGGGCTTAGGCCTGATCATCGTTACACTCTGACGGCAGTAATGAGTGAGATAAAAAACGACATGTGGTATGTGTACATCATAGAAACGCGTTTAGGTCACTGGTATACGGGCATTTGCCGGGATCTTACACGGCGATTCACCGAGCATCAGAGCAGTGGCCCTAAATGTGCAAAAGCGCTGCGTGGTAAAGGGCCATTAAGTCTGTTGTATTGCGCTGAAGTTAGCGATCACAGTACAGCCTTAAAAATGGAAATATGGCTAAAGAAGTTGTCCAAGGGCGATAAAAAGAAATTTGTCGACGATACGCTGAGCTGCGCCCTACCTCATCTACGTTTATCCTATGCCGCTATGAATGGCGATGATTTAGCCACCACATCCCTCTTAACAAGTGCCCCGCAGCAGGTCAACCGCAAATGAAAGAGCATGCAAATTTACCGCTAACCTTGCAAACCTTAGCGCAACAGCGTTGGTTGGCTTTAACCGAGCAGCATCCAGCAGTATATCCATGGCAACACTTCGAAAACGCTATTCGCATGGCCTTTGCTTTAAGTGATTTTATTTACGAACAGAGTATGCGCAAACCAAGTGAATTAGCGAGCTTGTTAAATAGTGGTGAGCTGCAACTTGATGCCATAGATTATGAGCAAAGACTGGCAAGCACCCTTGCCGAGCTGAGCAGTGAAACAGATTTACACCAACAACTGCGCCTTTTTCGGCATTGGCAGATGATCCGCATTGCATGGCGTGACTTGCTAAATCTTACAACAATCGAAGCGTCGCTGTTGCAAGTTTCTGCCTTGGCCAGTGCACTCATTACTCAAACCAATAATTGGCTTTACACCTCATTAAGCCAACGCTTTGGCGTGCCCATGGGGGCACACGGTCCGCAACCCTTATTGATTATTGGTATGGGCAAATTAGGTGGCAAAGAACTTAACTTCTCTTCCGATATTGACTTGATATTTAGCTATCCCAGCCAGGGGTACACAGAAGGTGGACGGCAATCCATAGAACACCAGCAGTTTTTTACTCGATTAGCACAAAGCTTAATCAATGCCCTCAATCAAATTACGCGAGATGGGCAAGTGTATCGTGTTGATATGCGTTTACGACCATTAGGAGACAGTGGTCCCTTGGTGATGCATTTTGATGCCCTGGAGGACTACTATCAAGAACAAGGTCGAGATTGGGAACGTTATGCCATGCTCAAAGGGCGGGTACTAAACAGTGAGTCTCCCTATGCCCATGAGTTACAAAAAATTCTACAACCCTTTGTTTATCGTCGCTATTTAGACTTCAGTGCCATTGAAGCATTAAGACAAATGAAAGCCTTGATCCAACAAGAAGTGAGGCGCAGAGGCTTAGTCGACAACATCAAACTTGGCCAAGGGGGGATACGTGAAGCCGAATTTGTTGTGCAAAGCTTGCAACTTATTCGCGGTGGACGTGAACCTACCTTGCAAACCCACAGTTTGTTAGATGCCTTGCAGCAACTTGAAAACTTAGAAGTATTGCAGGTCAACGATGTCGCACATTTACGCGAAAGTTACCTGTGGTTAAGAAAAGTAGAACACTGTTTACAGCAATTTGCTGACAAACAAACCCAGGTTTTACCTGACAATGAGCTTGACAAAACACGCTTAGCTTGGGTGATGCAAGCACCTGATTATGCAGCATTTCTAGAAACTTTAGCGGCGCACCTAAACTGTATTCATCAGCAATTTTTACTGCTTATCGGTGAAGAAAAAAATGTCAGGGCCACACCCAGCAACCCCAAACAACAAGCCGCCATTGATGTCTGGCAATTGGAACTCGCCGACGCAGAAGGTCAGCAACTTTTAGCCACGTGGTTGACCGACACCGATGCCTTAGTCTTTTATCAAAAGATTGCTGGTTTCAAACAAGACTTACCCTTAACTCGAATAGGTCAGCGGGGCTTAAATACGCTGAATCATTTAATGCCTTTGTTGATCGTGCATGTGCTTGATAATCAAACATCACAAGCCGTTGAGCGTCTTAGTCGCGTATTATCGGTATTTACCGCTATTTTAGGTCGTACAGCTTATTTAGAATTACTCTCGGTGAATCAAGGTGCCCTCAAGCAACTAGTGCTTTTATGCGACGCCAGCGCTTGGGTGACCACGCAACTAACACGCTTCCCTCTGCTGTTAGACGAATTGATTAATCCCGCCACGTTATACAACCCCACGCCCTTACACCAATATTCATATGAACTGCGGCACAGTTTATTGCGGGTTGAATGTTCTGATTTAGAGCAACAAATGGAGGGCTTACGCCAATTCAAATTGAGCGAGCAACTCAAAATAGCGGCGGCAGATATAGCGCAAGCGTTGCCGGTGATGAAAGTGAGTGATCACCTAACTTTTTTAGCAGAGGCCATTATTCACTATGTGGTAGACATTGCCTGGCAACAAATGCTGGAAAAATATGGTGCGCCAGTCTGCGCTGAACGCGGCACACGTGATATTACCCAGAAAAGTTTTGCCGTATTGGGTTTTGGTAAATTGGGTGGTTGGGAACTTGGTTACGGTTCAGATTTAGATTTGGTGTTCATTCACAATTGTGCAGGCAACCTGCCAACCGAGGGGTTTAAACCCATAGAAAGCGGCCAGTTTTATGTAAAATTAGTGCAACGTATTCTGCATATTTTTACCACAAAAACCGGGCTAGGTTTGTTATACGATGTGGATATGCGACTAAGACCAGCGGGGCAATCGGGTTTGTTGGTCTGTCACTTCAAGGGATTTCGTGATTATCAGCAAAACGATGCCTGGACCTGGGAGCATCAAGCTTTATGCAGAGCGCGTTTAATTTGTGGTGATGAAGGTTTGTGCCAAGACTATCTAGCGTTGCGTCTTGCTATTCTCAGCCGAACTCGTGAGCACAACACTCTTTTGGGTGAGGTGGTTGCGATGCGTGAGAAAATGCGCAGTCACTTATCGAAAAGCAAGGGCAATGACATTGATTTGAAACAAGAACCTGGAGGCATTACCGACATCGAATTTATTGTCCAGTTTTTCACCCTCGCTTATTGTCACAAGGATAATGAATTGGCCGTATGGACAGACAATGTCAGGGTATTGGATTCTTTGGTGGCATGCGGTTTTATGACGATGCTTGATGCCCAGCAACTAAAGCAAGCGTATTTGCTCTTTCGCAATCAAAACCATCGTTTGAGCCTGCAAAACACACAAGTGGTGGCCCTTAACGATGAATTACAGCACCACCTGAATGAGGTCAAAGCTGTGTGGCAAAAATTGATGGTTTAGCGGCGCTAGCGATTTCAACGCGCTTCGGCACAATTCTTTGTGAGGTAGGGCGTTTCTTTAGCGGTAACCACGAGTGAACGTTGTTTAGGACAGATGAAAGCGCGGACGGTGCCATCAAAATTGGCATCAATGGCTTTGGCGATGGTGCGCAAACTGCCCAAAATCGTGCTTTCCATTTGGAACTGGTGTTTTACGATGAAATCTTGGTCTAATTCCCAAATCACTTGCATGCCCTCTGATTGAGCAAAGTCAGTAATTGCACTACGCAAGGTGGTTCCTGCCTTGAAGGTACGATGTTTGTATTCTCCCACCCAACGGCCTGTGATCGGTTTTTGCAAACTTTCCATATTTTGCAAACGGTCTGTCAGGGGAATATCTGATTCTTTCACTTCTAATACAAAGTCGCCCAACTCATCTTCACGTGGATGACGCGACGACAAACGATACTCTGAATAAAATTTACTCATGTTGCTGGCAACAGACTTTTTAACCGGTTCGCCTTCTGGTACTAGTGTGCTCTCGTTCTGGTATTGCAGATAAATAACCACCCCGGCAATGGCAATGATCATTAAGGCCAACGCTATATGTTTGGCCCAAAACATGGAGTCCGAAGGATGGATGACTGGACTACCACCCAAAGAATTCAGATTTTTTTTGGATTTTGTTCCTCTTCCGCTATTAATCATATAAGGACGCACTGTCATGCTCCGGACGGGTTTTAAAACGTTTATGCATCCATAAGTATTGCGCTGGCGCCAACATGATCATCTCTTCAATTTTCTGGTTTATGCGTTTTACATCCTTATTATCGTCACCTGAGGGGAAATTCTCCAGCCCAGGCAGTACTTTGACTTGATACCCCGTTGCCGTGCGCAGTGGCACAATAAACACGGTTTCACACTTTGCCTGTTTAGCAAATAACAAAGACCCTGTCGTTGTGGCTACTTCTGGCACAGCAAAAAAGGGCACAAACTCACACTTAGTTTTACCGTAGTCTTGGTCGGGCAAATAGAAACATACCTCACCATCATCTAAGGCGGCAATCAAGCCGCGCACATCACGTTTGTGCACCATGTATTTATTCGAGCGGTTACGCCCGTGGTATTGCATGTATTCCATTAACGGGTTGTTGTGTTTGCGATAAAATGCCACCGAGGGACGAGTTAAACCAATGGCGCGACACGCAAATTCTAAATTCATATTATGGATGGCGTAAGCCAGCACGCCCTTCCCTTTAGCCAAAATAGCGTCGATATGTTCATAACCTTCAACTTGAGCTTTGTTGCGCACTCGCCAATCTGGCCACCACCAACCCATGCTCGTTTCAAGAATGGCCATGCCGGCATTATTTAAATTTTCGTGCAATATAGCCGCACGCTGTGTTTCACTAAGTTGTGGAAAACATAACAACAAATTTCGTTTCGCAATGGCCACCCGTTTTTTGGCTAGGTGTTTGAGCAGGAAGCCTAATACCTTTCCTAACAGAACCTGCAAGCGGTATGGCAACCAAGAAATGGTATACAAAAGCACGATGCTGACCCACGTCAGCCAGTAATTTGGCATTAGGAATGCCCATTGAAAGTGTGGTGCCAATACGCGTTGTTGTTGCAAAGCTCTACCTCGTTGTTGGTCGATATGGGTTAAATAATTTGTTTATTAAGTTTGCTGTATCAATTGGTTTTTCGCTGTGCTCAGCGAGCACAAACGCACTGCGTGTCATGCTTGCGTCTTTATCGTTTTTAGCTTGTTGATAAATTGTTCGAGATGCTCATCTTTTTCATAATCCAAATGATACTGGTTGTGAAAGCCAAAACTTAATTGCACATGATGATCACGCAAAAACAAGGTGTAGCCGTCGAAATCAGAACTCGCCGTTACGCCCTTAAAAACATAAACATCATCTTGTTTTTCACCTTGCTGACGGATGAGTTCGAACACTTGCAAAATAAATTTACTATCCAGTTCATTTTTCATAGTTACAACCCATTGGTGTTTTAAAAATACGTTTATACGGCAAGGGCTTAAGCATATTTAATGCGGTAAAAATATGCTGGCTTAATTACCAATTTTGATTAAACTGACGGTAGTTTATATCATAATCTCCACCGATTTCTTATTTGAATCATATGCCCCCAATAAGTTTGAGGACGTAAGCCATCAAAACACAGCGCTTTCTCCAGCAAAAGCTGGCTCTTGAATCAGCCAATCTGCTTTATAAAAATTTTCTAAGTGGCTTTGTCATGAGTATGATGTCGGCGTGTATCCTAACTTACGCGTTTATTCCCGAACAAAATCGGGAAGCAAAGTTAATGTGGTTGGCTTTGATGGCTTCAATACTCACTTTGCGTTTTGTTGATTTCATCGTGTGGATAACCCACAGCAGTAAACAAGCTAAACCCAGTGGCCAACTCGGCTTATGGCGTTTTTCGGTGGGCTGTATCTTAACGGCTATGTGCTGGAGTGCCTACGCCCTGTTATTTTTCAAGAGCATGGACATCATCGAGTTTTCCACCACCGTCATCATTATTGCGGCCATGGCTGGTGGTTCTTCCACCGTTTTATCAGGCTCTCAATACCTTTCCGCTGTGTATTCAATCATTATGCTGTTGCCAATTTCAATCATGGGTTTATTGGCGGAACAAGACTATCGAAATCTGTTGGGTATTCTAGGTTTATTATTCTGTGCGACCATGGTGTTGTCAGGTTTAAAGTCCTCGCGTTTTACTCGGCAGGCGGTGACCACTAAAAACGAATACGCCATCTTGGCAAGTGAACTGGCGGAAAAAAATTCTGAAGTGTACAACACCAACAAAATGCTCAAAGAGGCCACAGACAAACTCAACGAAATCAAAGTTGGGCTTGAGCAAGAAGTAAAAAAACGCACAGATAAAATCTTCCAACTGAGTAATCTCGACGAACTGACCGGCTTAACGAACCGCAATGCCTTCACCAGAGAACTGGAAAACCTGATTGAAAAAACCGTTGATTCAGAGAGCTCTGTGGCACTGCTGTTCATCGATCTCAATGGATTTAAAAAAATCAACGATACTTTGGGGCATCAAGTTGGTGATCTGACCTTAATTGAAGTGGGCAATCGTTTAGCGGCATTCACTGAGCAAAACCGCTGTGGTAGGTGGGGAGGCGATGAATTTTTAGTTGCCCTTCCCTACAGCAGCCAAGAAACGGCAACCTCGATTGCCAGCGCAATCATGACCAGTATCGCGCAACCCATGGCCATTGCCGGCAATGAACTGCATTTAAGTGCCACCATTGGCATTGCTTTGGCGCCCGTACACAGTTTAAACGCTGCAGACTTGATCCAACTTGCCGATCTCACCATGTGTGAGCAGAAACAACTTGGCCTGCGCAAACCCAGAGTGTTCTCAACTGAACTGAAAAGTAAAATTGAAGCCTCACAGATCATCCTAGAAGGCTTGCAACAAGCTTTAGATAAAAAACAATTGTATCTGTGTTACCAACCCATTCAATGTGCCAAAGACAATACCTCTTGGTCATTTGAAGCCTTGTTGCGCTGGAATTTTAATGGCCAATTCATTGGACCTGACGTATTTATCCCCTTGGCAGAGAAATCCGGGCTGATCAAAGAAATTGGCGCTTGGGTATTAAATCGTGCTTGCATGGACGCCAGACATTGGCAGTTTAATCAACTTGCCGCTGTGTCAGTTAACGTATCGGTGATCCAACTGATGGATGATGGCTTTATTCGCATCCTCGACAACATTTTACGTAGCAGTGGTTTGCCACCAGAACGTTTACATCTTGAGATCACCGAATCCGTTTTTGTGGATAACGAAAAGAAAATCCGCGCTCAACTTGAACAAATTCAGTCACGCAATATTCATGTTTCCATCGATGATTTTGGTACAGGCTATTCGTCGTTGTCACAACTGCAAACCTTGCCCGTAAACTACGTCAAAATTGATAAAGCCTTTGTGGATAACTTTGAAAATAAAGGCGATGCCATCATTCGCGCAACCCTCTTTATTGCACGTGAACTAAATTGTAAAACGGTCGCCGAAGGTGTCGAAACCAAAGAGCAAGCCATGGCTTTATCGGCCATGGGGGTGGATTATTTGCAGGGTTATTACTTTGCAAAACCGATGAAAAATGAAGACCTGATTGTTTGGCAAAACCCCATCTCAAATTTCCCCACTTAAATAATCACAGAGGATTTTAATCTGAGCTGATAACAGGCACACTAACGCTTTTTCACTCGGAGGCCAGTGTGGCGCAACTCTATTTTTATTACTCTGCCATGAACGCTGGCAAGTCCACTTCGTTATTGCAATCAGCATACAATTACGCCGAAAGGGGTATGAACGCGGAAATTTTCACTGCTGCCCTTGATAATCGTTTCGGTCTTGGAAAAGTAGCCTCGCGCATTGGTTTAGAAGCAAAAGCGCACCTCTTCAATCCACAAACTGCCCTATTTGATCAAATCGATGCGTTGCATAAAAACAAAAAAATAGACTGTGTGTTTATTGATGAAGCGCAGTTTTTGGCCAAGCCACAAGTACAAGACTTAGTCAAAGTGGTTGATGAGCTTGATATTCCCATTTTGGCTTATGGCCTACGCACAGACTTTCTTGGCGAAACCTTTGTGGGCAGTCGTTATTTATTGGCATGGGCAGACAAGTTAATTGAATTAAAAACTGTGTGCCACTGCGGGAGGAAAGCCAACTTTGTGGTACGCATTGATGGTCAAGGTCAAGCAGTAAAAGAAGGGGAACAAGTAGAGGTTGGCGGTAATGACCGTTACGAGTCGATGTGTCGTAAACACTTTACCCAATTAGTCTGGTAACCAAACGGGCAATAAGATGGCGTAAAAGTAAACGACGGGTGAGTGGACCCGTCGTTGTAGTCTACTTAGGCTTTGTTAGCACTCAAAAAGCTAACGATGTCTTGTGCTTGACGAGTTTGTGAAAACTCCACTAAGCCTTGACCAGCACAGCTGACGTTATTTTTATCTAATACAACATCTAAGACTTGTTGTTTTGAGTTGCCCAAATCACCCACACGGCTAGCCACAGCGCGTTTGAACATGTCTAGGTCGTTGGTGACCACAGCTTTACAAAACGAAGCGTAATGTGTGTCGCCGACAAATTTGACTTTTGGCGTCGTTTTACTAGCGGCTTGGGCAGTTTGCTCGCCTTGAATGTAAGTTAATACATTTTGTGCATTACGAGCCTGAGAAAATTCAACTAGGCCTTTGCCTGCACATTGTACATTGTTGGCATCTAATAGAATGTCTAAGGCTTTTGACTTAGACGCGTTAAGCCAAGTGCTCTGTTTAGCTACGCTTAATTTGAATAAATTTACGTTGTCGGTAACAACTGCTTTGCACAAACTCGCGAAGGCGGTATCGCCAACAAATTTGAATTTGCTTGAGCCTTCAAGCGCTGCATTAGCATTGAATGACAAACAAGCCGCAGATACAACAACAGAAATAAGTAACTTTTTCATTTCAATACTCCGAGTATTAGGTGGTGTTAACAATGAGCTATTCTGTAACTCTCGGTAGCAATAGTAATTAAATTACAATTTTATGTTGTTTTTTTTCTGTTTTAACTTAATTATAAGAATGTTAACGCATGTTAATTACCTATGAAATATCTCCATACCATTGTTTTACATAGATTTTTAATTTCAGTATATATCTTTATTGAATATCTATATTCTATTTAATTCTCATATTTTATGTAATTTTATTACAGATTTCATCGATACTTTGGCATAAATCACAGGTTCGCAACAATTGCTCGCAAATTTTTGCCATGTTAAATAAAAAAGGTGCCTACAGAGGCACCTTTTCAAACACTACAACAAGGATATTTAAGGGCGTAACGCCTTGTCACCTCTGGCCAGCCCACAGATACCTGTACGAGACGCCTCGATGATCTCAGCCGTTTGACCGAGGGTATGAGCAAAGGCATCCAGTTTGTCGCTGGTACCAGTCACTTGGATGGTGTAATTATTACTGTCAACATCAACAATTTGTGCACGGAAAATATCCACATTGCGGTGAATCTCTGAGCGCACTAACTCATTACGTGTGGCCACTTTTATCAACATCAGCTCACGCTCAACATGGCTGCCGTCGGTTAACTCCACGACTTTGAGTACATCGATGAGTTTGTTGACCTGTTTGGTAATTTGTTCAATGACTTTGTCATCGGCTTGAGTGGTGATGGTCAAGCGCGACAAACTTTTGTCATGGGTTGGTGCCACACAAAGCGAATCAACGTTATACCCGCGTTGCGAAAACACCCCAACAATACGTGACAATGCACCCGGGGCATTTTCCATTAAGACTGATAATATGCGTTTCATTAGGTACGCTCCGTTTTACTCAAGCGCATATCATCCATAGCACCAAATTTGATTTGCATGGGGTATACGTGTTCATTTTGATCAATTTCAATATCCATAAAAACCAGGCGATCGGTCATGCTAAAACAGCGTGCCATCGCCTCATCTAACTCGGCAGGATCAGATACTCTGATACCAACGTGCCCATAAGCTTCAGCGAGTTTGACAAAGTCTGGCATGGAATCCATGTAAGAATGGGAATGACGCCCCTTGTAAATCATATCCTGCCACTGTCTTACCATGCCCAAGGCTCGGTTATTCAAGGAAATGATTTTTACCGGTAAGTTATATTGCAAGCAGGTAGACAGTTCTTGGATATTCATCTGGATACTGCCATCGCCGGTGACCACCACCGAGACCGCGTCAGGATGCGCCATCTGCACCCCCATAGCCGCTGGAAGACCAAAACCCATGGTGCCCAAGCCACCAGAGTTAATCCAACGACGTGGTTTATTAAATGGATAATACAGGGCCGCAAACATCTGATGCTGCCCCACATCAGAGCTAACAAACGCATCACCGTGGGTGTGTTTGTACAAGGCTTCGATCACCTGCTGTGGTTTAATCAACTTACTGTCAGTTTGATAGGCTAAACAATCACGTTGACGCCACTGAGCAATTTGCTTCCACCAATCGGCTAATTTCGCCTTCTGCGCCTTTTCATCGACTTTGCCCATTTGCTCTAATAATTGTTCTGTTACCTTATCAACACTCCCCACCACGGGCACATGTACTGCTACGGTTTTGGAGATGGAGGCAGGATCGATATCAACATGGATAATAGTGGCATGTGGACAAAACTTGTCGACGTTGTTGGTCACTCGGTCATCAAACCTAGCACCCAAGGCCAAGATACAATCTGAGTTGTGCATGGCCTTGTTAGCTTCTAAACGTCCGTGCATACCCAACATCCCAACAAATTGCTCATGCACACTGGAAAAGGCACCCAAGCCCATTAATGTAGAGGTGACTGGGGCATTGAGCTTTTCGGCAAGCTCCGTAATTAAACTGCTTGCTTCAGCTGTCACCGCGCCGCCCCCCACGTAAAGAATGGGACGCTTAGCTTCCATTAATGTGGTGACGGCTTTTTTAATTTGTTTATTGTGCCCTTTTAGCGTTGGGTTATACGAACGCATCGTGACATCAGTGGGAAACACATAGGGATGTTCATCTTGCACATTGACGATGTCTTTGGGTAAATCAACCACCACCGGACCAGGGCGGCCAGTACTGGCAATGTAATATGCTTTAGCAATCGCCTCAGGAATATCCACTGCGCGTTTTACCAAAAAGCTATGCTTAACAATCGGACGCGAACAACCCACCATATCGGTTTCTTGGAAAGCATCCTCGCCGATGTGCATAGACGGTACTTGTCCAGATAACACCACCATCGGAATAGAATCCATAAATGCGGTGGCGATGCCCGTTAGTGTGTTAGTTGCACCGGGTCCCGAGGTAACCAGCACGGTGCCAGTGAGACCAGTAGAACGCGCATAGCCGTCTGCCATGTGGGCAGCTGCTTGCTCATGACGGACGAGCACATGTTCAACATCCGTTTGCGCATAAAGCGCATCATAAATGTCGAGTACGGCACCACCGGGGTAACCGAATACATGTTTCACGCCTATATCTTTTAGCGTTCGCACAACCATGGCGGCGCCTGACATCATTTCCATCACAAACTCCCAAAATATAAAATGTACGCACCTATGATTAGCTTAGGGGAAAACTATACTTGAGAGAGTAGGAAGATAAAACACTAAAAAATATAAAAGTGAGATATATATCCCAATATTACAGAATATTAGGATATATATTCTAATTGAAACAGACTAACTTGATTAAATAGGATAAAAACTCACTTTTCATCTCAAAGCGAGTTTAATCATCCATTTCGATTTCCATGTCGCTGTCTTCTACAACCACATCATCATCGTCACCGAGACTGGTGCGATGCGAACCGTAAATACTGCCTAATTTTGGACGGTTGATGCGTTTTTGATATTTAATCCACGCTTTTTCAGCTACTGTTTCTGGCGCTTTTTGGCCAAGTACAGCGGCAATAAAGTGCTTATCTTCTTCCGTGCTTGCCTCTAACTCGCCGTCAATCAAGGCAGCAAACAAACATCCGTATTGAGCCAAGGCCTTGCTTTCCCCAATAGAAAAATCACCAGAGCGTGAAAATCCATAAGGGTAGTGTTTCTTGTCGCTGAATGTGCGAGCGACCAAGGATTCTCGAGTAAGTTTTGCCATCACAACACCCACAAAATTAAGTTAAATTCAGCTAAGAAAAGATCAACGATCTTTGGATTGCTTTATAATTTAAAACTGAAATCTGTCAATGTTTAATTAGGATTATTTTTTTAAAATTTGTACTGTCGGCAACCCTTGTTGCCAGTCTTGTCTTTGGGTTTTCTGTCGGCCTGTCTTTCAAGCAAGACTTGATGTTAACGTTTGCTTACCCAAGCCCATATCATCTCGCACTTTAACGGCTCGATACCGCTTGCATCAGTGACCACAACCTGCACATTGACTTCCCCCTTTTCAGCACTTTGCATCAAGGCAATTTGCTCATCCGTCAACGTAGCCACCGCGGTCATATCGCCGGTGGCACGTTTTACATAATTGAGATTCATGGTTTTAATTAGCGGTAATTTATCGCCCGGCAAATTGATGCCCACAATAAACCCGGTGCAAGACTCGGCTAACAAAGCCATGGCAGCCGCATGCACACTTCCAATATGGTTTTGAGCCTTTCGGCGATTCTTTTGTCGATAAGTGGCCGTTTTACCGTCTGTATACAGCACTTCGATACCCGTCGTACCTGCTAATTTTACCTTGTGTCTGAATACCAAGGTCATCAACCAACTGCTCAGCCAAGGTGGATAGCCGTTTACTTTGTTGACAAAAGATCGGAGGGGATTTGACTTGGACATGTGATTTCCTCTGGTTAGACCAGATCGCAGTGTGCCCCTTGCTGAAAAAACTTACAAATAAATTTTATAGCCTGCCTCAGAATGGCAGATTTTGCGTTTTGAAAAACTGCTGTAACTCGATGGTGGATGCTGCGTACTTTTGCCAGCGTCCAATCGACGAGGTATTAATGGGTTCCCGCACTTGCACTTTGCTTGCAGTCGACACCGGGGCGGTATTCGACTCCACGTTTATACATTGTGCCTGCCACGCTAAATCGCAAAATTTAAGTAGTTTCTGTACTTCAGCCTGCGGTTCACGCGCCAATTGTTCGTAACATAGTTGATATACATTGGCAGATTGATGGTGTTGCCAATACTGACCTAGCTGGTAAAACTCTTGATAAAAGCGCCCAATATTAAGCAAATTAAACGAGTAAGCGTAGTAGGGACTATGGATAGAAAATAGCTGTCTGAAATTGCCAATGCAGGTATCCATGGGATTGCGTTGCACCATTATAATTTTGGCTTTGGGCAGGGCTTGCAAAATCAAACCAATATAAAAAAAGTTAAATGGCAGTTTATCGACAAATCGTTTGGCGCCCTGGCGCACAGCTTGTGTTCTTTCAATGTAGCGTTGTCCCAGCGCGTGCATGTCAAGTTGCTGAGCTTTTTGTAAGGTCTCCAGATCCAGCACATACGGCGAAGTTGTTGCGGTTAATTCTTTCACAGCAAGGCCAAAATCTTGCAACTCTCCACATGAATCGACATCAGCATGGTTGCTAAGTATGCGTTCTACCAGTGTGGTACCCGAGCGAGGCATGCCCACAACAAAAATGGGCGCTGGATCAGCATAGCCTGAGTAGGGCGATGCACTGTTTTTGTTATCTTTACCTATTGCTAATTTAGCTGCCGCAAATAGCGATTGGTCTCGGTCAAACTGATAATCAAGGGTCGCTAACTTTTTGTTTTTTGCCGCTGATAATGCAGAAAACGCGGCTTGATATTGACCACGTGCTTCATATTCTTTAGCCAGTGCATGTCCAATATGCAAGGCTGCATCGGGAAGTAAATCGAGTTTATTTAACGCAATTAAACGCCCTAAATGATGAGCATGCTGTGTATTTTCACCCAGGTCGCTAAGCGCGAAGTGAGCTTGGTAATAATCGGGTTTCAGGGCAATGGCGCGCTCAAATGCCTGCCTTGCTTGACCAAATAAACCAGCAAATTTAGCGGATACGGCATAGTTGTAATAATACGCTGGGTTTTGATCATTAATAGACAGTGCTTTCTCAAATACTTTTAACGCCCTTTGGTGCAAGCCAATGCGGCTGAGTGCAACCCCTAAGGTATCTAAACTCAAGGCTTGATTGAGCTGCGCAAGGCTAATCTTATCTGCAGCAACCAAGGCCTCATTCATATTGCCCTGCAAGGCGTAACATTTGCATAAATGCACCAAGTACTCGTCAGTTGATTTTATGCTAAGCGCTCGATTAAACAGTTGAACTGCTTTGTTAATTTGACCAATTTCACTGTTGATAATGCCTAATAAAAAATAGGCATCAGCATGCTGTTGGTCGACTTCGAGGATCTTTACACAACTTTGATGGGCTAATTGATAATCACGCTGATTAATAGCTTGTTCAGCGAGCTTATGTAAATGACTGATATTCTTCATATTTTTCAATAAAAAAGGGCACCTAACGTGCCCCTTCTACAGCGTTATAGGTTAAAGTTCAAAATTATAAGTAAACTTCAAGCCAATCTTACGGGGCGATAGTAGGTAATGACCATAGCTGCGTGAGATTTCAGGACCATTGGCGTTTTCTTCAGGAAACAGCGCTAGGCCAATATCACTTTTGTCGCCACGCGCAGACACAAAAGCGTATTTATCAAATAAGTTATCGATATAGAAACTCACCGCCCAATTGTCTTCAGACAAGCTCGCACTGAAATTACTTAGAGCATAACCGCCGATAGACTCGCCATCTGCACGCATACCCACCTTAGTGATAATATCGCTTTGGGCGGTAAAACCGTACACCACATCGAGTAACTTACCGTTCCACACCTCAGTAGTATATTTTAATCCCATGGAGAATTGATGTTCAGGTGAACCGGGCAAGCGGTCGCCATCTTTACCGTCATAATAATCTTGCAAAGGCAGGATGGGTAGACCGTCATCATCTACGTTAACGGCAAACAAAAAGGGCGCATCCGCGGTTAATTGAGCCTTGGTGAAGGAGTACGTTGCATAGGCTGTTAAATCATCTGACAAGATTGCTCTACTGGAAATTTCCACACCTTTACTGTTGGCACCTGCTGCATTTGCCGTTATCGGTTGCTGTCCATTCACGGTAGCGCCTGCTACTTGCGCATCGTCCCAATCAACATTGAAAATCGCGGCATTAAAATGAAACTTGTTTTTAAACCAGGTGCTCTTAAACCCAAGTTCGTAATTCGTTGTGGTATCCGCTGTAAAAATCACTTCGTTGGGTAGCGCACAAACAATTTGGTTTTCAATTTCATCGATGTTTGCAGGGCAAGCTGCGACACCATTTGCACCACCGAGTCTAAAACCTTCACTGACGGTTAAATAACCCAACACATCACTGCTGAATTGATAGCTAGTGTTAAACTTAAATAAGTTACCACTTTCATCTGCTTCTTCTGTTGAAAAGTCTAATTCAATTGAATCAGACGCTCTGCCATCAAACACTGTATAGTAAAGTGGCAAGTCGATGGCTGAGGTTGATTTCACATCGTATTTATAACGTCTAAAACCAACGGTTACATCCCACCGCTCATCGATGGCATAGGTAAGTTCACCAAAAATTGCTGATTCTTTTATTTCATCTATTCCAACAGACAAATATTCCAAAGAATCTGGACGTAAATTTCCGTCAACACCCCATACATTGATGGCGTACTCATCAAAACCTGGTGTAAATTCACGACTTTCATTGTCGCCTTCTTGTTTGTTGTAGTAGCCACCAACAATCCACGATAACGGGGAGTCGCCTTTCGACACTAACCGCACTTCTTGAGTAAAAATATCAATATTATCCAATTCACGAGTGAAGGACGAAAAGGCGGGAAACTCCTCATAGCTGTAATCCAAGCGGATGAGCAAATCGGTTTGATCGCGCTGCCCCACTGCTTCAAATTTGGATTTTCCGGTGGCTGATACTAACTCAGCAAAACCGAGATCGGCGGTCATTTCAAGACTCAGTAGTGAGTCTTTTTTCTCACGAGGCTCTTCGTAGCGATACGCTGATTCATATTTGCCAATGATAGTTGCAAGTGGGTTGACAGACGCTAACGAGTCATAATGGACAATAGAGCGACCCTCTACGTCTTGTTTTTGATAGAAATAGGTCAGGGTAGCGTCGAATATATCGTTTGGTTTCCAACGCAATGCCGCTCGACCTGTGATGGTGTCTTCGCCATTGGCATCTTTAACTTGACGCAGATTACTGTCTACTGCAGCTTGATTTGACCAGTCTGGGTCGGCAAGAGACACCCCGCCTTCTCTCACTACATAGTTGTAATCGATAAAACCTGGATCTTTAAATTTATTCACAGAGACACGCAAGCCGAGTTCTTCGTTTATCAGCGGCGTATTAAAAATAAACCCACCTTCTCCACCCAGGCTATCGCTTTCACTGAGAGAAAACACGTTGCCGTAAATTTGCCCTTCAGTTAAATCTAAATCTACTTTCTTGGGGATATAACGAATGGCACCGCCTAATGTACCCGCACCATAGAGTGTACCTTGCGGCCCAATGAGCACTTCAACCCTGTCGACGTCACTTAAACGTAAATTAATAAAGAGTGGAATTTCGCCAAAATACGTAGCAACCGTGCCACCATCAGAGCCTGGCCCCGATGAGTTAGTGTTAAGGCCACGCACAATTATGGGTGAATCACTTCTTCCTCCTTGGTCGGTTACCGTTAAACCTGGTACCCATCTAGCCACGTCAGCTAATTCACCAATATTTTGTTCTGCCAACAAGTCTGAGTTTAGCGCCGTTATGTTCAAAGGGGCATCTTGCACTGTTCCAGTGCGGCGTGTGGCCGTGATCTCAATTTTCTCTATTTCTTTGTCAACAGTTTGCGCCAAAGTAACACTGGTTGGGAAACCGGCTGATGCTATAGCAAGGGCAATGACTGAATAATTGAATAGCTTGGTGTGGGTGGCTTTCATTTAAGTCTCTCGTAATGTTTAAAAATAGTCTTAATACTTTTCTGGTGAACTTCGTTTTTTTAATCGACGTCAAGTCAACAAACATTCGCCAAATATCTTTTGCGTCTCATATTCAACTTCAACAGCACAATATATGCCGACTTAAATCGAATATCTTAGGATTTTTTTATAAAAAATCTTTAATTTTTGGGTATTTATTCAAGAAATGTTGCATGTTAAAACGCTTAGTTACAGGACTTAGTTAAGTGAATCACTAACTTGGTGCAGCCTGAAAAACAAATGCCTTGCTACCTACGGCATATTCAAACGTCTTCAGACTTACAGGAAATTTGCTCTTTAGTTTACGCGCTAAAATGGCGCACCCTCAAATTGCATAATTATGCATGAAATATTTTTTATTAAAATAGCATTTCATACCAACTTATGAATGTCTCATCCCAAGTCAGTAGGGTTGTCTATTTGTAAACAGGTATTTGATGGCAGCAAGTAGAGAAATTAGTGCAGAAAATAGTGATGTTTACGCTTAACGAAGGCGTCAGCTGTCCATTAGAGTGCATTACGAGGATTGGAAATTGGCGCAAGAGACAAGATTTGATGACCGAAACGGCGTTATCGCGAGACCATTGGAGCCGATTTGTTTAGTTTTGAATTTTGGAGTGAAAAAGGATTCTTTTGAAATTGGAGCGGGAAACGAGATTCGAACTCGCGACCCCAACCTTGGCAAGGTTGTGCTCTACCACTGAGCTATTCCCGCATAAAGATGGTATTAACCGGTTTGATAACATAGCTGCCTCAAACGGACGCGCATTTTACAAAAACCAGAATACGATGCAAGCGCTAATTTACAGTTTTTGCTAAAAATTTAACGTCAACCTTGGTTTTGAGGCACAACTGTTTATTCCTTGAACAAATAGATTAAATGCAAAATACCTGTTGGCGATAAAAGGCCAGCTCTGCAATAGATTCACGAATATCGTCAAGAGCTAAATGCACCCCTTTTTTCTTAAATCCTTCAATACTCTCGGGCTTCCAACGCTTCGCCAGTTCTTTCACAGTACTTACATCAATATTGCGGTAGTGAAAATACGCTTCTAACTCAGGCATGTACTTCACCATAAAGCGCCTATCTTGCCCAATTGTATTGCCACACATCGGGGATACACCTTTATCTACATAGTTTTTTAAAAACGCTATGGTTAGTCTTACTGCGTCAGCTTCACTCACCTGACTTTGCCGACAACGTGCAGTCAAACCCGTCTTTCCATGGGTTTCAACACACCATGGGTCCATGTTATCTAATATCAAATCAGGTTGATGAATGGCCAACACTGGCCCCTCGGCCAATATATTAAGATTTTTATCAGTCACGATAGTTGCAATCTCCAAAACGACATCTGTTTCGGGGTGCAAGCCGGTCATTTCCATATCGACCCACACTAAATTTTCATTATTTACCGGCATAGTGACTCCAAATTTAAGCAACAGTACTGAAAGACAATAACAAGAGTATGATTAATAGCGCCAAAACGTTACCATGATAGCTGAATTTGCGCCAAATATAGTAAACACGCTCGTGGCAAAAAAACTAAAACTCACACAGCAACAACAACGCCAAGTATCAAGCAATCGCAGTCGCCGTATTGCCAGCCATAAATCGAGTCAAGATTTTGATGATAATCAATTGGGCGAACCACAAAATGGCAAGGTAATCGGCCGTTTTGGTAAGCACGCAGATGTAGAAGATTCATTGGGTATTGTGCATCGTTGCCATATGCGACGCACGATAACTAGTGTGGTGTGTGGCGATGATGTGTTGTTTCGTCCTGGCAAAGACACCAATACTGCCGTAGCAGGGGTAATTGAAGCGGTCCACGATCGTAAATCAGTGCTCACACGCCCCGACTTTTACGACGGGGTGAAACCTGTCGCCGCGAATATTGACCAAATTATTATCGTCAGCTCAGTAATCCCTACCTTATCACTCAATATTATTGATCGTTATTTGGTGGCATCTGAAGATGTCGAGATCACCCCGGTGATTTTGTTAAATAAAGTTGAGTTACTCAACGAACATGAACGACAAGACGTAGAACAACAACTCGATATTTATCGGAAAATTGGCTACCAAATTGTCTTCACCAGCTGTAAAACCCTCAGTGGAATGGCCCAGTTGTCCGCCTGCTTAAAGGGTAAAACCAGCGTTTTTGTTGGGCAATCAGGGGTGGGCAAATCAAGTTTAATTAACGCACTGCTGCCTCATGCCGATGAAGCCATTGGTGATATTTCGGATAATTCTGGTTTGGGCCAACATACAACCACGGCGGCAAAACTGTTGCGTTTTGAGCAAGGTGGTGAATTGATAGACTCACCCGGCGTGCGCGAATTTGCCCTCTGGCATTTACCCGTTGAACGCCTAACTTACGGTTTTAGAGAGTTCAGGGATTACCTTGGCGGATGTAAATTCAGAGATTGTAAACACGGCAGTGATCCAGGTTGCATTATTCGTCAAGCAGTGGAAGATGGACAAATCAGTGTTCAGCGTTACGAAAACTATCACAAAATTTTAGCCAATATGGATGAACTGCGTCCTGCCCACATGAAGGTCTAACTGGTTTACCAGACTCACCTTAATTTTACTAGCATATAGCCTATTTGACTTAGTGATGCTGCACGATTCTCGCAACTTGAGGTACAATTCCAACTGGATTGTTTAATTAACTTGGGTGTTATTTTGTTAGATTCATTGAAAATCGCGTTGCAGTACATACTGCCAAAACATTTACTTTCTCGAACGGTTGGCGCTTTAGCCGCGGCAGAAGCTGGGGCTCTCACCACCTCACTGATCAAGTTGTTTATTAAACAATACAATGTGAACATGGCTGAGGCACTAAACAGTGAGCCTGAAGCCTATGCAACCTTCAATGATTTTTTTACCCGTGAATTAAAACCTGATGCCCGTACTATTTGTGATGGCGCAAACGAATTGGCTATGCCTGTTGATGGTGCCATCAGTCAAATTGGCAACATCCGCTACGATTCGATCATTCAAGCCAAGGGCCATGATTACAGTTTAACCGCATTACTGGGCGGCAAACCAGAAATCGCCAGCCCGTTCAAAAATGGTAAATTCGCGACTATTTACCTATCACCCAAAGATTATCATCGTATTCACATGCCCATTACCGGCACGTTAACTGATATGTTATATGTGCCTGGTGAGTTGTTTTCAGTGAGCCCATTGACTGCACAGCGAGTACCTGGCTTGTTTGCCCGAAATGAGCGAGTGGTTGCTATTTTTGACACTGAAGTAGGTAAACTGGCCATGGTGTTGGTCGGTGCGATCATCGTCGCCAGCATCGCAACTAAATGGGCCGGCACCGTCAGTCCACCCACTGGTAAAAATGTACAACATTGGCAATATCCGGTGGATGGAGAGCACGCAGTAACCATAGGAAAAGGCGAAGAAATGGGGCTGTTCAAACTAGGCTCAACCATTGTAGCGTGTTTTGAAGCTGACAAAATTGACTTTGCCTCGTTTGCAGAAGGCGATGCCACTCGTCTTGGTGAAGTTTTTGCAACCACTGTCAACTAAGTTTGGATCCCGTTAAAAAGAGCCTGTGGTCTCTGCATATCACAATGGTGCTGCTCGGTGCGACAGCACTTTTTTCTAAAATTATTCCTCTCTCGGCTACTGATATCACCTTTGGTCGAGCGGTAATTGCCTGCTGTATTCTTTTTGTTATCGTACGCATGAGCGGTGGAAAAATTCGCTTAAATAACGGCAGAGACTACTGCATTGCTGTATTTTTAGGCGTGCTGATGGCAGCTCACTGGGTCACATATTTTGCCGCCATGCAATTCTCGTCGGTGTCTGTAGGTATGATTGCTCTGTTTACTTTTCCAGTCATCACCGTACTGTTAGAGCCTTTTTTTGAGGGAATTCGCCTGGTTTGGCAAGATTTGCTCAGCGCCATGGTGGTTTTGTTTGGCATCTATTTAATTGTACCTGAAGTCAGTCTGGAAAATGATGTAACACTGGGTATTTTGGTGGGGATCTGCTCGGCCATGCTCTATGCCATGCGCAATCTTGTCCATCGTAAATATTTTTCACACTACTCTGGTGCTTTGTCGATGAGTTACCAAACTCTGATCATTGTGTTCAGCCTCACTTTTTTCATTGGCCCAGAGCTATTCAAAGCAAGCAGTGAGACCTATCTCTGGCTCATCATCCTTGGTACCTTTCTCACTGCACTACCTCATGCGTTGATCGCTGCCAGTTTGAAACACCTACGTGCCAAAACGTTTTCTCTGGTTGCCTGCATGCAGCCCTTGTATGGGGTCATTCTGGCTATGTTAATTCTGCATGAACAGCCCACTTGGCAAACAATTTGTGGTGGCTTACTGGTTATATCTGCGGCACTGTACGAAACTATTAATGCCCAGAAACTTCATAACCGAGTCAGGTAGATATGTTGATCTTCGCTCACAGAGGTGCCAGTGCCTACGCCCCAGAAAATACTCTCGCTGCCATACGTAAAGCCCTTGAACTCAAAGTAGACGGCATTGAAATTGATGTACATCAAGTTGAGCAAGGTTTGGTGGTTATTCATGACCGTTGGGTACACCGCACAACCAATGGAAAGGGGCAATTGCGCGATCATAGCTTAGCGTCTTTGCAAACATTGGATGCTGGCTTGGGTGAACATGTGCCAAGCTTATTGCAGGTTTTGCAACTCATCGCTGGGCGCTGCCTACTGAATATTGAAATCAAAGGCGTTAACGACTTAAGTTTGCTGCAAGAACATATTGAAATAGCGGTTGAAAAGTATCACTTCAGCCTCGATCAGATCATTGTTTCATCGTTTGATCATCACTTACTGCGAGCCCTGAAAACAACATTACCTAGGGTAAAAATTGGCGCTTTAACCGCCACTAAACCCATTGATTACGCGGCATTTGCACAAACATTGCAAGCATATTCAGTCAATGCTGACGTCAGCTTTTTGGATGAAGCTTTTGTAGCCGATGCTCATCAGCGAGGTTTAAAAGTGTATGTTTATACGGTGGATGAACCAGCAGATTTGTTGGAATTAACACAATGGGGAGTTGATGGGGTATTCAGCAATGCCCCCGATAAGGCCAAAGCCTATGTTGCTAGTCTTGAGCCACGCTAGAACAGCTGGATTCACAGCTTCTGCAGCTTTGACACAATTTTAAATTCACGATGTGCGCACCAACAATCAGAATAGCCCCAACTGTGATGGTGATTGGCTCATAAGCGGCGCCAAACATATCTTTATTCCAGTAAATTAATCCACCCAAGACCAAACTATATAAAGGATAAAGTTGGCGATGGTAACGATAAAATCCAGACAAAATTGCCCAAAAACCAATGATCATCGATAAAGATAATATGCCGCGTTCAAACCAGCTTTGCGCAAAAAATGTTGCACCGACAAAAGGAATAAAGGGGATTAGAATCGGTAACAAAAGACAATGCAACGCACACAAACTCGAGGCCCAGATGCCTAGTTTGTCTAAAAATGATTTTTCAGTGCTTAATTGCATTCAAGTCTACCCCTAAAAACGGACGTTATAATATAACATTACCGCAAGAATGCAAAGTGGAAAATATCACAAAAATAATTAGTCATATTAATGACTGCAAGCAGTTCACTACAGAAAGTGGCTGAGTTAAACCTAAGTGCTAGCCACTACTGCGTTGGCTGTCTAGCAAATAATTTTTGCAATGACGTGACTGCTATCAGACATACACTGCCCATCACAACACCAACAAGGCCTTCGATTGCCATAGGTGCAACAACCGCAACAATAGCCATAGAATCAAAGGCTGCATAAGCCGGTTCGAGCAAATGATGGAGAGAGTGAATGTTGTGTACAATGATACTACCCCCCACTAAAAACATGGCAGCCGTGCCAACGATGGATAGGGTTTTCATCAACAGTGGCGCAATAATTAACAGCGCCCGTCCGAGCCCTCGTTTGATGGCTGAAAACGAACTATTGATGGATTGTCGTAATAAATACAAACCCACGTCGTCTAATTTTACGATGGCAGCCACAATGCCATATACACCAACAGTGATTGTTAATGCCAATAACGAGAGTACCCCAAGTTGAGTGCTTAAGCTTTGATCTTGCACCGTACCCAATACGATCACCACGATTTCTGCAGACAAAATAAAGTCCGTGCGGATCGCCCCTTTTATTTTATCTTTTTCAACGGCAACCAAATCAGTTTCAGGATCTGCGAGGGCTTTAAGTTTGGCAAGATGTTCGGCGTTTAACTCTTCTTTACTGTGCAGCAATTTATGAGCAATTTTTTCAACTCCCTCATAACACAAGTACAAACCGCCTAAGACCAACAATACCGTCACCAGCCAAGGTAAAAATGCACTGATCAGTAACGCCGAGGGAACAAGAATAACTTTGTTCAATAACGAACCTTTGGCAACCGCCCAAACCACGGGTAGCTCTCGGTCTGCTTTTACACCTGCGACTTGTTCAGCGTTGAGGGCTAGATCATCCCCTAAGACGCCTGCTGTCTTTTTAGCTGCAACTTTGGACAATACCGCCACGTCATCCAATATAGTGGCAATATCATCGATTAGGGCCAGTAGGTTTGCTGCAGGCATGTCCGTTTCCTTATTTATTCCGATTGAGACGCACGTGCGAGACGCAGTGCACTTGGTGTTGCAGGTGTGGTTGGCTCAGCCACCAAAGCGCTCAACTTAACCAAACGAATTCCATGATCATCTAGATAGGCTAAATTCTCAGCTAGAAATTGCAGAGTCTGTGGATAAGGATGAGCAATCCCGACGGCTTGTCCGTATTTTTTAGCAAGACGCATTAAACGGAAAAACTGTTCACGGATACTCGCAATATCGGCATTGTGGTCTAAAAACACGTTGCGCTTTACTGCAGGTACGCCCGACTCTCTTGCTACCGTTTCAGCTAAGGTTAAATCTGTAGTGCGACTATCGAGAAAATACAGACCTTGTTGGAGCAAAAAATCCATGGTGACTTCCATGGGTAACGCTAACTGAGTGAGCTTACTGCCCATATGATTATTTAAACCCACTGCATAAGGCACACTTTGTAGTGCTCTGGCCAATGATGTTTGCATCTGCTCCACCGACATTGAGGCTAATATGACGTCGTCCTCCTGTCGTTGGCCAGCCAAAGATTCCATTGGCATATGAATGATAATTTCTCGAGTTTGCGCGTTTGCACGCTCAGCAAACACCCGAGACAGCCGTTTGTTGGGTAAAATTTCAAAGGTGACGTTAATGGGTAGATTAAAGGCGGTAGCGTCTTGATGTTTGTTGCCCATGTCATCGATGATAATGGCAACGTCAACAGGGCGAGTGTTGGCTTGTGCAGGCAGCCAACAAAGAGTCAATATTAGAACCAAAAGAGTGATGCGCATTTATTATTTTTATACGTTGCTTACACCAACAAACAGGTGAAAAAGCCTTTTAATGTAAAGCGATTATAAAGTGCTGGTATTAATTTACTAGCTTTTATCTGCACATCCATGACCAGAGATTAATCTTACAGTTTTAGCCATCCAACCGGATTAATGGGTTGACCTTTATGGCGAATTTCAAAGTATAAATTAGGCGAGCTTTGGCCACCGCTTTGACCGAGTAATGCAATGGTTTCCCCAGCAGTAACCGCATCGCCAGCTTGCTTTAACAAGGCCTGATTATGCCCATATAAACTCATAAAACCATCACCATGGTCAATCACCGTGACCAGACCAAAACCCCGCAACCAATCGGCATACAATACTTTGCCTTGATGAATAGCTACCACGGCACTGCCAACTTGACCATTTATCACGATGCCCTTCCATTTCACTTGCCCCTGACGTATTCGTCCAAACATTCGTCGCAACTCACCTTTAGCCGGCATTAACAGCTCACCTTTGTATTGACTCAGACCGTCGTAAATTTGTTGCTGTTGTTCTGCTCGGCGTTGCGCTTGGGCTATGGCTTCAATCAGGTTCTTCTCGTTTTGTTGCAAAATTTCTAATTTTGCCTCATCAGATTCAATGGCGCTGCGTATTGATACTAGGGTCGACTCACGACTTGCTTGCTGTTTTTGCAGCTGTTTATGTTGTGAGATTTGCTGGGCTTGAATTTGTTCGAGTTCTTGTTGTTTGCCAGCTAACTGCTTGTTTACCTCTTCAAGTTCCGCCACCGACTGCCGAAATTGGGCAATTTTTGCAGTACTCTCTTTGTTTAAATATTGATAATAAGTAATGGTACGTTCAAAGTTTGCCGCGTCTTGTTGATTGAGTAACATCTTAGCAAAGTCATAATTACCGGTCATGTAAGCGCTACGAATCAACTTAGACAGACTTTCTTGCTGCTGCGATAAGGCAAGTTTAATGGATTCTTTTTGTGTATTGAGTTGCTTGAGTTGAGCATTGTTGGCACTTAAAGCAGCACGCGTCTTTTGTTGCGCTTTAACCGTAAGTGCAATGTTAACTTCCACACTTTCTAATTCATTTTGTAACTGCCGCGCTCGGGCAACTTGCGCTGCTACTTCTGCTTGCTTGGTTTTAATCTGACTTTGAATAGTTTCAAGATCATCATTTTGCTGGGCAGCAACGCTAATACTGAAAATGAAAAGCGCAAAACACCACAGCCATGGCGCTTTGCGATACGTTTTACGAGGTTGCAAGGGACTATGACAGGGTAACAATAGGAGTACCCGTCATTTCCTTAGGTTGTTCTAAACCCATTAGATGCAACATAGTTGGCGCCACATCACTGAGTGTGCCACCTTCACGAGCATGAGTTTTGCGCCTGCCAACATGAATAAACGGCACTAGTTCACTCGTATGGGCAGTATGGGCTTGCCCCGTTGTTTCATCCCGCATTTTTTCTGCGTTACCATGGTCGGCGGTGATCAAGCAATCGCCGTCATTGCGCAAAACAGCGTCGACAACACGCCCAATACAGCTATCAACAGCTTCACACGCTTTAACGGCAGCATCAAAATTACCCGTATGGCCGACCATATCGCCATTAGGATAATTACACACAATCACATCAAACTTGCCCGCATCAATAGCGTCAACCAATTTGTCTGTTAACTCAGCTGAACTCATTTCTGGTTGTAGATCATAGGTGGCCACTTTAGGAGAGGATATTAAAATGCGCTCCTCACCAGCATATAATTCTTCTCGACCACCGCTGTAGAAAAAGGTGACATGGGCATATTTCTCTGTTTCTGAAATGCGCAGTTGAGTCAGGTGATGTTGAGCTAACCAATCACCCATGACATTCGTCAGCGCCACCGGTGGATAAGCACTGGGTGCCGCAATGCTGTCAGCATATTGGGTTAACATCACAAATGCGCTTAACTTAAGATGCGGGCCTTTTTCAAATGAGGAAAAATCTTCTTCAACAAACGGACGTGTAATTTCCCGTGCTCGATCTGCCCGAAAGTTCATGAAAAACAGGGCGTCGCCCTCTTCTAATGGCACGGCATCACCAATCACCGTACTTTGTACAAACTCATCATTTTGCTGTCTTGCGTAAGACGCTTCGAGCCCTTCCACAGCAGAATGTGCATGATGCAATCCGTCTGCTTTGGCAATGAGATCATAAGCCGCTTTTACCCGATCCCAACGTTCATCTCTGTCCATCGCATAATAACGGCCAATAATGCTTGCGGTTTTACCTACTCCAAGCTGTTTAAACACTTCATCCGCAGCGATCAGCGAGGACTTTGCACTTTGCGGCGGCGTATCGCGCCCATCCAAAAATGCGTGTAAATATAGCTTCTTTGCTCCTCGTTCAGCAGCCATCTTGAGTAGGGCAAAAATATGATCTTCATGACTATGAACTCCACCTGGCGAGAGCAAACCCATGACATGCACGGCTTTGTTCTGACTAATCGCCTTGTCCATGTTCTCGACTAACACCGAATTAGTAAAAAAATCACCATCAGCAATAGCCTTAGTGACACGGGTGAAGTCTTGATACACCACACGACCCGCACCTAAATTCACATGGCCAACTTCAGAATTACCCATTTGGCCATCTGGCAACCCCACGTCCATTCCGGATCCAGAAATCAGCGTGTGCGCATATTGTTTGACTAAACCATCCAGCACCGGGGTGTTGGCATGGGCAATCGCATTACTCTGCGACTCCTCTCTGTATCCCCAGCCATCCAAAATAATTAATGCGGTCGTATTTTTGTGTGTAGCCATGATCATTCCCCGTCAATGCGTCGATAAGCAATATTATCCTTTGCGCTTGCCAACGTCATCTGCAAATAAGCCGAAAAACCAATTGCTTAGCCATATGATATGCTGTGTTACTTAAATCGACCAAAGTCTGGGCTGGCTTCCAACTGCAAAATCTATATACTTTGCAGTTATTTTTTTGCTCTTCGCAGTATGAGGTTATGTGTTATGGATCAAATGATTGAGTTTGTGACAAATCATTATCTACTTTCCGCGGCATTTGCCGCTTTAGTGGTGGCTTTGATATTTTCTTTTGTGTCCGCTTTGGTGTCAGATTTAAAAGAATTGAGTACGCATGAAGCAACGTTGTTAATCAATAAACAAGATGCATATGTGTTAGACATCCGTCCTGCAGCGGAATACAAAAAGGGCCATATTCTTGGCGCTAAACAATTAAAAGCCGAATTACTCAATAAAGGTGATTTTTCAAGTCTTGAAAAATACAAAGACACACCCATTATTGTGGTGTGTGCGATGGGTATGACGGCCAAACGTACCGCCTCACAATTAATGAAGGCAGGCTTCACTCAAGCTTCGGTTTTAAAAGGTGGCATGAACGCTTGGCAAGGCACTAATCTACCTGTTGCTAAATAATAAGGTAAAAATATGACCAAAGTAGAAATATACACCAAAGGCCATTGTCCCTATTGCCATCGTGCAAAAGCGCTACTGACTGAAAAAGGCGTACCTTTTGAAGAATTCAAAATTGATGTACAGCCAGAACTCAGAAGTACCATGATAAAACGTGCCAACGGCGGCTCAACTGTTCCGCAAATATTCATCAATGGCCAGCACATCGGCGGTTGCGATGACATGCACGCCCTAGATGCTCAAAATAAACTTGATAGCCTTCTCGCTATTTAATCTACTTACTATAAAGGACTTTGCCTCATGGCTGACGACAATACAATCAACGAATCTGCAACACAGCCAGCGGCCTCTGCGGCACCACAATTTGCTATTCAACGTATTTATACAAAAGATATTTCGTTTGAAACACCCAATTCACCCGATATTTTTAAGAAAGAATGGAAGCCTGAAGTTCAGTTAGATTTGGATACCAAAAGTACCAAAATTGACAACGACTTGTACGAAGTCGTGCTAGCTGTCACTGTGACAGCCAAAATAGGCGAGGAAACTGCCTTCCTTTGCGAAGTGCAACAAGCGGGCATTTTTACCATCGGTGACATGCCAGAACAAAATAAAGCACACATGATGGGTGCATTCTGCCCGAATACTTTGTTCCCTTATGCCCGTGAAACCATCTCTAACCTTGTCAATCGTGGCACCTTCCCTGCGCTTAACTTAGCACCAGTAAATTTCGATGCAATTTTTGCTGCTTATTTACAAAAACGCGCGCAACAAGCGCAAGAAAACAGTTCACCCAAACTAGACGCGTAAGCGACAGTCTCTAGTGAAAAAAAGTGTTTCAGTATTGGGGGCAGGATCGTATGGTACCTCCCTTGCTTTTTGTCTTGCACGCAATGGCACCCCGACTTATTTGTGGGGGCGTGACAAGCAACAAATGCAGGCAATGGCTTTAGAACGTGTTAACCAACGGTACTTACCCAACGCTACGTTTCCATCTGATCTTCATATCGAAACGGATCTGCTTGAAGCAGTGAATAAAAGCAATGACCTATTAATCGTCACGCCTAGCCATGGCTTCTCAGCGCTGCTCAGCGCAATCAAACCCATGTTGCACGATAATCACCGCATAATCTGGGCCACCAAAGGCCTTGAGCCAGACACTGGGCGCTTATTGCAAGATGTAGCTTTAGATATATTAGGTAGTGACATTCCCCTAGCAGCATTGTCTGGACCAACGTTTGCGAAAGAAATGGTGGCTGGGCTACCGACAGCTATCTCCCTATCGTCAACTGACGACCAGTTGGCTGCAGATTTTGCCAGTAAACTGCACTGTGCTAAATCGTTTCGAGTTTATAGAAATAACGACTTTATCGGCATTCAACTGGGTGGCGCAGTGAAAAATGTGATTGCCATCGGTGCAGGCTTAGCAGACGGTTTAGGCTTTGGTAGCAATGCCAGAACAGCCTTGATAACTCGGGGCTTAGCTGAATTGACACGCTTAGGCATTACTTTAGGCGCCCAGCCCCAAACATTTATGGGCATGGCTGGACTCGGTGACCTAGTCCTGACTTGTACCGACAATCAAAGTCGCAACAGACGATTTGGTCTAGCTTTGGGTAAAGGATTGAGTATCGAGCAAGCCATACAAGAAATTGGGCAGGTAGTTGAAGGTTATCAAAACACAAAAGAAGTGAAAATATTAGCCGACCGAATGGGTGTAGAGATGCCTATTTGTGAACAAATTTACCAAGTACTCTACCAAAATAAATCACCAAAAGCTGCAGCCCTAACACTTTTGGGACGTGATCAAACTTTTGAATAACACCTACTTACCCCCTATTTTAAAAACCTTATAAAACCATCCAACCATTCAGCAAGGCATGATAGTGGTTCAACAGGATCTATCAGACTTGTTAAGGAAAGTTGAAGTCATAGACCCAATTGTACGCACTTAAATCTAACTAATAGTCTAGGCAAATCAGTGCGAATAGAGACGGTCGTACTTATGAGCCGCATAACATACCTAAAATGGCTGAAAGCCAGGCGTTCAGGAGCCTGCTCCAGCATACTACTCGGTGAATTAAGTCTTTTATTAGAGCAGGACATGCGAGATTGCTCTGCGCGGCAGCGCTTAGAATGAAGTCACCTTAATCTAGTTCGATAAACGCTTGATGTTTTGCCACCATTAG
>JAACSL010000044.1 GCA_009993955.1 Paraglaciecola sp.
ATGCCTGTTCCTCTGTTGGTTCCCACTTTCTTGGTCGAAAGATCGGATCTTGGAACAGGCATTTAGTTCAATTTCTTAAACAGGATTGGGGTTAACTATATTGTTGACGTTGTGCATTCAGCGAATAGTTTGAGACCGCGTCAATTTTACCTTTACGTAACAGTTCTAGGGTTCTTACCCAAGGAACATCGATTACCTTGACCTGACAATTTGCTTCCTCAGCGAGCAAACGGAACAGTTCAACCGACAAGCCACCCCACCTATGGTCAGCTTGCAAGATATGGTAGGGAGGAAACTCACTTGAAACGGCAAACGTGAGTTCACAACTGTGTAAAGGGCGAGACAATACAATCAGCATAACTAACACCATCTGCCAGCCAAGTCTTTGCATTGAGGACCTTTACTCCAACCGTTAATAAGTGCAGAAAATACTAGCTTACACATCGGTTAAAAACAAAAAAACCGGAAAGGTTTGTTACCAATCCGGCTTTTCTAAGGTTTGAGTAAAAGGTTTGAGTAGATTAGCGTTTTAAGACTATTCCCTAGGCGATATTAAGCGTCGGTATAATGTTCTTCTTCGCTTCTGTCTCAGCCTGTTTGAATACTTCCATGCGATCGAAATTCAAATAACGGAACACATCACCCGACATAGATTCGATTTTGTCAGCATATTCCATGTACTCACTCATGGTGGGGATTTTACCCACAATCGCGCCAACAGCGGCCATTTCAGCTGAGCACAAATACACGTTAGCCCCATCACCTAAACGGTTAGGGAAGTTACGCGTGGACGTAGACAATACTGTCGCACCCGCTTCTACACGTGCTTGGTTACCCATACACAACGAGCAACCTGACATTTCAGTGCGCACCCCTGCTTTGGCGTAAATATTGTAATAGCCTTCTTCCATCAACTGCGCCTGATCCATTTTGGTGGGTGGTGACATCCACAAACGTGTAGGCAGTTTGCCATCGTATTGCTCAAGCAATTTACCGGCAGCACGGAAGTGCCCAATGTTAGTCATACATGAACCGATAAAAACTTCGTCGACCTTATCACCAGCAACTTCAGACAAGGTTTTGGCATCATCAGGATCGTTAGGACAACACAAGATTGGCTCTTTGATTTCATTGAGATCAATCTCTAACACTTCACTATATTCTGCGTCAGCGTCAGCGACCATCAAGTCTGGTTTTTTCAACCATTCTTCCATCTTACGTGCACGGCGTTCTAAAGTACGCGCATCACCATAGCCTTCATTTATCATCCAACGTAACATGGTGATGTTAGAATTGAGGTATTCCGCAATAGAGTCTTTAGACAATTTAATCGTACAACCCGCTGCTGAGCGCTCAGCCGAAGCGTCAGACAATTCAAAAGCCTGTTCAACAGTTAAATCTTCAAGCCCTTCAATTTCCAAAATACGGCCTGAAAACGCATTAACTTTACCTTTTTTGGCCACGGTCAATAAACCGTTTTTGATCCCGTATAGTGGAATCGCATGAACGAGGTCACGCAGGGTAATACCGGGCTGCATTTTACCTTTGAAGCGCACCAATACCGATTCTGGCATGTCTAAGGGCATGACACCCGTCGCAGCCGCAAACGCCACCAATCCAGACCCCGCAGGGAAGGAAATACCGATAGGGAAACGAGTGTGCGAGTCTCCGCCTGTACCAACGGTATCGGGCAATAACATGCGATTTAACCAGGAATGGATAATACCGTCACCCGGACGCAACGACACACCACCTCGGTTCATAATGAAGTCAGGCAAGGTGTGCTGAGTTTCAATGTCTACTGGTTTAGGATACGCCGCTGTGTGACAGAATGACTGCATAGTTAAATCAGCGCTAAACCCTAAACACGCAAGGTCTTTCAATTCGTCACGGGTCATTGGTCCCGTGGTGTCTTGTGAGCCAACCGTGGTCATTTTCGGTTCACAATATGTGCCAGGACGAATACCTTTTACACCACAGGCTTTACCCACCATTTTTTGCGCCAAGGTATAACCTTTGCCTGTATCAGCGGGTTGGTCCGGTTTGCGGAACAAACTAGAGGCAGGCAAACCTAAAGACTCGCGCGCTTTATCGGTTAAACCACGACCGATGATTAAGTTAATCCGGCCACCAGCACGCACTTCATCGAGCAAAACTTCAGATTTATAACTGTAGGTTGCCAGTACTTCGTCGCTGTCATGTTTGGTAATTTTGCCTTGCATGGGGTAAATGTCGATGACATCACCCATGTTCATTTTTTCCACATCGGCTTCAAAAACTAATGCGCCGGCATCTTCCATGGTGTTGAAGAAAATGGGAGCAACTTTGCTACCGATACAGATACCACCACCACGTTTATTGGGCACACCAGGCATATCTTCGCCAAAGAACCACAATACCGAGTTGGTGGCTGATTTACGTGACGAGCCTGTCCCGACCACATCACCGACAAATGCCACGGGATAACCTTTGGCTTTAATCTCTTCAATTTGTTTAAGTGGGCCGACTTCACCGTGTTTTTCTGGCGTCAAACCGTCACGGGTCATCTTAAATGCCGCACGGGCGTGCAAGGGGATGTCAGGGCGTGACCATGCGTCAGGAGCCGGTGATAAGTCATCTGTATTGGTTTCGCCGGTGACTTTAAACACACTAACGGTAATCTTGTCGGCTAAATCCGGACGTGAGGTAAACCACTCTGCTTCGGCCCAAGACTCTAATACGTCTTGTGCATACTTGTTGCCAGCTTTGGCTTTGTCTTCCACATCGTGAAAGCGGTCAAACATTAACAAGGTATGTTTTAGCTCTTCTGCGGCCAATTCGGCAATGTCTGCATCGTCTAGTGCATCAACCAAGGTCACGATGTTGTAGCCACCGTGCATATTTCCCAATAACTGGATCGCCGCGTCTTTTGAAATTAATGGGCTTGTGGCCTCGCCTTTGACAATGGCACTTAAAAAGCCCGCTTTCACATAGGCCGCTTCATCTACCCCAGGAGGAACCCGCTCAGACAAAAGTTCGAGCAAAAACGTCTCTTCTCCTTTAGGTGGAGCCTTGAGTAACTCCACCAAACTCGCTACTTGCTCAGCACTTAAGGGTTTGGCTGGAATACCTTCTGCGGCGCGTTCGGCCGCGTGTTTACGATACGCTTCTAACACTATTCGATCCTCTTGGTTGGCTCCGAGATTACATACTACGTTGGAGACTGGGAAATAAACCTTGCCAGTATAAAGCCTAAGTTGGCAAATTAAAATTCGTCAGGGCCTACGATTGACAATAATCACTATTATTTTTGGTGATAAGGTTTTGAAATATGGTGTTTTTTTATGCATGCACTCATGGTGTTTGCGCACTTATTCGTAAGATCTGCCCTTCGTTTGAATCAGTTAATACATAAATGCTGCCGTCTGGATGCACTCGTATGTCACGCAAACGCTGGCCAATCTCAGAAAAAAGCGTACTTTGCTGCACAATCTTCATGCCAGCCATGTGCAACCAATACACTTGTTTAAACTTCAAGGACGTCACCAGTATATCGCCTTGCAGGCCAGCAAACATGGCACCTTGGTAAATAGCCATGCCGGAAGGCGCGATAGAAGGTGTCCAATCCAGCCACGGTTGCTGCATATTTGGATAGGTGGTGAAGGGACTGATGCGCGCCCCCGAATAATCTAAGCCATTGGTGATCACCGGCCAGCCGTAATTGTGGCCAGCTTCGATGATATTAATTTCATCACCACCCGCCGGGCCATGTTCATGAGCAAACACCACTTTTCTTGCGGAATCATAAGCAATGCCTTGGGGATTGCGATGACCAAGTGAATAGATAAACGGGCTTACAAGCGGATCATAATCAGCGTCTGCCGACACTTCACTGGCAGCCACAAAGGGATTATCCAAAGGCACACTGCCATCATCCATCAATCGTACAATCTTACCCAACAAGGTATTTTTTAATTGGGCCTTTTCGCGATAGTCGAAGCCATCACCGCTCGTGAGTAAAAGTGTATTGTCGGCTAAAAAAGTCATGCGACCAGCAAAATGCACTGGCGTGTCTTTATCTGGGCTCACCCGAAATAGCACTTGTTGCTCAACTAAACTCAGCCCATCTAGTTTGGCACGCATCAAGGTCAACGCATTGTGTTCATCGGTGCCGCTGGCATAACTCAAGTATAACCAGCCGTTTTGTTGATAGTTTGGATGCAGTATTACATCCAATAGCCCGCCTTGGCTTTTGACGTAGATATCATCAGGCAAGCCTGTTATCGGTGCTGATACCTCCCCATTGTTCACCATGCGCAATTGTCCAGTACGCTCAGTTACCAGTAACTTACCATCTGGAAGAAAAGCCAAGGACCAAGGAAAATGTAAGGCCGTGGCAATGGTATCGAGATGATAAGCCGGAAACGTTGCCTGCACTGGCGTATTTGGCTGCTCAGCCTGCGCGAAGAGCAGTGGTACGTGCATAACACTTGCGATAATCAAAAGAAAAAAGCGACGTAGGGTAGCGAGGCGACAAACACAATATTTCATAGCGACAACTCGTTGATAGGGATTGTTTTGGATTCTGCCACAGATAGTGCCATGATAGTGCCTACCTTAGCTATCATCGCAGTAAACCAGCACACACCTATGGCAAACTTTTTTACATTAGTCGGGCATTTTATGGCCGCGTCTTTACTCACATTTTTATTAGCAAGTACGGTTCATAGCCAGTTTGTTTTGGCAGGCTTGAGTGAGATAGGCGTGGAGATCACCTTGAGCAATCGTTTATGGATGACATGGCAAGATCTGCTGGGTTTGTGGGCTAGTTTAGGGCCAATCATCAGTGTCAGTTTGCTATTAGGATTTGTTAGCTGTCGATTACTCATCTGGCAGATTCAAGCACTCAGGGTTTACAGAAAATGGCTGTTGCCTCTGGCTGGCTTCAGTGCCGTGGCTTGTATGTTATTGGCCATGCACCCCATCATGAATATTACGGTGATCGCCGGCGCACGCACTACCCTTGGTTTTCTCAGTTTGTGCCTGTGCGGTGCCGCCGGTGGCAGCTTGTTTTACTACTTGCGCCCTTCCCAGCCAAACTAACGGCCGCAAAACTTATTCAGATTTGGTTTTGCCAACTAGGGTTTCTTTGTGCTGCAAGGTCATGTTGTCTACCTTGAACACAACGCTAAATTCACCTTTGTCGAGCAAGGTACGTCGCCCAACTGGAAAGGTAATAATATTACCTGCTTTAACATCATAATTAATGTTTCCCAAGGGCTGTTGCTTGGCATCAAATAAGCTAACTTGAACAGGGGTGTAGGGCAATTTACTGAACCTCGGCAGCACCATAATCTGCTCGATGCAAAGTTGTTCTTCACTTGGTACATCTTGACAGTAGCTGGGGGTGATAAACACCTTACGCAGGTATAAAGGTTCAAAAAGATCGCGCACCAAGCCTTCTGCTTCGGCTTTAATACTATCCCTTTGCTGACTTGCCAGCGCTAAGGCTCTTTGGTCTTGTTGCAAGGTTTCCTGCACATCCAGCAGATCTGCTAACAATTTGGTATTTTCAGCGCGACTGATGTCGAGTTGTTTTTTAAACGCAGCCAATTGTGCTTGGGTAACTTGTAAGACTTGCTCCAATTCACCACACAGCGCTGCAGTGCCGGTCATTTGCTTGGCAACGTTATCTCGCAGCGCATTTGACGACGCCACTAAGGCTTGTTTTTCATTTTCACAAATACTCAGAGATTCTAAGTTTAAACGTTGCCCAGCGGTTGTTTTTGCGAGAATAGCATTGACGTCGTCTATCGACTGTTCAAGAAGGGTGTTTTTTATTTGTAAGTCATCTACCGTGGCAGCCAAACGTTTGTTTTCGTCAAACATTTCGATCACAAAATCATCTTTAAAAACGAATTCTGGTTGCGAGGATTGTTGAGAATAATAAGCCAGCAAACTAATGATGCTGAAAAAAACGATACCACCCACGATAAAAACTTTTTGGTTGCTACTCTGCATGCCAAGACCCTTGCTGTATGTAAGTATTTGCTTCCATTACTACTTTTTAATTTTTGCACTCTGAGCAGCGAGTTTGCAAAAAAACGTGTAATGCACCCCCTACCACTCACGCAGTAGAAAGTGCAGAGACACAGTATCCTACTATTGTGTGATTATTAGCCAGTCAATTTAGCTAATTTTTAGCCTTTTGTTTTCGACCATGGCTATTTGTAACCTTAGCTTTGCTCGAAATTCCTGCTGCTTTATTGTGGGGCTGGTTGTCACTAAAGCGAGTTAATCCTTGCTGGGCCTTGGCCGCATTGGCTTGTTTACCTTTTGCTACGGCCTTGTTCACCGAACGTTTGGCAAATTCTTTGTAATCACGCCCTTTCAACTCGTTACGGCTCTCTGCTGGCACTAAACATTTGGGGCCATTGCCTATCAAGTGAGCCTTGCCCATGTCAATTAAGGCTTGACGCAACAAAGGCCAGTTAGCTTGGTCATGGTAACGCAAAAAAGCGCGATGCAAACGGCGCTGAATATCACCCTTGGGCACTTTGACCACTTCGCTTTTGTGGTTGACCTTATGAATGGGGTTTTTACCGGTATGGTACATAGTCGTTGCGTTGGCCATGGGCGACGGATAAAAATTCTGAACTTGGTCTAGTTTAAAATTACGCTCTTTTAGCCATAGCGCTAAGTTCAGCATATCGATATCTTCGGTGCCCGGATGGGCTGAGATAAAATACGGGATCAAGTACTGTTCTTTGCCCGCTTCTTTGCTGTATTTTTCGAACATCGCTTTGAACTTGTCATAGCTGCCCATGCCCGGCTTCATCATTTTGTCCAAGGGCGCTTTTTCTGTGTGCTCTGGCGCAATCTTTAAGTAGCCTCCCACATGATGGGTGACCAATTCCCGTACGTAATTGGGATCTTCCACCGCTAAGTCATAACGAACACCCGAGGCGATCAAGACTTTTTTCACACCTTTCACTTCACGCGCCTTACGATACAGTTCAACAGTCGGAGTTTGATCGGTATCTAAGTGGCCACAAATATCTGGCCATACACAAGACAAACGTCGGCAGGTTTGCTCTGCCTTAGGGCTTTTACAGCGCAATTTGTACATGTTGGCCGTGGGGCCACCGAGATCAGAAATCACGCCGGTGAAACCCGGTACTTTGTCACGAATTTGCTCAATTTCGCGAATAATTGATTCTTCAGAACGGCTCTGAATAACGCGACCTTCGTGTTCGGTGATGGAACAAAAGGTACAGCCACCGAAACAACCACGCATGATGTTCACAGACGTTTTGATCATGTCGTAGGCTGGAATTTTAGCTTTACCGTAGCTTGGGTGCGGCACACGTGCATAAGGCAAATCAAATACCGCATCAATCTCTTCGGTTTCTAAGGGAAAAGCGGGCGGATTGATCCACACAATACGGTCACCATGACGCTGAGCGAGGGCGCGTGCACAGCCCGGGTTGGTCTCTTGATGCAGAATACGTGAGGTGTGTGCATAGTGAGTTTTCTCAGCTCTTACCACATCATAGGGTGGCAGCATCACATAGGTGTGATCCCATGGCTTGCGGCGCTCCGCCCCAGCTTTATAGGGTTGCACCACCACTGGTTTAGCTTTGATGGCATCTGCTTGGGCTTGTTGTTCCGCCTCGTTGGAAACGGCACATTTGTCTTCAATATACTCATAGGGGCTAATAATCGGCTCTATTTTACCAATCACATCAACGTGAGTAGAGTCTACCCCTTGCCAGCCAGGCAAGGGGTCTTTGCGCAACACAGCCGTGCCACGAATATCTTGCATTTGTTCAATGGTTTCACCCATGGCAAAACGGTGAGCCACCTCCAACAATGGTCGCTCGGCATTACCAAACATCAACATGTCAGCTTTAGAATCAAACAGTACGCTGCGCCGCACTTTGTCCGACCAATAGTCGTAGTGGGCAATACGCCTTAAGCTGGCTTCAATACCACCGATGATCACCGGCTTTTTATAGGCCTCTTTACAGCGTTGAGTGTAAACCGTTACAGCACGATCAGGGCGTTTGCCCCCTTCATTATTTGGCGTATAAGCGTCATCATGGCGCAATTTTCGATCAGCCGTGTAGCGGTTGATCATCGAATCCATGTTGCCTGCGGTTACCCCAAAAAACAGATTGGGTTCACCCAATTGCATAAAATCATCTTTCGAGTGCCAATTGGGTTGGCTGATAATGCCGACCCGAAAACCTTGTGCTTCAAGAGTGCGCCCAATCACCGCCATACCAAAGCTGGGGTGATCAACATATGCATCACCAGTTACAATAATAATGTCACAGCTGTCCCAGCCCAGCGCATCCATTTCTTTGCGCGACATAGGCAAAAATGGCGCAGGTTCAAAACACGCAGCCCAATATTTGGGAAAAGAAAATAAGCCGCGCTCGGCTTTCATGCGCTCGGTGGTTTTTACCCGTGAAATGGGCTGGATGTTGGACATAAACTCTCTGGAAACGGATTGGTCAAAAAATCGGCGACATTATAGCAGCATCCTGCTCACTCAAACAGTCTATTTACTGCCAGACAAAAGCTCAGCAAAGTCGACGAAAAGCGCCTAGACTAGCCAGCGGGTGAAATGTCGGATAAATAGTCGCCAGCGGCCAAGTTTAATCGGCGCTTGTTACCGGCTTCTTACCCTACCTTCTGATTATTAACCACAGGAAGTTTTATGATTTCATACGCAACGGTTGGGGTAAAAGACCTCAATAAATCTGTTCAGTTTTACAGTGAATTATTCGCCGGATTAGGCGCGAAAGTCTTAATTAAAATGGATCGTATCGTTTTCCTCGGCACTAGCAACAAGGCGCCGATGTTGGCACTGTGTGTACCCTATAATAAAGCCGAACCTCACCCGGGTAATGGCAATATGCTCAGTTTTACTGCCGCAAGCAAAGGTCAAGTTGATGAACTTTATCACAAGGCGATTGCCCTAGGTGCAAGCTGTGATGGCCCGCCTGGCCAGCGGATCCCCGATGTATTTTATGGCGCCTATTTTAAAGACCCAGATGGCAACAAGATGTGTTTTTGTGTATTTGGCTAATTGAGCTTACGCCAGTACATTTGCCTAAGCCTTGTTTGTTGGCTTAGGCACTGACAACAGACAAGAACAATCTATTCTGTTGATTCCGCTGCACTACTCTGTGGTGGTGCAGCACTAGCCATCACTGCATCAACCGTTTCAGGAGAAGGGTAACCATCGGCAATCAGTCCGTGTTCAATCTGAAATGCTCTCACACCTTGCCGTGTTGCTGGCCCCAAAATACCGTCTGCTTCACCCACAGCGAACCCCAATTCATTGAGCTTCTGCTGAAATTGCTGCATTTGCAGCAACGAATAACGGGGTAAATCTGGCAGGGCTTTGCTCAAACTTGCCGCTCCAGCAATCCTGTCGGCTAAATGTCCCACCGCGATGCCATAATATTCAGAATTATTCCAGCGCAGGATGACATCAAAATTGTCATAGACCAAAAACGCTGAGCCTTTATGCCCTGCTGGCACTAGCAGGGCGGCCTTGAGGTCACTTTGTGGTAAACGATCCCCACTGGTGGTCATCAATCCTTGGTCTCGCCAAAAACTCAAGGTTTGCGGATGACGTTTACCTGCCAGTTGATAATTGAAGTGTTCCGGCAAGTTAACTTCCCTACCCCACCGGAAGCCTTTTTGCCAGCCAAGTTGTTGAAGAAAATTTGCTGCCGAGGCCAGGGCATCTAACTCACTGTTCCATAAGTCTATTTTACCATCGTTATCGCCATCTTTTGCGTAACGTAAGTAAGCTGAGGGCATAAATTGGGTATGCCCCATTGCGCCTGCCCAAGACCCAACCATGCCACTGACGTCTAGGGTTTCTCGTTCTACTAAACGTAAGGCTTGCAGTAACTCCGCAGAAAAAAACGCACTACGCCGCTGATCACAAGCCAAGGTCGCCAGTGAATCTAAAATAGGCATCTTGCCTTTTATCCCACCGAAATTAGTTTCTAGGGCCCAGAAGGCCATTAAATATTGAGGTGGCACACCGTATTCAGCATTCAGCTTTTGCAAAAAATCATGGTGTTTCGCCAACAATTCTTGGCCTTTGTTGATCCTCCAAGGGGTAACACGTGCGGCAAAATAACCACTGAATGTCTGAACAAATTCGGGTTGATTACGATCGTATTCAAGAATTTTCGGCAGGTGAGTGACTTGAGCGAGCACAGTGTTAACCGTATATTCGCTCAAACCGGCAGCGGCAGCTTGTTGCTGTAAGCCTGCGATACATTGTTTGAATGACTGTGCACTATCATCCTGCGCCACATCCGTGGCTAACTCGGTTTCGCTGCTTACCTCAGCCATGCTTTGCAAGCTACTGGCAGTTGCGCTGCCCATGCTCATGAGCACAGTGGATGCGATGATAATAAACCTTGAATACGTCATATGTTTTCTTAATAAATCCTCACTGATAACAGCATGCTAACGCAGCGCCATTGAATTAGCAGCGAAAAACGTAAATATTTATAACAGACCTTTTAGCTTGGCTAAACCATAGACGTTTGCCGTGGTGGCATCTTTTATCTGCCCCGACAAAATCATCTGTTCAAACTCAGTTAGGGAGAATTTTTTAGAAATCAGCCCTTCTTCCTCCGCATCCAAGTTTGTTTCGGTATAACTAAAATCCGTGGCGAAATACATGTGGTAACCCTGATTCGACAAACCATAGGCTAAATATTGATGCCCCATATACAGCATGCTACCCGCTAGCAAACCCGTTTCTTCCTGCAATTCTCCTCTCGCCACTTGTGCATGATCAGCCTCGGGCTGGCCTTCCCAAGCGCCTTGCGGTAACTCCCAAAAACGCTGTTTTACCGGGTAGCGGTATTGTTCCACTAAATGCACATAGCCATCTTGCACCGGCAGGATGACGGCAAAATCCGGTTTTTCAACCACGCCGTAGAGCCCCTTGGCACCACTGGGACGTTGAATGATGTCTTCACGCACTGAAATCCAGCGGTTGCTATATACCACCTTGCTGGTTAAGGTTTTAATTTCACTCATTTAAACCTCTCGCGTAACGGCACCAGAGTCTATTGACCAACATGATCCATATCGCTGCAGCCAACCAACCTGCTACGACATCACTTGGCCAATGCACACCGAGGTAAATTCGGCTCATCCCCACCAACAAGGTGGTCAGCACCGCACTAATCATAATAAAAACACGCTGTTGGCCCTGACGCAGTTCAATTAAGAGCAAGGCAAAGGTGATGTATACAACAGCGGATAACATGGCATGCCCACTAGGAAAGCTTTGGGTAAAGACTTCACTCACATGGCTGACCACATCTGGGCGAGGGCGAGCAATTAACGCTTTGAGTCCATGATTCACTGCCGTCGCCATACACACACTGAGGCCCAGATAAATCGCCAAGGATTTTTTACCCACTTGCAGCGCAAATCCCACAATGATTAAGCTGAACCACGTCAACACCCCTGTGCTGCCAAGGGCACTCATATCGCGTACAAACTCCGCAAACCAGAGGGGACCAACAGGATCAGCGACATCAACTGGATTGCGCAATACCAAAAGTAAACTGTGATCCAACGCTAAGGTCATGTGGCTTTTAACGCTAATCAATAAAGCCACAAACAGACCAATTAATACACTAAGCACCACCCAAAAAAGCCCTGCACGTTTTGAGGCTGCGCCCAGTTTTTTCTGTTTTACTTCGGCTACGCTATTTTCTCGCCTACTCACCCTACAATCGACCTTGCTCTAATGCCGTCAACCAGACACTCTCTGCCATGATGTCTTGTGTGGATTTAATGTGGTCGAGCCATGTCAGACCAATAAGGTGATCGTATTCATGTAAGAATACCCGTGCCACAAAACCCACAAAACGTTGTTGTTGAGCTTCGCCATGGATGGTTTGATAGCTTACCTCTACCCAATCTGAGCGTGCAATGCGACCGCGCAATGCTGGCACAGACAAACACCCTTCCCATTCCCATACCTGCTCATCACTTCGTGCCAGCACCTCGGGGTTAATTAATAACAAGGGTTCCATAGTTGGCGCATGGGGATAACGCGCATTCGGGCGAGACGCAATGATCATAATCGCCCGAGGATCAAACACCTGAGTGGCTGCAATGCCAATACCATTGGCCGCCAACATCGTTGCCAGCAAATCATCACAAAACCCTATCAAAGGAGCTTGGGAAAATTCATCGTGACTCACTTTGCGGGCAGGGGTGCGCAGTATCGCTTCACCAATTTTGGCTATTTGCATGATATTCTCTTTGTTGGTTTTTGGGGTCGTCAAAGACCTGAAGACTCTGAATGTGGGTAGCCGCGCATACATGTCGGCCAGCTAGCCAGCACCATCATCATAAAACAGATCTTAGTATGAGCGAAATGGTGTATCGGTTGCTCGAATAGCTACGCTTTGTTGGTGGAGCAAAACTATCTCTGTTACAAGGTAGTGTGTTTGTGTCACCCAATTAGCGCATCACCCGCGCAATGTTTTCCTTCAATTCAGCTAATTTGTAGGGTTTACGTATAAAACATTTCACGCCCTCTGCGAGTAAAGCAGAAGCGGTATTTTCCGCACTGAACCCCGAAGAAATGATCACTTTTACCGATGGATTAATACTTTTCATCAATCGAAACGCTTCCTTACCGTCCATGTTAGGCATCAGCATATCCATCAACACCAGATCAATTTGCTGTGCATTATTTTTGTATAACTTAAATGCTTCCAACCCGTCACTGGCAAGTATAATTTTATGCCCTAACATACTCAGAAATTTTTCACACATCTCACGTATCAGCACTTCGTCATCCACTAACAAAATAGTGAGTGGTCGCCCATTATCTTGGTTTGCATCCTGCAAATAAGGGTTCGTTGTGGCATCACTGCCCTGTATGAGGGGAAGGTAGATGGTAAAGCTTGTTCCTTCACCAAATTGACTCTCAACGGTTATCGCCCCACCATTTTGTTTAATTGCCCCCTGCACCGACGCTAACCCGAGGCCAGCACTATGACTCAGCGGTTTTGTGGTAAAAAACGGTTCGAAAATTCGGGGTAAATTGTCTGCAGAAATACCGTGCCCAGTATCCTTTACCTGTATTAGTAGGAACGAGTTTGGTCGCTGTTCACTCAATAGTTCGACAGGCAAACTATCGGTGGTATCCAGAAATTGACTAGTAATAGTGACAGAACCACCCTGTGGCATGGCTTCCGCCGCATTTAATCCCAAATTTATGAGTGCGTTTAGGAGCAAGGTTTTATCCCCATGCACCATGAGCTGTCCGGAGGCTAAGTGCGTTTTAATATCGACATTTTTGTTCAGTGAAAAAGCCAATATTTCCAAGGCTTTAATGATCAGTTGATGAATATCGAAGGTCTCAAGCAATAAGTTGTCTTTTCGAGAAAACGTCAACAACTGCTTCGTTAACTCACTTGATCGTTCTGCGGCTACCATTACTTTTTTGGCGTAGTTTCTGGCTTCTGCAAGGTTGTCAGCCAATTCAATTAATTCTGCAAAGCCGGTAATACTGGCAAGTTGATTATTAAAATCATGAGCGATACCCCCAGCTAACCTGCCAATAGCCTCCATTTTCTGCATTTGCATCATGTGCTTCTCTCGGGATTTTTGCTCACTAATATCCCGCACGATGGCCACAAATCGTTTTTTACTGCTGGCAATTTCAATCAATTGCAAATTCACGCTGACATGAATCTCAGACCCATTTTTATGACGATGTATCGTTTCAAAACTCAGGAACTGCGTTTGATGGTTTAATAACGGGTCGATCAGCTGTCTGAATTTGCCTTCAACATATTGAGGTTTGATGTCAAACGGATGCATCTGAGATAACTCAGCAGATGAATAACCAATCTGTTGTTCGGCCCATCTATTGGTGTAAACGAATCTCAAAGAGTCGGGGTCGAAGGTAAAAACGCAATCGCTTATTTGGTCAATGATGGTTTTAAATTCTTTGAGTTCGTTGGCGGTGTTTTGCGATTCAGTCACATCACGTACAATACAAAACGCCATGGATTGACCGCTGATTTGTGCTCCCGCAACCGTAATGTCAGCTACGTAAATTTCACCATTTTTGCGTCTATGTAACGAGGTGAAATTGGTTTTAATCGCAGAAAAATCAGCAAAGTGTTTAAAAACATCTTCTTTACTGAACTTAGCTTCCCAATCCCAAATATATAGATTGAGTAATTCATCTCGTTCATACCCCAGCATTTGGGCATAAGTCTGATTCGCTTCAACAATTTTATAGTCTTGGTTGATAATGCAGATGCCATCACTTAGCTGATCCATCATGGCATAAAGCAAGGTTAGCTCGCCCTCACTGCCAAAAATGCTGTTTAATGTGGTTTTTTTTGCCTGATTAATTGACACAAGCTTGCTACCTCAAATTTTTGCTAAGGGCGTTGACAATTTAGCAACCCACTCTTTGAGTAATATAACCTGAGATCGGTTTAAGCAGCCACCATCGCATTTCTCTCAACGTCGCTAATATTA